>DASXZG010000126.1:0-59103 GCA_036502045.1 Caulobacteraceae bacterium | reverse complement strand
GCCGGTCTTCGTCCTGATCGTCTACTTCGCCCTCAAGTACCGCCGCGGCCGGCCCGCGGACCGCACCGCCAAGGACGAGCACGACATCGCTATCGAGACCTCCTGGACGGTGATCCCCTTCCTCCTGGCCCTGGCCTTCTTCGCCTATGCGGCCAAGCTCTACCTCGACCTCGGCCGTCCGCCGCCGGATTCGCTGGTGATCGACGTCGTCGCCAAGCAGTGGATGTGGAAGTTCGAGCACCCCGGCGGCCAGCGCGAGATCGACGACCTGCACGTGCCGGTGGGCCAGGATGTGCGGCTCTCCATGACTTCGCAGGACGTGATCCACTCCTTCTTCGTGCCGGCCCTGCGCATCAAGCAGGACGTGCTGCCCCGCCGCTACACCAGCCTCTGGTTCAACGCCGATCGCCCCGGGGTCTACGACCTGCGCTGCTCGCAGTTCTGCGGCATGGACCACTCGCTGATGGTCGGCCGGCTGTTCGTGCTCAGCGCTGCCGACTACGCTGCTTGGCTGCAGCAGTCGGGTGGATCGACGGACCTCGCCACACAGGGCAAGGCGCTGTTCGGCAGTCTGGGCTGCGCTGGTTGCCACGGGCCGCAGGCCGCCGTCCGCGCGCCGCCGCTCGAGGGACTCTACGGCCAACCGGTCCCGCTCGAGGGCGGTCGCGTCCTCACCGCTGACGACGAATACGTCCGCGACAGCATCCTCGACCCGAACCGCGACGTCGTCGCCGGCTACCAGCCGGTGATGCCGACTTACGCCGGGCAGATGTCCGAGGACGATGTGCTCAAGCTGGTCGCTTACATCAAGTCGCTGAGCGCACCGGCGGCCTCGCAGGGACGGGGGCCGCACCCATGACGGCCGCGCCGCTGCTGACGCCTGAAGAGCGGGTCAGCTACCTCGCCGCCGGCAGCACGCTGCGCTCATGGCTGCTCACCACCGACCACAAGCGGATCGCAATCCTCTACCTGATCTCGATCACGGGCTTCTTTTTCATCGGCGGCCTCGCGGCGGCGATGATCCGCGCCGACCTCATCTCGCCCACCCATCACTTCCTGACCAACGAGGGCTACAACCGCACCTTCAGCTTCCATGGCATCGTTATGGTCTGGTTCTTCCTGATCCCGTCGATCCCGGCCACCTTCGGCAACTTCCTGATTCCGCTGATGATCGGGGCCAAGGACCTGGCGTTCCCGCGGCTCAACCTGCTCAGCTGGTACATCTACGTGCTGGGCGGCGCGTTCACGGTCTACGTGCTCATCGCCGGCGGCGTCGATACCGGCTGGACCTTCTACACCCCGCTCTCGACCATGTTCGCCAACGGCCATGTGCTGGCCGCGGCCGCGGCGGTGTTCATCGTCGGCTTCTCGTCGATCCTGACCGGTCTCAACTTCATCGTCACCATCCACAAGCTGCGCGCGCCGGGCATGACCTGGGGGCGGTTGCCGATCTTCGTCTGGTCGCACTACGCGACCTCGATCATCTTGGTGCTGGCGACGCCGGTGCTGGCGGTGACCCTGGTGCTGCTGGCCGCCGAGCGGCTCTTCCACCTCGGCATCTTCGACCCGGCGCTGGGCGGCGATCCGCTGCTGTTCCAGCACATGTTCTGGTTTTACAGCCACCCGGCCGTCTACATCATGATCCTGCCGGCCATGGGCGTGGTCAGCGAACTGGTGGCGGCGTCGGCGCACAAGCGCCTGTTCGGCTACTGGTTCGTGGCCAGCGCCAGCCTCGCCATCGCCGCGGTCGGCTTTCTGGTCTGGGGCCACCACATGTTCGTCTCGGGTCAGTCGCGCTACGCCAGCGTGATCTTCTCGTTCCTGAGCCTGCTGGTGGCGGCGCCTTCGGCGGTGAAGGTCTACAATTGGACCGCCACGCTCTACAAAGGCGACATCTCGCTCGACCCGCCGTTCCTGTTCGCGATGGCGTTCATCGGCCTCTTCACCATCGGCGGCCTGACGGGTCTGATGCTGGCGCTGCTGGCGATCGACGTGCACGTGCACGACACCTACTTCGTCATCGCCCACTTCCACTACATCATGGTCGGCGGGGCGGTGACCGGCTTCTTCGGCGCCATGCACTTCTGGTGGCCGAAAATCACTGGACGGCTCTACTCGCTGACCTGGGGCCGCATCGCCGCGGCGCTGATCTTCGCAGGCTTCAACTTCACCTTCTTCCCGCAGTTCGTGCTCGGCTACCTCGGGATGCCGCGCCGTTATCACGTCTACCCGCCTGAGTTTCAGGTCTGGCACGTGCTGTCCTCGGCCGGCGCGTCGATCCTGGCCGTGGGCTACCTGTTGCCGTTCGTCTACCTGATCCACTCCCTGCGGCACGGGCAGCCCGCGGGCCCGAACCCCTGGGGCGCGGCCGGTCTGGAGTGGACCACGCCCTCGCCGCCGCCGAAGCAGAACTTCCTGACACCGCCGGTGGTGACCAAGGAGGCCTACGCCTATCCGGTCGCGGAGGACGGCGATGGCTGACTACGTCACGCTCGCCGAGCCCTACGCTCAGCCGCGCCAGCAGCGCGAGGCGGACTTCCTGGGCATGTACGTCTTCCTGGGCACCGAGACGATGCTGTTCGGCGCCCTGCTGGCGCTGGTCTACGCCTATCGGGTCGCCCACCCGGAGGCCTCGCAAGTCGCGGCGCGGCACCTGAAGATCTGGATCGCCACCGCCAACACCGCGGTGCTGCTAACCTCCAGCCTCGCTGTCGCCATCGCGGTCGTGGCCGCGCGGCATGGCAAACGCCGCATGGTCGGCGTCGCCTTCATGATCGCTGTGCTGCTGGGGCTGACGTTCCTGGGTTTGAAGGGCTGGGAGTACCTGCAGGACTTCCAGGAAGGGCTGGCGCCAGGGATCGGCGCGCCCTCGCCGCTGCGGCACGGGCCGGCCGCCCTGTTCCTCGATCTCTACTTCGTCGCCACCACCTTGCACGCCATTCACCTGACCATCGGGTTGGGCGCTCTGAGCTGGGTCGCGGCCATGGTGCTGCGAGGAAAGGTCGACGTCCCCAGGCAAGCGGTCGTTGTCGAGATGACCGGCCTCTACTGGCACTTCGTCGACATCGTCTGGCTGTTCGTGTTCCCGATCTTCTACCTGGCGCGAGGCTGATCGATGGCGCGCGAACTGCGGTTGGCCGTGCTGGTGTGGCTGGGGCTGATGGCGCTGCTCGCCACCACCGTCGCGGTGACCTTCTCGCCGCTTGGTCCGATCAAGCCGACGCTCAACCTCGCTATCGCCGCGCTCAAGGCGGGTCTGGTGCTCTGGGTGTTCATGCACCTGCGCGAGCAGTCGGCCCTCAATCGACTTGCCGCGCTCTTCGCGGTGGCGTGGCTCGCGATCCTCGTCGCGATGACCCTGATCGACCTGGGGACCCGAGGTGTGGCGGCGACGTAGCGGCGCGCCGCGCCTCGCCGCTGCGCCGTTGCTATGACGCCAGGGGCGCTGCGGCCAGGAGCTTCTCGATGCGGATCGGCAGCTCGCGGATGCGCACGCCGGTGGCGTGGAACACCGCATTGGCCACCGCCGCGTTCATGCCGACGTTGCCCAGTTCGCCGATGCCCTTGATGCCGAGCGGATTCACCGCGTCGTCGAATTCCGGGACGATGATGGTCTCGACGGTCCCGATGTCGGCGTTGACCGGTATGAGGTACTCCGAGAGGTCGTCGTTGTAGTAGCGGGCGGCGCGGGCATCGATTTCCGTGGCCTCGTGCAGCGCCGCCGAAATGCCCCAGATCATGCCGCCCATCAGCTGGCTGCGGGCGGTCAGCGGATTGACGATTGTGCCTGCCGCGAAGGCGCCCACCGCGCGGGGGCAGCGCACCTCGGCGGTCAGGGCGTGCACGCGGATCTCAACGAACTGGGCGCCGAAGGCGAACTGGATGCGGTCCTTCATCTTCGCGCCGCCGGCCAGCGCCGCCTTGCCTTTGTAGAGGCCTTGCGCGGCGTTCTGCGGCACGCCGTGCGGCACGTTCTCGGCGTAGACCTCGATGGCGCCGCCGGCGCGTGCGACAGCCCGCGCCAATGTCTCGCTGCGGCCGCCAGGCCCGTGCAGAGCGCCGTCGGCCAGCGTCAGGGTGTTGGGATCGGCGCCAGCGAAGGCGCCGTCGTTGGCGCCCACCGCGGCCCTGGCGACACGCTCGCGTATCTGCTCGCAGGCCTTGGCCACCACGTTGCAGCAGCTGGCCGTGGAGTTGGAACCGCCGGCGACCGGCGCGGGCGGCAGGTCCGAGTCGCCCACCTCGACCGCGACGCGCTCCACAGGCACGCCCAGCAATTGGCTGGCGGTGAGCGCCAGCACGGTGCGCACGCCGTTGCCGATCTCGTGGCTGGCGCACTGCACCTTCACCGCGCCGTCCGGGGTCAGCGTCAGCCGCGCGGTCGCCGGGCCCATCTGGGTGGGATAGAGCGTGGTCGCGCAGCCGAAGCCGACCAGCCAGTCGCCATCGCGGGTGACGGCTGGCTTTGGCGAGCGCCGTTCCCAGCCGAAGGCTTTCGCGCCGGCGTCGAAGCACTCCATCAAGTGGCGGCTGGTGTAGGTCAGGCCCTTGATCGGCTCGACCTGGGTGTCGTTGACGCGACGCAACTCGATCGGGTCCATGCCCAGCGCATAGCTCAGCTCGTCCATCGCGCTCTCCAGCGCGAAGACGTAGGGCGTCTCCGGCGGCGCGCGCATGAAGCCCGGCGTGTTGCGGTCCACGTGGACGATGCTGACGTTGGAGGCGACGTTCGGGCAGGCGTAGAGCCGCGTCGACGCGTCCGTTCCCGAGACGTTGTAATTGTCCGGCCGCGAGGTGGCTTCCCAGCCTTCGTGGATCAAGGCGGCAAGCTTGCCGTCGTTGCCCGCGGCCAGCCGCACACGGTGGCGGGTTTCGGCGCGATAGGTGGCGATGGTGAAGCCGTTCTGGCGCGTCGCCGCCAGTTTCACCGGCCGGCCCACGCGTTTGGCCGCCAGCGCCACCAGCGCCGTGCGCTGCGTTAGCGACCCGCGCGAACCGAACGCGCCGCCGATGTAAGGCGAGACCACGTGCACGTCGTCCGGGGACAGGCCCAGCTGGTCGGCGACGCCGTTCTTGAAGCCCCAGACGTTCTGGCTGGATTCCCAGAGCGTCAGCTTGCCGCCCTGCCAGGCGCAGGCGGTGGTGAAGAGCTCGATCGGATTGTGATGCTGCGTCGGCGTGGCATAGCGCTCGTCGAGCTTGACCGGGGCGGCGGCGAAGGCGGCTTCGGCGTCGCCCACCGCTGGGTCCTCGTGGTCCTTGGCGACGCTCTTCAGCACCACCTCTTCCGCGCCGGGACTGTCGAAGGTCGCGGCGGGCGCGGCCGGCGCGTAGCGCACCACGACGCGCTGGGCCGCCTCCTGCGCCCCTTCCAGCGAGTCGGCGGTGACCACGGCCACGATCTGACCGGCGTAGCGAACATCGGCGGAGGCGAGCGGGGCGATGGACGACCCCATGTAGCCCTTCTCCGAGAACGTCTGCCCCGGCTTCACCGCGCCGGCCGCCTCGCGCCAGGTCAGGATGTCGAGCACGCCGGGCACGGCCCGCGCCGCGCCGTCGTCGAAGCCGGCGACCGACCCGCGCGCGATGGGACTGGTGACCAGCACCGCGAATGCGGCCCGCTCGGTCGGGAAATCCGAACCATAGCGGGCGGCGCCGGTCACCTTCAGCGGCCCGTCGATGCGCCGCGTGCTGCGGCCCTGGAAGCGTCCGCTGTCGTCGGCCATGGCTCAGACCTCCAGCCGCCCGGCCGCGAGTAGCGCGCGGACCAGTGTCCGTCGGCCCAGTTCCGGCTTGAAGTCGTTCTGGCCGTGAGTCACTGCGCCAGCGAACGCCACTTCCGCGGCGGCTTGCGCGGCGCCCATTTCCAGCGGCTTGCCGACCAGCGCCGCCTCCGCCTCACGGGCGCGCCACGGTCGGGTGGCGACGCCGCCCAGCGCGATCCGCGCCGTCCGCACTGCGCCGCCATCGAACTCCAGCGCCACGGCGGCGCTGGCCAGCGCGAATTCGTAAGACTGGCGATCGCGGACTTTCAGGTAGAGCGAGCGGCGCGTCCATCGCCCCGACGGCACGTGGAAGCCGGTGATCAGCTCGCCCGGCGCCAGCGTCGTCTCGATGTGCGGCGTCGCGCCGGGCGCACGGTGCAGGTCCTCGAAAGCGATCACCCGCGGGCCCTGCGGCCCGACGATCTCGACGCTCGCGTCCAGCGCGATCAACGCCTGGGCGAAGTCGCCCGGATAGCTGGCGATGCAGGCCTCGGAGACACCCAGCACCGCGTGCATGCGGTTGACGCCGTCGAGGGCCCCGCAGCCGGAGCCAGGCGCGCGCTTGTTGCAGGCGGGCCAGCTCGGGTCGCGGAAGTAGCGGCAGCGCGTCCGCTGCAGCACGTTTCCGCCGAGACTGGCCATGTTGCGCAGTTGCTGGCTGGCGGCGAGGTCCAACGACTGGGCGATCGCCGGATAGTCGCGCAGCACGGCCGGATGCCGCGACGCCTGGCTCATGCGCACCAGCGCCCCCAGCCGCAGGCCGTCCGCCCCCGCCTCTATTCGGCCATGCGCCGCGGCAAGGTCGTTGATGTCCACCAGGCGTTCGGGCGCCATCGCCCCGGTCCGCATCAGGTCGACCAGGGTCGTGCCGCCGGCCAGAAACTGCGCGACGGCTGCGGTGGGCGGACCAGTCGGGCCGGCGGCCAAGGTGACGGCGTCGGCCGCGTCGGCGGCGCGCTGGTAAGCGAAGGGGCGCATCAGCTGCGCATCCGCGCGGCGGCCTGCGTCACTGCTTCGACGATGTGTGGATAGGCGGCGCAGCGGCAGAGGTTGCCGCTCATGAACTCGCGGATCTCATCGTCCGAGCCGGCGTGGCCCTGCTCGACGCAGGCGATGGCCGAGAGGATCTGGCCTGGCGTGCAGTAGCCGCACTGGAAGCCGTCCTGGTCGATGAACGCCTGCTGCATCGGGTGGAGCGCCCCGTCCGGACCCGCCACCCCCTCGATGGTGGTCACCGGCGCGCGCACCGCCGCCGCCAGCGTCAGGCACGACAGCGCCGGCGCGCCATCGATGAGCACCGTGCAGGCGCCGCACTGGCCATGGTCGCAGCCCTTCTTCACCCCGGTCAGGCCCAGGTGCTCTCGCAGCGCGTCCAGCAGGCTGGTGCGCACGTCGAGGGTCAGACGGTGCGCTGCGCCATTGACCGTCAGCGCGACTTCGCCAGGGCCGCTCGCGGCAGGGCCCGGGGCGGCGCTGGCCGTGCGAGCCGATAGCGACGCGCCCGCAGCCGACGCGCCGGCGGCGCTCAGCACGCCGCGCCGGCTCAGACCGTTTCGATCGGCGACAGGCATCGGCGCTCCTTGCGAAAGCCCTGACCGGATCGGAAACGCGCTGGCGTGCCGCGGGTTCGACCGCTGGCGCTGCGGGAACCTCCAGCGGCCCCTGCGGTTCCGCACTCAAAGCCATTGGGAGAGACCCACGTGAGACCTTCGATACTATGCGGCGCTGTCGCCGGCTTGAGCCTGGCTGGCGCCGCCCTCGCCCAACCTGCCGCGCCCACGCCGGCCTTGCCGACGCCCGACTTCGTCAAGGCGGCGGCCCAGACCGACGCCTTCGAGATCCAGGAAGGGTCGCTGGCCGCCAAGCAGGGCTCGACAGCCCGCGTACGCGACTTCGGGTCGATGATGGTCACCGACCACACCAAGACCACCGCGGGCCTGAAGGCGGCGCTGCACACCGCCCGCTTGCCGCCGCCGGCGCCGCCGCAGCTCAGCGACGACCAGAAAGCCAATCTGGCCACGCTGCAGGGCCTGCACGGCACAGCCTTCGACAAGGCCTATATCGCCGAGCAGATCAGCGCCCACCAGACGGCCCTGGGCGTGATGACCGCCTATGCGGCCAGCGGCGACAACGCCGAACTGCGCAAGGCGGCGGGCGAGACCGTGCCAGTGGTCAAGCATCACCTGGAGGTGGCGCAGCAGATCGAGGCGGGCACCTAGGCCGCAAGGCGGCATGATCCTGCCGCTGCACCCGACATGGGCCGACATGGGACTGCGGCTGGCCCTGACGGTGCTTGCCAGCGGCCTGCTCGGCCTCGATCGAGGCGCCCGAGGCCAGGCGGCTGGATTTCGCACGACGATCCTGGTGGGCCTTGCCGCTTGCCTGGCGATGATCCAGGCCAACGTGCTGCTGCCGGTGGACGGCAAGACGCCGGCGTCGTTCAGCGTGCTCGACCTGATGCGCCTGCCGCTGGGCATCCTCACCGGTGTCGGCTTCATTGGCGGCGGCGCGATCCTCAAGCGCGGCAACATCGTCATGGGCGTCACCACGGCGGCGACCTTGTGGGTGAGCACCGTCATCGGCCTGTGCTTCGGCGGCGGGCAACTGAGCCTCGGGCTCGCCGGAACCGGCATCGCCTTCGTCACGCTGTTCGTGCTCGATGTCGTCGATCGGCGCCTGCCCCGGCAACACCGCGCGCGCCTGGTGATCGAGGCGCCCAAGGATGCGGCGATCCTGCAGCTACCCGACGCTGTCGCCACCCATCGGTTCAAAGCGCAGTTCCTGCAGCAGTTACCGGGCGAGACATCCGAACGCGTGCGACTGGGCTACGACATCAGCTGGCGACGGGCGGAAGCCGACGGCGCCCCGACCGACCTGATCGCGCTGGTCAACCGGCGCTTCGACGTCGTTTCGTTTGAGCTGATCTCAGAGACACCGCCCTGAACCGGAAGGCGCAGGGCCGTTGAACGATCGCGGCGGGAGCTAATTTCTGGGGGTCGCCGGCCTTCGCCTGGGACGCCGCGAGCTGCAAGACCCCGTCGTGACGGCGGCCTTAGCGCGCGCCAGCGGCGGCGCCAGCGCCCAGCTGCCCGCTAGCTACCCTAGACCTCGAGGGCGGCCGCAGTGGCTCACCCCAGGATGGCGGCGTCGGCCTGGCGCTGCAGGGCGCTCTCCGCCCGGCGCAGGTAGAAGAGTCCGGCGACGAAACCGACGATCGCCAGCACGATGAGGCCCACCCCGAGCGGACGGGAGACGGATATGAAGGCTCGTCCGAAGACGTAGGCGCACAGGCCGACGACACACGTCCACACCACTGCGCCCAGAGCGTTGATCACCAGGAAGCGACGCCATCCCATCAGGTTCGCGCCGGCGAGGATGCCCTCGAAAGCGCGCAGAAAAGCGACGAACCGGCCAAGAAAGACCAGCTTCGCGCCGTGTCGCAGAAAGAGATAGCGACCCAGGCGCAGCCGAGCCTCGGTCAACCCGACATAGCCGCCGTACCTGGTCAGCAAGAGCACCCCGGCGCTGCGTCCGAGGAGATAGCCGATACAGCTGCCCAGAAAGGCCGCCAGCGAGCCGGCTGCGAGCACCCAGACGACGTCCAGCCGGTGAGTTCGCGCCGCGAACAGCGCGGCGGCGATCAACACCCCCTCGCCCGGCACGGGGATACCGATGCTCTCGATCAGCAGCAGTCCGAAGACCGCCGCGTAGCCGTACGCCGCTACCAGCGGAAGCAGGTGATGCATGTCCCGGGATCGACGAAGACCGATGTTCTTGCGTCTCTTTAGCCGTCCGCACTCCGAGCGCCAGCCAGAACGCACGAGACCATGGCTCTACAGGTGCGCGCGCCATCCCAGGGGGTCGCCGCGGTTTCGAAGACCGAGCTAGAGTTCGCCTCGCGCGGCCAGAGCCTTGATGCGGTCGGCGGTGCGGCAGGCGATGGCCTGAATGGTCAGCGAGGGATTCACGCCGCCCACGGTGGGAAACACCGAGCCGTCGCAGACCCACAGGTTGGGCACGTCCCAGCTGCGGCAGTCGGCGTTGACGACACTGTCGCGGGCGTTGTCGCCCATGCGCGCGGTGCCGTTGAGGTGGCAGGTGTCATCGGTCTCGTCGAACAACTCGCCGACCCCGGCTGCGGCCAGGTTCTCGCGCATGGCGCCCAGCGCGTGCTGGATCATCCGCTTGTCGTTGTCGCAGAAGGCGTAGGTGACGCGGGCGATCGGCAGGCCGAAGCGGTCGGTCTCATCGGCCAGGGTGACGCGGTTGCGTTCCTGCGGCAGGCACTCGCCCACCATCTTCACGCCGACCTGGTGATTGTAGCGCTGCATCTCGTCGATGAGGCGCTGGCCCCAGAGGCCGCGCTTGGCGTGAATGCCGGCCGCCACCACCGGCAGCGTGCCCTGGCTCATGAAGCAGTAGCCGCCGAAGAAGTCCTTGGCGTCGTCGTAGTTCCAGTGCTCGGTGAGCGAGAGCGACGGCGGCCCTTTGTAAGAGCGAATCTCGCGCGGGTGCACGCCCCAGACCGCCTGGTTCGACTGCACCATCAGGTTCTTGCCCACCAGTCCCGAGCCGTTGGCCAGGCCATCCGGAAAGCGCGGGCTGGCCGAGTTGAGCAAGAGCCGCGGCGTCTCGATGGCGTAGCCGGCCACCACCACGTTGCGGGCCCTCTGGAAGCGCCACAGGCCGTCGCGGTGATAGTGGACACCGGTGGCGCGGCCGCGCTCGTCGTGCTCGATGCGGCCGACCATGGCGAGGTCGCGGATCTCGGCGCCGGCGGCGAGCGCCCTTGGCAGCCAGGTGACCAGCACGCTCTGCTTGGCATTGGTGGCGCAGCCGATGACGCACATGCCGCGATAGACGCACGGGTGGGCGAGGCCACGCGGCGCCGAGAGGGTCGCCAGCGGCGTCGTGGTCCACTTGATCCCGGTCGCCTCCGCGCCCTGCGCCAGCACCTGGGCGGCGGCGTTCAGTTGGTGCGGCCGGTAGGGGTAGCGCGGCCGCCGGGGACCCCAGGGATAGGTCAGCGGACCCGAGATTTTCAGCGCCTGCTCCACCTCGGCGTAGTAGCGCCACATCTCGCGCCAATCGATCGGCCAGTCGGCGCCGTAGCCCAGCTTGCTGCGCGCCTTGAACCACTCCGGTCGGAACCGCAGCGAGACCATGGCGAAGTGCACCGTCGAGCCGCCAACGGACTGCCCTGAATTGTTGGATCCTAGCTGGACGGGGTTCTCGCCGTCGGTGATCCGCTCGTCGGTCCAATAGAGCTTGGCTTGGTGGCGCTCATCGGAGGCGAAATCCTCCAAAGGCCGCCAGTACGGTCCGGCGTCCAGAGCGACAACGGAGAAGCCATACTCGGCCAACTTGCAGGCCAGCGTGCCGCCGCCCGCGCCGGCCCCGACGACGACGAAGTCCACCGCCTCGTCTTCCGCATACTGACGCATCGACGTCCAGCCGCCGACACGCATGACGTCCGGCGCGCGACCGCCGGCGGCGCGGATCTCGCTAGCTGCGTCCGACACGCTGGTTCTCGCGCCACGCCTGCGCCTCGCGCCCCGGACGCGCCTCCGAGGCTTCCCACGGATCACGCCGATCGAAGTCCAGCCGCACGTAGCCGCGCGGCGCCGCCGGGCCCCCGTAGCCGATCTCGTTCCAGGCCGCGGGGTGCGCGTAGTAGGCGCCGACAATGTCGGGGATGACGCGCTGTTTGAAGAAAAGCTCGGCGGACATGCCGGCCCACGCCTCGTGCGCCAGCAGGCCTCCCTGCGCCGCACTCAACATTCCATCCGCTTCCGCCGGAGCCAGTTCGGCGAAAGTCCGGCGGTGACGCGCCAGCGCCTCGGCGTCGAGCGCCGCCAGACCTCGCCGCCACGCCGCGCCCATCGGCGGCATCCTCGCGTCCCGATAGCCGTCGGCGGCGTTTGTCGCCATCTTCTCGTCGACCATCGCGGCCAGCGGCGCGGGTCGCTGCCGCTCCGGCGGCTGCGGAATGATCCGCTCGCAGACGGCTTGCAGCGTTCGCCACTCGGCGTCGTCGAAGAAGCTGTGCGCCTGCGGATCGACCGTCAGCCGGCCCTCGATGACGCGCCGCGTCTGGTCGTTCCAGGATTGGGTGCGGCGCTTGGCCAATACGTCGTAGCCCGGAAACCGCTCAGGCATGGTCCGGCCCCAACATCAGCGACAGCGCCGCAAGGCCGGCCAGCGCCAGGCCGGTGAAGCTCGGCGGGGCCGGCAACGGCGGCCCATCGATCGCGTTCTGTCGCCAGTTGCGCCAGCCGCCCATAGCGCGGTGGACGCCGAAGGCGTGGAAGCCGACGCCCGCGAGCCCGAGCCCGGTGGTGAGCTTCAGCCACAGGCGCGCGGCGCGGCCAAGCGGCCTGGACCCCGTCGCCACCGTCGCAGCCAGCAGACCCGCCGCCACTGGTGGCATGGTGACGGGCAGCACCATCGCCGGATTCTGGAAGGCGCCGCGGAAGTGCAGCAGGCCGGCCTCGCCCACGGCGCCGGCCAGGCCGAGCGCGCTGACCGCCGCCAGCATCCGCTCGGCCGGCAGTCCGAAGACGCGGCCGCCGTCGCGCGCGGTCTCCGCCAGCCGGCCGAGCGCCCCGGCGAACATCAGCGCCGCCGGCGCCCCGATCGGCGCGCCGTAGAAAAGGTTGTGCCACGACAGGCGCCCCGGCCGCTTGCCGACGTTGTAGGCGTGAAACGCCAGACCCGCGGCGCCGACCGCCGCGGCCAGTGCGTAAACGCCATCGCGGCCGGGATGGCGGCGCGGGCGATCGTCGGCCACGCCCAGCAGGCTGGCCGCCAGCGTCAGCGCCGCGGCGCCCAGCGGGACGAACATGGCGCGGTTGCGGAACGAGCCGCGGTAGTGCTCCACCCCGCTGTCCGCCAGCACCGACAGCGCCAGCACCGCGGCGGCCAGATTGGTCTGGCGCGCGGCGCGGGTCGCCTCTCGGCGAAGGGCGGGAACCGGAAAGCGCAGAATTCGAGCGGACAAGCGCTGCGCCGGCCGCGCATCGTCTCGACGCAGAGCGGCAAGCCGCGCCATCAGAGTTCCCCCGCTACGCGGAAGGGCTCGGCGTCCTGCGTCTTGAAGGCGAGGCCATGTCCGGGCCGCGTCAGGTCCGGCGCGATGGCGCCGTCGCGGGCGACCGGCGCGCCGTCGAAGAAGCGTTGCTCGATGCGGACGTGGTCGTGGAACCACTCCAAGTGGCGCAACCGGTGGGCCGCGCAAGCGACGTGCAGATGCAGCGCCGGCGCGCAGTGACCCGAGAGATCGATGTGGTGCGCTTCACAGAGCGCGGCGATCTCCAGGAAGCCGGTGACGCCGCCGCAGCGGCTGACATCGGCCTGCAGCACGTCCACGCAGTCGGCCTCGAGCAGGCGGCGTGCGTCGTCGAGGGTGAAGACGTACTCGCCGGCGGCGATGTCCATGCCGTCTGGCGCGCCTCCGCGCACCAGCCTCAGTCCCGCGGGGTCGTCCGACGTCACCGGCTCTTCGAACCAGCGGATGTCGGCCGCGCGGCATTCCGCGGCGAAGGACAAGGCCTTGCGGGCCGAGAACGCGCCGTTAGCGTCAACGAAAAGGCCGCCCGCGCCGATGGCTTCGCGCGCCACCGCAACGCGGCGCGGATCGCAATGCGGGTGACTGCCGATCTTCATCTTCACCCAGCGGCAGCCATCGACCTCCACCCACGCAGCGAGCTGGTCGCGCAGCTGATCGTCCGTGTAAGTCGTGAAGCCGCCGCTGCCGTAGATCGGCGCGACCTCGCGCCTGCGGCCCAGGAGCGTCGCGAGCGGCTGGTCGGCGCGCTGCGCTTTCAGGTCCCAGAGCGCGGTGTCGACGGCCGAAATCGCACAAGCGGCAAGCCCCGAGCGGCCGAGGTTGCGCACTTGGCGCTGCATCGCCTCCCACGCGCCGGCGACATCGTCCGCCTCGCGCCCCGTCACGACTTTGGCCAGCGCGCCTTCGATGAGGCCAACGAGGCAGGCGTCCGCATAGGTGTAACCGAGCCCGGTGTGTCCGCCGGCGGCGACCTGGACCACGACGAGCGTTGTAGAGTCCCACGCAAAGGTGCCGTCCGCCTCCGGGCCGTCCGTTGGGATGCGGTAAGCGGCCGCGCGGATCCACTCGACCGGCATTTCGGGCCGGGACGGCATCTCTCAGTCCTTGTCGCCGGGCAGCAGCGCGCCGACCAGTTGCCGCGCCGCACCGACGATCATGTTGCCTTCGTCCGGATCGCCCTTCGACACCGCCTTGGAGAGCTTCACCGCCTCATCGAAGGTGATGTGCGGCGGCAACGGCGGCACTTCCGGGTCGGTCTTGATGTTGAGCACCACCGGCCGGTCCGAGGCCAGGGCCGCCTCCCAGGCCGCGCCCACGGCGTCCGGCTGGTCGACGTAGATGCCGTGCAGGCCAATCAGCTCGGCGAACTGGTGGTAGGGGACGTCCGGGATCTGCTGCGAGGCGTCGAACTTCGGGTCGCCCTCCATGACCCGCTGCTCCCAGGTGACCTGGTTGAGGTCCTCGTTGTTGAACACGCAGCAGATCCAGCGGTGGTCGAGCCACCTGCGCCAGTACTTCGCCACCGTGATCAGCTCGGCCATGTTATTCATCTGCATGGCGCCGTCGCCCACCAGCGCGATCACCGGGCGGTTGGGATGGGCGAACTTGGCGGCGATGGCGTACGGCACGGCGGCGCCCATCGAGGCCAGGCCGCCGGAGAGCGACGCCCGCATGCCCCGGCGAATCTTCAGGTCGCGCGCATACCAGTTGGCGCAGGAGCCGGAGTCGCTGGTCAGGATCACGTTGTCCGGCAGGCGCGGGGAGAGTTCCCAGGTGACGCGCTGCGGGTTGACCGGGTGCGCGGGCTCCATGGCCCGGGTCTCCAGCACGTTCCACCACTTCGACATGTGGTCCGCGATCTGGTCGCGAAAGCCGGTGTCGGGCTTGGCTTCCAGCAGCGGCAGCAGCGCCTTCAGCGTCGCCGCCGCGTCGCCGACGAGGTTCACCTCCATCGGATAGCGCAGCGAGAGCATGTCGGGCGCGAGGTCGATCTGCACCCCGCGCGCCTGACCTTCCTTGGGCAGGAACTCCGAGTAGGGGAACCCCGAGCCCACCATGAGCAAGGTGTCGCAGTGCATCATCAGGTCGTAGCTTGGCTTGGTCCCCAGCATGCCGATGGAGCCGGTGACCCAGGGCAGATCGTCCGGCAGCGCGGCCTTGCCCAGCAACGCCTTGGCCGCGCCAGCTTGCAGCTTGTCGGCAACGGCGATCAGCTCTTCGGTCGCGCCTAGCGCGCCGGCGCCCACCAGCATGGCGACACGCTTGCCGCTGTTGAGCACCTCGGCCGCGCGGCGCAGGTCGGCGTCCTCGGGCACGGTCCTGGGCTTCGAGAACCCGACACCCGAGTGGACAGTGCCATGCTTGCGCGCCGGCTCTTCGAACGGCAGCTCTTGCAGGTCGTTGGGCAGGATGATCGCCGTCACTCGCCGCTCGCCCAGGGCGATGCGGATGGCGCGGTCGACCAGGTGGCGCACCTGCGCCGGCGCGGACGCCTGTTCCACGAACGCCCCGGCGACGTCCTTGAACAAGCTCGGAAGATCGACTTCCTGCTGATAGTGGCCGCCGAGCGCCGTGCGGGCCTGCTGACCGCAGATCGCCAGCACCGGCTGGTGGTCCAGCCGGGCGTCGTAGAGCCCGGTCACCAGGTGCGACGCGCCAGGGCCAGACGTGGCGATGCAGACGCCCAGTTCGCCGGTGAACTTGGCGTAGGCCGAGGCCATGAACGCGGCCATCTCTTCGTGGCGGGCCTGGATGAACTCGATCTTGCCCTTGGCCCGGTTGAGCGCGCCGAAGACGCCGTTGATGCCGTCGCCCGGGTAACCAAAGATTCGGCGGACGCCCCACGCGTAGAGGCGATCGACGAGGAAGTCTCCGACGGTCTGAGACATGACGCGCTCTGCTCCAAGCTGGCTGGCGCGCCCGGCGTTGAACGCTCCGCTGCGAGAACAGATCACGCCATGATGAGTTCCGACCGCAACGCTGACCAGGCGGCGCTGGCGCGTCGTAGAACGTCAGCTTGGCGGCAAAAGCGTGATTGCGACGAACTTGCGGCAACGAACTGGGCCGCGGCGCATTGCTGAGGCATCGGCAACAAGAACACCGGAGCCAAGCCCGTGCGCTCGATTCTGCTCTACTTCATCGGCGTGCCCATCCCGCTGATCCTGCTGCTTGCCCTGTGCACGCATCACTTCTGATCGCCGACTGGAGACACTCACATGACTGATGCAATGATCATCGACAGCCGGTCGCGAGCCGAGCCGGCGCTCTCATGGTCGGCGATCGTCGCCGGCACACTGGTCGCGGTGGCGACCTCGGTGCTGCTCACCGTGCTCGCGTCCGGCTTCGGCTACGACCTGGCGGCGGGGGCGCTGGCCTCGCGGCGGGCGCTCGACGCCTTCACGCCAGAGGTGGGCGCTGCGGCGGTGGCGATCCAGGTGATCTCGGCCGGGCTGGGCGGCTATCTGGCGGGACGGCTACGGCATGCCTGGACGCTCGCCCATCTCGACGAGGCGCACTTCCGCGACACCGCCCAGGGCCTGATCGTCTGGGCGCTGGCCACCGTGGTCGGCGTGGTCCTGACGGCCTTGGTGATCGCCCCCTACGCCGCGGCTCTGGCGCCTGCTGCGGCGGCCACGCCGCCAGTGGACGCCGCGCGGGCCGCGCAGATCGCCTCGCAATCGGCCTTCTTCACCGCCGTCGGCATGCTGCTCAGCGCCTTCACCGCCGCGGTCGCCGGCCGCGTCGGCGGCCTGCAGACCGAACATATGCTTGCGAAAGGCCGTTAGCGGAGGGGCGTCGTGCGGCCTGACGCCAAGCAGACAGTTGGGCCTCGGCCGCACTTCGCGATGTCCAGATCGGATCATCGAAGCCTTTGCCCCATAGCCCAGCTGTGCAACGCTCGCCGTCGGGGAGGACTGCGATGCGGCAATTTTCGCTGGCGTTGCTCGCCCTGCTTTGGGGCAGCGCCGCTTCGGCCAGCGGTGCGATAGGGAACTGGAGCGTGACCGAAACGGCCGCCGCTCTCACGGGCGCGCCGACGGTCGTCGCTCAGGTCGACTCCGAGGAACAGCTGCTCAACCAGATCGGCGCGCCCGAGCGCGCCAGCCTCGTCATGCGCTGCCAGGATGGATCGTTGGCCCTCTACGTGTCCTGGCCACAGGTCATGAACCACGACAATGACTCCATCCTGCTGAACATGCCCGAGACCATGGTCCGCTACAAAGTCGACGACGACCCGATCAAGACCGACTTCTGGGTCATGGACAACAGCATGACCGCTGCCGGAAGCTTCGACAACGTCGGCGCGCCGAAGCTGATCAAGGCGCTCCTCGAAGCCCACCGCCTCGTCGTTCGTCTCGCCGGCGAAAACACCCAGGATGCGACTTTCGATGTCGATGGCGTGTTGTTCGTGGCGCAGCGGGTGGTCGCAGCGTGCACCGGCAAGCCGATGCCGCCGCTCAGTGACGAGCCGCCCCCGGCGGCGGCGGCGCAGCAACCGGCGCCGCAGAGCTCCTTGCCAGCGGCGATCGCCTCAGTCGGCCACAGCGACTCGTCCTCCGCTTCTCCCGGCGGCGCCGTACTGGGCGCCAGCTTCATCGATCTGCCCCCCGACCTCGCGATCGGTTTGAGCAGGCCCGGATTGAAGGGAGCGTTCATTGTCGGGGTGGCGGCTGGGTCGGTCGCCGAGACGTCGGGCCTTCACCCTGGTGACATCGTTGTTTCGTATGACGCCAAGCCGGTCGCGGGGAAGGACGACCTCGTTGCCGGGGTGCGAGGCACCAAGTTGGGAGCGGCGGTTGTGGTGGCGCTGTTCCGCGCCGGAAAAGATATGCAGGTCACGCTGAACTATGGAACGCCGCCCCGATGATTCGCGGGCCAGGCGTATCGTCACCCACGCGCTTGCCTCCGCCCAGAAGTAAGGCGGCCGCCGGGAACAAACAGCGAAAACGGTCCGCCAATTGCCAAGCTGCGACCACAGGCCACGGCTGAATGAACGTCTGGCAACGGAGTGGTTCACCGCCACTTCAGTGGTGCGGGCGCAACATCGCGAAGTTCGTGCCCCTATGAGCGAACCGACGCGGCGATTGCCGCGTTGCACAAGGGCCAGGCAGGAAAGGAACTGGCGCCATGACGACGCGTAGACCGAAAGGTGTTCTGGAACTGGGCTGGGCCTGCCTCGAGAGTGCGGCCGTTGGCCGAACCGAGCATGTGCCGACCTCCAAGGATTACCCCGAGAGCGTGATGCGTCGCATCACCTTCACCGCCGGCGGCGGGCTCGGCTGGAAGATTTCGGCGCTGGTGACGCCGCGCGAAGCCCCGGCACCGCTGAAGATCGTGGTCGTGCCGGGTGCGCCCTCGTGGGCGGAATACTGGGCGCCGCTGATGGCCGCCCTGCCGCTCGACCGGGAAATGGTCGTGGTCGACCGCCCCGGGTTCGCCGCCAGCGAGCCGGCCACCTGCGTGCCGGACATCCGCTTGCAAGCCATCGCGCTGGCGCCGCTGCTGGACGCCGCGCCGGGCCAGAAGATCCTGCTCGTCGGGCAAAGCTACGGCGCGGCCATCGCCACCGTGATGGCCTCGCGCAGCCCCAAGGCGCTGACCGGCCTGGTGCTGCTGTCGAGCTTCCTTGGCGAGACCGGCCCCACGGCCCGCTGGCTGGTGGACACCGGCATGCGGGTGCTGAACCTGATCCCGCGCGACCTGCGCAACGCAATTCTGGAGGTCAGCGGCCAGTCGGTGCAGCTGGTGCACATGCGCCAGGCGCTGCGCCGGTTGCACGTGCCTGTGCACGTGATCCACGGCGACGCCGACGACTTCGCGCCGATTGAACTGGCTGAGCGCCTGGTGGCCGAGACCCACAGCCGCATCCCGATGCATTTCGTGCGCGTGCCGGGCGCCACCCACTTCATGAACGACGGCCCTGTCGACGTGCTGATGGAAGCACTGGAAGGCTGTTTGCCGGCCGCGGCGCCCAAGCGCCCGCTGTTCCAGCTGCCGGCGCTGCCCAAGCTTGGCTGGCTGAAGCCGCACGACACGCACGAAGCTGTCGGCGCCTAGCACCGGCCTTTGAAGTGCGCGCCGGCTGGGGGTAATTGGCGCCCTCAGCTGCAGGTGGCGCAAGGCCGTGAGTGACAAGCAAGAGGCGCTGGCGCGCCAGATACCCGACACCCCTCCGGGCCGGCGCTTGGCCTGGTGGCTGGGCCGCATCGCCGATAACGGCGACAGCGCCGATCCAGCCGACTTCGACTTCTACGCCCCCTCGCTGCGAGCGCAGGAGCCGCTGCTCGGCGCCAGCATTGAGGCGTTGCGCGAGGCCTGGCGCGGCCAAGCCACGCGCCTTGGCGAGCCGCTGACGGTCGCCGTCGAGCGCTCAAGCGAGAGCGAGCTTGTGGCGGTGGTCGCAACGTCGAAGGGCCGCCGGTTCGTCTTCACGGTCGCGACGGAGCCCGATCCGCCGCACGGCCTGACGTCGCTCCGCTACGAGCGCAAGCACGAGTTCCAGCTGGATGTGCGCGAAGCGACCGCCTCCGACGCGTCGGTGCTGGCCGACATCGAGCGCCGCTGCCCCATCGTGATGGGCGACACTTCGGTGTGGTTCGACCGCGGCGCCGACTACATGACCGGGCCGCGGCTGATGGAAGATTGCACCATCGGGCTGGCGTCGGTGGACGGCGTGCCGGCGGCGGTCAGCTGCGGCGCCGAGCGCCTGGTGCTGGTGGGCGGGGCGGTGAAGAAGATGGTCACGGTTTCTCACCTGCGGGTGCTGCCGGAACACCAGCGCAAGGGACTCTGGGGCGCGGCCAACCGGGTGCTGGAAAAGTACTGGGACCACGTCGATGGCTCGCAGGCCTACATCTCGGTGGACAACGCCGGCATGCAGCACGGCTTTGAGGGCACGCCGGACAAATGGCCGCAGATCGTGCAGCGGGCCGAGCTGGATTGCACAGCGCTGGCCGGGCCCATGGCCGGGCGGCCGGCGACGCGCGCCGATGCGGACGAGATCGCCCGGCGGCTCACCGCCTTCCACCGCGCCGAAGAGCTGTTCGTGCCTTACGACGGCGCGGGCCTCGCCCGGCGCGTAGAGCGTGCGCCGGACCTCTATGGCTGGGACAATATCTGGATGACTGACAGCGCGGTGGTCGGCGTCTGGGCGGCGGGCGCGGCGCTGCGCACGGTGACCGAGATCGCTGGCGCGCAGACGGTGACGATGCCGGGCGTGGTGCTGGACTATGCTTTCGCGCCGGCCGCCGAGGCCGAGTTCGAGGCGTTGCTGCGCGCCTGGTGCGGGCGTCTGGCGTCCGTCGGGCTGGACACGCTGGTGATTTACACCTCGCCCGCGTCGACCGGCCACGCGCTGATCGCCACCCTGGCGCGGTCTGTCGGCGACTTCTTCACCTGGACGCCGGGGATTCCCGTGCCGCCGGGCGCGGAGCGCCGCGGCCTCTACACCGACGCGATCTACTTCTGACTCGGCGCGGCCGCGTCGGCGACCTCAGCCCTCGTCGACGTCCGCCGGAGCGGCCGCTTCGTCGGCTTCGAAGCTGCGCGGCGGGCGGCGGCGGCGCGTTGGGCGGCGCGTTTCGGCGACTTCCTCGTCGGCGCGGGCCGGACCTTGCAGGAACGCCGGCGCGTGGCTCATCGCCCCGTCCTCGCCGCGCAGCACGCTCTCCGGCTGCTCGCGCGGCGCGTCGTAAGCGGCGGACGGCGCGACCAGCGGCGTCGCCTGCGGCTCGATCACGGTGAGCGGATCGCGGTCGCGATACTCGCGATCGCGCTGGTTGCGCGGCTGGCGTTCGCCCTGGAAGCGCTGGCGGCCTTCGCCGTCGCCCTGGTAGCGCTGGCCCCGGTCGCCCTGGTTCCGGTCGCCCTGGAACTCGCGCGGCTGGCGCTCGGCCTGGGGGCGATCGTCGCGCGGACGATCATCCCGGGGACGGTCGTCGCGTTGGCGATCATCGCGCGGACGGTCATCCCGCGGGCGGTCGTCCCGCTGCCGGTATTCGCCCTGCTGGCGATCGTCGCGGGGGCGGTCGTCGCGGGGCCTGTCGTCGCGTTGACGATACTCGCCCTGCTGATCGCGCTGGCGGTATTCGCCGCGATCCTGGCGATCTTGCCGGTACTCGCCCTGGCCGCCCTGCTGGCGACCGTCGCCGCGGTCTTGCCACTGGCGCTCGCCCTGGCCGGCGTCGGCCTCGGCGACTTCTTCCATCGCCTGCGGTTCTTCCTCGAAGTCGATGTCGTAGCCGGACGCAAACTGGTCGCGGCTGATGATCTCGCTCAGCGGCCGCTGCGGCTGCATGGCGCGGATCAGGCGGAAGTAGTGCTCGGCGTGCTGCAGGTAGTTCTCAGCCAGCACCCGGTCGCCAGCGGAGCCGGCGTCGCGCGCCAGCTGCTGGTACTTTTCGTAGATGTGCTGGGCCGCGCCGCGCACCTTGACGTTGTCTGGCCCGTTGGAATCGAACGCCCGGTTGGCGTTGTGCTGCGGCTTGCCGCCGCCGCCGCCATTCCCGCCGCCGCCACCGCGACCGCGGTTGCGCTGACGCTTCATCCCCTTGAAATCTCTCATGCTTGGTCGACCTGTTGCGGATCGCCCGACGTCGCGAGGCTCAGGCCTCGGGGCGTACCTGGGTTTCCATTGTGAAGCGGGCGATCCTGCCCGATTGAGTGTCCGAAAACGCTTAAGGTTCCCTGTCTCCCCGAGCGTCCCGGCGCGAATTGCCGTCGCTGGTCGGAGCTGTCTTGCGCGCTGGCTCAGCGGCCGGCGCCTAGACCTCAACTCCGACGGTTCCAGGAGGAGACAGATAGAGATTTAGCGATTCAGCGCCCTCTTTCCAAGGGCTTTGTTGGATCAGCCCTCAAGGCGGGCGCCGGCGACCACGCGGTCGCGGCCGGCGAGATCGGGATGGGCGGTTAGGGTGACCGCGCCGGCGGCGGCGAAGAGCGCCTCCACGTCCGCCCGTTGGCCCGCGCCGATCTCCACCGCGAAGCGCCCGCCTGGGCGCAACACGCGCAGAATCTCCGGCGCCAGCAGGCGGTAGGCGTCCAGCCCGTCCGCGCCCCCGTCCAGCGCCAGCCGCGGCTCGAAGTCGCGCACCTCGGGCTCCAGCGCGGCGATGTCGGCGGTGGGGATGTACGGCGGGTTGCAGACCACCAGATCGAAGCTGGCGTCGCCCAGACCGGTGGTCCAATCGCTGCGGAGGAGAGCGACGCGCTTCTCCAGGCCGAGCTGGGCGGCGTTATCGCGCGCCACCGCCAGCGCCTCGTCGGAGACGTCGACACCGAGCCCCTTGGCCTTCGGCCGCTCGGCCAGGATCGCCAGCAGGATCGCGCCGGAGCCCACGCCGAGGTCGAGCACGGAAAACGCCCGCTCGGCCGGAAACGCCGCCAGCACCACGTCGAGCAGGGCCTCGGTGTCGGGCCTTGGCGTCAGCACGCCCGGCCCGACGTTCAGCATCAGGGTCCAGAAGCCCTTGCGGCCGAGAATCTGAGCGACGGGCTCGCGCGCTTCGCGGCGGGCGACGAAGCTTTCCAGCCGCGCCGCCGCCTCGTCGTCCAGCGCCCGGTGCGGGTCGGACAGAATCTCGGCGCGCGTCACCGGGCCCGCTGCTTCCAGCAGCAGCCGCGCGTCGATGGTGGGACTCTCCACCCCCGCCGCCGTCAGCCGCGCTGTGGCGGCCTTCCAGGCGGCGAGGAGGGTCGCTTGCGTCAGGCGCTTACGCCCGCACGCCTTTCACCGGCATCGAGCCGAACGCACCGGCCTTCACCGAGCCTTCCATGGCGTCGCCGCTGACGGTGACCGTGAACTCCAGGTCGATCGGGAACGGCTGCGTGAGCTTGGCGGCCCAGGTCAGCGTGTTGCCATCAACTTTGCCGGAGACGTCCTGCGAGCCTTGCGCGGAGTCCATCTTGCCGGTGAACGTGTCGCCGCTGCTGTTCACAGTCAGCGTGCCTTCCTGCGCGCCCATCGGCGAATTGATCGTGGTCTTCCAGGCGCCATCGACAGACATGGTCTCGCTCCCTTATGTGGAGCGCGAACCCTAAGCAGGCTGCCGACCGGCGCGCAAGAGTGACGCTGGCGTCAGTTTTGTAACTTTCTCCCGCTTGCGGGGGCAGTTACTCCGCCGCCTGCAGCGACTTGACGGCGCCGGCTTCGATCTCGGCGGCCTTGGCTTCCACCAGTTCGACGATGTGGTCGACCATGTGGTCGCTGTGGATCTTGTGGTCCGGCTTACCGGCGAGATAGACCATGCCGACACCCTTGCCGCTGCCGCCGCCGGTGAAGCCGACGTCGGTGAGCAGCGCCTCGCCAGGCCCGTTCACCACGCAGCCGATGATCGAGAGGCTCATGGCGGTGGAGATGTGCGCCAGCCGTTCTTCCAGCTTCGCCACCGTCGAGATCACGTCGTAGCCCTGCCGGGCGCACGATGGGCAGGCGATGATGTTGACGCCGCGGTGGCGCAGGCCGAGCGACTTCAGGATATCGAAGCCGGCCTTGATCTCTTCCACCGGGTCGGCGGCCAGGCTGACGCGGATGGTGTCGCCGATACCGGCCCAGAGCAGACTGCCCATGCCGATGGCCGACTTGATGGTGCCCGAGCGCAGCGCGCCGGCCTCGGTGATGCCCACGTGCAGGGGGCAGTCCACCTGCTCGGCCAGCTGCTGGTAAGCGGCGACGGCCATGAACACGTCCGACGCCTTGCAGCTGATCTTGAACTCGTGGAAGTCGTTGTCCTGCAGGATGCGGGCGTGGTCGAGGGCGCTTTCGACCATCGCGTCCGGGCAGGGCTCGCCGTACTTTTCCAGCAGATGCGGCTCCAGCGAGCCGGCGTTGACGCCGATGCGCATCGAGCAGCCGTGGTCGCGCGCCGCCTGGATCACTTCCCTGACGCGGCTCGCGTTGCCGATGTTGCCCGGATTGATCCGCAGGCACGCCGCGCCGCCCTTGGCCGCCTCGATGCCGCGTTTGTAGTGGAAGTGGATGTCGGCCACGATCGGCACCTTGGCCGCCTTGCAGATTTCCGGCATCGCCGCGGTGGACGCCTCGTCGGGGCAGGAGACCCGGACGATGTCCGCGCCGGCTTCCTCAAGCTGGCGGATCTGCTCGATCGTCGCCTTGGCGTCCGACGTCAGCGTGTTGGTCATCGACTGCACGGAGATCGGCGCGCCGCCGCCCACCGGCACCGAGCCGACATGGATTTGCCGGCTGACGCGGCGGTCGATCGCCCGCCAGGGGCGCAGACGGGTGTGGTCTTCGACGGTCATGACGCCTCGGGCGGAGTTCGGGACGCCCAAAGGATAAGGGCAAACGCCCCCGTTCGCCAGAGCGTCAGGACGCCTTCATCGGCATCTGCGCCGCGGTGAACTGTCCCTTGGAGACCCCATTGAGGTAGAGCTCGGCGCTCTCCGGGTTGGAAACTTCGGCGGTGAGATTGGGCAGAGCCGGCACCCGATAGGCCTCGCCGGCGGCGAGCTGGCGAGCGAAATAGACGACGCCGCCCGGCCCGCGCACTTCCAGCGAGATCGACTTCTTCGCCTGAATGATCAGACCGGAGGTGTTGGCGCTGGGACCGTAGACCGCTCCCTGCGCGACGAAGGGCGTGACGGCGCCCGACGCGGCGCCCCCGGCGGCCGCCGCCTGTGCGGCGACGGTGTTGGCGGGGGCGTTCGAGCCCACCACCGGGGTGATGTACGGCGCGGGCGCGGTGGCTTCCGGCGGGGCCGGCAGTGGCGCGTCGACCGCGAACGGGCCGGAGACCGAATTGGTGCGCGCCACGGCGACGTGCGGCGCGGGCGGCGGCTTGGCCGTCTGGGTCGCCATCGCGTGGCGGGCGACGTTCCAGCCCAGCACGGCCAGGCCCACCAGGGCCAGCACGCCGAGGAACGAGCGGTTGCGCACCACCGGCTGGCGGCGGGTGACGCCGACGGGCGCGAGCAGCTGGTCGTCCGGACTTGGATTTTCGGCGCGGAACCGCGCGGCGGTGGCGTCGGCGTCGAGGCCGAGCGCCTTGGCGTAAGCACGCACGTAGCCGACGGTGAACGGGCGCGAGGGCAGCTGGTCGATGGCCGCCGCCTCGATGGCGGCCAGGTGACGCTCGCGAACCCGGGTGACCTCGGAAATCTCTTCGATGGTCATGCCGAGGCTGAGCCGAGCGGCCTTCAGCGCGGCGCCGACATCCATGTCCGGGTCGAGCACCAGGCGTGGACGCTTCACCGTCGTCTGACCGACGGCGGCCTGTTCCGCAAAGACGCCCGTATCAAGCGGCATGACGCCACAACCCCCGACAAGCGCAAACGTTCAGCGCGAATTGGCGCCGAATTTCGGCAATGAACCGAAGATCGCGACGCTATGGGCGCGTCAGTTAACGCTTCGTTGTGGATAACCTTTAAGCCGCGTGAATCCAATGCCGTAGGGCAAATTTCACACTGCGACATATAGCTTGCGCGCCAAGGTTTCGAGTTCGCCTCGAATGGAGCCCTGAGTCGCCTTCAAAAGCGCCTCGACGCCGCGCCGGGCGGCTTCCCGGTCGCACGACAGCACCATCTGCTTGACCGGCCCGATGCCGGCCGGCGGCATCGACAGCCCTTCGAAGCCGAGCGCCACCAGGGCGAAGGCCTCCAGCGGCCGCCCGGCCATCTCGCCGCACACCGAAACTGGCGTGCCGGTCTCGGCGCAGGCCTCCTGGATGCGCTTCAGCGCCCGCAACGCCGGCGGCGACAACGGGTCGTAGCGGTCGGCGACGCGCGGATTGCCGCGGTCGGCGGCGAACAGATACTGCATCAGGTCGTTGGTGCCGACCGAGACGAAGTCGGTCAGCGGCAGCAGCGCATCGAGGTGCCAGAGCAGCGACGGGGCCTCGATCATCGCGCCGACGTCGAGGCGCGAGGGCGCCGTGCGGCCCCGCCGCTGCGCCCAGGCCACTTCCTTGTCCACCAGCGCCCGTGCGGCGCGGAACTCATCGACGCTGGCGATCAGCGGGAACATGATCTTCAGCGGCCGGCCACGCGCGGCGGCGATCAGCGCCCGCAGTTGCAGCTTCAGCAGCGCCGGACGGTCGAGACCCATGCGGATGGCGCGCCAGCCCAGCGCCGGATTGTCCTCCCGCTCGGCCTCCATATAGGGCAGCACCTTGTCGCCGCCGAGGTCGAGAGTGCGGAACGTCACCGGCAGATCGCCGGCCGCTTGCAGCACGCGGGAATAGAGCGCCGCCTGGGCGTTGATGCGCGGCAGGTCCTCGGAGACCATGAACTGGAATTCGGTGCGGAAGAGGCCGATGCCCTCAGCGCCGGTCTCGGCCAGCATGTCCAGATCGACCGCGAGGCCGGCGTTCATGCTGATGACGATCTTGGCGCCGTCGCGGGTGAAGGCCGGCGTATCGCGCAGCTTGGCGAACTCGGCGCGGCGGGCGGCCCGGGCGCTCATCCGGCTCTGCAGCGCCGCCACCACGTCGGGGCGGGGGCGCAGGTACGCCTCGCCGGTCTCGGCGTCGACGATCACCGGATCGCCCTCGTTGACCTTGTCGCGCAGGCCAGCGAGACGGCCGACGCAGGGAATGTCGAGAGCGCGCGCGACGATGGCGGCGTGGCTGGCGGGCGAGCCTTCCTCAAGCAACAGGCCGGCGAGCTTGCCGCGGTCGTATTCCAGCAGGTCAGCGGGGCCCAGGCTGCGCGCGATCAGCACCGCGCCGTCCGGCAGCACCCGGGTCTTGCCGCCGTCGCCGGAGAGATGGCGCAGCAGACGGTCGTTGAGGTCTTCGAGGTCGTGGACGCGTTCGCGCAGATAGGGATCGCGGGCCTGGCCGATGCCGGCGCGGTGCTCGGAGCGCGCCCGCTCCACCGCCGCTTCCGCCGTCAGGCCAGAGCGCACCGCCTCCGTCAGCGAGTGGTTCCAGCTGCGGCTGTAAGCCAGCATCTTGTAGGTCTCGAGCAGGTCGTAACTGGGGCCCAGCACGCCCTTGTGACCCTCCAGCATCTCGTCGATCTGGGCCTGCAGTTCGCCGATGGCCTTGTGCAGGCGCGCTTCCTCCGCCAGCGGATCGTCGCTGAGCAGCTTGGAGACCACCACCGGCGCCTCGTGGAGCACCGCGACGCCGAGCGCGAGACCGTCGGCCAGCTTCTGGCCGCGCAGCCGCTCCGGCCGCTGCGGCGCCAGTTCGACGTCTTTCAGCTCCGCCGGATCGAGCACACTGCCGGCGGCGACCATCTCGGCCAGCACCATGGCGATGATCTGCAGGTCTTCGACTTCGTCCTCGCCGTAGACGCGGCTGGTGCGGTTCTGCACCACCAGCACGCCGATGGAGCGGCCCCCCCGCAACAGCGGCACCGCCAGGAAGGCGTGGAACGGATCTTCGCCGGTCTCTGGCCGATAGGAGAAGGCCGGGTGTGACGGCGCGTCGGAGAGGTTCAGCGGCCGGCCATGGCGCATGGTCTCGCCGACCAGCCCCTCGCCCGGCTTCATGCGGGTGACGTGGACGGCGGAGGGATCGAGGCCTTCGGTGGCGAACAGCTCCATCTCGCCAGAGCGCCGCGACAGGTAGAGCGAGCACACTTCCGCGACCATGGAGACGGCGATGATCCGCACCACCATGTCGAGCTTGGCTTGCGCGGGCCCCGCGCCGGCCATGGCTTCGCGGATCTGGCGAAGCAGGCTGCGGGGACCACGCGTGGCCACGCCAGGCGCAGGCGAAATGGCTATGGCGCTTACTCCCTGTCTCGGCGGGCTATAGCAGGTTTTCCAGAGCTGCGAGCGAGCGCCGCTGGGCCGCCGGCGCCCACTTTGCGCAAGGCGCCCGAAGTTTCGGCGCGGCACTTTACAGGCCGGCCCGACGCAGGGCCTATCCCGTCGATGCCTGCAACGCATGGTCGCCAAACCGGCTGGACGGCGGTCGCCCTCCTGGCGATCGGCGCGGCGCTCGCCGGCTGCCACGCCGCTCTGCCGCCGCCCGCCAAGGCGCCGCCGACGATCTCGCCCATGCAGCACCTGGCGAACCCGCCGAAGGCCGCGCTGCAGGCGATCTTCGTCGATACCGGCGCGATCGGCATGGCGGCGGCGGTAGTGGAGGGCGACCAGGGCGACGCCTTCGGCTTCGGCCAGCGCGGCGCGGCCAACAGCACGCCGGTCGACCCGCGCACCCTGGTGCGCCTACAGTCGCTTTCCAAGCTGTTCACGGCCGACCTGCTATCGGCCGACGTCGCCGCCGGCCAGGTCGCGCTGACCGACCCGCTGCTCCACTATGCGCCGACCGGCTGGAAAGCGCCGGCGGGGTCGGTCGCGAGCCAGATCGAACTCGTCAACCTCGCGAGCCACACCGCGGGCCTGCCGCGCGATGCGCTGGATCCGCAGACGATCTATGCCGACGACGCCCAGCCGGCGCGCTGGGCGTGGCTGGCAGACCCAACGACCAAACTATCGCCGCCGGGCAAGGGCGCGCAGTACTCCAACGTCGGCTTCGACTTCCTGGGCGACGCGCTGGCGCGGCGGGCGGGCGCCAGCTACGGCCAGGCGCTGGCGACGACGATCACCGGTCCGCTCGGCATGGCCGACACCACGCCCACACCATCGGCCGAGCAGTGCGCGCGGATGATGCAGGGCGATCCGCACAAGCCGCCGCATCCCTGCATCGACCAGAGCGGCGAGGCCGCCAGCGGCGGGCTCTACACCACCGCCAGCGACATAACGCTGTGGCTGCGCGCTCAACTGGCGCCCAACCCCGCTGGCGACCGCCGCCGCATCAGCCAGGCGATCTACTTCCCGCGCGCCAAGCTGGGCTTCGTGGGCGGCCTCGACCATGCAGGCAAGGCGAACGGCGTTGGTCTGGCCTGGATCGAGCTGGCGCCGACGGCCGACCACCCCCGCGTGCTGGAGAAGACCGGCGGCGGCGACGGCTTTCTGACTTACGTGGTCATCGACCCGGCTGAGCGGATCGGGGTCTTCATCGCCTTCGACAACATGAGCGGCCACCGGCTGAAGGACGTCGCCGACGACGCCAACAAACTCGTCGGCCAGCTGGGCGGCATGACCCCGCCACCTCCTACCGGCCGCTGATGTCGACTTCTGCCCCCACGCCGCCCACGCGGCGCGACCGCGTCCACGAGGACGGTCTGCCGCATCCGCGCCGCTGGCTGGCGGCCGCCGCGATCTGGCTCGCCATCGCCATGACCGTGCTCGACTCCTCCATCGCCAACGTGGCGCTGCCGGCGATCGCACGCGGCTTCGGCGCGGCGCCCTCGGAATCGATCTGGATCGTCAACGCTTACCAGTTGGCCATCGTCACCACGCTGCTGCCCCTGGCGTCGCTGGGCGAGAAGATCGGCTACCGGCTGGTCTACCGCTGCGGTCTGACGCTCTTCACTGTCGCGTCGCTGATCTGCGCCTCCTCGCAGTCGCTGCCGATGCTCACCATCGCCCGCGCCATCCAGGGCCTGGGCGCCGCCGGTGTGATGAGCGTCAACGGCGCGCTGGTGCGCCACATTTATCCGGACACGGGGCTGGGGCGCGGCATCGGCCTCAACGCCATGGTGGTGTCGGCGTCGTCGGCGGTGGGCCCGACCGTGGCCTCGGCGATCCTGGCGATCGGCCCCTGGCAGTGGCTGTTCGCGGTCAACATCCCGATCGGCTTCGCCGCGCTGGCGCTGGGCTGGCGCACGCTGCCGCTCAACCACCTTTCGGGCCGCCGCTTCGACTGGTTGGCGGCGGCGATGAACGCCGTGACCTTCGGGCTCGTCATCACCGGCGTCGACCTGGTGGCCCGCACCCGCGCCAAGCTCACCGGCGCGCTGGAGCTTGCCGGCGGCGCCATCGTCGGGACCGTGCTGGTGTTGCGCGAGCTTGGCCAGCCGCGGCCGCTGGTCCCGGTCGACCTGCTGCGCAACCCGATGTTCGCGCTCTCGGTGGCGACCTCGATCGCCTCGTTCACCGCGCAGATGCTGGCCTTCGTCGCCCTGCCATTCCACTTCGAGAACACCCTGCACCAGAGCCAGGTGGCGACGGGCCTGTTGCTGACGCCCTGGCCGGTCGCCGTGGGGGCCATGGCCCCGGTCGCGGGCTGGCTCGCCGACCGCTTTCCCACCGCGATCCTGTGCGCCATCGGCCTTTCTGGGCTCTGCCTCGGCCTTATCGCGCTGGCGACCATGGGGCCGGGGGCCTCGGCGTTCGACATCGGCTGGCGCATGGTGCTGTGCGGCGCCGGCTTCGGCGTCTTCCAGTCGCCCAACAACCGCATGATGCTGACCGCGGCGCCGCGCGAGCGCTCCGGGGCGGCGGGCGGCATGCTGGGCACCGCGCGGCTCACCGGCCAGACCTTCGGCGCGGTGCTGACCGCGATCTTCCTGCATTTCTTCGGCGATCCGGGCGAGGTGATCGGCCTCGGCGTCGCCGCCGGCTTCGCCGCGCTGGCGGCGCTGGTCAGCCTGTCGCGGACGATGGTGCGGCCGGCAGCGACCGCCGCCTAGGCCGCGCGGGGCGCCGTCGGCGTCGCGTGCGATCCCGGCCGCTGCGGCAGCACCGCGATCAGCAATACGATCACCACCGCCATCGCCAGCGACGCCAGCGGTCGGCTGAGCGCCAGCCCGCCGTGGGCCAGCGGCTTGTCCAGCAGGTCGCCCATGGTCGCGCCCAGCGGCCGGGTGAGGATGAACGCCGCCCAGAAGAGCGCCACCCGCGACAGCTTGGTCCAGAAGTAGAGCGCCGCGACCAGGGCGAGCGCCACGCCGAACACCATCACGCCGCCGGCGAAGCCGACGCCGGCGTCGTCCGCCATCCAGTCGCCCAGCGCGGTGCCCAGGGTCTGCGAGAAGGTGATGGTGATCCAGTAGAAGGCTTCGACCCTCGGCGTGCTCACCGTGTCGACCGAGACCGTGCCTTCGGTGCGATGCCAGAGCGCCAGCGACGCCAGCACCAGGAACAGCAGCGCGGACGCGCCGCCGGCATAGCCGATACCCAGCGACCGGTCGAAGAAGTCGGCCATGGTGGTGCCGGCGGTGGTGGAGGCGACGATGGTCGCCCAGTAGAGCCAGGGGTTGAAGCGGCGGGCGGCGATCTGCAGCCACACCAGCGCCACCAGCAGCACGCCGAAGATACCGGTGCCGATCAGGTAGCCGTTGGGGACGGCATGCGGGGTGGTCTCGCCCAGCCACGACATGGTGACCGTGTCGCCGCCGGTCTCGCCCAGTGTGGTGGCGAAAACCTTGATGATCCAGAAGCCCAGCGTCACCGCCGGGACCTTGCTCAGGATCTCGCCGGCCAGGGCTCCGCTCGCATCGCGCGTCATCGCATCGCCTTTCAGTAAGTCGCCTCGAGGGCGGCGTAGAACAGGTACTGGCCCTCGGTGCGGGCGTTCTGCAGGCCAGGTCCGCCCGAGGCCATCAGCGTCCAGTGGTCGGAGAGCTTGTAGGTCGCGCCGACGTTGACGGCGGTGAAGTCGGCGCCGTCCGGCGAGGTTGGCGTCTGATGGATCAGCTCGACGCCCAGCGAAGCGCGCTTGCCGAGGGTCCGCTGCAGGGCCAGCCCGGTCTGCCAGAAGTCGCGATCGCTGGCGCGGGTGGCGATCTGAAAGCCACCGCCGCCGAAGAGGGACCAGGGTCCGAAGTCCTTCTCGGCCCAGACCGGCAGGAAGACGCCCGGCGTCGTTCCGTCGAAGCTGGAGCCCGTATCGAGGAACACGCGCGGGAAGATCGCCACGTCCGGCAGCCAGGAGCCGTCCGCCTGGTGTAGCAGCTTGTACTTCGCCGCCAGCTCGATCACGCCGGAACCGAAGCGGTTGTTGTCGAAGCTGGCGGGCAGCACCGCGGTCAGCTGCAGGTCCTTCGCCGCGCCATAGTTGAGGTCGAGGCCGCCTTCGCCGGCCACGTCGCCCGGCGTGCCGACACCGGCGCCGAAGTTGTAGATCTCCCAGTGGCCGGTGTCGGTGGGCTGGGGGTCGTCGGTGACGAATGGCGGCCCGGCCCACGCCGGCGCCGCCAGCGCCCCCGCCAACGCCAATCCGAGCATCCAGCGCCGCATCCGGCCTCAGTCGTTGGGTGCGAAGGCGGCGATCTTGGCCGACGACCAGCCGAACTTCAGTCCGCCGGGATCGCGCGGGCCGGCGACGATCTGGATCTGGCCATAGGTCAGGTAGATCACCCCGGTCTTGGGATCGATGGCCCCGGAGCGCGCGCCGAGGAAGGTCGGGATGGTGCGCAGTGGCGTCAGCGTATCGCCCGGCCCCTCCTTTGCTTCGGTCAGCGTGCCGTCGCCGTTGGGGCAGAACACCCGCCCGCGCGCCTCGTCGACGATCATGGCGTCGTTCTGCGGGCCGGCGGGCAGCGTGGCGATGAGCTTGCCGCTGTCCGGGTCGACTTCCACCAGCTTGGCGTTGGCGCAGCCAGCAAATAGGCGGCGGGTCTTGTGGTCGTAGGCGAGGCCATGCGGGCGCTGGCACCCGGTCAGGTCCCAGACCGCCTCCACCTTGCCCGACGCGATATCGACCCGCGCCAGCTGCCCCGTGGAAGCAATGTTGACGAACGCCCGGCCCTTGCCGTCGGCGGCGACAAACTCCGGCGAGCCCGGCAGGTCGACCTGGTGAGTCACCGCCGCGCTCTTGGCATCCACGATGACCAGCTGCTTGGCGTCGCCGACCGTGACCAGCACCACGCCGGCGCCAGGATCGAAGATCACCCCGTCCGAGTCCTTGCCGGTGGGGATGTCCTTCACATCGGCGAAAGTTGTGAGGTCGAATTCCTTCAGCATCCCGTCGCCGCCGCTGGTGGCGAAGCCCTTGCCGAGGGCCACGTCCACCGCCGCCCCGTGCGCCTCGTCGAGGCCGGTCACTGTCCCCACCACCTTGCCGGCGATCGGGTCGATCACCGCGATGGAGTCGCGATGGCCGAGGTAGATGCGCCCGCCCGCGAAGGTGGCGTAGTCCCACGCCGCCGCCGGACCGACGTCGGTCGAGCCGGTGTAAACATAATCCCCCGCCACGCGGACGGTGACGTCGCTATGCAGCCCCGGCGGATCGGCCACCGCTGGCCCCGCGCCAAGCGCCAGCACCACGCCCAACATCGTCAAACGCCGCATAACCCCTCCCGTATCCTCTGATTGAGGCTGAGACGCACAGTTGGAACGGTGTTCCGCAAGCGCCCCTACGCCGCGTCGTTCGCCGAAAGGCCCAGCGCCGGGATCGGGGCGCCGGCGAGGGCCTGCAGGCCGCGCATGGCGCGCCAGGCGATGTCCTTGGCGACGCCAGGCTGGCCGCGGGTGCAGCTGATCGCCGCCATGCCGCGGCCCAGCGCCCAGAACGCCAGCGCCACGTCGGCGATCTCCGTCTCACCGATCCCGTGGCCTTCCAGCGAGCGGCGATAGATCTCGAACGCGTCGGCCTCGGCGCGGCGCACGCCGTCATGCCCAGCCAGAATCCGCTCGTTGTACATCAGCGCGTAGAGCGCCGGGCGGTGGCGGGTGAAGCCGAGGTAAGCGTGGCCAGCGGCGTTGAAGCGGGTGCGCCCGCCGGGCGGCGCATTGGCCGCCATCTCCATCCAGCGGCTAAGCTCGGCGAAGCCGTTGATCGCCAGCTCGGCCAGCAGCGCGTCCTTGTTGGCGAAGTGGTAGTAGAGGCTGCCGACGCCGGTGCCGAGCTCCGCGGCAATGGCCCGCAGGCTGGTCGCCGCCTCGCCGTTCGCCTCCAGCAGCGCCTGCGCGGCCCGCAGCGCGCGCTGCCTCAGGTTGCCGATGGCGACGGCCTCGGATGTGGCGCTCATGCGTCTCGCCCCGCGCGGGCTGGGCCCCGCGGCCCAATCATAGCCGGGCTCACGGGCCGGCGCGAATGGCGGCTAGGCCTTGTCGAGACCGTAAGCGGCGTGCAGGGCGCGGACGGCCAGCTCGGTGTAGGCCGCGTCGATCAGGACGCTGATCTTGATCTCCGAGGTGGAGATCACCTGGATGTTGACGCCCTTCTCGGCCAGCGCTTTGAACATGGTCTTGGCGACGCCGGCGTTGGAGCGCATGCCGACGCCGATCACCGACACCTTGGCGACGTTGTCGTCGAAGCCGACGCCCTCGAAGCCGATCTTGTCCTTGACCTCGTTGACGATGCCCACCGCCCGGTCGGCGTCGCGCTTGCCGACGGTGAACTCCATGTTGGCCGAGCCCTCGGTGCGGGCGTGGCTCTGCACGATCATATCGACGTTGACGTTGGCGTCGGCGAGGCGGCCGAAGATATCGGACACCACACCGGGATGGTCGGGCAGGCCGAAGAGGCTGATCTTGGCCTCGTCGCGGCTGTAGGCCACGCCGCTCACGATGCGTTTTTCCACGATCTCCTCCTCGTCGCAGACGATGGTGCCGATGTTGGCGGCCGCGCCGGGCTCGACGAAGCTCGACAGCACGCGCAGCGGCACCCGGTGCGCCATGGCCAGTTCCACCGAGCGGCCTTGCAGCACCCGTGCGCCCAGCGAGGCCATCTCCAGCATCTCCTCGTAGGAGATGCGCGGCAGCCGCTGGGCCCGCTCCTCGATGCGCGGGTCGGTGGTGTAGACGCCATCGACGTCGGTGTAGATGTCGCAGCGGTCGGCGCGCAGCGCCGCGGCCACAGCCACGGCCGAGAGGTCGCCGGCACCGCGCCCCAGCGTCGCCAGCCGCCCGTCGCGATCGATGCCCTGGAAGCCGGCCACCACCGGGATCTCGCCCGCCGCCAGCGCCGCCTCCAGCTTGCCCGGCGAGACGTCGTCGATGCGCGCTCTGCCGTGGCTGTCGTCGGTGACGATGGGGATCTGCCAGGCCAGCCACGACCTGCCGTGATGGCCCATATTGCGCAGCGTCATCGCCAGCAGGCCGGCCGAGACTTGCTCGCCGGACGCGACCACCACGTCGTACTCGTCGTCCGACGACGGCAGGCCGGGCGCGGCGGCGCCGGCGCCGTCGGTCCACGCCACCAGCTCGTTGGTGCGGCCGGCCATGGCCGACACCACAACCGCCACCTCGTGGCCGGCGTCTTTCTCGGCGGCGACCAGGCGGGCGACGCGGCGAATCCGCTCCAGGTCGGCCACCGAGGTGCCGCCAAATTTCATCACGATGCGGGACAAGGCTCGGGCGCTGCTCGCGAAAACGAAGGCGCCCTTCTAGCGAGGGGCCTGCGGGCGGACAAGCCGGCGGCCGGGCTTGACAAGCGCCAGTCTAACTGGCTACCTAACTAACAGTAATGTTGTTAGATAGGATTGGTCTCGTGGCTGCGAAAACCGAACTCGAAGCGATCGCTTCGTCGAACGCGACCGTTTCGGACAAGATACGCGCCCTCAATGCCGCCGGCGTGCCGCGCGCCGAGATCGCGCGCATGATCGATCGTCGCTATCAGCATGTGCGCAACGTTCTGGAAGACGACGCGCGGCGGGACGCCGCCAAGTACACAGTCGGCGCTGCCGACCTCTCCGGCGTCCGCGAGCAGGGGGTGTCCTATGAACCGCCACAGGCCGACGACCGATCGGTCATCGAGCGCCGCGGGCGGGGCGTCTACTGGCTCCGGGTAAGGCCGGACGGAACGTTGCCGTTGCCGGCCGAGTTCGTTGCCGCCTTGGCGGCGAGCCCCGGCCGTCGCGTCTTTGCCCAACTGGAGAGCGGTGCGGTGACGATCGAAAGCGCGGAAGCCGCCATGAATCGCGCCCGCGAAATTGTTCGAAAGTACATCCCGCCAGGCGGTCCCAGTATCGTCGACGAGTTTCTTGCCGAGCGACGGACGATGTGGGGCGAGGAGGATGACTGACGTCGTCCTCGACACGTCGGCCGTGCTTGCGGACCTCCTGAACGAGCCTGGGGCCGAACGTGTTCGCGGGGTTACCGGGGCTCGCCTCTCGGCGGTGAACTTCGCGGAAGTTGTCGCCAAGCTGATCGACAAGGGCTTCGCGCCCGAGGACGCTCGCGGAACCGCCTTTCGGCTATCTGCCGACGTTGTTCCCATGGACCAGGATGACGCGGCTGAAGCAGGCGTGCTTCGACAGTCGACCCGGCGCTTCGGCCTTTCGCTGGGCGATCGGGCGTGCCTCGCCTTGGCGAGCCGAATGCGAGCGTCGGTGCTCACCGCTGACCGCGCCTGGGCGCAGCTCGACCTCGGGGTCGATATCCAGCTGATCCGTTGACGGTTCAAGCCGCCGGGTCCAGCAAGCCGCGCATGTCCGAGGCGGTTTCCAGCATCGATGCCGACGAGGTGGCAAGGTTCTCCAGCTGGGCGGCGGAGTGGTGGGACCCGCGCGGCAAGTTCGCGCCGCTGCATCGCTTCAACCCCGCGCGGCTGGCGTTCATCCGCGAGCAGGGGCTGGCGAGGTTCGGCCGGGATGGCGACGCGCGACGGCCTTTCGAGGGTCTGAGCTTGCTCGACATCGGCTGCGGGGGGGGCCTGCTGGCCGAGCCGATGGCGCGGCTGGGCTTCGCGGTGACCGCAATCGACGCTTCCGAAGACGGTGTCGGCGCCGCGCGCGTCCATGCCGAAGCCCAGGGCCTCCTCATCGACTACCGTTGCGCCACGGCGGAAGACCTGCTGGCGGACAGCGCCGGCCCGTTCGACCTGGTGCTCAACATGGAGGTGATCGAGCACGTGGCCGATCCAGGCGCCTATCTGCGCGACACGGCGCGGCTGATTGCCCCCGGCGGCCTGATGATCCTCGCCACCCTCAACCGCACCCTTAAGGCCCTGGCGCTGGCCAAGGTGGGCGCCGAGTACGTGCTGCGCTGGGTGCCCGCCGGCACCCACGACTGGCGCAAGTTCCTTACCCCCGCTGAGGTCCGCAGCTTCCTCGCCAGCGAGCCCTTCGAGGTGCGGGGCCCGTTCGGCATCGCCTTCGACCCCGTGCGCGGCCTCTGGCACCGGTCCGCCGACGCTGACGTCAACTACCTCATGACCATCGCCGCACCCGCGGCCTAGCCACCCTGACATCGGCCTTGACGGCGACGGTGTTTAGCGTGATTGTATGAGTGTATGCATACAATCGATCATACGGCGCTGGCGCAGTTGCGGATCGAGGCCTCCGGGGTCCCGATCTATGTGCAGCTACGCGATCAGCTGGCCGGACTGATCGGCGCGGGCGCGCTGAAGCCCGGCGATCAGATGCCGACCATGCGCCAGGTGGCGGTGGCGCTGAAGGTCGATCTCAACACCGTGCGCCATGCCTACGACGAACTGGAGCGCGCCGGCGCCATCCGCCTTGAGCGCGGTCGCGGCAGCTTCGTTTCCCCCAATCCGCCGCCCGCCGCTCCCTCGGCCAGCGCGGCGCAACTGGAAGACCTGGCCAGACGGACGCTGGCCGCGGCGCACGCCCAGGGGCTCGACCCCGCGGCTCTCGCCCGGCGCATCGCCGACCTGGCGCAAAAGAAGGATCAAGGGTCATGAACAGTTACCGTGGCGCGGGCAACCGCGTCGCCGCTTTCCTCTCGCTGGTGTTCATCGCTCTGGCGGTGGTGTTCCTCATCTCCAGCCGCTTCGCGCTCTGGGGCGTCATACTGGCCATCGTCTGCGTGCTGGCGGCCCTGCTCATCCCGCAGTCGCTGATGATGGCCAACCAGTGGGAGCGCGCGGTGGTGCTGCGCATGGGCCGGCTGCAGTCGATCAGCGGTCCCGGCATGTTCTGGATCGTGCCGATCGTCGACCGAGCCGCCGCCTGGCTCGACCAACGCATCCAGACCACCGAGTTCAACGCCGAACAGGCGCTCTCCAAGGACACCGTGCCCGTGGACGTGGACGCGGTGGTGTTCTGGCAGATTCACGACCCCGAGCGCGCGGCGCTGGAGATCACCGACTACCGCGCCGGCATCGAGCGGGTGGCGCAGACTTCCTTGCGCGAAATGATCGGCTCGTCGGCGCTCTCGACGCTGCTGTCGGATCGCAAGCACGGCGACGAGATTCTGCGCGACGAGATCGCCCGCAAGATCGCCGACTGGGGCATCTCGGTGAACTCGGTGGAGATCCGCGACATCGGCGTGCCGCCGGCCCTTCAGGACGCCATGAGCCGCGAGGCGCAGGCCGAGCGCGAGCGGCTGGCGCGGGTGCTGCTCGGGCAGGCCGAGCACGACGTGGCCATCAAATTCGTCGAGGCCGCGGAGATCTACGCGAGGTCTCCTGCCGCACTTCAGCTGCGCGCTATGAACATAATCTACGAGACGACCAAGGAACGCGGGGCTACGATTCTGATGCCCACGTCCATGGTCGACGCCATGAACCCGGCGACGCTGTTCAGCATCGCCGGTCGTGTGGTTCCGCCAGCGGCCTGAGGCGCTGGCGGCGCGAGAGGGGAGAGGGAGGCATGCGCAGACTGGACTGGCTCTATGCGGCGATCATCGCGGCGTTCCTCGCCACCGCCGCGATCGCCCAGCTGGTGCTCGACGACACCGCCGCGCCGGCCAAGGTGGTGGCCCCGGTGAGTCCGGTGAAGCACTTCGTCAGCTGGCCGGAGAAGCAGCGGCAGGTGAAGAACTTCTGCCCCAACCAGGCGAAACGCACCTGACTGTGGTGATGTGATGTTCTGGCGCAAGAAGACACCCTAGACCGACCAGGCGCTGCGCAAAGAGCTGCTGGCGGCGCGCGCCAAGGTCGAACACCAGCTTGAGAATATGAAGCGTGGGCCGGCGTCTAACGGCGCGGGCTGGCGCGAGCGCTACAAGGAAAACGTCGCCCAGCTCACCAGAACGCTGCGCCAGATCGATGAGAGCCTGGCCCGCCTGCCCGAACGGCAGAAGCGCGCGCGCCGATAGGCGCCTGCTGACGTGAGTACGACGCCTGACTCGCCTATATTGGCGCGATGGCCGACGACGCGTCCCCTCAGCCCCTGATCGGCGCCGCCCTGATCAAGGACGAAGTGCGCCGCCTGCCCGACGCGCCGGGCGTCTACCGCATGTTCGGCGACGACGGCGAGGCGCTCTACGTCGGCAAGGCCCGCTCGCTGAAGAAGCGGGTGATCCAGTACGCGCAAGGCCGCTTCCACACGCAGCGCATCGCCCTGATGGTCGACCTGACCCGGTCGATGGAGTTCACCACCACCCGCACCGAGACCGACGCGCTGCTGCTTGAGATCAACCTGATCAAGCAGCTGAAGCCGCGCTTCAACGTGCTGCTGCGCGACGACAAGAGCTTCCCGGAGATCGTCATCCGCCGCGAGCATCCGGCCGCGCAGCTGAAGAAGCACCGCGGCGCCCACTCGATCAAAGGCGACTACTTCGGCCCCTTCGCCAGCGCCTGGGCGGTGAACCGCACGCTGAACACGCTGCAGAAGGCCTTCCTGCTGCGCTCGTGCTCGGACAGCGTCTACGAGACCCGCACCCGCCCTTGCATGCTGCACCAGATCCGCCGCTGCGCCGCGCCCTGCACCGGCCTGATCGCCATCGAGGACTACGCCAAGCTGGTGGACGAGGCCGAGGCGTTCCTGCGCGGCAAGAGCCGGGCGGTGATCGCCCGCATGGCCGAGGGAATGGCCGCCGCGGCCGAGAACCTGGAGTTCGAACAGGCGGCGCGGCTGCGCGACCGCATCCGCGCCCTGTCGTCGGTGGCGCAGGAGACCCAGGTCAATCCCGAGACCATCGACGAGGCGGACGTCTTCGCCCTGCACGCCGAGGGCGGCCAGGCCTGCGTGCAGGTGTTCTTCTTCCGCGCCGGGCAGAACTGGGGCAACCGCGCCTACTTCCCGCGTGTCGACAAGACCGACACCGACGCCGAGGTGATGGCGGCATTCCTAGGCCAGTTCTACGAGGACCGGCCGATCCCGCGCCTGATCCTGGTCAGCCACGAACCGGAGGATGGTGCGCTCATCGCCGAGGCTTTCGCCCAGAAGGCGAGTCGCAAGATCGAGATTGCCCTGCCCCGCCGCGGCGAGAAGCGCGAGCTGGTGGCCCACGCCCTGACCAACGCGAGAGAGGCGCTGGGCCGCAAGATGGCGGAAAGCTCGGCCCAGTCGCGCCTGCTGGCCGGTGTCTGCGAGACATTCGGCCTGGAAGCCAGCCCCGAGCGCATCGAGGTCTACGACAACTCGCACATCATGGGCACCAACGCGGTGGGCGGCATGATCGTCGCCGGCCCCGAAGGCTTCCAGAAGAGCCAGTACCGCAAGTTCAACATCAAGAGCACGGAGCTTACGCCCGGCGACGACTACGGCATGATGAAAGAGGTGCTGCGCCGCCGCTTCGCGCGTCTCGCCAAGGAAGAGGAAGCCGGCGAGAATCCGATCCGGCCGGATCTGGTGCTGATCGACGGCGGCGCCGGGCAGCTGGCCGCGACCCTGGAAGTGATGGCCGACCTCGGCGTCGACGACATCGCCGTGGTGGGTGTCGCCAAGGGGCCTGACCGCGACGCCGGCCTGGAGCGCTTCTTCATGCCGGGCAAGCCGCCCTTCATGCTCGAGCCGAAGAGCCCCGTGCTCTACTACCTGCAACGCCTGCGCGACGAGGCGCACCGCTTCGCCATCGGCACGCACCGCACCCGCCGCGCCATGGAGATGCGGCGCAATCCGCTGGACGAGATCGAGGGCGTCGGCCCGGCCCGCAAGCGCGCCTTGCTGCACGCCTTCGGCTCCGCCCGCGGCGTCTCCCGCGCCTCGGCCGAAGACCTGGCCAAGGTCGAGGGCGTCAGCGAAGCGCTGGCCGAGCGCATCTTCGGTTTCTTCCGGAAGAGCTGGTGATCCGGCAACGGCGGGACGTCCGTGCCGCCGGGGATATCCGTGCGGCCGTCGTAGCGTTCGATGTCCAGGGTGAAGATGTCGATGTCGTCGAGGCAGCGGGCGTTGAGGGTGAAGTAGTTGTCGTTGCCGGTGCGAGCCATCGCCGTCCCGCAGGTGGGGCAGAAATGGAGCCCGCAGTCGACGAACCGCCAGACGTAGGTCGAGAGCTGCGCGCTTGGCGTCGCCAGTCGCACCTGGTCATGCCGCACAGGCCAGGAGAGATAGCCGGCCCGTGCGCAAGTGGAGCAATTGCACTCGCCGACAGCGCCCAGCTCGGCGTTGCACTCCAGCCGGACCTTGCCGCAGTGGCACGAAAGGGTGCGGATCACGCGAACCTCCGCTAGCGCTCGGACAACGGCGGGACGGCGCCGCCCGGTATGCTCGTGCGGCCGTCATTGCGCTCGATCTCGAGGGTGAAGATGTCGATGTCGTCGAGGCAGCGGGCATTCAGCGAGAAGTAGTTGTCCTCGCCCGTTCGGCAGATGGCGACGCCGCAGGTGGTGCAGAAGTGGTGGCCCTCGTCGACGAAGCGCCACACGTAGGTTGAGAGCCCCGAACTGGGCGTCGCCAGCCGCACCTGCTCGTGTTTCACCTTCCAGTGCAGGAAGCCGTGCTTGGCGCAGGTCGAACAATTGCACTCGCCGACGGCGCCCAGCTCGGCGTTGCACTCGAGACGGACCTTGCCACAGTGGCACGAGAGGGTGCGGATCATCGGGACCTCCGCTGCGATGGCGCTTGAGGCGGCGAGCGTGGGCGCTTGCGGCGCACGGTCAAGTCAGGAGCGATGAGATGGCGATTGGGCCGGTGCAACGCCCTCGATCCCGGCCTCCAGGGGACGAGCGAATTTGACGCCCGGTCGCCCTCGCCTTGCGCTCGCCCAGGCGCCAAAGTGGGTTTCACAAGAGGAGGAACTCATGACCGACCTGGTGACGGTGGCTGACAAGGGCCACGTGCGGACCATCACGCTGAACCGCGCCGAGAAGAAGAACGCGCTCTCCACCGAGCTCGCCTGGAAAGTGATCGAAGCCATCGACGCGGCCGGAATGGACGACAACGTCTGGGTGGTGGCGTTGACCGGTAACGGCGACACCTTCTGCGCCGGCCTCGACCTCACGCCCAGCGGCGAGCGTTACCACCCCGGCACGCGGATGGCGGCGCAGCTGGACGACATCGGCTGGGTTGGCCACTTCCTGCTGTCCATCCGCAAGCGCTGCGACAAGCCGGTGGTGGGCGGCATCAACGGCGCGGCGGTGGGCGCGGGCCTGGGCCTGGCCATGGCCACCGACGCCCGCATCGTCGCCCGCGGCGCGCGGCTGATGGCCGGCTACACCCGCATCGGCGGCTCGCCGGACGCGGGCCTGACCATCACGTTGCCACAGGCCATGGGCTACGAGCGCGCGCTGCGCTTCATGATGGAAAACCGCACCGCCAACGGCGACGACGCCGTCGCCTGGGGCATGGCCGGTGAAGTGGTGGACGACGCCAAGCTGCCCGAGCGTCTGGCGGAGTACTGCGCCCAGCTCTGCGAATGGTCGCCGATCACGCTGCGGCTCTTGAAGCGCGGCATGGTCAAGTCGCTGGAGAGCAACGACCTGGAGTCGCAGCTGCGCCTTGAAGTGGGCAATATCCGCATCGCCTTCGCCAGCGAGGACGGCAAGGAAGCGCGCGCGGCGTTCCTGGGCAAGCGCAAGCCGGCGTTCGTCGGCCGCTGAGGCGCGTGGGCAGGCTGGAGCGTTCCAGAGGCGTGAAACACCTGCCCAACATCCTGACCAGCGGCCGCCTCGTGCTGTCGCTGGCGCTGTTCTTCGCCATGGTCACGGCCGCAGGCGACACGCCGGGACTCAGCGCCGCGCTCAACGGCTGGCAGCCGGGCCTGGACGCGTTTGCTTTCGTCGCCTTCGTGGTGGCGGCGGTGACCGACTTCTTCGACGGCTGGCTGGCGCGGCGCCTCGGCGCGGTCAGCATCTGGGGCGCGATCCTCGACCCGATCAGCGACAAGGTGTTGGTCTGCGCGGCCATCCTGGGCCTGATGGCCGAGAACCAGAGCCCGCAGATCGCCATCCCCGGTGGGTTGATCCTGTTCCGCGAATTCACCGTCAGCGCCTTGCGCGAAGTGACGGCGGCGCGGGGGATCAGGCTTCCGGTGACCGTGCTGGCCAAGTGGAAGACCACGATCCAGCTGATTGCGCTCGCCGGCGAACTGCTGGTCGGCGCGTGGCAAGCGCTGGGCCTGCCGGGCGATGACGGCGTCCAGGCTCGCGTCGCTTTCCTGGCCCACACCCTACTCTGGCTCGCCGCGGCGGCGACACTGGTGACAGGCGGGGAGTACCTGCTGCAAGCAAGGAAGACGCTGCGCTAGCCGAGGATGGATGCAACGTCACGTCCCGGTCCGACCACATGAATGAACTCGATGGGATCGTCTTCGCGATAAATGAGCGTGTAGCGTCCCAACACGGACCAGAAGCGCACGGGCCTGTCAGTGATATCCTCGCGCTTGTGGCCCATGCCTGGCGTGCGCGCGATGCGCTCCATCGCGCCCGAGATAGCGGACCGAACGCGTCGCGCGCCGGCTGGGCTTCGTTCGCTGATGTAGTCCAGTATCTCGTAGAGTTCGCGCCGCGCTCGAGGCGCAACGATATAGCCGCTCACTTCCGGCGTTTCGACGCGATCAAGGCATCCATCTCAGCGAAGACAGCGTCCCCGTCGAGACCTTCCCCTCGATCGAGTTCAGCGATCCCTTCGTCAATCTCGGCTTGGAGCTTTGCGCGTAGCCGCTCGCGTTCGCTTTCCAAGTCGAACAGTCGCCGCAACGCTTCGCGTACAACTTCACTGGCGGTGGAGTAGAGGCCGGAGCCCACCTTCTCGGCGATGCGGCGTTCGAGTTCGGGCGTCAGAGAGATGTTCATGCGCCAAAGATAGCAAAAATGGCTAGCTTTGGAACACTCTCACGACATCGCCGGCGCTGGACTCGGCGGGTCGGGCGGCAGCGGGATGAACTCGCCGGAGTCGAGGTCGGGCAGCTTCATGCGGCCGGCGCGCCAGTCGGCCTTGGCCTGCTCGATGCGGTCCTTTGACGAGGAAACGAAGTTCCACTCGACGAAGCGCTCGCCCAGCGGCTCGCCGCCCAGCAGCATGACAACGGCCGAGGTCTGCGCCGCCACCAGCACCGGCTCGCCCGGCGCGAACACCAGCATCTGGCCGGGACCGAAGACCCGGCCGTCCACCTCGACGTCGCCGCTGACCACGAAGGCGGCGCGCTCCGGATATTCCGCCGGAAGCTGCGCCTTGGCGCCCGCGTCCAGCCGCCAGTGGACGTAGAACATCGGCGAGTGGGTCTTCACCTTGGCCTTGGCGCCGAAGGCCTGGCCGGCGATCAGCCGCGCCCACAGGCCGCCGCTTTCATAGGTCGGCAGGTCATCCGGGCCATGATGCGCGAAGCCTGGATCGATCTCCTCGTCCTCGACCGGCAGCGCCACCCAGGCCTGGATGCCGTGCATCGCGCCGCCCGTGGCGCGCAGATGATCGAAGCGCTCCGAGTGGGTGATGCCGCGCCCGGCGGTCATCCAGTTCATTTCGCCCGGCACGATGGCGACCTCGGAGCCAACGCTGTCGCGGTGGGTGATCTCGCCCTCGAACAGGTAGGTGACGGTGGAAAGCCCGATATGCGGGTGCGGACGCACGTCGACAGTTTTCGGGAAGCCGGCTTTGAAGTCGATCGGCCCCATGTGGTCGAAGAACACGAACGGCCCCACCATCCGGCGACGCGCATAGGGCAGCACCCGCCCGACCTCGAAGCCGCCGAGGTCGCGGCGGCGGGCGTCGATGACGAGGTCGATCATGGCGAACTCCGAGGGCTCTTAAGTCCTCACGCCAACATAGGGACTGACGAGGCCGAGCGGCACCGTCGTCGCGCTCTTCACCGCTCGGATCACGATGCGGCTCTCGATGTTCGACACCAGCCCCAATGACAGGATTTTCTCCCGCAGCAGCTCGTCGAACGCATGCATGTCGCGGGTGACGATGCGCAGCTCATAGTCGGCCGCCCCGGTCACCGTGGCGCACTGCACCACCTCGGGCCAACGACGCACCGACTGCTCGAAGGTGTCGAGGTTTTCCTTGGTGGGCAGCGACAGCTTGACCGTGCAATAGACCTCGAAGTCGAGGCCAAGCTTTTCGCGGTCGAGAATGGTCACCCGCCGCTGGATGATGCCCTCGTCTTCGAGCCGTTTGATGCGCCGCCAGCAGGGGCTGGAGGACAGGCCAACGCGCTCGGCGATCTCCGCCACCGAGAGGCTGGCGTCATGCTGAACGAGGTCGAGAATCCGGGCATCGACCGAATCCAGGGCTTCAGACAATTTTCTGCCTCCCCTTGACTGATACCGACAACGATCTTGCAGGGGCCCGCCAAAGTTAGGCATGCCTTTAGCGAGGACCGCGTCGGCCTTATATGTTCTTGCGAAAGGCTCAGGAAGTGCGACGGGAAAGAATTTGCGATGCGGCACGCTGAAGTCACACTCGACGACAAATTCTTGCTGCAAGATGGTCGGGTTTTCATCACCGGCGTGCAGGCGCTGATCAGAATCCTGCTCGACCGGCGGCGACTCGATGCGAAGCTGGGCCTGCGCACCGCCGGCTTCCTCTCGGGCTACCGCGGCTCGCCGCTGGGCGGGCTCGACCAGCAGGCGCACCGCGCCGCCGAGCACTTGAAAGCCTGCGACATCGTCTTCAAGGAAGGGCTCAACGAGGACCTCGCCGCCACCGCCGTCTGGGGCAGCCAGCAGGCCAACCTGTTCCCAGGCGCGCGCTACGATGGCGTCTTCGGCATGTGGTACGGCAAGGCGCCCGGCGTCGACCGCTCGGGCGACCCGTTCAAGCACGCCAACTTCGCCGGCACGTGGCCGAAGGGCGGGGTGCTGGCAGTGGCCGGGGACGACCATTCCTGCAAATCGTCCACCCTGCCCTCGCAGTCGGAGTTCGCCTTCCAGGACTTCGAGATGCCAGTGCTGGCGCCCGCCGACGTGCAGGACGTGCTGGACTACGGCCTCATGGGCTATTCGCTGTCGCGCTTCTCCGGCCTGTGGGTCGGGCTGATCGCGCTGGCCGACACCATGGATTCGGGCGTCACCATCGACGTCGATCTCGCCCGCCATGCGCACAAGCTGCCTGAGGGCTTCGCCCTGCCGCCGGGCGGGCTCGGCATCCGCACCAAGGACCAGCCGCTCGACAAGGAGCGGCGGCTGCGCCTGTTCAAGCTCCCCGCCGCGCTCGCCTTCGCCAAGGCCAACGGCATCGACCGCACCATCTTCGCCGGCCCGCGCCGCCGGCTCGGCATCGCCGCCCACGGCCAGGCCTACCGCGACGTGATGGAAGCGCTAAGCGCCATGGGCCTGACACAAGCCCAGGCCGCCGATCTTGGCGTCGGCGTCTACAAGGTCGGCATGCCCTGGCCGCTGGAGCCCACGGGCCTGCGCGCCTTCGCCCGCGGCCTTGAGACGCTGTTGGTGGTGGAGCACAAGCGCCCGCTGCTGGAAGGCCAGGCCCGCGCGGCGCTCTACGAACTGCCGGCGCACGCGCAGCCGAAGGTGATCGGCAAGGTGGACGAGCAGGGCCACCCGTTGCTCTCCGAACTCGGCTCGCTCTCGGTGGCGGAAGTGGCGCTGGCCATCGCCGACCGGCTGCCGCCCGGCCCGCATATGGACCGCGTGCACGACTTCCTGGGCCGCGTCTCGGCCAGCAGCATGGCGGCGGTGTCGCTGGGCGCCGAACAGGTGCGCCGGCCGTTCTTCTGCTCTGGCTGCCCGCACAACACCTCGACCCGGCTGCCGGAAGGCTCGCGCGCCCTGGCCGGCATCGGCTGCCACTACATGGCCAGCTTCTCCGACCCGCAGACCGACCTCACCAGCCACATGGGCGGCGAGGGCCTGACCTGGGCCGGCGCGCAGCCCTTCACCGACGAGCCGCACGTGTTCGTGAATCTGGGCGACGGCACCTACAACCACTCCGGCTCGCTGGCGATCCGTGGCTCGATAGTCATGGGCAGCCACATCACCTACAAGCTGCTCTACAACGACGCCGTGGCCATGACCGGCGGCCAGCACCCCGAGAGCGGCTTCTCGGTGGCGCAGATCACCCGCCAGCTCGCCGCCGAGGGCGTCGCCAAGACGGTGGTCGTGGCCGACGAGATCGAGCGCTACGCCCACGTCGAGGGCCTCGCGCCCGGCGTCGAGGTTCACCCCCGCTCGGAGCTGATGGCGGTGCAGCGCGCGCTCCGCGACACGCCCGGCGTCACCGTGCTGATCTACGACCAGACCTGCGCCAATGAGAAGCGGCGGCGCCGCAAGCGCGGGACTATGGCTCAGGCCCCGCGACGGGTGTTCATCAACCCGCTGGTCTGCGAAGGCTGCGGCGACTGCTCGCGCGCTTCCAACTGCGTCTCCATCGAGCCGCTCGACACCGAGTTCGGCCGCAAGCGCCGGATCGACCAGTCGACCTGCAACCAGGACTACAGCTGCCTGGAGGGCTTCTGCCCTTCGTTCGTGACGCTGGAGGGCGCCGAGAACGCTCACGCGCACCAGTTGCCCGCGCTCACCGCCGACTCCACGCCCATGCCGACGATTGAGCCGTTCGAAGGCGTGAAGAACATCATCTTCACCGGCATCGGCGGCACCGGCGTCACCACCACCGCCTCGATCCTGGCCATGGCCGCGCATGTCGACGGGCTCGCCGCTTCGTCGGTGGACATGACCGGTTTGGCGCAGAAGGGCGGCGCGGTGTTCAGCCACGTGCGCATTGGCGAGACAGAGACCACACCGGTGGGCGGCCGCGTGCCGGCCGCCAGCGCTCACGTGCTGGTGGCTTGCGACGTGCTGGTGGCCGCTGGGCCCGAGGCGCTGGCGCTCTACGCCAAGGACCGCACCCAGTCGGTCGGCAACGGCGATTTCCAGCCCACCGCCGACCTCGTGTTCGACCGCGACGCCAGCTTCGACGCCGGCGCGATGGAGCGGCGCATCGCCGCCGCCTCGAAGAGCTTCGACGCCTGCCCCGCCGTGGCGCTGGCCGAAGACAAGCTGGGCGACGCCATCTTCGCCAACATGATCATGCTGGGCTTCGCCTGGCAGAAGGGGCTGATCCCGGTCTCGGCGCGGGCGCTCTACCGCGCCATCCGCCTCAACGGCGTCGAGGACGAAGCCAACCTGCAGGCTTTCGAGATCGGCCGCATCGCCGCTCACGAGCCGCCGGCCGAGCGCGGCCCTGGCGAGAACGCCGCGGTGACGCCGGAGCGCATGCCGCTGGACGACCTCGTCGACCACCGCGCCCGCGAGCTGACCGCCTACCAGGACAAGGCCTACGCCGACCGCTACCTCGCCCGCATCGCCAAAGTGCGCGCCGCCGAGGCGCCGCTGGGCGGCGAGGCGCTGACCCGCGCGGTCGCGATCAACCTCTACAAACTGATGGCGCTGAAGGACGAGTACGAGGTGGCGCGGCTGTACAGCGATGGCCGCTTCGCCGCGGCGCTGAAGGACACTTTCTCGGCCGGCAAGGCCAAGGTCCTGCTCGCCCCGCCGATCCTGGCGCCCAAGGACGACGCCGGCCGGCCGAAGAAGATCGCTTTCGGCGGCTGGATGCTGCGTTGGGGCTTTCCGGCGCTGGCCAGCCTGAAGGGCCTGCGCGGCGGCCCGCTCGACGTCTTCGGCATGACCGCCGAGCGCCGCGCCGAGCGCGCGCTGCTGGCCGACTACGAAGCCGGTCTCGACAAGCTGGTCGCGGGCCTGACGGCGACGCGCCTGCCGCTGGCGACCAAGATCGCCGCGCTCCCCGACGCCATCCGTGGCTTCGGTCACGTGAAGGCCGCGTCGATAGAGGGCGCGAAGGCGGACGCCGCGAAGCTGTTGGCGGAATGGGACACCCTTTCCCCCTGAGGGGAGGGACCGCTATAGCCCCGCCATGGCGGATTTCGACTTCGACGCCTGTGTGGTGGGCGCGGGCGCGGTGGGGCTGGCGTGCGGCTACGCATTGACCCAACGCGGCCTCTCGGTGGTGGTGCTGGAGAAGGAGCGCGCCATCGGGCAGGGCGTCTCCTCGCGCAACTCCGAGGTCGTCCACGGCGGCCTCTACTATCCCACCGGTTCGCTCAGGGCGCGGCTCTGCGTCGGCGGCCGCCGGATGCTCTATCCGTTTCTGGACGCGCACCTTGTGGCATACCGCAAATGCGGTAAGCTGGTGGTGGCCACCGAGCCTGACGAGATTCCCAAGCTCGACGCCATCACCGCTCAGGCCCACGCCAACGATGTCGAGGGCATCGAAGAGATCGGCGCGGGCGCCGCCATCGCCCTTGAGCCGGAACTGCGCTGCGTGCAGGCGATCATCTCGCCGCAGAGCGGGGTCTTCGACAGCCACGGCTACATGCTGGCGCTGCGTGGCGAGATCGAGGCCGCGGGCGGCGCGGTGGTGCTGGCGACGCCGTTCGAGGGTGCGACGCCGCTGGAGAACGGCGGCTTTGAGGTGCGCGCCGGCGGCGAGGCGCCTGCAAGCATGACGGTCCGGCTACTAGTCACCGCGCCGGGCCTGGGCGCACAACACGTGGCCGGCGAGATCGAGGGCTTCCCCAAGGATCGCATCCCGGCCCTGCACTACGGCAAGGGTGTCTACTGCCGGCTGATTGGCAAGGCGCCGTTCGAGCGACTGATCTATCCGCCGCCCATCCCCGGCGCGCTCGGCACCCACTATCGCAAGGACCTCGGCGGCCAGGCCGTGCTCGGCCCCAACCTGGCCTACGTGGAGACCGAGGACTACGCGATCCCGGACGGCGCCATCGACAGCTTCTATCCGGCGGTGCGCAAGTTCTGGCCCGGCCTGCCCGACGGCGCGCTGACTGCCGACTACGCCGGCATCCGCCCCAAGATCCACGGCCCCGGCGAGCCGCAGCCCGACTTCCAGGTCGACGGTGCCGACATCCACGGCCTGCCGGGACTCGTCGCCCTTTTCGGCATCGAGAGCCCCGGCCTCACCTCGTCGCTGGCCATGGGCGAGCTGGTCGCGGCGCGCCTGGGCGTCGCTTGATGCGATAAGGCCCCTGCCCTATAAGCCGCGCTCGCCTTTTTTGGCTGGGTAGCTCAGTTGGTTAGAGCGGCGGATTCATAACCCGCAGGTCGGCGGTTCAAGCCCGCCCCCAGCTACCAAATCAGACCCGCACCAAGGCGCCGGCCGGCGTTGGCTAGCGGCTCAGCGACACCTGTTGTGGCGACTGGTTGCCGACGCCCTGGGGCACGGGCACGGACGACGCCGCGTAGTTGGAGTTGATCACCAGATCGGCGCTGCCGTTGAGCTGGATCGACTGCGCGACAACGACCGTCCATGCCGACTGCTGGGCCACCTTGTTGCCGGCGCCGCTGACGCTCAGGGTTGCGTTGGGAATATAGATCACGCCTTCCAGTTTCTCCGCGCTCGAGGCCGAGATCTGGAAGTTGCCGGTGTTCTGCCGGGTGGTGGCGATCACGAAGCCGGCATAGGCGCCGCTCTGACGTCCGGTCAGGGTCACGGCGGCCTGATCCTGGAAGCTGAATTGCGAAGATTTGTCGAAGATGAGCACCACGTCATCGCCCGTCAGCGTGGCCGCGCCCTGGAGTTGCAACTGACCTTTGACGAAATAATGCTCGCCCGGCAACAGCTGTAGTGTCGCGCCGTTCTGGACCACGTAGTTGCCGCAGTGGACGCCAGGGGACAGCGTGTTCACGCCCGTCGACAGGTAGGTGACGTTGAAGGGGTTGCAGCCGGTGGAATCGACGCTGACGTCGAGCGAGGCGAATGGATCGGAGATCGACGGCGCGCCGGATTGCGGCGCGGGCGTGATCGTCCCTTTGGCCGCGCCGACCGCCTGGGCCAGCCCGGCGCTGAGGTCAGCGTTGTTGTCGACAGTGATGTCGCCATTCGACTGCACCAGGCAGTTCGCGGCGCTCATGGTTGAGCTGCCGGTCAGGTGCAGGTCCTGCCCGCCCGCGGCGCCGTAGCTTAAAACGCAGAGCGGCAGCGAGCCCATGGCGCTGGCGGTGGCGCTGGCGGCCATGCGCCAGCCGCCCGGTGGCAGCAGGTCGCCGAAGAACGACGGCCGCACCCCGGACAATGCCACGGTGACGCTTGGCGGGTCGGTCGAAACGGTAGTGGTCGTGGTCAAGGCGTCGGCCGTGACCATCGCGCCCAGCTGGGCCTTGGCGAAAGCGTCCGCGCGCGCCGACAGGCCGGCGCCGTCCGCCACCCCAAGTTGTTTGGCCATCGCCAAGGCCGTGGCGTCGGCTGTGTCCTGCATCGCCGACCGGTCACTCTCGACGCTCCAGAGATCGATGGCGCCGCAGACCAACATCGCCAGCGCTGGGACGAGCAGCGCGAACGTCGTAGCGACCCCGCCTCGCCTGTCCTTGAGGCACTGCTTCAGCATCGCCCCCAATATTGGGCCGAGGCGTGAAGGTAGTGTTAGCCAACTGATATTCTCGGCATCTGATCTCTACTTCGGTATGTTCGGGTGATAACCTAAGGTCGCCAAGGCGACAATTCTCGGCTCCTACGGTCAAGCTTGTTGGGGGGCCGATCGGTTGGCGGCGTTCGCCAGTCCGTGCGACGCTGGAACGCGTCACCTCGGTTGACGTGTGCTATCGGGCAGCGCGTGTCCGGCGCACGCGAGTCGGCGCAGTGCGCACCCGGACATCGAACTTGAAACGCTGCGGCTTCGGCTTGCCGGGGATCAGATCCAGCACCTGGTAGGTGGTTATCGGCTTGGCGATGAAGCGGTCGTAGAGCGCGGCGGCCTGGCCCGGCGGCGGCTCCACGGAGTGGCAGAGGATGACCGCGCTGGCGGAAGGGCCGTCCCCGGTGCGGATGCGCCGCGTGGCCATGTCGCCGTCGCAGCGCGGCATGTAGCGGTCCATCAGGATGAGATCGAAGCGCTGCAGGTCGGCCAGACCCACGCCCTCGATGCCGTCGGCGGCCTCGAACACTTCGCAACCGAGCGCTTCGAACACGCAGCGCGCATAAGCGCGTTGGGCCGGATGGTCGTCCACGACCAGCACGCTCATCGGCCTGTCGTCGTCGGCGCCCGGTCCGCGCCCGCCCCTAGCCCTGTCCTTCACCAAAACTCACACGACGCTAGCTATGCGCAATCCCTCAGCCCGGACTCCTAGCGCAGTCTGTTAACCATGATGCTGTGGCGACTTGCCGCCCCCTCGAACGGGGCACGGCTCAGGCAGCGTGGGCGGGTGACGCGAAGTCGCAGCTCAAGCGCGAACGGCGCAAGCGCGGAAGGCGCTTGAGGTCGAACTTGAACAACTGTGGTCGCGGCTTGCCAGGCACCAGGTCGAGCACCTGGTAGGTGGTCACCGGCTTCGCGACCAGGCGATCGTAGAGGCCGGATGGCGGCGACACCCGCACGTCGCCAACATGGCACAGGATGACCGCCTTCGACGACAGCCCGCCGGCGCGGATGCGCCGCGTGGCCATGTCGCCGTCCAGCACCGGCATCTGGCGATCCATAAGGATGATGTCGAACGCGGTCTCGCGCGCTGCCGCGACCGCTTCGCTGCCGTCGCAGGCGATCTGGACTTCGCAGCCGAGCGCCTCAAAGACGCACTTGGCGTAGGCGCGATGGGCGAGGCGGTCGTCCACCACCAGGACCTGGGTCTGAGTGACGTCTGCTTTCGAGGTCATCGGCTTGTCTCGCTGCTTGACTGCGAAGCGAAACTTGCCCGCCGGACGGGTGTGGCGACAGCTGGATGAACCCCTTAGGTAGAGTTGCGTATCGGCACGGGCATTGCCGAATGCTTGCTGGGGCCCGCCGCGCCGACGTCACAATTGTCGGCCGCGGCTGCGACGCTCCGCCACACCCCAACGACCGCTGCCTTGACGCCGCTCGCATAGCGTCGTTACAAGTATTTCAGTACTGCAACAGATGCGCATCGGAGGGGGAAAGATGCCGAGACGCCAGATAGGACGAGACGGGCCGGACCCGATCGATCTCGCCGTCGGCGCGGCCGTGCGGGCGCGGCGCGAAGCGCTCGGCGTCAGCCAAACCGCTCTTGCCGAAGCGCTCGGCCTGACGTTCCAGCAGATCCAGAAGTACGAGCGCGGGCGAAACCGCATCTCCGCTTCGGCTCTGGTGCGCACGGCCGCCGCGCTTCGCACCAGCGTCGCTGTGCTGGTCGGCGAAGCACCGCCCGAGGCGATGGATGGCACCGTGGTTGTTGGCGGTGGAGCCGGGCGCGGCGCGGCGTGCGCTGTGTGGCCCTCGACCGGCGCCAGCGCCGCGGCCTGAGACTCAGACCGCCGGAACGGTGAAGCGAAAGACGGCGCCGCCATCGGAGCCGTTCTCAGCGCTGATCTCGCCGCCCATGCTCTCGACAATGCTGCGGCACAGCGACAGCCCCACGCCCATGCCGGTGGCCTTGGTGGTGACGAACGGCTGAAATAGCCGCGCCACCACTTCCTCGGAGAGGCCCGCGCCGGTGTCGGCGACAGCGATCTCGACCTTGTCGCCGGGCAGCCGCCGCGTCGAGATGGTGAGCCGCTTGCGTGCTGTCCCAGCCATGGCTTCCGCGGCGTTGCGCAACAAGTTCACCAGCACCTGCTGCACCTGGACCTTGTCGATGAAAGCGCTTGCGGCGTTGCCCGCGACCGCGCTCACGATCTCGACGCCGTCGGAGTGGGCGTCGAGCAACGCCAGCGTGATCGCCTCGTCGACGATCTGCCTCAGATCCTCGTCGCGGCGGCGACCGTCCCCCTTGCGCACGAAATCCCGCAAGCGCCGGATCACTTCGCCGGCGCGGACCACTTGAGCGCCGGCGCGATCGCAGCCTTCCAGCGCTCGCGCCATGTCGCCGCTCTCGATCAGCCGTCGCACACCGCCGATGTAGGCGCTGATGGCGGAAAGCGGCTGGTTGAGCTCGTGCGCGAACGCCGTGGCCAGCTGGCCCATGTCGTTGAGCCGCGACAGATGCAGCAGCTCGCTCTGCATCTCAGCCATACGCCGGCGCATGGCGTTGTGCTCGGTGACGTCGCGCACGATCTTGGAGACTCCGATCACGGCGCCGGCCGCGTCGCGCACCGGCGAGACCGTGAGCGAGACGTCGATCCGGCCGCCATCCTTGCGCACGCGCACCGTCTCGTGGTGCTCGATCCGCTCGCCAGCACGTATCTGGCTAAGGATCACGCCCTCTTCGGCCGCGAGTTCGGGCGGAAACAAGACCAGGATTGAGCGGCCGATGATCTCGTCAGAGCCGTATCCGAACATCTCCTCGGCGGCGCGGTTCCAGCTGGTCACTGTCCCGTCGAGGGTCTTACCGATCACCGCGTCCTGCGAGCTCTCGACGATGTTGGCGAGAAATTCGCGGCGTTCGAACTCGGCGTCTGTCGTGGTCATGCGTACGGTCCGGCGCGGGTGACGCGCCAGCTGTAGCTCAGCTTGGCGGTACAGACCAAGCAACCACGACTCCCAAAGGTTGAGCAGCGACAACCTGGCCGGTTTACAGTCCAGCTGGGGGCGCTAGGTAAGCCCGCGGGGACGGAGACTGGGGATTGGCGCTGTCGCGTGATGCAACGCCCGACGAAGCGGCGCCGAAGGCGCACGTGGTTGACGACGACCAGGACGCGCGCGCCGGGCTAGAGTTCCTGCTGTCCGCCGCTGGCCTTGCGGTGGCGACCTACGACAGCGCCGCAGCCTTTCTTGACGCCGCCTCGATGGCGCGCGGCGTCGTGGTGACCGACGTGCGCATGCCGGGCATGGACGGCATCACGCTGGCAAAGCGTCTGGCGGACATGGGCCTCATCCTGCCGGTGATTGTGATGACCGGCCATGCCGACGTGCCGTTGGCGGTGGAAGCGATGAAAGCCGGCGTCGTCGACTTCATCGAGAAGCCCTACGACAACGAGGCGATGCTGGCGGCGATCACTGCGGCGATGGCCCGCCCGCCGCCGCGCCTGCCCGGCGCCGATGAGCAACGCCAGCATCTGCGGCGGTTCGAGGCGCTGTCGGCGCGCGAACGCCAGGTGCTGGGCGGCCTTGTCGCCGGCAAGTCCAACAAGGTGATCGCCTATGACCTCGCCATCAGTCCGCGCACGGTAGAGATCTACCGCGCCCACGTGATGACCAAGACCGGGGCGCACAGCCTGTCGGAACTGGTGCGCTTGGCGCTGGCGGCTGGACTCGGCTAGTCCGGCTGCACCGCGTCGCGGACGCGCTGGACCAACTCGCTGTTCACCAGCGGTTTCTCGACGATGACGACGCCCGCCGCGGCGGCGCGCGCCCGGCAGCTGGCGTTGGGACTGGCGGTGATCAGCACCGCCGGGGGTCGCGGTTCGCGCAGGCCCCACGCCGCGATAAGTTCAAGGCCGTCGATGCCCGGCAGATGGAAGTCGACCACCAGGCAGGCGGCCGGCGCGGCGCGAGCCAGCGCCACCGCCGGGTCGGCGAAGGCGGACACCCGCCAGCCCTCCGCCTCCAGCGCGAACGCCAGGGCGGCGCGCACGGCGCGGTCGTCCTCCACGATCACGATGTGCGCAGGCATCCGGGCCCCCGTTCGTCCGCCATCGGTGGACTCGCATGTTGGCTAAACTGAATTCGCGCACGGCACGCTTCCGGAATTCCACCTACCCGGAGGCGGCCGGCCAAATGGCGGACTACGGGCAATCCCCTAGGGGATTGTACGTAACCTATTGTTAAGACAAGATTTTCTGAGAACTCCGAAACTGGCGCAGGGCGGCCGAGGGCCGCCAGGAGGAGCCAGGCTCATGCGCGCAACCAAAGCCAGACGATTTCGCGACCTCTGCGCGGGGCTGGGGGCGATCGTCGCGGTCATGTCGACCGTCGCCACCGTTGTCTGGGCCAGCCTCGACAGCATCGAAGCGGCCAGCGCCAACGTCGCCGAGGCGAGCCAGGAGTTGGCCTGGGCCGACACGGTCAGCGACGCCGTCAACGACGAGGCCAACGCCATCGATGGCCTCGTCGCCACCGGAGACAGCCACTTCATCGCGCCGTGGGCGCAAGGCCGCGCACGGCTCGGCGCCGCATTCGTCCACCTCACGGCCTTCACTAACGACGACCCGGTCATCCAGCGGCGGGACGTCGCTCTGGCCCGTCAGGAGGTGATGCTGTGGGAACGCTCCTTCGCCGAGCCGCGCATCGCCGCGGCAAACGCGCATCGCCGCATGCCTGCTGACATGGCGACAGGCGTGCGTCTGGTGGACAGCGTCCAAAGTCACCTTGAGGACCTGCGCACCGGGGAGCATCGGCTGCTCCAGAACCGCGACGTGGTGCTCGCGGAGTCCTACCGCGTGAGTCGCCTGGCGCTCGCCACCGGCGTCGCGCTCGCTCTGGCGACAATGCTGCTGATCCTGGCCCGGTCGTATGGCCAGTTCACCCGCGAGACGGCGCTGGCGCAGACCGAGGCATGCAAGCTGAAGCAAGCGCTGGCGGACGCCGAGGCTGCGCAGCACGCGAAGACGCGCTTCCTGGCCAACATGAGCCACGAGATGCGCACGCCGCTGAACGGTGTCGCCGGCATGGCACAGGCGCTGGCGCGCACCGACCTGGACCGCGCACAGCGCGAACAGGTGGAAGCCATCACCTTCTCGGCCGCGCTGCTCGATCACTTGATTGGCGATCTGCTGTCGCTGACGCGCGACGGCGTGAGCGTCCGCCAAGATCGGCTACGCAGCCGCTTCAACCTCGGCGCGGCTACACGCGCCATCGCCGCGCCTTTCGCCGCTGCCGCGGAGGCCAAGGGCGTTGCCGTGCGCATCGACGGCGGGGACGTCGACGTTGACGTCAGCGCCGACGCCGGAGCGCTGGCGGAACTGCTGGCCTGCCTGCTTTCCAACGCCGTGAAGTTCACCGAGCGCGGCGAGGTGCGGCTGGGCGCGCGCGCGCTCGGCGACGGCCGCTTCGCCTTCGAGGTAGCGGACACCGGCCGTGGCTTCGACGCCGCGACCAAGGCGCGCATCTTCGAGGCCTTTGCTCAGTGTGACGACAGCGACACCCGCCCACAGGGCGGCGCCGGCCTTGGGCTGGCAGTGGCCAAGCGGCTGGCCGGCGAGTTTGGTGGCGCGCTCACGGCGCAGTCTGAGCCAGGCGTTGGCTCGCGCTTCTGCGTCGAGGTCTCGCTGGCCCTGGCTGAGCCCGCGGCGACCGCCCCCGAACCGGAGGCCGAAGCCGGCTGCCGCGTGCTGGTGGTGGACGACAACGAGGTGAACCGCCGCGTGCTGGGCGCGATCCTCGACCAGGTCGGCCTGGAGTGGCTGGCGGCGGTCGATGGCCGCGAAGCCGTCGACGCCGCCCGTCGCGAGGCGTTCGCGGCCATCCTGATGGACATTCAGATGCCTGTGATGGACGGCCTCACCGCGACGCGGGAGATCCGCCGGCTCGAGCGCGAACTCGGCCGTCCGGCCACGCCGGTGATCGTGGTGTCCGCCAATTGCCAGCCCGAACACATCGCCGCTGGCGCGGCGGCCGGCGCGCAGCGCCATCTGGCCAAGCCGGTGAGCGTGCAGGCGCTGCTGGGGGCTTTGAACGACGTGCTGGCCGAAGAGACCGCCGCCGCGGCCTGACGGTTCGGTTTTCGGTGCAGATCGCGGTCCAGCGTTCAGGCTGAACGCGCCGCGCTCTAGGCGGCGGCCGCCGCGTCGGGGTTGGCGCGGTCGGCGAGGACGGCGTCCAGCGCCTCCATCAGCCGTTCCGGCTTGATCGGCTTTTCCACCACCGCGCACATGCCGGCGGCCATGTACTGCGCCACTTCGTCGGCGTCGGCGTTGGCGGTGAGCGCGATGATCGGCACCCGCCCGGCGCTGGCGCCAAGCTTGCGGATTTCGCGCGTGGCGGTGACACCGTCCATGCGCGGCATCTTGATGTCCATCAGGATCACGTCGAAGCGGCCGGCCTTGGCGGTTTCCACCGCCTCGACCCCGTCGACCACGGACTCGGTGGAGCAGTCGAACATCTCGCACAGCGCCTCGACCACCATGCGGTTGGTGGCGTTGTCGTCGACGACCAGAATATGAGCCGCGCGCGTGGCGGCGACGTCTGCCGTCTGCGCCATCGCCCCGCCAGCAGTCTCGGCGCGTTCGGCGGGCAGTTCGAAACAGGCGGTGGCGCCGGCGCCCTGATTGGCCTTGGCCTCGAGCACGCCGGCCATCGCGGTGATGGCGCGCTGCGCCAGCATCAGCTGCAGCTGCAGGCCCATGTTTCCGCCGGCGGCCGGCTCGGCGCCCACGAACATCGCCGCCAGGTCTTCGGGCGCATAGGCTGCGCTGCTGTCACGCACGCGGCCGACGATCGCCAGACCGTCGCCAGCTTCGCGCAGCTGCAGGCTGGCCTCGATCACGCCGCGGCGCGAGTGAGCCAACGCATGGCCGATCAGCGCGTCGAACACCTGCATCAGCCGCCCGGCGTCGATGGCGGCCGCGCCGTCGGGCGCGCCGTCGTAGGAGACCAGCAAGGTGACGCCGGCCAGCTCGGCCTGCGTGCGCCACCGCGCCTCGATGTCGTCCATCAGTTCCTGCAGGCGCCGCGGCGCGAGCGCAATCTCCAGCCGGCCGGACGAGGCTCGCTGCAGTTCCGCCGCGACGTCGAGCAGCGACAGTGTCGCGTGCGCCGCCTCGGCGATGGTTTCCAGGTGCGCCGCCGCGCCGTCGGGCAGGCGCATGCGCTTCAGGCCCTCGGCGGCCGCCAGCGCATGGGCCACCGGCTCGCGCACCTCGGCGCAGACACGTTCGATCAGGCCCTCCGCCGGGCCGCCGAGCGCGGGCAGCAAGCGGCCAAGGTCGCAGACGCCCACGTAGCGGCCGTCTTCCACCACCGCGAAGCCGGCCAGCAGCGCCGCGGGGCGCTGGGCCATCCAGCGGGCGACGAAGCTCTTGGCGTCCTCGGCCACGTCGGCGATCAGGGGATCGGGCTCCATCGCCTCGGCGATCGGGCGGTGGGCGGCGCCGGGGGCTTCCATGCGGGCCAGGAACACATCGCGCTGCAGCACCCCGACGGGGCGTTCGTCCTCGACCACGGCCAGGACGCGACACTCGGGATCGTGAATGAACGCCGCCAACGCCGCTTCGCAAAAGCAGTCAGCGGCCAAAGCCGCGCGCCGGTCGATCGTTTCGCCCAGAAGATGCATGGAGGCCATGGATGCCTAATTCGGCGCACACCATGGCAAGACGCGCTTGCGAAGAAGTTAAGCGGGCCGGTTTCTACCACTTTTTGGGGTAGACAGCCCTGACTACCGACCGGTCGGGATGTCCTTGAACGCCACGTCCTTGTCCACCCGGACGTCCTGCGGCAGCCCCAAAACCCGCTCGGCGATGATATTTCGCATGATTTCGTCGGTGCCGCCGGCGATGCGCATCGCCGGCGCCGACATCAGCGTCGCCTGGAACATCGCGGCCAGCGGCGCAATGTCGCTGTCAGCGATGATGCCGAACTGGTCCTCCAGCTCCACCGCGGTGTTGGCCACGTCCTGCATCAAAGGCGCGGTGACCAGCTTGCCGATCGAGGCTTCCGGCCCTGGGACCTGACCGCGCGACAGCGCCGTCTGGGTGCGCATACGGGTGTACTTCAGTCCCTCGGCCTGCACGAACCAGTCGGCC
>DASXZG010000125.1:0-27186 GCA_036502045.1 Caulobacteraceae bacterium | reverse complement strand
TCCATGGCCATCGGCACCGCCGGCTACACCGCCATGCTCTGCGTCATGGCGCTGGAGCAGCACGGCGTGACGCCGGACAAGGGCGAGGTGCTGGTCACCGGCGCGGCCGGCGGCGTCGGCTCGGTGGCGATCGCGATCCTGGCGAAGCTCGGCTACCAGGTGGTGGCCTCCAGCGGCCGCATGGAGAGCGAAGGCGACTACCTGAAGGGCCTTGGCGCGGCCGAGGTGATCGATCGCTCGGCTTTCGCCGGGCCGCCGCGGGCGTTGGGCCGTGAGCGCTGGGCTGGCGCGGTGGACGCGGTTGGCTCGACCACCCTGGCGCACGTGCTGTCGACGACGAAATACGGCGGCGCGGTGGCCGCGTGCGGCCTCGCCCAGGGCATGGACCTGCCGGGCAGCGTCGCGCCGTTCATCCTGCGCGGCGTCACCTTGGCCGGCATCGACTCGGTGATGGCCCCGAAGGCTAGGCGCGAAGCCGCCTGGGCGCGCCTCGCCAAGGACCTGGACCTGAAGAAACTGGCCGCCATGCGGGTCGACGCCGCCCTTGCCGACGCGCCGGCGTTGGGCGAGGCGATCACGCTGGGCCAGGTGCGCGGCCGCGTCGTCATCGACGTTGCCAAGTAGGCGCAGAACCCGCTTTTTGGGGAGCCGATCGGGCCTCGGGACGTTCTTCTCTGCGACGAAGGACGCGAAAGGAGGTCTTCAAATGCGCAACTTTATCAAAGCCGGCGCCGTGGCCCTCGCAGCCGCGACTGCGATCGGCGTGGCCGCAGCGCCTGTGGCCGTAGAGGCGGCGCCGCATGGGTTCCACGGTGGTGGATTCCGCGGCGGCTTTCACGGCGGCTACCGCGGTGGCGGCTGGGGTTGGGGTCTCGGCGGGTTCGCCGCCGGCGTCGCTCTCGGGTCCGCCCTGGATGGCCCCTACTACGGCTACGATGGCCCCTATGGCTACGGCTGTGGCCGTCACTGGGTCTGGGACCCGTACGTTGGCCGCTACGTGATGCGCTACTACGGCTGCTAAAGCCGGCGTAGCGAGCGAGAGATTGGCCCCCCGGACAACCCGTCCGGGGGGCTTGTCATGTGCGCGCCGGGCGATCACGAGAGGCGCCGGAGGACGCCATGACCGCTCGTTACCCGCCGCTTTCCCGCGATCAGATGACGCCCGAGCAGCAGGTGGTGGCCGACGCCATCGCCGGCGGGCCACGCGGCGGCCTGCGCGGGCCGTTCCAGGCCTGGCTGCGCAGCCCCGAGTTCGCCAACCGCATGCAGAAAGTGGGCGAGTATCTGCGCTTCGAGAGCCGGGTGCCGGGCCGCCTGAACGAGCTGGCGATCCTGGTCACCGCCCGGGCCTGGGACGCGCAGTACGAGTGGTACGCCCACCATCGCCTGGCGATGGAAGCCGGGCTGGACCCCGCCATCGCCGCCGACATCGCCGAAGGCCGCCGGCCGGCCGCGATGCAGGACGACGAAGCGGTGGTCTATGACTTCTGTACCGAGCTTCGGGCGACACGCGGCGTCAGCGATGCGACCCTGGCGCGGGCCACGGCGCTGCTGGGTGAAGACGGCGTCATCGATCTGATCGGGGTCAGCGGCTACTACGACGTGGTCTCGATGACGCTGAACGTGGCGCAGGTGGCGCTGCCGGACGGCACGCCTCTCCCGCTGAAGCCGCTCAGCAACCGGAGCCCGGCATGAAGGCAGTCTGGTACACGCAGCAGGGTCCGGCTCGCGAGGTGCTGCAGTACGGCGAGCGCGACACGCCCCGGCCCGGCCGCGGCGAGGCGCTGATCCGCGTCCACGCGTCCGGCGTCAACCCCTCTGACGCCGGCATGCGCCGCGGCGGGCCCGGCAGCCAGATGGGCTACCCGCTGATCGTGCCGCACAGCGACGGCGCGGGCGTGGTCGAGGACGTGGGGCCGATGGCGCCCAGGAGCCTGATCGGCAAGCGCGTCTGGTTCTATAACGGCCAGCGCAACGGCCGCGCCTTTGGCTCGGGCGCGCAATACATCGAGCTCGACGTCGACCTGCTGTCGGTGCTGCCGGACCAGATCAGTTTCGCCGAGGGCGCGACGCTGGGCATCCCGGCGATGACCGCCCACGTCGCTCTCTTTCGCCCCGGCCCTGTCCAAGGCCAGGTGGTGCTGGTGACCGGCGGCGCCGGCGCGGTGGGCCACTACGCGGTGCAGCTGGCGCACTGGGCCGGCGCCACTGTGATCGCCACCGTCAGCTCGCAGGAGAAGGCCGAGCGCGCCCGGGCCGGCGGCGCCGACTACACCATCGACTACCGAAATGAAGACGTGGCGGCGCGCATCCGCGAGATCACCGGCGGCGAGGGCGTGCATCACGTGGTCGACGTCGATTTCGGCGGCAACATCCGCGCCACCCTGCCTTCGCTGCGCGCCGACGGCTCGCTGGCTTTCTACGCCAGCCGCGGCGGTGGGCGGCCGGAAGTGGTCGCCGGCGAGATGACGCGCAAGAACCTCTCGATTACCGGCGTGCTGCTGCCCAACTCCCCTCACGAAGCCCGCCGCCGCGCCCAGACCGACATCACCCGCTGGATTGCCACCGGCAAGCGCATGCTCTCGGTCGCGTCCACCCACCCGTTGAACGACGCGGCGAGCGCGCACGAGGCGGTAGAGCGCGGAGACAAGGTGGGGACGGTGGTGGTGATTTCGGGGTAACGGAGTCCAGCGGTGGCTCAATGTAGCCTTTGCGGCCAGCCTATCGAGTTTCGGTATGTGGAAGGGCGCGACCGTCCAGTGCCGTTTCACTTGTGGGGAAGTTGCGGAGGCCCCCAGAGAAGCACGAGCCCGACTGAGACAGAGTCGACCTGCTACAAGACAATGTGCCCCCGGCATTGCGGTGCTGAAGTCTTCTTCATCCGCCACAACGGTGGAAGTGTATGGATCGACCCACCTCTTGGTTGGCCTTGGTACAAGCACCCATGCATCCACCCAAGGAGCGACAGCACCGGGTTGCGTAAATCACTGGTGCCGACACTTGGTAGAGATGCAGACGACGCGCGCGACGTGCTGTTGGCGCTCGTAACTGAGATCGTGTCGTGGGACGGCCTATCTACCGGCCTTCACCTGACACCGGATCAGGAAGAGACATGGTTCGCCCGGGTCAAGAACAACGGTCGCTCTCTTCTCGGTGAACTCGTGTTGGTCGATCCAAGAAGCCACTCCCTCGCCAAATTCGACAGGTCGGACCTAGTTTTCCGCCTGCTTGAGCTACGTCGAACCGGCTGATCGTCCCGATCTAGGGCTCGTCCCGCAACCGTGCGGCCACCGCCCGTCCCATTGCCGGCATGCGCTCGTTGCCGGCGATGGAGATCAGCATCACCGTCATGATCGCGGCCCAGCCACGGGCCCGCGCCCAGGTCGCCTGGGACGCGTCGTAGGCCGCCATCGCCGCCGCGCGCTCTGCCCGGTCCGGCAGCAGCAGCCACACGGCGCCCAGATCGCAGGCGGCGTCGCCGGCGGCCATGTCGCCCCAGTCGACGATGGCGGTGAAGCGGCCGTCCCGGGTCAGCACGTTGCGGCCGTGCAGGTCGCCGTGGAACCAGCTGCGCGGCGTATCGATGGGCGCCGCGACGCCCACGTCCCACAGGCGGCGCAGATGGGGCAGCGGACCGGCGATGGCCTCGCTTTGCGCGAAGCGCTCCTCGAACGCCGCCGCGCGCTCGGCCAGCGCCACGCCGCGGTAGGGGTTGCGCGGCGCATCCGCCGGGGCCGGCTGGTGCAGCGCTCTCAGGAACGCCGCGAGCACCGCGCCCTGCCCCGCCGCCCCCGGCCAGCCGAGGTCAGCCGGCGCGCCGTCAAGCCACGGCACGATGCTCCAGGCATAGGGATAGCCGCCGTCCGGGGCGCCAGCGCGCACCGGCGCCGGGACCGGCAGTGGCAGGCCTGGCGCGACCACCGGCAGCCAGCGCAACTCGGTCTCGGCCAAGGCGGCCCCCAGCGCCCGGCGCGGCAGCCGCACCGCCAGGTCGTCGTCCAGCCGGAACATGGCGTTGTCCCAGCCGCTCTCGGCTTCCGTCAGCGGCAGGCGCGCCAGGTCAGGATGCTGCGCCGCCACCAGCCGCCGCGCCAGGGCGAGGCTGATCTCCACATCGGCGCTGGGTTCGGGCGTGGCGCTCATGGCGGCTGAATGGCGCAGCGGCGGCCGCGCGGCAACGTCAAGCGCCGGCGGCCCTCATAGCCGCGTCGCGCCGCGCCAAGCTCTCGGCCGGCCAGACCGCCGGCACGTCGTAGTAGACGTCGAACGCCGGCACGCCCTGCGGCAGCCGCACCCACGGGACCTTCGAGCGGACGAAGATGTGCACGTCAGGCGCCAGTGCGTGCGGCGTCTCAAGCGTGCCGACGCGCACGAAAGCGGCGTGGCGGCGTCCGCCATAGTGGCTCCAGAGCGCCACCTTGCAGTGGGGGCAGCGTTGGATCAACTGCGGCGTGCCGCTGTCCGTCGGCGTGGCGATTTCCTCGACTTCGCCGGCCGTCAGCGTCACCCGGTCGGCCTCGTAGAGGGCGTTGATGGCGAAGGCGCCGCCGGTTTCGCGCTGGCAGCTGAGGCAGTGGCAGCCGTGGGTGATCATCGGCCGGCCAGCCAGCCGATAGTGAACGTGGCCGCAGGTGCAGCGGCCGGTGAGGTCGGTGTCCATGCGGCGAAGATGGCGCCGACGTTGGCGCCAGCCTGTCAGCAGCACGCACTTGACGGCGCGGGGCCGCGCAGGCTTTTGCAAAACACCCGGGGGCGGAACGGAAGACCAGATGCGCGCCCTCCTCGCCGCCGCGATCCTCAGCCTCGCCAGCCCGGCGCTGGCCCAGATCGATCCCGACGCTCCTATCGCCACCGCGCCGCCGCCGCTGAAGCCGGCAGCGCCGACCCCGCAGCCTGCAACGCCGCCGCCCGCCGCCCCCGCGACGTCCGCCAACGCCCCACAGCCGGCTCAGGCGCCGGTCACCACCTTGCAGGGCCCGCCCAGCGCCGCGGAGGCTCACTGGGAAGACCTGCTGGCGCAGGCGCAGGCCAACGCCCCCAACGTCGACTGGCAGGCGCTGCGCGTCGCCTACGCCGAGCGCCCGGGGTTCGTCGCCGACCGCCCGAACGTCGAGAAGGAGGCCATGTTCAAGGCCATCGAGATCGGCGACTGCGCCAGGGCGACGGAACAGGCCAAAGGCGTGATCGCCGAGGCCTACGTCGACGCCGACGCGCACCTGATCGCGGCTTATTGCGACGAGAAGGCGGGCGATGCGAAGGCCGCCACGCTGGAGCGCGACATCGGCCTTGGCCTCCTGACCTCGATCCAGACCGGCGACGGCAAATCCACCGCCTCGCCGTTCACCCCCATCGACGTCGACGAGGAATACGCCCTGATCCGCGCTCGCGGCCTGCGCGTCACCTCACAGTCGCTGCTGCAGGAGAACGGCCACAGCTACGACGCGCTGGCCACCGTGGACGACAAGGGCCACGCCCAGACCTACTACTTCCTGATCGACGCGGTGCTCGCTCTGGAGGCCGCGGCGCTGAAGCCCGGCGACGTCAGCGAAGGCGGCCCACCAAAGTAGGCTCAGTTCGTGTCGGGGGGCGGCTGCAGGCCCTGCATCATCGCACCTGTGCCGATCATGCCGCAGTGCCATTCGCCGAACGTCGAGAGGTAGCAGACCCCCGTCGCCTGGGTGACGTCGGTGCGAATGCAATTGCGGGCCGGGTCCTGGCCCAGCATCCGGTCGTGACGGGTGCACTGATAGGCCGTGTAGTGGCCCTGGATCGGATAGACGGCGCGGGAGACGTCGATGTCGCCGTGGCCGCTGTCGTACCAGGAGCTGTAAGGCCGCGACTTGCCGATCTGCACCACCGCATTCGCGACCAGGTAGAGATCGCCGTTGGCGTACTTCTCCATGTCGCAGACGAAGAGGGCCAAGGCGGCATGCGCGCTGGGCGCGCCGGCCATGGTGCGGCTGGGACAGGGCCTGGGCTCGCGAGCGCCGTAGTCGCTGGCCGGCTGCGCGCTCGCCGCGCCGGCGCTCAGCGACGCGGACGCAGCCAGCGCACACGCCAGCCGCGAGAGATTGCGGTTCATTGCGATGTCCCCCCGGACGCCTGGACTGTCGCCAAGCTGGGAGAAGCTAGGCCTTTCGAGACGGTGTTGCACTTCGTTTGAGAACTCAGCACACGCAGGCAATCGCCAGTGCGTCTCGGAGACCCGATTCAAACACGAAGGACACGAAGATAGCGAAGGGCGCGTCTAAGACGCGCCGGCTAACCGGCTACGACCATTGCGAGATTTGCAGCGCGCAAAGCGCGCCTTCGCTTTCTTCGTGTCCTTCGTGTTGAAATAGGGCCTCGCGGCCCCACTACGCCTGAGGTCTTGCCCAGTCCTGGCCCGCCAACATGAGCGGGTGGGCGGCGCCGCTAATGCACCGCCGCTCGGCCGATCTCCAGCTTGTCGCCGCCGTTGGTGACCTGGATCACGGCGCCGTCCTCGATGTCGCCGGCCAGCAGTTTGCGGGCGATGGGGTCGACCAGTTCCTTCTGGATCACGCGCTTTAGCGGGCGGGCGCCGTAGACCGGATCGTAGCCGCGTTCGGCGAGCCAATGCAGGGCGCCGGGGTCGAGGTGGATCGACATGCGGCGGTCGGCCAGCAGCTTCTCCACCCGCTGCAGCTGGATGCCGACGATGGAATCCATCTGCTCGCGGCCGAGGCGCTGGAAGAGCACGATCTCGTCGATGCGGTTGAGGAACTCCGGCCGGAAGTGCTTGCGCACCGCGTCCATCACCAGAGGGCGCACGGACTCGACCGACATGTCGCCGTCGCTCACCGCATCGCTGGCCAGGTACTCCGAGCCCAGGTTCGAGGTCATGATCAGCAGGGTGTTGCGGAAGTCCACCGTGCGGCCCTGGCCGTCGGTGAGGCGCCCGTCGTCCAGCACCTGCAGCAGCACGTTGAACACGTCCGGGTGGGCCTTCTCCACCTCGTCGAACAGCACCACCTGGTAGGGCCGCCGGCGCACCGCCTCGGTGAGCGAGCCGCCTTCGTCGTAACCGACGTAGCCGGGGGGCGCGCCGATCATGCGGCTGACCGAGTGCTTCTCCATGTACTCGCTCATGTCCATGCGGGTGATGGCGCTCTCGTCGTCGAACAGGAACTCGGCCAGCGCCTTGGTCAACTCGGTCTTGCCGACGCCGGTGGGGCCGAGGAACAGGAACGAGCCGATGGGTTTGTTGGGGTCGGCGAGGCCGGCGCGGGCGCGGCGCACCGCGTCCGACACCGCCAGCAGCGCTTCTTCCTGGCCGACCACGCGCTTGCGCAGGTCGTCCTCCATGCGCAGCAGCTTCTCGCGCTCGCCTTCCAGCATCTTTTCCACCGGAACGCCGGTCCAGCGGGAGACCACGGCGGCGATCTGCTCGGCGTCGACCACTTCGGGGGTCAGCGCGGCGGTGTCGCCCTGTTCCTCGTCGGCGAGGCGCTTTTCCAGCTTGGGGATCTCGCCGTAGGCGATCTCGGAGGCGCGCTGCAGGTCGCCGCGGCGCTGCGCGGCGGCGAGCTCGGCGCGCAGGCGGTCCAGCGCCTCGCGGGCCTGGGCGGCCTGGCCGACCTTGTCCTTCTCGGCGCGCCAGCGGGCGGTGATCTCGGCGGACTGGCCCTCCAGGTCGTCGAGTTCATCCTCCAGCCGCTCCAGCCGCGCCTTCGAGGCCGTGTCATGCTCCTTGGTCAGCGCCTCGCGCTCGATCTTCAGCTGCACGATGCGCCGGTCGATCTCGTCCAGCTCCTCGGGCTTGGAATCGACAGCCATGCGCACGCGGCTGGAGGCCTCGTCCACCAGGTCGATGGCCTTGTCGGGCAGGAAGCGGTCGGTGATGTAGCGGTTGGAGAGCGTGGCGGCGGCGACGATGGCGCTGTCGGAAATGCGCACGCCGTGGTGCACCTCGTATTTCTCCTTCAGGCCACGGAGGATCGATATGGTGTCCTCCACCGTGGGCTCGCCGACGAACACCGGCTGGAAGCGCCGCGCCAGCGCCGCGTCCTTCTCCACGTGCTTGCGATATTCGTCGAGGGTGGTGGCGCCGACGCAGTGCAGTTCGCCGCGGGCGAGCGCCGGCTTCAAGAGGTTGGAGGCGTCCATCGCCCCGTCGGTCTTCCCCGCGCCTACCAGGGTGTGCATCTCGTCGATGAAGAGGATGATCGAACCTTCGGCGGCGGTGACCTCGTTCAGCACCGCCTTCAGCCGCTCTTCGAACTCGCCGCGGTATTTCGCGCCGGCGATCAGGCTGCCCATGTCGAGCGCCATCAGCTGCTTGTCTTTCAGGCTCTCAGGAACGTCACCGTTGACGATGCGCAGGGCCAGGCCCTCGACGATGGCGGTCTTGCCGACGCCCGGCTCGCCGATCAGCACCGGGTTGTTCTTGGTGCGGCGGGCCAGCACCTGGATGGTGCGGCGGATCTCCTCATCGCGGCCGATCACCGGGTCGAGCTTCTCGTCGCGAGCGGCCTGGGTGAGGTCGCGGGCGTAGCGCTTGAGCGCGTCGTAGCCTTCCTCGGCCGAGGCTGAATCGGCCGTGCGGCCCTTGCGCAGCGCCTCGGCGGCGGCCTGCAGGCCTTGCGCGGTGGCGCCAGCGTTCTTCAGCGCCTGAGCGGCGGCCTCGCCTTCCTTGGCGATGGCGATCAGCAGGCGCTCGGTGGTGACGAAGGCGTCGCCGGCGGCCTTGGCGTCGGCCTCGGCTTTCTCGAAGACGGAAGCCGTGGCCGGCTGCATGTAGAGCTGGCCCGCGCCGCCTTCGACTTTCGGCAGCTTGGCGAGGGCGGCGTCGACCGCCTGGTCGGCGGCGTCAGGGCGCCCGCCGGCGCTCTGGATCAGCGCGCGGCTGAGGCCGTCTTTTTCCTCGAGCAGCACCTTCAGCAGGTGCTCGGGCGCGAACTGCTGATTGCGCCTCGCCAGCGCCAGCGACTGCGCCGACTGGACCGCCTGCTTGGCGCGGTCGGAGTACAGGTCAATGTTCATGGATCCCCTCGAATAGGCGGATTTGCGCGGCCAGCCTTGGTCAAGCGCAAGCCGCAGTCCCGATGTAGTGTTGCCCTGAGGCCACACAAGGACCGATGTCACCACGGAAGCGCTGGGACGGCCCTCAGTCTTCAGCGGCGGACGCGCGTCTCTGGTTCCTCCCCCAAGAGACCTGCAGCGGCCGGGAACGGCGGGCCGCGCCGGGCGGTTGTGCACAAGCGCCAAGGAGGAAGCTGCGCGATGGCGCTGTCGGGCAAAGGCCGATCGGAAGCGGATCTCGTCAGCATCTTTTGCCTCGGCCTCGTCGTCGGCCTGGGTCTGGCCGTCGGGGATCTGTTTCGCGCCCGGCCACGCTCGGTCGAGCCGCCCGCCGCCGGCATGGGCGGATGGCTGGAGGCGGGCAAGTGCGCGGTGGTGGCCTTCGGCCGCGACCGGATAGCGCCGGCCGCCGCGGGGGTAACATTCTTCGTTCTGCTGGCGCTGTTCCCGGCCATCAGCGCCTTCGTCTCGCTCTATGGCCTGGTGGCCAACGTCGCCGACGTGCAGCGCGAGCTCGCCGCACTGCGGGGCTGGGTTCCAGGCGGCCTCACTGACGTGGTCGGCGGCGAGCTGACACGGCTGGTGGCCGCAGACCACGGCGCCCTCAGTATCGCCTTCGGCCTGAGCATCGCCGTCTCGATCTGGAGCGCCAACGCCGGCTTCAAAGCCCTGATGGACGGCCTCAACGTCGCCTACGAAACCCGGGAGGCGCGCGGCTTCTTCCGGCTGAACCTGGAGTCGCTGGCCTTCACCTGCGGCGCGATCGGGCTGGCCATGGCTGGCACGACGGTGGCCGTCGCCACGCCGCCGCTGCAAGGCCCAGCCGTCCTGCTGCTCGACTGGGGACGGCTGACCCTGCTGCTGGCGGCGATCGTGCTGGCGACGTCGGTGATCTACCGCTTCGGCCCATCGCGGCCGCTGGCGCGCTGGCGCTGGTTCACGCCTGGCGGCGCCGTGGCGGCCGTCGGCTGGCTGGCGATGACCGCGCTGTTCTCGTGGTACGTCGCCAGCTTCGGCAGCTACGACCGCACTTACGGCTCTCTGGGCGCGATCGTCGGGATTCTCACCTGGGTCTGGCTGTCGCTAATGGTGCTGTTGTTCGGCGCCGAGCTGAACAACGAGTTGGAGAAACGCGCGCTGATATGAGGCGGCTCCCGGGGGGTGGGCCCGGCCGCCTGCTCGGCGCTGGAGGAAACCGCGCGCGTGCAGCTAGGCCGATCGAGCCACGCCGCTAGACGAGGCCCTCGCCGCCGGTGACGCCGTAGACCTCGCCGGTAATGAAGCTGGCTTCCTGCGAGGCCAGCAACACGTAGACCGGGGCCAGCTCCACCGGCTGGCCCGGGCGGCCCAGCGGCGAGGATTCGCCGAAGTGCTGCACCTTCTCCTGGGTCTGGCCGCCACTCGGCTGCAAGGCGGTCCACACCGGCCCGGGCGCCACCGCGTTCACGCGCACGCCCTTCTTGATCAGCTGCTTGGAGAGCGCCTTGGTGAAGGCGACGATGCCTGCCTTGGTGGTGGCGTAATCGAGCAGGGCCGCGGAGGGCTCGACCGCCTGGATCGAGGCGGTGTTGATCACCGCCGCGCCCTCCGGCAGGTGTTTCTCCGCGGCCTTGGTGATCCAGAACATGGCGTAGAGATTGGTCTTCAGCGTGGCGTCGAACTGCTCGCTGCTGATCTCGCCGATCTCGCGCTGGGTCTTCTGCTTGCCGGCGTTGTTGACCAGGATGTCGAGGCCGCCCATCGCGGCGACCGCCGTCTCGACCAGTTCGCGGCAGAACGACTCGTCCTTGATGTCGCCTGGAATGGCGACCGCCTTGCGGCCGGCCTTCTCAATCAACTGGATCACCTCGTCGGCGTCTTCCTGTTCCTCGGGCAGGTAGACCAGCGCCACGTCCGCGCCTTCTCGGGCGAAGGCGATCGCCGCGGCCCGGCCGATGCCGGAGTCGGCGCCGGTCACCAGCGCCTTGCGGCCCTCCAGCTTGCCCGAGCCGCGGTAGCTGGTCTCGCCATGGTCCGGCTTCGGCCGCATCTCGGCGGCCAGGCCCGGCGCCGGCTGCGGCTGCTTCGGGAACGGCGGCTCGGGATACTGGTGGCGAGGGTCCTGCATCTTCAGGCGGGTGTCGGTCACGGCGAAGTCTCCCAGCGAGGTGTGTCAGGCAGACAAATCCCGCCGCCGCCATGTGTTCCCGTGAGCCCTCGGCTGACGTGGGAACCAGCCGCACCAGAGGGAGTTTCTCCGGTCCAGACGCCAAGCTCAGGGAGCAACTGCCATGGCCACCGCATCGACCTCTCACAGCGCGACGCACCGCAAGAAGGGGCGCACCCGCCGCACCGGGCGCCGCGACCCGTTGGCGGTGAAGCTGCTGAAGCAGGATCACCGCGAGGTGGAAGACTGGTTCGACGAGTACGAGCAACTCGACGACGACGCCGAGAAGCTGGAGCTGTTCAACAAGATCGCTCTGGCGCTGAAGGTGCACACCCGGATCGAGGAGGAGATCTTCTACGCCGACGAGCGCGGCGAGGTGGAAGACGACCTGCTGGACGAGGCGCTGGTCGAGCACGACGGCGCCAAGAAGATGATCGCCGAGATCGAGGCGATGAAGCCCGGCGAAGAGCTCTACGACGCCAAGGTCAAGGTGCTGGGCGAGTACATCAAGCACCACGTCAAGGAAGAGGAGCAGCCGGGCGGCATCTTCGCCCAGGCCAAGCGCGGCGACGAAGACCTCGACGCGATGGGCGAGCGTCTGAAGGCGCGCAAGCAAGAGTTGATGGCGGAAATGGGGGGCGGCCGGAAGAACTGAGGACGGCCCGTCACCAGGCCGGCGGCGGCCCCAGATTGACTGAGGGGCGCGCCCCGGCGGCGCTACGCGCCGCGGCGCCCATGGAAGCCGAGACGGCGGCTGCGCTGCCGGACGGCGAAGGCTGGTGGTTCGAGCCCAAGTGGGACGGCTTTCGGTGCCTGGCGTTCCGGGATGGCGGCGAGGTGATTTTGCAGGCCAAGTCCGGCAAGCCGCTGACCCGGTTCTTTCCCGAGGTGGCCGCGATGGTGGCGGCCACCTCGGCCGATCGCTTCGCCCTCGATGGGGAATTGCTGATCGCCGTCGACGGCGCCTTCTCGTTCGACGCGCTGCAGTTGCGCCTGCACCCGGCGGCCAGCCGCGTGCGCATGCTGGCGGAGCGCGAACCCGCCACGCTCGCCGCGTTCGACATGCTCGAGGCGCCAGGTGGGCGCGACCTTCGGGCCGAGCCGCTCAGCCGTCGCCAGGCCGCCCTGGCGGCGTTTCTGCAGCGCCACGGCGGTCCGAGGCTCATCGCGACGCCGGGCACCGAAGACCGGAACGTGGCGCAAGGTTGGCTGGACGACGGGCTGCTGGAAGGTGTGGTGGCCAAGCGTCTTGCCGACCCTTACGCCGAGGGCGAGCGGGCCATGCTCAAAGTCAAGCGCGTGCGCACCGCCGATTGCGTCGTCGGCGGCTATCGCTACGCGACACGCTCGCCGACGGTGGGCTCGCTGTTGCTCGGCCTTTACGACGAGGCGGGGCGTCTTGACCACGTGGGCTTCACCTCCGGGTTCGCCGGCGTCGACCGGGCGGCGCTGACGCGGACGCTGGAGGCGCTTCGCGGCGGCCCGGGGTTCACCGGCGACGCGCCCGGCGGGCCCAGCCGCTGGTCGACCGAGCGATCCGCCGCCTGGACGCCGATCCGACCTGAGCTCGTCGTCGAGGTCTCCTACGACCACGTGTCCGGTGGCCGGTTCCGGCACGGGACGCGGCTGCTGCGGCTGCGGCCGGACAAGGCGCCGGCGCAATGCCGCATGGAGCAGATTCAGGACCGCACCCGGGATCAAATCCGAGCGCGATAGGGCCCCGCCACTGCCCTGTGAATCTCACCTCGGAACTGAGGCCAAAGAGTATCGTTCTGTGATGTATGGACTCCGAGGGGCCGGCTGGCGGTGAACGCGCAAGGTTGAACCGCAGGCGCATACTGTCAGCGGGGATGCTGCTCAGCGCGGCCCCCATCGGCCTGGCGGCAGAGACTATCGCCGGCTCCGGGCCGCCGTGGACCCCGGACACGGCCGCCTCTCCGCAAAGCGTCGACGCCGCCAACCGCTACGACTTCTTCACCGCCGTCGAAGCCGCCTTCATCGAAGCAGCGTCCGAGCGGATGATCCCCAAGGACGAGCTGGGACCCGGCGCGGTCGAGGCCGGAGTCCCAATTTTCATCGATCGCCAGCTCGCCGGCGACTTCGGCAAGGCGACCAACTGGTACATGCAAGGCCCCTGGGCGACCGGCGCGCCAACGCAGGGCTATCAGAGCCGCTACACGCCGGCGCAGATGTACCGGGCGGCGATCGGCGCGATCGACCAGGCGACGCAGCAGGCCTCGGGGGCCGCGTTCGCCAAACTGAACGGCGACGACCAGGACGCTTTCCTCAAGCGCCTCGCCAGCGGCGACCAGCAACTGGAGGGCGTCGACGCCAAGAGCTACTTCAAGCTGCTGTTGCAGAACGTCATGGAGGGGTTCTTCTCGGACCCGCTCTATGGCGGCAATCGCGGCATGGCCGGCTGGAAGCTGATCGGCTTCCCCGGCGCGCGCTACGACCTCACCGCCTACGTGAGCCAATACGGCAAGCCGTTTCCGCTGCCGCCGGTGGGGATCACCGGCCGGCCGGCCTGGACGCGAAGCTAGCGCGATGGCCCAGGCGCCCAAGGTCGATGTCCTGATTGTCGGGTTCGGCTGGACGGGCGCCATCATTGCCCAGGAACTGACCGACGCGGGTCTCAACGTGCTGGCGGTGGAGCGCGGCGACTGGGTCGACACCGCCTCCGACTTTGCCACCACCTTCGCCCAGGATGAGCTGCGCTACTACTGGCGCGACGAACTGTTTCAGCGGCCTGCGCACGAGACGCTGACCATCCGCAACAACACCGGCCAGACGGCGCTGCCGATGCGCAAGCTGGGCTCGTTCCTGCCCGGCGTCGGCGTGGGCGGCGCGGGCGTGCACTGGAACGGCCAGCTCTGGCGCTTCCTGCCGTCGGACTTCGTCGCCCGCAGCCACAACATCGAGCGCTACGGCAAGGCCGCCGTGCCGGACGACATGTCGATCCAGGACTGGGGGGTCACCTACCAGGATCTGGAGCCGTACTACGACAAGTTCGAGTACCTGTGCGGCGCCTCGGGCAAGGCCGGGAACCTGCAAGGCGTGATCCAGCCGGGGGGCGATCCGTACGAGGGGGCCAGGTCGCGTGACTACCCCAATCCGCCGCTGCAGATGCCTTACGCGCCGACGCTGTTCGCGCAGGCGGCGACGTCGCTCGGACACCACCCCTTCCCGCATCCCGCCGCCAACGTGTCGCGCGCCTACACCAACCCGCTCGGCGTGCAGATGGGGCCCTGCACCTACTGCGGCTTCTGCGAGAAGTACGGCTGCGGCAACTATTCGAAGTCCAGCGCCCAGACCACGATCCTGCCGGTGCTGATGCGCAAGCCGAACTTCACCCTGAAGACCAATTGCGAGGCGCTGAAGCTGAACCTCGCGCCGGACGGCAAGACGGTGTCGAGCGTGACGCTGGCCGACGCGGACGGGCGGACCTACGACCAGCCGGCCGAGCTGGTGATCCTCAGCGCCTACATCCTACACAATGTGCGGCTGCTGCTGCTGTCGGGCGTAGGCAAGCCCTACGATGCGAACACCGGCCAAGGTGTCATCGGCAAGAACTACGCCTACCAGATCACCTCGTCGGTCAAGTTCACCTTCGACGACAAGATCCTCAATCCGTTCATCGGCGCCGGCGCGCTCGGCATGATCATGAACGACTTCAACGGCGACAATTTCGACCACACCGGGCTCGGCTTCATCGGCGGCGGCTACATTGGCGTGCTGCAGACCGGCGCCCGGCCGATCGAGACGCTGTTCGATTCCGGCGATCTCACGGCGTGGGGCGCCGACTGGAAGAAGAAAACGGCCAGCGACTACCTGAAGTCTTTCTTCATCGCCACGCATGGCGCGGTGATGAGCCACCGCGGCAACTATCTCGACCTCGACCCGACCTATCGGGACGTCTTCGGCCGGCCGCTGATGCGGATGACGTTCGACTACACCGACAACGAGCACAAGATGTCGGACTACCTCACCGATCGGGCGGTGGAGATCGCCCACGCGATGAACCCGCGCGAGGTGAAGCCGAAATATCGCAAGGGCTCGTGGGACGTCGTTCCCTATCAGACCACCCACAACACCGGCGGCGCGATCATGGGGACCGATCCGGCGTCCAGCGCGCTCAACAAGTACCTGCAGATGTGGGACGTGCCCAACCTGTTCGTCATGGGCTCGACGGCCTTTCCGCAGCAGCCGGGCTACAACCCGACCGGCACCGTGGCCGCCCTGGCTTACCACGCGGCGGACGCCATCAAGTCGCAGTACCTGAAGGCGCCCGGCCAGCCCCTGGTGCAGGCTTAGCGGCCGTGAACCGGTCCGGCGTCATCGCCATGTTCGCCGCGCTGATCGTTCTCTTCGCGATTGCGCCTGGGGCCACGCAGACCGTCGCACCGATGGACGCCGCTTCGAACCAGGTCGAAGTGGGCCGCTATCTGGTCATTCTGGGCGACTGCGAGTCCTGCCACGATAGGCCAGGCGGGCAGAAGTTCGCTGGCGGCTTGCCGCTGAACACACCCTTTGGGGTCATCTACTCAGCCAACATCACCCCTGACCGGCAGACCGGCATCGGCGCCTGGAGCGAGGCGGATTTCTACCGCGCCATGCACGAGGGGCGCGATGACCAGAACGCTCACCTCTATCCGGCCTTCCCCTATCCCTATTTCACCCGGATCAGTCGTGGCTCGGTCGACGCCATCCGCGCCTACCTGATGACGCTCCCGGCTGTCTCGTATCAGCCGCCGCCCAACCGGCTGCCGTTCCCGTTCTCGATCCGCGCCCTGGTCGGCTTCTGGAACTGGCTCTACTTCAAGCCCGGCGGTTTCGCGCCGGCGGCGGACCAGAGCGCGGACTGGAACCGCGGCGCCTACATCGTCAACGGCCCGGGCCACTGCGGCGCGTGCCACACGCCGAAGACGTTCCTCGGCGGCGACGAGCAAGATCGCGCCTTGCAAGGGGGCAAGCTCGACAACTGGTTCGCGCCCGATCTGAACGGCGACCAGCACGGCGGCCTTGCCGCCTGGAGCCAGGCGGACCTGGTCGAGTTCCTCAAGACCGGTCGCAATGCCCGCTCCGCCGCCTCAGGTTCGATGGCGGACGTGATCACCTACTCGACGTCGAAGATGAGCGATGCGGACCTGACTGCCGTCGCGGCCTATCTGAAGAGTCTGCCGGCGGCGAAACCGGCGCCTGCGCCCATGAACCTGGATGCGGCGGCGATGCGGGCCGGTCAGGCGATCTACCTCGACAACTGCGCCGCTTGCCATCGCGCCGACGGTTCGGGCGTACCGGGCGAGTTTCCACCACTGCCAGGCAACGCCAACGTCCAGTCCAGCGACCCGACGACCATCGATCGGTTCATCCTCACCGGAACCGAGGCCACCGCGACGGACGCGCGGCCGACCGCGCTGGCGATGCCATCGTTCGGCTGGAAGCTGACTGACGCGGAAGTGGCCGCCGTGGCGACTTACATCCGCAACAGCTGGGGCAACACCGCGCCCGCGGTGTCGGCGGGCGACGTAGCCAGGCTCCGCGGCAAAGTGGCCGCCCACCCGATCCACAAACCGCCAGAGAAAGCGTGACGGGCGTCGTCGCAACGGAACCGTCCGTGAAATAGATCATTCCGTGATCTATCGGGACCGCAGCGCGCCAGGCGCGGGCTGCGGCCGGCGGATTGGCCGGAGCAGGCGACATGGGGGGATGGCGGCCGACAGACGAAGCGCCCGATCGACGTCACTCCCGCCGGAGGGGCCGGCATGCCTCAGATTTTCAGGCCTTCCGCGGACATCTGGCTGCGAGCCGCGGTGGTCATGGTTTTCTTCCTTGTCCTGGGCGGCGGCCTGTTTGCTACCGGACTGGCGCGGTCGAGCTATGCGACGGGCCAGGGCTGGCCGATCGAGCAGACGGTGCCCTTCAGCCACAAGCACCACGCCGGCGACCTTGGGATCGACTGCCGCTACTGCCACGTCGACGTGGAGCGCGGGCCGGTAGCCGGCATCCCGCCCACCTACACCTGCATGACCTGCCACTCGCAGGTTTGGACCGGCGCGCCGATGCTGGCGCCGGTGCGTGACAGCCTCGCATCGGGCCAGCCGCTGGTCTGGACGCGCGTCGCCAAGCTTCCAGGCTACGTCTACTTCGATCATCAGATCCACATCGACCGCGGCGTGCCCTGCGTCGAGTGCCACGGCCGCATGGACCAGATGCCGCTGGCGTATCGCGCGCATGCGCTGGAGATGCGGTTCTGCCTCTCCTGCCATCGCGATCCGGCGCCCCACCTCAAGCCACCCGACATGGTGACCCGGATGGATTGGGCTGGCTGGGATCTGGTCGCCGCCCACCGCGCGTACGGGGCGGCGGCGATGAAGCGCTTTCACATCGAGCCGGCCAAACTGACCGACTGCGGCCTCTGCCATCGGTGATGCCGATGACCCCGCCGCACATCGCCCGTTCCCGCCTCTCCGACCGCGACCTGCGCCGCGCCGCGGCGGAGTTCCCGACGGCGTTCGAGGGCCTCAGCCAGACGGACCGGCGAGATCTGCTGAAGGTGATGGGCGCATCGCTGGCGCTGGCGGGACTTGCCGGTTGTCACCAGGACCCCCACCCCGAGGCGCGGCCCTACGTGCGGGTCCCCGACGGGATCGTGCTGGGCCAGTCTCGCGCCTACGCCACCGCCGTGACCTTTGGGGGCTACGCCCAGCCCGTGCTCGCCACCACGCATGAGGGACGCCCGACCAAGCTGGAGGGCCTGCCGGACCACCCCGCCAGCCAAGGGGCCACCGACGCGTTCACCCAGGCGGCGCTGCTGGGGCTCTACGACCCTGGCCGCTCCAAAGGCCCGGCGCGCCTCGGTCAGCCCACAGATTGGGCGCAGATCGACGCCGCCATGGTCGCCAACGCCGCGCGACTCGACGCGGTGAAAGGCGCTGGCTTTCGCCTGCTCAGCGGGGCCATCACATCGCCGACCCTGGGCCGTCTGATCGACGCGATGCTGCAGCGCTGGCCGCAAGCGCGCTGGCACGCCTTCGAGCCGGTGAACGACGACCTGAGACTGGAGGCGGCGCGGCAGGCGTTCGGTCGTCCCCTCCTCGTCCGCCCGCAACTGGAAGCGGCCGAAGCCGTGATCAGTTTCGACGACGATTTGCTGGGGCCCGGCCCGTTCCAGACCAGTCAGGCGCGCGGCTGGGCGGCCCGGCGCGCGGCCTATCAACGGGGACAAGGCGGGAGCGAACTGCTGACCGCCGAGCCCGCGCCCAGCCTCACTGGCGCTGTCTCGCAACATCGGCTCATCGCCTCGGTGGCCGGGGTCGATCGGCTCGTGCTCGCCCTCGCGGCGGCGCTGGGCGTCGGGGGCGTCGCCGCGCCCGCGCTTGCGGCCACGCAGGCGGCATGGCTCGCCGAAGCGGCGGCGGCGCTGCGCCGCGCCGGCGGCGCTTCCTACGTCGGCGTCGGCGCGTTCCACGACCCGGCGATCCAGGCCCTGGCCCTACGGATCAACGACCGGCTGGGCGCTATCGGCCGCACGACCGTGCTGAGCCAGCCGCTGATCAAGGCGACGCCTGGAAACAGCGGCTCGCTGGCGGCGCTCGTCGCCGATGCCCATGCCGGCCTGGTCGACAGCCTGGCGATTTTCGACGCCAACCCGGTCTATGCCGCGCCGGCCGACCTCGAGGTCGCTGGCGCGCTGCAGAAGGTGCGCCTGCGCTTCCACGCCGGCCTGCACGCCGATGAGACCGCCGCGCTCTGCCACTGGCACGCGCCGGTCGAGCACGATTTGGAGACGTGGGGCGACGCTCTGGCGGTCGATGGCCGTCCCAGCCTCATCCAGCCGCTGGTGCGTCCGTTCTACGCCGTGCGGGCGCGCAGTGTGCTGTTGCAGAACCTGCAGGGCGATCTTGCGGCGGACCCGCGCCGGCTACTGGCGGCGACCTGGACGGACAAGCTGGGCGACCTCGACAGCCCTGCCTGGCGCGCCGCGCAGGAGCGCGGCTTTCTCGACGAACCGGTGACCGCGGTGACGGCTGCGAGCGCCGCAGGTCCCGCGCCCGCGACGAGCGCCTCGAACGCCCTGACGGTGCTCGTCCGCCCGGATCCGGCGGTGTGGGATGGGGCGCTCGCGAACAATCCTTGGCTTCAGGAGTTGCCGCGGCCCTTTACCTCGCTGACCTGGGACAACGTGGTGGCCGTCGCCCCGGCCCTGGCGCGGCGGCTCGGTCTGAAAAACGGCGACGTGGTCCAACTGGCTGCTGGCGCTCGCATGCTCGAAGGGCCGGTCTGGATCATGCCCGGCCAGGATCCGTCGACGCTCGTCGTCACGCTTGGTTTTGGCCGTACCGCGCCAGGGTTAGGCCAGGCGGTCGGCTTCGACGTCGCGCCGTTGCGTACGGTCGGCGCATCCTGGCGGGTCGATGGGGCGACGCTCACGCCGACGGGCCGCAGCTTGCCGCTGGCGACGACCCAGGACGTCACCACGCTCGGCGACTTCGATTTCGTGCGCACCGCGCCGAGAACGTCGGTCGCTCCGAAGCCCCCGACGCCACCGCCGCCCAGCTTCTATCCGCCGAAGCCCGAGAGCCGGCCGCAGTGGGGGATGAGCATCGATCTCGACGTCTGCATCGGCTGCAACGCCTGCGTGGTCGCCTGTCAGGCCGAGAACAACGTGCCCGTGGTGGGCAAGACCCAGGTCGCCAAGGGCCGGCACATGCACTGGCTGCGGGTCGATCACTACGAGGCGGGCGAGCCTGACGATCCGGCGTTCTTCAACCAGCCTGTCCCGTGCATGCACTGCGAACAGGCGCCGTGTGAGATGGGCTGCCCGGTGAATGCGGCGGTCCACTCCGACGATGGCCTCAACCTGCAGGTCTACAACCGCTGCATCGGCACCCGCACCTGCTCGTCCTACTGCCCTTACAAGGTGCGCCGCTTCAACTGGTTCGACTTCACCGGCGGCGATCCGCCGGAGCTGCGGGCCGCGCGCAACCCGGACGTCACCGTCCGCTCGCGCGGTGTGATGGAGAAGTGCAACTACTGCCTCCAGCGCATTGTCGCCGGCAAGATCGCCGCGCAGGTCGCCGGGCGGGACATCGCCGACGGCGAGGTGCGCACCGCCTGTCAGCAGGCCTGCCCCACCGACGCGATCGTCTTCGGCGACATCAGCGACGGCGCCAGCCAGGTGGTCGCCAGGAAGGCGCAGGGCCGCAACTACGCACTGCTCGAAGAGGCCAACACCCGGCCACGCACCACCTACCTCGCCCGCTTGGCGCCGGACGCCGGGGACGGCGATGGCTAGCCAGGACGCCGCGCTGGATGCCGACTATCGCCACGTCACTCGCGAGGTGACGCGCATCCCGCTGGCGTTTCCGCACAAGCGCACCTGGTGGATCGCCTTCCTCGCCGCGCTCACGCTGCTCGGACTCTACCTGGTGTCCGCCGGAGTCACCTTCGCGGTCGGCATCGGGGCCTGGGGCAACGACATCCCGGTCAACTGGGGCATCGCGATCTCCAACTACATCTGGTGGATCGGCATCGGCCACGCCGGCACGCTGATCTCGGCGATGCTGCTGCTGATGCGCCAACGCTGGCGCAACTCGCTGAACCGCTTCGCCGAGGCGATGACGCTGTTCGCCGTCGTCTGCGGCGGCCTCTACCCGATCATCCACCTCGGCCGGCCGTGGTTCTTCTACTGGATGGCGCCCTATCCGGCGACGATGGGTGTGTGGCCGCAGTTCAAGAGTCCGCTGACCTGGGACTTCTTCGCCGTCCTCACCTACCTGACCGTCTCGGCGATGTTCTGGTACGTCGGCATCATTCCCGACCTGGCCGCGACCCGCGACCGGGCCAAGCGCCACAGCGCCCAGGTGTTCTTCGGGGTGCTCGCGCTCGGTTGGCGCGGCGCGGCGCGGCACTGGGCGCGCTGGCGCCAAGCCTATCGCACCTGTGCGGCGATCGCCGTGCCGCTGGTGATCTCGGTCCACTCGGAGATCTCGATGATCTTCGCGGCCGGACCCGAGCCCGGCTGGATGTCGACGGTGTTCCCGCCGTATTTCGTGCTGGGCGCGGCGTTCTCCGGCTTCGCGGTCGTCGCGATGATCGCCACTGTCACCCGCCGGGCGTTCGGCCTGCAGGACCTGATCACCGAGAAGCACCTCGACATGCTGGGGCGGCTGACGCTCGCCACCGGCATGATGACGGCCTACGGATACTTCGCCGACGTGTTCGGCGCGCTCTATGGCGGCGGACGCTACGAACTGCACACGTTGCATGAGCGGTTCTTCGGCGAGGTCGCCTGGGCCTACTGGGGCGCGGTGATCCTGAACTTCGTACCGTTGCAGCTACTGTGGCTGCGGCGCTGGCGCGTGGCCCCGGTGGCGCTGTTCCTGGTGGGACTGTCGTGCACCATCGGCATGTGGTGCGAGCGCTACATGCTGCTGGTCAGCACGCTCTACCGCGACTACCTGGTCTCGTCCTGGGGCCATTTCTGGCCAAGCTTCTGGGAATGGACGCTGTTCTTCGGCTCCATCGGCCTGTGGCTGACCCTGTTCCTGCTGTTCGTCCGCATCCTGCCGATGATCTCTGCCTTCGAGATCAAGGAAGCGACGTTCGAAGAGGAAGAAGCCGCGGAGGCGTCCCGTGGCTAGGCGCGCCGATCCGCCCGCCGGCCTGGCGGCCGAGTTCGCCGACGCCGAAGCCCTGCTGCGCGCCGCGCGCCGGCTGCATGAGAGCGGCTATCGGCGCTTCGAGGCCTATTCGCCGTTTCCGATCGACGGGCTCGCCGAAGCCGAGGGCTTCAAAGAGAGCAAGATCGCCGCGGCCACGCTCGTCGGCGGCTTCGTCGGGGCGGCCACCGGCTACGGCATGCAGGTCTACACCAACCTCGATTTTCCCATCGACGTGGGCGGCCGCCCGCTGATCGCCCAGCCGGCCTTCGTGCTGATCACCTTCGAGCTGATGGTGCTGTTCGCCGTGACCGCCTGCATCCTGGCGATGCTGCTGCTCAACCGGCTGCCCAAGCTCTACCACCCGGTTTTCGACATCGAGCGGTTTGGCCTGGCGAGCCTCGATCGCTTTTTCCTGGTCGTGGATGCGGACGACGCGAAGTTCGACCGCAAGAACAGCCGAGCGCTGCTGAGGCGGCTGGGCGCCGTCAACGTCACCCCGATGCCGGCGGCCGATCTGGAAGTGCAGGCAGAGCCATGAGGTGGGCGCAGGCGCTTCTGCCCGCGATCTCGCTGCTGGGCGCGTGCGACCAGATGGCGACCCAGCCGAAGGAGACGGTCTACGGCCACTCGGCGCTGTTTCCCGACGGCATGTCCATGCAGGCGCCGCCCGACGGCGCCGTCGCCCGCGGCGATTCGGCGGCGCTGGCCGTCCTCGACACCCGGCCGCCGCTGACGTCGGCGCTGCTGGCGCGTGGCCAGGCGCGCTACGCGATCGACTGCGCCGTCTGCCACGACGCCGCCGGCTATGGCCAAGGGGTGGTCCCCTCGCGGGGCTATCCGCAGCCGCCCAGCTTCCACATCCCGCGCCTGCGCCAGGCGTCAACGCGCCATTTCGTCGATGTCATCACCAACGGCTACGGCGTCATGTACGCCTATGCCGACCGCGTCGCGCCGGCCGATCGCTGGGCGATCGCGGCGTACATCCGCGCGCTGCAGCTGAGCCAGGCCGCGCCGCTCGCCAGGTTGACGCCCGCCGAGCAGGCCAGCGTGGAGGCCAGCCATGGGCCCTGAACGCGCGTGGCGGAACTGGCGCGTGCTGGGCGGCGGCGCCGCAGCCGTGCTGCTGGCGGTGCTGGTGGCGTGCGCCATCGTCGGCGGCGCGGCGTGGCGGGCGTGGCTGGGCGCCGCGTTCCTGGTGATCTCGCTGCCGGTCGGCGCGCTCGGCCTCATAATGACCATGCGCCTCGTTCCCGGCGCCTGGGCGCGGGAAGCCTCGCCGATCCTGGAAGCCGAGACCCTGCTGGCGCCGGTCGGGGCCCTGACGCTGCTGCCGGTGCTCGTCGCGTTGCCAGCGCTCTACGGCTGGGTCCGCGAGCCGCAGACGACGGCCTTCCGCGCGGCTTGGCTGACACCGGCTGGCTTCGTTGCGGTGACGGTGGCGTGGCTGGTCATTCTGTTCGCCCTCGCCGCGTTGCTGGCGAGGCGTCCCGACGCGCCGCGGGCGGTGTCGTGTGTCGGCCTGATCCTGTTCCTGGTGTTCGGCACCTTCGCGGCCACGGACTGGGTGCAGTCGCTGGACGCGGCGTTCAATTCGTCCGGGTTCGGACTCTACATCATCTGCCTGCAGATCCTGCTGGCGCTGTCGTCCGCCATCGTCTTCGGGCTCGCCCGGCCGGAGGGCCTGCCGCGGCAGGGCATCCTCGGGGGCCTGCTGCTCACCGTGCTGCTGCTGTGGGGCTACCTCGACTTCATGCCGTTCTTCATCAGCTGGTCCGCCGACGTTCCGGCGGCGGCGGTCTGGTACCTGCGGCGCGGCGCGGGCGTCTGGGGCGACGTCGCCTGGCTTGTCGCCGCCTGCCGCTTCGTCCCCGCCTTTCTGCTGCTGTTCCGCGGGGTGCGGAATAACCGGCGTTGGCTGCTTGGAGTGTCAGCCGCGGTGACCGCCGGCGCCGTGCCCGAGGTCGCCTGGCTGGTGCTGCCCGCGCCGCCGGGGGGTGCGCCCGCGGACGCCGGAACCGGGCTGCTGTTCATCGGCGCGGTGGCGGGGATCGGCGGCCTTTGCGCGGCGCTGCTGCAGCCAGCGCGAGCCTGGGTGGGCGCGCGGACATGAGCGCCAAGGCGGGCCATGAGACCTCCGATCTTCCCGCCGGCTGGGCGGCGCTGGCGATCGCGGGGTTGCTGAGCTTGATCGTCGTTGGCGCTCTCGTCGCCTGGGGAATGACGGCATGGACGCAGCACGCGCGCCCGATGCAGGCGCCGAGCGGGTTTCAGCAGGCCGCTTCTCAGCCCGCTTCGCCGCGCCTGGAAGTCGATGCGCTCTCCGATCGGTTGGCGCTCGAGCGGCGGGCCGAGGCGCGGCTGGCCGGCTACGGCTGGGCAGACCGGGCCGCCAGCCTGGCGCACATTCCCATCGGGCGGGCGATGTCGCTGCTGGCGACGCAGGGCTGGCCCGACGCCGACACTGGCCCGACCAACGCCATCGCCGCGGCCACGCCGCCGGCGCCGGCCAACGCCACCGCAAGCGAGCGGGCGCCGTGAACCGCGCCGCCCTGATTGTCGGAGCGTTGCTGGCCGCGCCGGCGGCGAGCGCCGCGGCGCTGGTCGATCCGGCGGCGCTGGCGGCGGTGTCGCCGCCGCCCTTCGCCCGGGCGCCGATGCAGGCGCCGTTCCGCGATCAGCACGCGCGCAGCGTCACCCTTGCCGAACTGGCGGCGGGCCGGCCGCTGGTGCTGATCCCGGTGCAGCATCAATGCCGCAATCTCTGCGGCCTGACCCTCGCGGATGTGCACAGCGCCCTCGCCGGCCAAGCGCTGACGCCCGGCGCCAATTTCGAGGTCGTGGCCTTGGGCATCGATCCGCGAGAGACCCCGGCGGACGCCGCCCAGTCGGCGGCGCGGCTTGGCGGCGCCGATGCGCCGGGCGTGGCGGCGCTGGTCGGCGACGCCGCGTCGGACGCGGCGGTGACCCAGGCGCTCGGCTATCGCTACACCTGGATCGCTGCCACGGGCCAGTATGCCCACATGGCCGCGATCGCCGTGTTGACGGCGGACGGGCGGCTGGTGCGCTGGCTGCCCGGTCTGGGCGTCAAGCCGGCGGCGCTCCAGGCGGCGCTACACGAGGCGGAGCATGGCGACGCCCCGGGTCTGGGCGACGAAATTCGGCTGCTCTGCTTTCATTTCGACCCGTCCAGCGGCCGCTACACGCTGGCGATCTGGCGGCTGATCCAGTGCGCGGCGGGGATGACGGCAACGCTGGTGGCGCTTGGCGTCGGCGTGGCATTCTGGTGGGAGCGGCGGCGCTCTGGCCCTGGAGCCGCCGCGTGAACGCCTACCTGCCGTTCTGGCCGGTCGCCGCGTCAGCGCACGCGGTGAAGGTCGACACGCTGATGGCGGCGTTCACGGCGCTGATCTTCTGCCTGACCGCGCCGGTCTTCGTGCTGATTGTTGTCTTCGCGATCAAATATCGCCGCGGCCGTGCGGCCGACCGCACCCATCGGCCCAGTCAGAACGTGCTGGCGGAGACTTCATGGACGGTGATCCCGTTCCTGCTCACCCTCGGGTTCTTCGCCTACGCCGCCTACCTCTACCTCGACCTGGGGCGCCCGCCCGCCGACTCGCTGGTGATCGACGTGGTCGCCAAGCAATGGATGTGGAAGTTCGAGCATCCTGGCGGCCAGCGCGAAATCGACGACCTGCACGTCCCGGTCGGCCAGGACGTACGGCTAACCATGACGTCGCAGGACGTGATCCACAGCTTCTTCGTGCCGGCGCTGCGCATCAAGCAGGACGTGCTGCCGGGGCGCTATACGAGCCTCTGGTTCAACGCCAACCGGCCGGGCGTCTACGACCTGCGCTGTTCGCAGTTCTGCGGCATGGACCATTCGCTGATGGTCGGCCGCATCTACGTGCTGAACCCTGGCGACTATGCCGCTTGGCTGCAGCGGGCCGGGGCGTCGGGCGATCTGGCGAGCCAGGGCAAGGCGCTGTTCGACACCCTCGGCTGCAGCGGCTGCCACGCGCCGCAGTCGGGCGTGCGGGCGCCACGGCTGGACGGCCTGGTCGGCCGCCCGGTTCCGCTGGCGGACGGACGCGTCGTCACCGCCGACGACCAGTACCTGCGCGACAGCATCGTCGCCCCCAATCGCGACGTCGCCGCCGGCTACCCGCCGGTGATGCCGACCTACGCGGGCGAGATCTCGGAGGAGGACCTCCTCAAGCTGGTCGCCTACCTGAAGTCGCTGGGCGCGGGGCCGTCGCAGACGGCGCCGCTGAGGGAGCCATCGCCATGACCGCCGTCCCGTTGCTGACCCCTGAGGAGCGCGGCAGCTATCTGGCCGCCGGAAGCACGCTTCGCTCCTGGCTGCTGAGCACCGATCACAAGCGGATCGCGATCCTCTATCTGCTGTCGATCACCGCCTTCTTCTTCGTGGGCGGGGCCGCGGCGGGGTTGATCCGGCTGGATCTGCTCTCGCCGACCCATCACTTCCTGACCAACGAAGGCTACAACCGCACCTTCACCCTGCACGGGGTGGTGATGGTCTGGTTCTTCCTGATCCCGTCCATCCCGGCGACCTTCGGCAACTTCCTGATCCCCTTGATGATCGGGGCGAAGGACCTGGCGTTCCCCCGGCTGAACCTGCTCAGCTGGTACATCTATGCGATCGGCGGCTGCGTCACGATCTATGTGCTGATGGCTGGCGGCGTCGATACCGGCTGGACCTTCTACACCCCGCTCTCGACGATGTTCGCCAACGGCCACGTGGTGGCCGCGGCGGCGGCGGTGTTCATCGTCGGTTTCTCCTCGATCCTCACCGGGCTCAATTTCATCGTCACCATCCACAAGCTGCGCGCGCCCGGCATGACCTGGGGGCGGCTGCCGATCTTCGTCTGGTCGCACTATGCGACCTCGCTGATCCTGGTGCTGGCGACGCCGGTCCTGGCGGTGACCCTGGTGCTGCTGTCGGCCGAGCGGCTGTTCCACATCGGCATCTTCGATCCCTCGCTGGGCGGCGATCCCCTGCTGTTCCAGCACATGTTCTGGTTCTACAGCCACCCGGCCGTCTACATCATGATCCTGCCGGCCATGGGGGTGGTCAGCGAGCTGGTGACGGCCTCGGCGCACAAGCGGCTGTTCGGCTACTGGTTCGTGGCCAGCGCCAGCATCGCCATCGCCGCGGTGGGCTTCATGGTCTGGGGCCACCACATGTTCGTGGCCGGCGAGTCCCGCTACGCCGCGGTGATCTTCTCGTTCCTGAGCTTCGTGGTGGCCGTGCCCTCGGCGGTGAAGGTCTACAACTGGACCGCCACCCTCTACAAAGGCGAGATCTCGCTC
>DASXZG010000124.1:0-10644 GCA_036502045.1 Caulobacteraceae bacterium | reverse complement strand
GTCCCGGCCTTCGCCGGGATGAGCGGGTTGGTGGGGTAGGGGCGTGTCCGTGTTTTCCGTGTTTTCCGTGGCCCCTTAAGTCCCCTGGGTCACCGCATGCAGCCGGGCATACGTCCCGCCTTTGGCCACCAACTCGCCGTGCCTCCCCTCTTCGACGATGCGGCCGTTCTCGAACACCAGGATGCGGTCGGCGCCTCGGATGGTGGAGAGCCGGTGGGCGATGACGATGGTGGTGCGCCCGGCCATCAGCTCCTCCGTGGCCGCCTGCACCTGCACCTCGGTCTCCACGTCGAGCGATGAGGTGGCTTCGTCCAAAACGAGGATCGGCGCATCAGCCAGGAAGGCTCTCGCGATCGCCACCCGCTGCCGCTCGCCGCCCGAGAGCTTCACCCCCCGCTCACCGACCAGGGTGTCGTAGCCCTTGGGCAAAGCGGCGATGAAGTCGTGGGCTCTGGCGCGCTTGGCCGCCAGAGCGATCTCCTCCAGCGTCGCATCAGGCCGCGCATAGCCGATGTTCTCGGCGATGGAGCGGTGGAAGAGGGCCGGGTCCTGCGGCACCACGGCGATGGCCCGCCGCAGCTCGTTCTGGCGCACCGAGGCGATGTCGGTCCCATCGATCAGGATGCGCCCGCCTTGCACGTCATAGAGCCGCTGCAGCAGCTTCACGAAGGTCGACTTGCCAGACCCCGTCGGTCCCACCAGCGCCACCCGTTCGCCAGGTCGGACCAGCACGGTGAAGTCGGCGTAGACCGGCCGGTCGGCCGACTTGTAGCGGAAGGTCACGTGCTCGAACGCCACCTGGCCGGCCTCGGGCAGGAAGGCGAGCGGGTCTGGCGTGTCGCGGATGTCAGGGACCTGCTTGGCATAGCCGGCGACGTCTTCCACGTCGGCCAGGCCGCGCTGCAACATGCGGATGTTGTCGCCCATATTGCGCAGGTAGCCGCTCATCATCATGAAGGTGGTGATGACGAAGCCGACGTCGCCGGCGCTGGCGTGGCCGTGGATCCACTGGATCACCACCAGGCCCGTCAGCCCCGCCTGCAGGATCGCCAGCAGCACGTTCTGGCCCAGCCACACCGTCATGTAGCGGTTCCAGGTGGTGAGCGTCGCCTTGCGCCAGTCGCGGGTGACGACGCCGATGCGGGCCGCCTCGCGAGCCTCGGCGCCGAAGCTCTTCACCGTGGAGTTGGACGAGATCGAATCCGCCAGCGCCCCGCCGATGCGCGAATCCATCGCCACCGAGCGCCGGTTGGCGGCCATCACGTAGTAGTTGGACGAGAGGATGGTGATGGCGATGTAAGCGATCACCATCGCCAGCGAGAACGCGCCCACCAGCGGCCAGCGCAGCATCATCTGCAGCGACAGGATGCCCAGCACCAGGATCGCCGGCCCGACCCACATGATCACCGAGTCCGAGACCACGTCGTAGCCCCACATGGCCCGCGAGATGCGCCGCACCGTGGCGCCGGCGAAGGTGTCGCCGTGCCAGTCGGACGAGAAGCTCTGCACGCGGGCGAAGCCCTCGTTGGTCATCTCCTCCATGTTGTGCGCGGCCAGCGGGTTCCAGAAGAAGCGCAAGCCGAGGTTCCGGATCACGGCGTAGCTGAGATAGACCACGGCCAGGAACGCCCAGGCGCCCCAGACCCCGGCGACGTGGCTGGGCCCCGCTGCGATCTGGTCTATCAGCGCTCGCGCCGCCCAGGGCGTCAGGCTCTCGATGCCGATGGCGATCAGGGTGACGCTGAGCGTGGCGACGAGCGCCAGTTTCCGCCGCCGCCAATAGCCGGCGACGAAGGCCAGCACTTCGCGGTTGCCAAGCGTCCGGCCAGCCTCTTCTTCTTCGTATTGTTCCATGGCCGCCTCTGGCCGCTGACATAGCGATGTTTGCTGGACGCTGGGAGCCCTGGGGCCAGAACTTCCGACGTGGACGGGCCATTGTCGGGCAATCCAAGCCCGAACGTGGCGGCAGCGCCGCACTTGCGCCGCTGGCGGCGCGGTTTCTAATGGCGCGATGGACGAGGTCGCCCAGGTCCGCAGAGCTTTCGCCGACGAGTTGGCGGCGCGGTTCAAGCTGACCCACGCGCCGGTGCTGGACGCGGTGGCCAGCGTGCCGCGCGAACGCTTCGTCGGCCCGCCGCCCTGGCGGCTGATGGACGTGGCCAAGGGCGAGACGGAAGACACGTCCGACCCGGCGCGGCTCTATCGCAACGTCGTCGTGCCGCTGGACGCCGACAAGCGCCTCAACAACGGCGAGCCTGGGCTCTGGGCGACGCTGTTCGAGCGCGTGAAACCGAAAGCCGGCGAACGGGCGATCCATGTCGGCGCCGGCACGGGCTATTTCACCGCGTGGCTGGCGCAGATGGTGGGCCCGGCGGGACGCGTCACCGGCATCGAGCACGAGCCGCCGCTGGCCGAGCGGGCGCGGGCCAACCTCGCCGACTGGCCCAATGCGGAGCTGCTTTGCGGCGACGGCATGGCGCTGGCGAGGGGGCCGGCGGACATCGTGGTCGCCAGCTGCGGCGTCGATCACGTGCCGCTGGCCTGGGTGCGGCTGCTGAACGACGGCGGCCGGATGATGATCCCGCTCACCGTCACCATGGAGTCGTGGGCTGGCGGCGGCTCAGGCGTGAACCTGATGGTGACGCGCCGTGGCGAGGCGTTCGCCGCCGAGCTGGTTGGCGGGGTGGGCATCTACAGCTGCATGAGCGGACGCACGCCGGAAGCCGGCGCCCGGCTGAAGACCGCCATCGACGGCCTGCGCGCCGATGCGGAGGCCAAGCGCCCGCCGCGCCGCGTGGCGTCGCTGGTGCTCGGCGACGGCGTCGGTGGCGACGACACCTGGCTGGCCGGCGATGGCTGGCGGCTCTCCACCGCGCCTCCATGACCAGCGCGCTGCCCGACGCCGCGCCCGGCAACTGGGTGGACCGGCTGGCGCCGCCGCCGCTGCGGCCATGGCTGCGGCTGGCGCGGCTGGATCGGCCCACGGGCATCTGGCTCTTGATGCTGCCCGGCTGGGAGGGGATCGCGCTGGCGGACGCAACGATGCGGCGACTGCCGGACCTGCGGCTCCTGGCGCTGTTCTTCGCCGGCGCGTTGTTGATGCGCTCCGCCGGCTGCGCCTACAACGACGTGGTCGACCGCGATCTCGACGCCAAGGTGGCGCGCACGGCCGGCCGGCCAGTGGCGTCGGGCCAGATCGGAGTGAAGGCGGCGCTGGTCTTCGTCGCGCTCTGCTGCCTCGCCAGCCTCGCCATCCTTCTGAGCCTCAACCCTATCAGCATCGCGCTGGGCGTCGCCTCATTGGCGCTGGTCGCCGCCTACCCGTTCATGAAGCGGATCACGTGGTGGCCCCAGGCCTGGCTGGGCCTGACCTTCAACTGGGGCGCGCTACTGGGCTTCACGGCGATCGCCCCGCCGGCCGCGCTCGCCGCCTGGACCCCAGCGCTGCTGCTCTACGCCGGCGGCGTCGCCTGGACGCTCGGCTACGACACCATCTACGCGGTGCAGGATCTTGAGGACGATGCGCTGGCCGGGGTGAAGTCATCGGCGCGGCGGCTCGGCGCGGCGACGCGCGCTGCCGTGGCCAGCTTCTACCTCGTCGCCATCGCCCTGGCCCTGGCGGCCGGCTGGCAAGCACGGCTCGGCGTAGCTTTCTGGGCCCTCGCGGTGGTCTACGCCGCCTGGCTGCTGCGCCAGCCTGCGATGCTGAGGCTGGACGACCCGGCCCGCGCCCTCGCTGTCTTCCAGTCCAACACGCTCGCCGCCCTTTTGCTCTTCATCGCCATCGCGGCCGGCGCGGCATCGACCCAGGTCCTGCCGCCCTGACATGGTCTTGACGCGGCGTGACACTTTTGGCTTGGCCCCGGTGAGGCTAGAGGGGCGCAAACACTGGGCCGCTGTCGGCCAGCAACGGAGGGGCCCATGAAGCTCGACAACACCATCACCGCCATCGTCACCGGCGGCGCGTCCGGCCTCGGCGAGGCCACCGTGCGGGCCCTGGCCGGCCACGGCGTCAAGATCGCCATCTTCGACCTGGAGCGGCAGAAAGACAGAGCCGAGGCGCTGCTGAAGGAGGTCGGCGGTGGCGTCTTCTGCGCCTGCAACGTCACTTCGGAAGCCGAAGTGGACGCGGCCTTCGCCAAGGCCCGCGCCGCCGTTGGCCAGGAGCGCATCCTGGTCAACTGCGCCGGCACCGGCAACGCGGCGCGCACCGCGAGCCGCGACCGCAACACCGGCGAGATCAAGACCTTCCCGACCGAGAGCTTCAACCTGATCCTGCAGATTAACCTCGTGGGCACCTTCCGCTGCATCGCCAAGAGCGCGGCCGGCATGATGACCCTCGAGCCGCTGCCGGACGGCGACCGCGGCGCCATCGTCAACACCGCCTCGGTGGCGGCCGAGGACGGGCAGATCGGCCAGGCGGCTTATTCGGCTTCGAAGGCCGGCGTCGTCGGCATCACCCTGGTGGTGGCGCGCGACCTCGCCCAGGAAGGCATCCGCTGCAACACCATCCTGCCGGGCATCTTCGACACCCCGCTGCTCGGCGGCGCGCCGCAGCAGGTGCGCGATGGCCTCGCCGCCTCAGTGCTGTTCCCCAAGCGCCTGGGCGTGCCGCCGGAGTACGCCTCGCTGGCGCTGGAGATGATCACCAACGGCTACTTCAACGGCGAGACCGTGCGCCTCGACGGCGGCATCCGCATGCAGCCGCGCTAAGGTTCGGTGGCGGCCGTGGTCGAGCTCGGACTGATCGAGGGCTTCTACGGCCGCCAGTGGACCTGGGACGAGCGCGAGGCGCAGGCGCGGTTCCTGAAGGAGGCCGGCTACGGCTTCTACCTCTATGCGCCGAAGGGCGATGAATACCTGCGCCGCGACTGGCGGGTGGACTACCCGCCGGCGGAAGCCGAGCGGCTGACACGGCTATCGCGTCTCTGCGCCGACATCGGACTTAGCTTCGGCGTCGGCTTCAGCCCGTTCGAGGTCTACCGGTCGTTCGACGACGAGGCGAAGGCGGCGCTGGCGCGCAAGCTCGCCTTCTTCGACGCCGCCGGCATGACCGAGCTGGCGATTCTCTTCGACGATATGCGCTGCGACACGCCAGACATCGTCGCCACGCAGGCGGCCATCGTCACCTGGATGGCCGAGCGCACGGCGGCGCGGCGCGTCATCGCTTGCCCGAGCATCTACTCGGACGATCCCAGCCTGCCGCGCTATTTCGGCGAGCCGCCACCGAACTATCTGCGCGATCTCGCCGCCCGGCTCGACCCCGCCATCGGCCTCTTCTGGACCGGCGAGGAGGTCTGCGCCCGCGAGTTCAGCCCTGGCCACCTCGACCGAGTGGCCAACGAGATCGGCCGCAAGCCGGTGCTGTGGGACAACTATCCCGTCAACGACGGCATGCGCATGAGCCCTTATCTCTACCTGCGCGCCTTCACCGGTCGGCCGGGCGCGAACGCTCAGCACGTCACCGCCCACGCCGTGAACCCCTGCCTGCAGCCGACCCTGTTCCGCATCCCGGCGCTGACCCTGGCCGAGAGCTACCGGCTGGGCGACGCCTACCAGTACGTGGCCGCCTGGGACCGGGCGGCCGAGCAGGTGCTGGGGCCGGACCTTGCGGCGCTGCTGCGCCGTCATCTGGTCGCCTTCCACGACGGCGGGCTGACCCACATCGAAGCGGACATTCCGCGCCTGCGAGAACGCTACGCCGCCTTCGACCACCCCGCCGCCCGCGAAGTCGTCGCCTGGCTCGACGGCGAATACCGCGTCACCCGCGAGATGATGCAGGGCGCCTGAGGCGGCTCAGAGTGTCATCGTGAAGTAGAGCGAGTCCGGCTCCGGCCGCGGCCGCGGAAACACGAACTCATCGAAGCCGTAGGCGCGGTAGAAGCGGATCGCGCGATGGTTCTGCGCAGCAACGCCCAGGTGGACGCCGGACGCGCCGAGTTCGCGCATGCGCCCCAGCCAACGGTCGATCAGCGCTTTGCCCAGACCTTGGCCCTGCAGGCGTGGCGTCAGGTTGATGTGCAGATGCGCCGGAAACGGGCCGGTGACGCGCGCCGGTGGAGGCCGCGGGTGATGGATCTGCCACGCGCGCAACTCATCGAGGTTCCACCCGGCGGGGTCGCCCAGGGGCTCAGCATAGCGGCGCCGCAACGCGGGCCACCACTCGGCCTCCAGGCGCTCTTCGAACGCTGGCGTGTTGGCCGTGCCGACGATGTAGCCTCCGACGCCGACTTCATCCTGCGCGACGAACGCCGAGTCGGGCGCCAGCACGGCATAGGGTGCGGCGTAGAGTTCCCCGACCAGCCTGGGGTCGCGATAGAGGCTGCCGGCATCCTGGCCGGCGTCGCCGGTGGCAAGGCAGATGGCGTAGAGCGCGTCCAGGTCAGCGGCGCCGACGCCGCGGATGTCCGTCAATGCAGCAGGCCGACATCGCGCTCGACCTCGATCCGCGCCGGCGCCACCAGGCCGGCGGCCGAGCAGGTGACGGAGTGAATGACCGCGTCGATCTCGCGGCGCCAGAAGGTCAGGAATTCGTGCACGCGGGGGAACTCCGGCGGCAGGTCCAGGGTCTGCCACAGGAAGCGCTGCAGCAGCGCCGGATGGTCGGGCAGGTAGTAAAGCACCTCGGTCGTGGTCAGGCGCTCGCCGCGCAGCTGCCGCTGGAGTTCAGCCATCGAAACCTCCCACGTCGCAGGCTTCACCGTAGAGGCCGAATCAATAGCCCTGCAACCCGAAAAGTTCCGTTAATCCAAGGATTTAGCAGCCGGCTCGTCCGAGTGCTGACAATCGGTGTCCTGGCGCTCAGGGCTTGTGCGTCGCCACCATGAAGATGATGCGGCCGAGGGCGCCGAACAGCAGCACCGCCGTGGCCAGCGCCTGCACGCCGAAGCCGGGCCCGCGCTGCTCGGCCGCCTTGGAGTAGCCGGTCAGATAGAGGATCCGGCCGACGATCCACACAAGCCCGATGGCGGCGGCGATCAGGTCGCTGCCCCACGACAGGCTGAACAGCCACAGCGACACGAGGAACGTCGGTAGCCACTCCAGCGTGTTCATCTGAATGCGATAAGCGCGTTCGAAGTCCGGGTTCCCGGTCACCGCCGGCGCCGGCACGTTGTACTTGCCGCGGCCCTGGCCGACCCTGAAGCCCATGTAGAAGTAGAGCAGCAGCGCCAGCAGCGAGACGATCGCCGTATAGGCGTGGGTCTCGATCATCGTGTCCTCCCCCGAGGTCTTGTTTGGGCCGAGCGTGACACGGTGAAGCTTGACTGGCGACGGCTAATTTCAAGGGGCGGCCGCTGACGCCAGCCGGCCCGCACCGTTCCCTTCCCCCTTGCGGGGAAGGGTTAGGGATGGGGGTGTCAGCTCGGTGTCTCCGGCTCGCCAGCCAGCCACCGGGCGCTGAGCTTCACCCCCATCCCCAACCCCTCCCAGCAAGGGGGAGGGGAGGCTAGTCGGCGCGCGCTTCGATCGCGTCGATGTCGTCGTCGGAGAGGCCGAGGTGGTGGCCGATCTCGTGGACGAGGACATGGGTGACCAGGTCGCCCAGCGTCACCTCGCCGTGCGCCGCCCATTCGTCGAGGATCGGCCGGCGATAGAGGAAGATGCGCGCCGGCTCGGCGGCGGGGCCGATCACCGAGCGGCGCGCGAGGTCGACGCCCTGGTAGAGGCCGGTGAGGTCGAACGGGTCCTCGATGCCGAGCGCATCCAGCGTCTCGTCGTCGGCGAAGTCGTCGATGCGGAACACCACTTCGCCAGCGGCGTGACGAAACGGGGCCGGAAGCGCGGCGAACGCGGCTTCGGCGAGCGCGGCGAAGTCCTCCAGCGACGGCGCGGCGAGGTCGGCGAACGCCATCAGTCGTCGGGGATCAGGATGTGCGGCGCTTCTGGCGCGGGGCGTTCGAACCAGCCGGCGTCCAGCGGTTGCTGCGGACGCACCGGCCGCAGCGGCTGGTTGGCAAGCGCCCGCAGCTCGGCGGCGCTCAAGCCGACCGACTCGACCCGGCGGCGCAGCGCCCGCGCCTGGTCCGGTGGCGGCGTGGCTTCGGCGGGCCCGATCCGCCAGTAGGAGACGCTGACCCGGAACACCGTCGCTGGCGGCTTGGCCGGCGTCGGCCAGCGCCGTCCGTCGGCGAAGCTCGGCTCGACCGGCTCCGGCGCGGTTTTGGCGGCGCGCTCCACCAGCGCGCAGAAGCGGTCTTCCGCAGCCGGCTGCGGCTTGCCAGGCCGCTCGTCGTCGAAGCGCCCTGGATAGGCGTCCAGCGCCGCCTCGCGGGTGGCGAACGGCGGGCCGACGTCCTCCGACACGAACCGCACTGGTCCATCCGCGGCCTGCACGGCCTCCCGCTCCCGTGCCGCCCGGCGCGGGCTTGACAGCGCTTCCTCGGCGCTGGCGGCCACGGGATAACGGATCGCGCTCATGCGCCAATCATGCGTCATGCGGGCCGTGGACGGAACGCTTATGCTCCGCGGGGCATGATTCGAGAGGCGTTCCCTGACGCGCTGCTTCTCGCCGCCGCCGGGGTGTCGATCCTGGCGCTGGGCGCGGCTGTGTGGGCGCGCCGGGCGCGGCCCGCGACAGCGCCATCCGATCTGGACGCCAGCGGCCGCGCCGCCGAAGCCTCAGCCGAAGCCTTCGGAGTCGCCGTGATCGCCGTGGGCCGCACGGGGGCGCGTTTGGCCGCCGGCGCCGACAATCTCGTGGCCGCCGCCGAGCGCCTGGGCTGCGCGGCCGAGCCAGCGGCTGTGGTGGCGGCGCTGAGCGCCCTCGACGCAGAACACGCCCGCCGCATCGAGGCGCTGGTGGAGACTGGCGCGCCGCTCAGTTTCGAGGCGCGGGGCCCATCCGGCGGCGTGGTCGCGGTGGAGGGCCGCGCCAGCGGCGCACTGGCGTTCCTGCAGCTCTACCCGGTCAGCGACGCCGGCGGCCTGCCCACCGCCGCGCGTCTGGCCGGCTTTCTCGACGCGCGCTCGGAGCCCGCCTGGATCGCCGCGGCGGATGGCGCGCCCACCTTCGTCAACCGCGCCTGGCTGGACGCCGCCGGCGCGGACAGCCTGGAAGTCGCCAGGGCGCGCAGCCTGACCTTCGATCGCGGCACCGACGATCTGGCGCGCGACGCAGGCCGGGCCAATGAGCGCAAGGAAGGCGTGCGCTGGGCCACCGTCGCCGGCCGCCGCCGCGCCTTCCGCGTCACCGCCCAGCCGCTGGAAGGCGGCAGCGTGGGGGTCTGGTCGGAGGACGTCACCGAGGCCGAGGAAGCCGCCGAGAACCTGCGCCGCCAGGACGAGGCGCAGGACCAGACGCTGAACCAGATCCGCGAAGGCGTCGCCATCTTCGGCCGCGACCGGCGGCTGATCTTCAACAACGCCGCCTTCGCCGAGCTGTGGGGGCTGGAGCCGGCCTGGCTGGGCGAGCGGCCAACGCACTCTGAGCTTCTCGACCGCCTGCGCCAGCGCCGCCGCCTGCCCGAGACCGCCGACTACGCCAGGTGGAAGACGGGAGAGCTGGCCGCCTACGAGGCGCTGGCCCCGTCGGAGGAGCTGTGGCGCGTTGCCGAGTCGCGCACGCTGAAGGTGGTGCGCCAGCCGCACCCGCGCGGCGGCCTCCTGCTGCTGTTTTCCGACATCACCGACGAGCTGAAGCTGAAGGCCGAGTTCCAGGGCATGCTCGAGGTGCAGCAGGCGACGCTCGACAAGCTGACCGACGCGGTGGCGGTGTTCTCGTCCGACGGGCGGCTGAAGCTGCACAACGAGGCGTTCGAGCGCTTCTGGGGCGTCAGCGCGGCCGAGCTGGCGGCGGCGGCCGACTTCGAGGGCGTCGAGGAGCTGTGCCTGCGCCGCCTGCACGACCGCCAGTTCTGGCGCGACCTGAAGGCGCGCGTCACCGATCCGGAGCCGAAGGCGCGCGCGCCGGTCTCCGAGGAGCTGACCACCGCCGATGCGCGCATCGTCGCCTTCCAGTCGCGCCCGCTGCCGGACGGGGCGACGCTGATCGGCTTCGTCGACGTCACCGACACGCGGCATCTGGAAGCGGCGCTGCAGGACCGCGAGGCGGCGCTGGCCGAGGCCGAACGGCTGAAGCGCGACTTCGTGGGCAACGTCTCGTACGAGCTGCGCACCCCGCTGACGACGATCATCGGCTACTCGGAATTGCTGGAGCGCGGCGGCGAGGGGCTCTCCGACCGCGGCCGCGGCCACGTGGCGGCGGTGCGGCAGGCGGCGATGCAGCTCGGCCGCTCCATCGACGACGTCCTGGACATCGCCCAGATCGACGCCGACGAAATGGCGCTGGAGATGGAGGACGTGAACGTCGGTCGGCTGCTGGAAGCGGCGGCCGGCCGCTGGAACCAGGCCGCCGAGGGCGGCCAGGTGCTGCTCACCATCGCCGCCGGCGCCGATGTCGGGCTGCTGCGTGGCGACTCGCGCCGGCTTGGTCAGATGCTCGACCACCTGATCGAGAATGCGCTGCGCCAGACGCCGGGCGGCGGCCTGGTGACGCTGGCGGCCGAGCGCGGCGGCGGCGAGGTGCGCCTGATCGTCGCCGACACCGGCCGCGGCATCCCGTTCCACGTGCAGGCGCACATCTTCGACCGCTTCATCGGCCGCGACCAGGGCGGCCCGGGCCTGGGCCTGGCGCTGGTCAAGGCG
>DASXZG010000123.1:0-213455 GCA_036502045.1 Caulobacteraceae bacterium | reverse complement strand
ATCTCGCGGGTGGCGGCGACGCCGTCCATGCGCGGCATCTTGATGTCCATCAGGATGACGTCGTAGCGGCCGGCCTTGGCGGCTTCCACGGCCTCGACGCCGTCGGCCACCGACTCGGTCGAGCAGTCGAACATCTCGCAGAGCGCCTCGACCACCATCCGGTTGGTGGCGTTGTCGTCGACCACGAGGATGTGGGCCGAGCGGGCGGCGTCGGCGCCGACCGCATCGTCGTCGGCGGCTTCCTGCACGGCGGCCTCGGCGGCGAGGTCGAAGGAGACCGTCGCGCCCGGGCCGGGGTTGGGCTTGGCGTCGAGCTTGCCGGCCATCGCCTCGATGGCGCGCTCGGCCAGCATCAGCTGCAACTGCAACCCGGCGCCGCCGGCGGCCGCGGCGTCGGAAAGGCCGCGGAACATGCCGGCCAGGTAGTCTGGCGGATAGGCGGCGCCGTTGTCGCGCACCCGGCCAGTCAGCGCGAGGTCGGCGCCGGCCCGGCGCACCTGCAGGCTCGCCTCCACGACGCCGCGCTGCGAGTGGGCGAGCGCATGGCCGATCAATGCGTCGAACACCTGCATCAGGCGACCGGTGTCGATCATGGCCGCGCAGTCCGGCGCGCCGTCGTAGGAGACCAGCAGCGTGACGCCGGCAGTTTCCGCCTGATCGCGCCAGCGCGCCTCGATGTCGTCCATCACCTCCTGCAGGCGCCGCGCCTCGGCCGTGATCGCCAGGCGGCCAGCCTCGGCCTTCTGCAGGTCGGCGGCGACGTCCAGCAGCGACATCGCGCTCTCGGCGGCCTCGGCGATCGCGTCCAGCTGGGCGCCGGCCGCGTCGGGCAGGCGTAGGCGTCTCAGCCCTTCGACGGCGGCCAGCGCATGGGCGATCGGCTCGCGCACCTCGGCGCAGACCCGCTCCAGCAGGGTCGAAGGCGGGGGGGCGGCAGCCGCGCCGCTCATCACCGGCAGCAGGCGGCCGAGGTCGCTGACGCCCTGGTAGGCGCCCTTCTCGGAGACGATGAACCCGGACAGCACGGCCGACGGCCGCTCGGCCATGGCGCGCTTGACGAAGGCGTCGACCTCCTCGCCGGCCTCGGCGACCAGCGGGTCGGGCTCGGCGACTTCGAGGATCGGCTTGGCGGCGGCGCCGCGCGATTCCATGCGGGCCAGGAACGCCTCGCGGTGGATCACCGCGATCGGCTTTTCATCCTCGACGACGGTCAGGGTGCGGCAATCCGGATCGCGGATGAACGCCGCCAGGGCCGCTTCGCAAAGACTGTCCGCGGACAGCGCGGGGCGCCGGTCAGCGGTATCGCCGAGAGTATGCATGGTGGCCACGGATGCCTAACTCGGCGCACACCATGGCCTGTCCCCACTTGCGAAGAGGTTAAGCGCGGCCCCGGGCTACCACTTTATGGGGTAACGGCGTTCTCTTCGCTACCGCCCGGTGGGTATGTCCTTGAACGCGACGTCCTTGTCGACGCGCACGTCCTGCGGCAGCCCCAGCACCCGCTCGGCGATGATGTTGCGCATGATCTCGTCGGTGCCGCCGGCGATCCGCATGCCGGGCGCGCTCATCAAGGTGGACTGGAAGAGCGCCGACAGCGGCGCGACGGCGGGGTCGCGGATGATGCCGAACTGGTCCTCCAGCTCGATCGCCGTGTTGGCGACGTCCTGCATCAAGGGCGCGGTGACCAGCTTGCCGATCGAGGCTTCCGGCCCCGGGGTCTGGCCGCGCGACAGGGCGGTCTGGGTGCGCAGCCGCGTCAGCCGCAATCCCTCGGCGCGCACGTACCAGTCGGCGACCTTTTCGCGCAGGGACGCGTCCTTGATCCCGGAGCCGGCCAGCGTGGCGATGCTGGAGGCCAGGTCCATGATCTGCCGGTGGTAGCTGGCGCCGCCGCCGATGGAATTGCGCTCGTTCATCAGCGTGACGATCGAGACCCGCCAGCCCTCGCCCACCGGGCCGATGCGCTGGCTGTCCTTCACCCGCAGGTCGGTGAAGTAGACCTCGTTGAAGCCAGAAGCGCCCGACATCTGGTGGATCGGCCGCGCCTCGATCGCCGGGTCGTGCATGTCGACCCAGAACATCGTCAGGCCCCGGTGCTTCGGCACGTCCGGATCGGTGCGGGTAATGAGGATGCCGAAGTCCGAATAGTGCGCGCCGGAGGTCCAGACCTTCTGGCCGTTGATGATCCAGTCGCCGGAGCCGTCGTCCGCCTGCACGGCGCGGGTGCGCGAGGCGGCGACGTCCGAGCCGCCGGAGGGCTCGGAGAACAGCTGGCACCAGATCTCCTCGCCGCGCAGCGCCGGGCCGACGAACCGCTGTTTGTCCGCCTCGTTGCCGGCCGACATGATGGTCGGCACGCACATGCCGAGGCCGATGGTGAACGGGTTGCCGGGCGTTGCGTAGTTGGACTCTTCCTGCGCGAAGATCTGCGACTGCCAGTTGGCCCCGCCGGGGCCGCCCCATTCCTTCGGCCAGGTGATGCAGGCGTAGCCCGCGGCGGCCTTCCTGGCCTGCCATTGCTTGGCGGCCTTCAGCCCGTGCGCGTCCTCGGAGCCGACCTCCTCCATGCGCTGGCCGACCTTCGGCGCGTTGGCCTCCAGCCACTTGCGGGCTTCGGCGCGATAGGCGGCCTCTTCGGGGGTGTCGTTGAAATCCATGATGCGTCTCCCGCCTTAAGCTGCGTTGCGCCGTTCGAGCTGGTTCACCAGCCGCTCCTTCCAGGCCTTGGCCCCGCCGGCGACGAGGCCGAGCTGCTGGGAACGCCGGTAGAAGAGGTGGCAGTCCATCTGCCAGGTGAAGCCGATGCCGCCGTGGGTCTGCAGGTTCTCCTTGGCGGCGTACCAGTAGGCCTCGCAGGCGGCGACCCGGGCCGAGGCGGCCGCCAGCGGCAGCTCCGGCGCGCCGGTCGCGAGCGCCCAGGCGCCGAAATAGGCGTTGGCGCGCGCCAGCTCGTTGTTCACGTACATGTCGGCCAGCTTGTGCTTGATCGCTTGGTAGCTGCCGATCGGCCGGCCGAACGCGTAGCGGTTCAGCGCATAGTCCTTGGCCATCTCCAGCGCCCGGTCGGCGCCGCCGACCTGCTCGAACGCCAGCATCACCGCCGCACGCTCGAGGATCGCCTCGGCCAGCGACAGGCCTTCGCCGGGCTCGCCCAGCCGCTCGGCTGGCGCGCCGGCGAAGGTCAGCCGGGCCACGCCGCGGGTGGGATCGAGCGTCTCCAGGCGCTCGCGCGTCACGCCTGGTCCGTTTAGCTCGACGAGGAAGAGGCTCAAGGGGCCGTTCTCGCGCGCCAGCACCACCGCCACGTCAGCGATGTCGCCATCGGTGACCGGAAGCTTGGTCCCGGTCAGCTTGCCCCCCTCGACGCGCGCGTTGACCTGCGCCTCGGTCAGCACGCCCGGCCGCTCGACGGTGGCGAAGCAGCCGATCGTCTCGCCCGCGGCGATCTTCGGCAGCCATTTCTGCTTCTGGTCCTCAGAGCCCGCCAGCAACAGCGCCTCGGCGAGGAAGTAGACGGTGGAGGCAAGCGGGATCGGCGCCAGCGATCGGCCCAGCTCCTCGGCGATCACGCACAGCTCCAGGTGGCCGAGCCCGAGGCCGCCGTATTCCTCCGGGATCGCCGTCCCCAGCCAGCCCTGCGCCGCCACCTCCTTCCAGAGGTCGGCGTCGTGCGAGCGGTTCGGATCGTCCAGCACCGCACGCACCTTGGTGGTCGGGCAGCGGCCCTCCAGGAACTTGCGCGCCTCGCCCCTCAGGAACTTCTGGTCGTCGGAGAAATCGAAATTCATGGCCGCGCCCTCGGTGATCGAAATCACCATAGCCGCCTTTGCGGCGGGCGGAAGATTGACTGCGCGTCAATGATTTCGCGCTTTAACGAGCTTTCTTCAGGCTGATCCGACGGGCGTATTCCATGGCGAAGACAGTCTTCCAGCGCAACCAGAAGGTCTGGGTCGAAAGCGTCGGCGCCTGGGCGCTGATCGAGAAGATCGAGCCGGTCTGGGCCAAGGGCTTCGAGGAGCCGGTGCGGGTCACCTACGACGTCGGCCTCGGCCGTCCGTTCCTCTCCCACGAGCTGCGGCCCGAAGACCCGATCAACGGCGACGACTCCAGCGGCGAGCCGACCTGGCGCCTCATGCGCGCCCGCAACAAGTGGCAGAACAACGACGACTGCGCCCACCACCCCTATCCGGGCACCTACCCGGTGGTGGTCACCGACGCCTCCGACTGGGGCGGCTGGCGCGTGCCGGGCGCCGAGTACGACCGCGACCCGCGCCGCATCGAGCACCAGGCGCGGCTGATCGCCTGCACGCCGGCGCTGCGCGCCATCGTCCGCGAGTTGCTGGAGCTGTTCGCCGAGGCGCCCGACGACGCCCCGCCGGCCGTGCAGGAGCTGGCCCGCAAGGCCCTCACCATCGAGCGCTTCATCTCCGAAGTGCCCGCCGCCGAGCAGATGCACGGCGACAACGACGACATCGTGGCGGCCTGACCGGCGCCGGGTGGCGCCGAGAGCGTCCGGCGGGTAAACCGCCGCGATGCGCACCGACACCCCGCAGCCGATCCGGCTTTCCGACTATACCCCGCCCGATTACCTGGTCGACGAGGTCCATCTGGACTTCGATCTCGCCCCCGGCCGCACCCGCGTAAAGGCGAAGCTGGCGGTCACCCGCAACGGCGAGCACGACCGGCCGCTGAAGTTCAACGGCGAGCGGCTGAAGCTGATCTCGGTCGCCATCGACGGCTGCGCGCTCAAGGCCGCCGAGTACGAAGTCGACGAGGAGTTCCTCGCCATCCCGGGCGCGCGGGCGGCGTTCAGCCTGGAGACCGAGGTCGAGACCGACCCGGACGGCAACCGGGCGCTCGAGGGCCTCTATACCTCGGCCGGCCGCTTCTGCACCCAGTGCGAGGCCGAGGGCTTCCGCAAGATCACCTACTACCCGGACCGCCCTGACGTGCTGGCGCGCTTCACGGTGCGCATCGAGGCGGAGAACACCTATCCGCGCCTGCTGTCGAACGGCAACCTGGTCGAGGCCGGCGAGCTGCCCGGCGGGCGCCACTTCGCGGTCTGGAACGACCCGTTCCCGAAGCCTTGCTACCTCTTCGCGCTGGTCGCCGGCGAGCTCGACGTGCTGGAGGACAGCTTCGTCACCATGAGCGACCGCAGGGTCGAACTCGCCATCTACGTCGATCCCGGCATGGCGCCGCGCGCCGCCTACGCGATGGATAGCCTGAAGCGCGCAATGAAGTGGGACGAGGAGGCGTTCGGGCGCGAGTACGATCTCGACCTCTTCATGATCGTCGCGGTGCGCGACTTCAATTTCGGCGCGATGGAGAACAAGGGCCTCAACATCTTCAACTCCTCGCTGCTGCTGGCCGATCCGGCGACGGCCACCGACGTCGACTACGAGCGCATCGAGGGCGTCGTCGCGCACGAGTACTTCCACAACTGGACCGGCGACCGCATCACCTGCCGCGACTGGTTCCAGCTCTGCCTGAAGGAGGGCCTCACGGTCTTCCGCGACCAGAGCTTCTCGGCCGACATGCGCGGCCACGCCGTGCAGCGGATCAAGGAGGTCAAGCAGCTGCGCGCGCGGCAGTTCTCCGAGGACGCCGGCCCGCTGGCGCATCCGGTGCGGCCGTCGAGCTACATCAAGATCGACAACTTCTACACCGCGACCATCTACGAGAAGGGCGCGGAGGTGATCCGTATGCTGAAGACCATGATCGGCGCCGAGATGTTCCGCGCCGGCATGGACCTCTACTTCGAGCGCTGGGATGGCCAGGCGACCACGGTCGAGGAATTCATCAAGTGCTTCGCCGAGGTCTCGGACAAGGATCTGACGCCGTTCTTCGCCTGGTACGAACAGGCCGGCACGCCGACGGTGAAGGTGACCGCGGCCTACGACGCCGCCGCCAAGGCGCTGGACCTCGAACTGGAGCAGGCGACGCTCCCCACCCCCGGCCAGCCGGACAAACAGGCGCTGCCGATCCCGCTCGCCATCGGGCTGCTGGACGAAGACGGGCGCCCGCTGACCGACACCGAGGTGGTGGTGCTGGACACGCCCTCGCGCCGGGTGCGGATCGAGAACGTGCCGCGCCCGCCGGTGCTGTCGGCGCTGCGCGGGTTCTCGGCGCCGGTGAACCTGGAGACCGAGGCGCCAGAGAAGGACGCCTACGTGCTGCTGGCGGCCGACCCCGACCTGTTCAATCGCTGGGAAGCCGGTCAGAAGCTGGCGCAGGCGCTGATCCTGCGGCGCGCGTCCGGCGTGACCGACGACGTCGGCGAGGAGCGCTTCGCCGAGGCGCTGGGCCGGGCGCTGCACGACCAGTCGTCGGAGCCGGCGTTCAAGGCGCTGCTGCTGGCGCTACCCAGCGAGCCCGACCTGGCGGTGGCCTCCGCCCCGGCGGACCCGGCGGCGATCCACGAAGCCCGCGAGGCGCTGCGCAACCGCGTCGCTGTGCACCTGGGCGAGGCTCTGCGCGAGCAGCATGCGCGCCTGCAGGACGCTGGCGAGTTCTCGCCCGACGCCGAGTCCGCTGGCCGCCGGGCGCTGCGCAACGCTGCCATCGACCTGCTGGCGGCCGACCCGTCGGCGCGCAATCTGGAGCGCGCCATCGCGCACTATGAGGGCGCCGGCAACATGACCGAGGCCATCGGAGGGCTGGCGGCGTTGATGATGATCGGCGGCGAGGCGTTCGAGACCGCGCTGGCCGATTTCCACGACCGCTGGAGAGACGAGCCGCTGGTGATGGACAAGTGGTTCGCGCTGCAGGCCCGCGATCCGTCGGAAGGGGCGCTGGGCCGCATCCTGGGCCTCACCGTTCACCCGATGTTCGATGCGCGAACGCCGAATCGACTTCGCGCGCTGGTCGCCAATTTCGCTTCGTTCAACCCGGCGAAGTTCCACGACCCCAGCGGCGCCGGCTACCGATTCCTGGCCGATCAGGTGCTGATTGTCGATGCTTTCAACCCGAATGTGGCGGCCAGGTTGATCGAACCGCTGGGCCAATGGGCCCGCTACAAGCCAGAGTTGGGCGCGCTGATGCGAGCCGAGCTGGAACGGGTGACGAAATCGGCGGGCTTGTCGAAAAACGTCTTTGAGATAGCCTCCAAAGCATTGGCCTGACGCCGCGGCAGCGGCGCGGGCGCCGGAGACGCCGTTAGCGCCTTGGCCGCGTCGCTTGAGAAAGTCCGGTTCCTGATCGTGGACGACAACGTCCACATGCTGAACATCGTCAAGGCCATCCTGCGCGGCTTCGGCGCTGTGCACGTGTTCGAGGCCAGGGACGCCAACGAGGCGATCTTCCGACTGACCCACGACGCCGTCGACATCATCGTGCTCGACTATCTGATGACCGACGCGGACGGCGTGGCGTTCCTGAAGCGCCTGCGCATGTCCAAGGACAGCCCCGCGCCATTCACGCCGGTGATCATGCTGACCGCGCATTCGGAGAAGGTGCGGGTGGAGGCGGCGCGCGACGCCGGGGTCACCGAGTTCTGCACCAAGCCGGTCACCGCCACAGAGCTGATCCGCAAGGTGGGAGCGGTGATCGACCATCCGCGACCTTTTGTCCGCACCGGCGGCTACTTCGGGCCTGACCGGCGGCGCAGGCCGGATTCGAGCTACGGCGGAGACGAACGGCGCAAGGACTCCGACGCGAATCCGAGCGACAAGCCGCCGTCCGGCGGATGACGCTTCCCGTTCGGAACGTTAGGATTCGCCCTCGATACTGACTCGCTTGGGCGGGTGAGTCGGAGGAGCGGGCAGAAGGTGGCCATCACGGCCAAACGTGGAATGCCGAACGCGCGGCTCGCGCGGCGCGGCCGTGCGACGAGTTCGCCCGGCCCGCGGGGCAGCCGCGCGACCACGGTGGCCATCCTGCTGGGCTTGCTGGTGCTGGCGATCAACACCGGCGTCACCGCGCTCAGGATGCGCGAAACGCCCGGCGCCTCGGCCAGCGTGCTGTTCGCGCCGATGGTCACCGCGGCGATCCTCACCGTGCTGCTGGTGGTCCAGGGCCTGCGAGCCGAGGCGGCGTCGCGGGCGCTGAGCGAGAGCGAGGAGCGCTTCCGCCTGGCGGTGGAAGCCGCCCGCTGCGGCATCTGGGAATGGGACCTCGCCTCGGGCGAGCTCTTCATGTCGGACATCACCGGGGTGATGCTGGGCTGGGGCGGCGGCGGCGTCGCGCCCACCGAGCAGGTGCTGGAGCACATCGCCCAGGAACACCGTGATCGGGTGCGCCAGGCGCTGGCCGCCGCGGCGCTGCACGGCGCCTTCGATGTGTCGTTCCGGGTCAACCGCGCTGGCGGCCAGGCGCTGTGGCTCGACGCCCGCGGCCAGGCGCTGAGCGAGGCCGACGGCTTTCGCCGGCTGGTGGGGGTTGCTCTGGACGTCACCGAAGAGCGCGTCGCTCAGGTGCGCGCCCAGGCCGCCGAGGCGCGGCTGCAAGGCGCCATCGAGAGCGTGCCCGAAGCCTTCGTGCTCTGGGACCGGCAAGGCCGGCTGGTGCTCAGCAACGAGCACTTCCGTCGCTTCTTCGCGCTGGAGCCGCGGGTGCTCAAGCCCGGCTCACCGCGCCAGGCGGTGGAGCGGCTCATGCGGCTGGCGATCAAACCCCCGGCCGACCCCAAGATCATCAGCGACTCCTCCGATAGTCAGCTGGACGAGGGCCGTGAGATCGAGCTCGCCGATGGCCGCTGGGTGACGCTGGCCGAGCGGCGCACCGCCGACGGCGGCCATGTGGTCACCTGCGTCGACGTCACCGCTCTGAAGCACCAGGAAGAAGCGCGACGCCTGAACGAGGAGCAGCTGCAGCGAGCTGTCGTGGGCCTGGAGCGCAGCCGCGAGGAAGCTGCCGAGCTGGCGCAGAAGTACGCCGCCGAGAAGGTGCGCGCCGAGGCCGCCAACCGCGCCAAGAGCGAGTTCCTGGCCAACATGAGCCACGAGCTGCGCACGCCGCTCAACGCCATCAACGGTTTCTCCGAGATCATGGTCGGCGAGATGTACGGGCCGGTGGGCGACGCCCGCTACAAGACCTACGCCCAGGACATACTCTCCTCCGGCCAGCACCTGCTGTCGCTGATCAACGACGTGCTCGACATGTCCAAGATCGAAGCCGGCAAGATGAACCTGCGTTTCGAGCCGCTGCGTCTCGACGAGTTGGCCGAGGACGCCATCCGGCTGATCAAGACCCGCGCCGAGACCGCCGGCCTGCAGGTGAGCATCGACGCGCCGGCCTTGCCGGACGTGGAAGGCGACTACCGGGCGCTGAAGCAGGTGCTGCTCAACCTGCTCTCCAACGCGGTGAAGTTCACCCCGCGCGGCGGCCGCGTGATCCTGAAGGCCGAGGCCCGCCGCGACGCCATGGGCGAGCGGGTGAAGGTCAGCGTCATCGACACCGGCATCGGCATCGCCCCAAGCGACCTCGCCCGCCTCGCCCGCCCGTTCGAGCAGATCGAAAGCCAGCAGTCGAAGACCCAGCAAGGCACCGGCCTCGGCCTCGCCCTCTCCAAGTCGCTGGTGGAGATGCACGGCGGCGTGCTGGAGCTGGAGAGCCAGCCTGGCGTCGGCACCACCGTCAGCTTCCTGCTCCCGGTCCGCCAGAGCCTGGCGGGCGACCGCGCCGGCCACAGCTTCGCGGCGTAGCGCCCTACGCCGTTCGCCGCTCCAGCATCTGCACGATCAGCGCCTGCTGCGTCTTGGCGGCGGCTGAGCCGCTGCCGCCGCGGCCGCTGGTGACGGTGGCGAGGCGCAGCGGGGTGGAGCGTTGCGGGTGGGGAGGGCCGGGTCGGCGCCGCCATCCAGCAACGCCTCCACGGCGGCGGCGCAGCGGGTGCGCACGGCCTTATGCAGCGGCGTGGCGCCGTGTTTGTCGACCGCGTTGGGATCGGCGCCAGCCGCCAGCAGCGCCGAGAGCGCCGCGGCTTGCGCGTCCGGGCGCCAGCGCGGCGACTGCGGATCGCCGTTGGCGGCCAGGTGCAGCGGTGTCGCGCCCATGCGGTTGCGGGCCTGGGCGTCGGCGCCGAGCGCCACGAGACGCGTGATCAGGTCGGCGCGCCAGGCCGCCGCCGCCAGGTGCAGCGCGGTGTCGCCCTCGTTCAGATAGCAGCCCAGCGCCGGCGCGAAATAAGCCTGCGCGTTTCCCCGCCGGGCGCCCTCGCTTGAGCGTTCCGTCGCCAACGCCGGCGCGGCGTTGACCAGCGCCAGCGCCGCGCTCGGGTCAGTGGCCGCCAGAGCGTTCAGCAAGTCGCGGAGGCCGGCGGTCATCGGCGGCGGCAGCTCACTTGTTCGCGGGCGGCGGCGTCATCACCCGGCGCATGCCGTTGGCGAAGCTGGCGCGGTCGGCGGCGGGCAGCGTCAGCGTGTAGTCCACCACCTTCTCCTCGACCTGCTGGCGCACGCCAATGTCGATCTGCCGGCTCTGCGCCAGCTGCGCCTTGATGGCGACCGCATCGGGCTTGGCGCCCGCGAGCGCGCCGTAGGCGGCCAGGCGCAGATTGCGGCTCTGCGCGGTCTGGGCGCTGACGCTGTCGCGGGTCTGGCGCAGCATCAGGCGGAAGTCGTGGCGATTCGGTTGCGACAGGCCCTGGGTGGCGATGGCCAGCGCCCCGAGCCGCGGCTCGCTCGCGACGCGTCGCGCCAGCGCGAACACGGCGGCGCCGGCGCCCAGCAGGAACAGGTTCAGCGCCACCGAGATGACGAGACCGACGATGAGCCAGCGCGGGCGCAACCTCAGCCCTCCGACGCGTCGCCGGCCGGGTCGGCCAGCGCGCTCTCCGGCGCCGCGGCGTTGGACGCGGGGGCGGCGATGAAGCGGGTCAGTTCCGGCGGCGCCAGCGCCATGCCGGCGGCCACGCCCGACAGCCCCGCGGCGGCGAGCCCGATCCCGAGCCCCGCCGTGGCGATCCAGCGCCGGAAACGCGCGGCGACGGCGCGCTCGCGTGGCGCCGCGGCGATGATGCGATTGCGCAAGCCGGCGGGCGGCTCGGCGGCGCGCCAGGCGTCCAGCCCGGCGTCCAGCTCTCGTTCGGCGGCCAGCGCCGCGTCTGCCAGTGCGGGCTCTGAGGCGGCGAACGCCTGCGCCGCGGCGCGCTCACTCTGCGGCCAGCGGGCGATGTCGGCGCCGTAGGCCGCGCTGAGTTCGCTGAAGCGCTCCAAGGTCATCGTCCCGTCCCCCTCACCACCCCGCTATGTCCGCCAGCGCCACCTTCAGCGCCCGCCGCCCCCGCGACAGCAAGCTCTCCAGCGCCTCGACGCTGACCCCCATCAGGGACGCGGCCTCGATATTCCCCAGTTCCTGGTAGTGGCAAAGCACGATCGCCTCGCGCTGGCGCGGCGGCAGCGCCTGCATCGCCGCGTTCACGCGCCGCCCGACATCCGCCGCGTGCAGCCCACGGTCGGGCGCCGGCCCAGTGTCCGGCGTCTCTGGCGGCTCGGCCACCGGACGCTCGCGGCGGCGGCGCAGCCGGTCGTAGCAGAGGTTGAGCGTCACCCGGTGCAGCCAGGTGTCGAATTTCGCCGCACCAGGCCGCCAGTTGGAGGCGTTGCGCCAGACCCGCACGAAGGTCTCCTGCGCCACATCCTCGGCCTCCGCGGCGTCGCCCAGCATGCGTTCGGCCAGCGACAGCACGCGCCGCAGCTTGCGCGCCACCAGCGCCTGCACCGCCGCCGCGTCGCCTTGGCCAGCGCGGCGCACCAGCTCGTCGTCCGGATCGGCCGCGCCCGACGTCAATGGCAGCCTCACTCAAGCCGCGCTCCCATACCGCATGCCCCGCCAGCCGTCGTTGCTCGACCGCTCGGCGGGCATTGTACGCGCCGGCGGCCCGGTTCCGTCGCGCTCAAGCTGCGCCGACGATAGCGCCGAACGCGGCATGCGCTGCCTTGCGGCGGCGGGCGATCGAAGCCCGTAGCGCCCGGTGATCGCGAACGCCTGCGGCTCTGGCCAGCAGCGCGCGCAAGGCGCGGGGCTCGCGCTCCGGCTCGCCGTCGTCCGCCAGCGCCACCTTGAGGATCTGCGCCATGTCCTGCTGCAGCCGCCAGGCGGCCGCGAGATCGGCCAGCGCGGCGCGAGGCGCGAGGCCGCGCTCCGCCAGCGCCTCCAGCGCCACCGCCGTGTTCGCGGCGAGGGGTCCGCCGTCTGCCGCATGGACCAGCTGCAGGAACTGCGCGGCGAACTCGATGTCCACCAGCCCGCCCTCACTCAGTTTGAAGTCCCAGAAACCCGACGGGGGGCGCTCACGCGCCATCAGCGCGCGCATGTCGCGCACGTCGGCGGCGGTACGCGCCGCATCGCGCCGCGCCCGCAGCTTGCTCTCGATCACCGCGCCGGCCGCCGCCGCGAACGCCGGCGACGAGGCCCAGGCGACCCGCGCCCGGGTCAGCGCCAGGTATTCCCAGGTCTCTGCTTCGCCGGCGTAGTAGCTCTCGAACGCCGCCCGGCTCACCGCCACCGGCCCCTGCGTGCCCGAGGGCCGCAGTTGCATGTCCACCTCGTAGAGTTCGCCCTCGGCGGTGGGCGCCGAGAGCGCGGTGACCAGCCGCTGGGTGAAGCGCCCGTAGAAGGTCTCCGCCGCCCAGCCTTTCAGCGCCGAGGCGGCGCCGGGCGCGGCCGGCTCGTAGAGCGTCATCAGGTCGAGGTCGGACTGCGCGGTCATTTCGCGCGAGCCGCATTTGCCGAGCGCGATCACGGCCACCTCGCCGGGGAAGGCGCCGCCCTGACGCGCGGTCTCCGCCAGCGCGGCCTCGGCCAGGCCGCCGATGCAGGCGTCGGCGAGGTCCGCGAAGGCTTCGCCCGCCTGGGCGGCGCTGGCGGTCCCGGCCAGCACCTGCAGACCGATCTGGAAGGCGCGCTCGCGGTGCAGACGCCGGCCTGCGTCCATCGCCGCTTCGAAACCCTCCGCGCCGCTCAGCGACGGCGGGATCGCCTCCAGCGGCGCCAGCGGCTCGAAGAAGGCGGGATCGAGCAGCGCGTCCAACGTCGCCGGCCGCCGGGCCAGGGCGCGGGCCAGCGCTGGCGCGATCGCCATCACCCGCACGATCAGCTCGAAGAGGCGCGGCTGCGCCAGGAACAGCGACTGCGCCTGCACGCCGCCGGCCACGTTGGCGAAGAAGGCGGCGAAGCGGGTGAAGGCGGCGTCGGGCGCGCCGGTGGCCGCCGCCGCATCCAGCAACCGTGGCGCCAGCCGCGTGAACAGCTCGCGGCCGCGCTCGGTGCGGGTGGCGGAGATGCGCCCGTGATGCCAGCCGCGCACGGTGGCCGCGACGCCGGCCGGGTCGGCAAACCCCATCCGCTTCAGCGTCGCCAGCGTCTCCGGATCGTCGCCGACGCCGGTGAACACCAGGCTGCCGAAGCGCGACGACAGCGGCTCCTCGCCGGCGAACAACTCGCCGTAGCGGCGGCCGACCGTACGCAGCGTGCGGGTGACGCTGGTGTCGAAGCGGCGCAGGTCCGCGAAACCGAACAACGCGGCGACGCGCCGGCGCTCCTTGTCCGCCGCCGGCAGGCGGTGGGTCTGCTCGTCGGCGATCATCTGCACGCGGTGCTCCAGCGCCCGCAGCGTGCAGTAAGCGTCCGCCAGTTCCGCCGCCGCCTCGGCGCTGACGAAGCCGCCTTCGGCCAGCGCGGCCAGCGCCTCCAACGTGCGGCGGCTGCGCACGCCGGGGTGGCGGCCACCCAGAATCAGCTGCTGGGTCTGCACGAAGAACTCGATCTCGCGGATGCCGCCCGGCCCCAGCTTCAGGTCGGCGCCGGGCGCGGCCAGCTGCGCGTCGGGCCGCAGGTCCTGGATCTGGCGCTTGATCGAGTGGATGTCGGCGATAGCGGCGAAGTCGAGGTGCCGGCGCCAGACGAAGGGCTGCAGCTCAACCAGGAACGCCTCGCCCCGGACGATATCGCCGGCGCAGATGCGCGCCTTGATCATCGCCGCGCGCTCCCAGTTCTGGCCGACGCTCTCGTAGTACTCCAGCGCCTGGTCGAGCGGCACGGCGGGGGGTGTCGACGACGGGTCGGGACGCAACCGCAGGTCGACGCGGAACACGTAGCCGTCGCCAGTGCGGTCGTGGAGCAGGCTGGCCAGCGTCTGGGTGAAGCGGCTGGCGAAGGCGGCCGGCTCGACGCCAGGCGCCAGCGGCAGCGCGGCGGGCTCGTAGAACACCGAGACATCGATGTCGCTGGAGTAGTTCAGCTCGAACGCGCCCATCTTGCCCAGCGCCACGACGAAGAGCCCGGGCAACGGTCCGCCGTCCGCCACGTCGAACGGCGCCAGCCGGTCGGCGAGCTGCTCGGCGGCGAGGCGCATGCCGGTGGCGACAGCCACGTCGGCGAAGCGGGTCAGCGCGCCGGTGACGGCGTCCAAGTCCCACATCCCGCCGAGGTCGCACAGCGCAGTGAGCAGGTGCAGCCGCGCCTTCAATCGGCGCAGGCCCGCGGCGTCGGCGCTGACGGCTGCGGCGATGATCTCGGCTAGCGAGTCGGCGGGATCGGCCGCCAGCAGCGCCGCCAGACCCTCCGGGTCGCGCGTCGCCAGCCGCGCCAGGTAGGGCGAGGCCGCGAACACTGGGGCAAGCGCGGGCGCGGCGTCTCCGACTGCCTCACCCGACGCCGACAGCGCCCGCTCGGCCGCCGCCGTGTCGATCACCGGCCCACAAGGCCGCAGTTGGTCTGCCAGACTACCCAATATCCGCTCTTCCCCGCCAAAGCGGGGACCCAGGCTTTTTTCGTCGCGACCCGGAGCTTACACGCGGACGACCGCGCCTGCCTCCAGACCTCAAAACACCTGGGTCCCCGCTTTCGCGGGGAAGAGCGGGTTAGAAGGCGCTACCCCGCCGGCAGCACGAGCGCGACGTGCAGGCCGGGGCCGGCGCCGCCGACTGAGCCGGGTCCCTCGGCCAGCTCCAGCCGGCCGCCGTGCGCCCGCGCCACCGCCGCCACCAGCGACAGACCAAGGCCGGCGCCTGGCGCGTTGCGGCTGTTCTCCAGCCGCACGAAGCGGTCGATCACCCGCGCCCGGTCCGCCTCGGGCACGCCCGGTCCGGTGTCGGTGACCGAAAGCTCGATCTCACCCGACGAGCGACGCCGCGCTCGCAACATCACCGCGCCGCCGGCCGGCGTGTACTTCACCGCGTTGTCCAGCAGGTTGGCCAGCGCCTGGGCGATGAACTCACGATTGCCGCGCACGGAGAGGCTGCCGGCCAATTCCGCCGCGAAGTCGAGGCCCTTGTCCTCGCTCACCGGCTCGTAGAGTTCGGCGACGTCAGCGGCGAGCTGGGCGGGGTCGAAACTGGTCTGGTCCGGTGCGGCGGCGGCCGCTTCCAGCCGCGCGATGGCCAGCACCGCGGCGAAGGTCCGCAACACGCCGTCGGCCTCGTCCAGCGCCTGCCGCAGCGCCGCCACCGGGTCGCCGCGGCCAGCCTCGGCCTCCAGCAGCGCCGCTTCCATGCGCGCCCGGAGCCGCGTCAGCGGCGAGCGCAGGTCGTGGGCGATGGCGTCGCCGGCGTGGCGCAGGCCGGCGATGGAGCGCTGCAGCCGCTCCAGCATGTCGTTGAGGCCCTCGGCCAGCTCGTCCAGCTCGTCGCCGGCGCCGCGCACCCGCGCCCTGGCCGCCAGGTCGCCCATGCGCCCGGCGTTGATGACGTCGTTGAGGGCCGCCATGTTGCGCGAGACGTCGCGAGCGACGAAGACGCCGCCGGCCAGCCCCAGCACGATCACCAGCGCCGCCGCGCCCCAGAGCGCGTCGAGGATCTTGACCACATACGACTGCGCCTGGCCAACGTCGGCGCCGACGAACAGCAGCTCGCCGCCGGGCAGGCGCTCCTCCAGGCCCCGGGCCGGCGCCCGCACCGCCTGTCCCTCGGCGTCGGGCTCCGAGAGCCGGAAGCTGGCCCAGTCGCGCGGGCCGTGGAAGTTGCCGATCGGCGAAGCGGCGATGCTGCCCGAGATCGGCTGCCCGCCCTCATTCATCACCAGGTAGAGGAAGCCGCGCGTGGACGAAGAGCGCTCGATCACCGCCGCGTTCAGCGCCATCAGCCCACCCTGGCCGTAGACCTTCTCCAGGGAGCGGGCCTCGGTGGCGATCGCCGCGTCGGCCTCGCGCTCGGCCTCGCCGGCGGTGGCGATGTAGATATAGCCGAGGAAGGCGCTGGCGGCCGCCGCGAACAGCGCCAGGAACAGCAGCGTCAGCCGGAACGGGGTGGTGCGGACCAGCCGCGGAAGGCGGAAGCCGGCCAGCTCAGGCGTCCAGGCGGTAGCCGGCCCCGCGCACGGTCTGCAGCATGGGCCGGTCGAAACCCTTGTCGATCTTGGAGCGGAGACGGGAGATGTGGACGTCGATCACGTTGGTCTGCGGGTCGAAGTGGTACTCCCAGACCTTCTCCAGCAGCATGGTGCGGGTGACCGACTGGCCCGCGTGTCGCATGAGGAACTCCAGCAGCTGGAATTCGCGCGGCTGCAGGTCGATCTCCTGGCCGCGGCGACGCACGGCGCGGCCGATCAGGTCCATCTCCAGGTCGCCGACGCGGAGCAGCGTCTGCACCGAGCCAGTCTCGCGCCGGCGCGCCAGCGCCTCGACCCGCGCGATCAGCTCCGCGAAGGCGTACGGCTTGACCAGGTAGTCGTCGCCGCCGGCCTTCAGCCCCTCGACCCGGTGCGAGATCTCGCCCATCGCCGAGAGAAACAGCACCGGCGTCTGGTCGCCCTCGCGGCGCAGCATCTCCACCATGGTGATGCCGTCGAGCTTGGGCATCATCCGGTCGACCACCATGACGTCGTACTGCCCGTCGTGAGCGGCGTTAAAGCCGGCTTCGCCGTCGCCGGCGACCACGCAGGCGTGGCCGGCTTCCGAGAGGCCCCGCGACATGGCTTCCGACGCCTCGGCGTCGTCTTCAACGATCAAGAGTCGCATGGCGCCCCCGCTCCCTGCGTCTGCCGCTAGCCGGCGATCTTGATCGGCACGAACGCCGTGGTCTGCGCGCCGCGCTTGATCCCCAGCGGGATCGAGGCGCGGCCGGCCTTCTTCCAGGCGTCGACCGCCGCGGCCACATCGCCGGCGTTGGCCACTTCGCGGTCGCCGGCCTGCACGATCACGTCGCCGCGCTGCAGGCCCTTGTCGCCCGCGTCGGACGTGCCTTTGACGCTCTGCACCACGACGCCGGCTTTGATCGCCTCGGGCACGTTGTAAGCGGTGCGGTTGGCGGGCGTCAGCGGCGCGAGTTCCATGCCGAGCACCGCCGGGGCGGCCGCCGGGTGCGGCGCCGGCGCGCCGCCGCCGTTGTCCTGGTCGTCCTGATCGCCCTGCTGGTTCTGCGCCAGTTCCTCTTCGGAGGGGCGCGTGCCCGAGCGCACGTCGACCGTGCGCTCCTTGCCGTCGCGATAGACGTCGAGGTGGATCACGTCGCCGGCCTGGGCCTTGGCCACTTCGCGGGTCATCTCGGTGGCGGACTTTACCGCGACGCCGTTGACGCCGACGACAATATCGCCGGATTCCAGCCCGGCCTTCTGCGCCGGGCCGCCGGCCACCACGTCGTTCACCTGCGCGCCCTTGCGGCCGGTCAGGCCCCAGGAGGCGGCGAGGTCGTCGTCCATGGTCTCGATACTGGCGCCGATGTAGCCGCGGGTGATCTTGCCCTTGGCGATCAGCTCGCGAGTGATGCCGTCGGCCACCGCCGCCGGAATGGCGAAACCGATGCCTACCGAGCCGCCGGTGGGCGAATAGATCGCCGCGTTGACGCCGATCACGCGGCCGTAGACGTCGAAGGTCGGGCCGCCGGAGTTGCCCTTGTTAATGGGCGCGTCGATCTGGATGTAGTCGACGAAGTTCTCGCCGATGTCGCGGTTGTAGGCCGAAATGATGCCGGCGGTGGCGGTGCCGTTGAGGTCGAACGGATTGCCGACCGCGACCACCCAGTCGCCCACGCGCGGCATCACCGCGGTCTCGAAGTTCACGAACGGGAAGTTGCTGCCGTCGACCTTGATCACCGCCAGGTCGGTGCCTTCGTCGTGGCCAACCACGGTGGCCTTCAGCTCGGTCCCGTCCTTGGTCACCACCTTGATGTCGTCCGCGCCGGCGACGACGTGATTGTTGGTGACGATGTAGCCATCCGACGAGATGAAGAAGCCCGAGCCCGAGCTTTCCTGCTTCGGCGCCGGCGCATCGCCGTCATCGCCGCCGCCCTGGCCCTTCGGCACGATGTCGAACGGGAAATTCTCGAAGCCGGGGATCTGCCGCTTCAGCTCGGAGACGTCGACCTTGGAGGTGACGTGGATGGAGACCACCGCTGGCGACACGCGCTCGAAGATGTCGGCGAAGCTCTGCGGCGCCCCAGGGGGCGGGCCGAACACCGGGGCGGTCGAAGCCTGGATCCAGCTGCCGCCATGCGGAATCGTCGGCAGTTTCATGCCGGCCCCGGCCATCGCCGCCACCGCGACGCTGGCGCCGCCTGCAAGCGCGCCCAGAACAAACGCGGTTCTCTTCACTGCCATGGAACGTTCCTCGTCCCGGCCAGCCGACGGGCGGCGGGATGTCCGTGCAATTTAAGGGCGGATGCCAAAGGGCGCCACCGGCCTCAAGTTACGTTTCCTTCATTGCCGCGCAATGTCGCGTGGAATGACGCGAATGTGCGGCGCATTGGTGTCAAAGCCGTTCATCGCTGCAAAACATCAGAGATTTCCGTCTCTTCTTCCACGCTGAGAGGCGTCGGCTCTGCCGTCCCGGCCCGGCGCCGCAGTGCAAAAGCCGCGCCGCCGGCGACCACCACCAACAGTGGCCCCAGCCACAGGATGGCGTTGCCGACATCGAAGCGGGGGGCCAGCAGCACGAACTGGCCGTAGCGGCTCACCAGATACGCGCGGATGTCGGCGTCGGATCGCCCGGCGGCGACTTGGCTGCGGATCAGCTGGCGCAGGTCGTGGGCGAGGTCGGCGTCGGACTCGTCGATGCTCTCGCTCTGGCACACCAGGCAACGCACGTCGTGGAACAGAGCGCGGGCCCGGGCTTCCTGCGCCGGATCGGCCAGCCGCTCGGACGGCGCCGCGGCCGCGCCAGTCAGCAGGATCGCGGCGACCATGGCCAGCGCGACGCGCCGCAGCACGGCCGCTATTCCGCCGGCGCTGGCGACGCCGCCAGCGGCTTGCGCGACCGGGCGGTGATCGCAAAGCGCAGCCGCCGATCGGACAGCGACACCACGCCGCCCAGCGCCATCAAGAGCGGCCCAGCGAACACCAGCCGCACCCACGGGTTCCAGTAAGCGCGGATCAGCACCGTCGAGGCCGCGCCGATCTCGGCCCCGCGATCGCCGGCCACCACATAGATGTCGTCCAGCGGTCGCGCGCAGATGGCGACGCCCGACACCGTCTGGCCGCCCGCCGCGTAGGTCCGCCGCTCCGGCGCCGCGTCGCAGATCACCGAGCCGCCGCGGTCGGTGACGCGCACCAGCGCCCGGTCGACGGCGAAGTTGGGGCCAAAGCCCTGCGAGGTGTTCTCCAGCGTCAGCACGAAGCCGGCGAGGCGCATCGACTGGCCGGCCGTCAGCGCCTCGGTGGCCTCGGCGCGCCAGGCGGTCTCAAAGGCCGCGCCCAGCGCGAAGACGCCGATGCCGATGTGCGCCAGCGTCATCCCCCAGGCGCCGCGCGGCAGGCCGGCGGCCCGGCGCGCCACTTCGGGCCAAGGCGCGCGGAAAGCGCGGACGCGCTCGGCCGCCTCCACCAGCGCGCCGACGATCACCCAGGCCCCGAGCCCGATCCCCGCCGCCGCCAGCGCGCTCCTGGGGCTCACCAGCGCCAAGCATAGCAGGCCCGCCGCCACCGCGATCAGCGCCGCGATCCACAGCCGCTGCAGCGCGCCTCGAAGGTCGCCGCGCTTCCACGCCATGAGCGGCCCGGCCGGCAGCGCGATCAGCGCCGGCGCCACCAGAGCGGTGAAGGTCAGGTTGAAGTAAGGCGCGCCGACTGAGATCGGGGTGCCGTCGATGGCCGCGCGGATCAGCGGCAGCAACGTGCCGATCAGCACCGTCGCCGTCGCCGCCGCGAACAGCACGTTGTTGAGGAAGAGCGCGCCCTCACGGCTGATCGGCGCGAACGTGCCTTCGTCGCGGAGGCTCGGCGCCCGCCAGGCGTAGAGCGCCAGCGCCCCGCCGGCCGCGACAGCGAGGATACCTAGCAGCAGCACGCCACGCTTCGGATCGACGGCGAAGGCGTGCACCGAGGTCAGCACCCCGGAGCGCACCAGGAACGCGCCCATCATCGAGAGCGTGAAGGCGCCGATGCCCAGCAGCGCCGTCCAGCCGGCCATCGCGCCGCGCTTCTCGGTCACCGCCGCCGAGTGCAGCAGCGCTGTGCCCATCAGCCAGGGCATGAAACTGGCGTTCTCCACCGGGTCCCAGGCCCACCAGCCGCCCCAGCCCAGCTCGTAGTAGGCCCAGTAGGAGCCCAGGGTGATGCCAACGGTGAGCAGGCTCCACGCCGCCAGCGTCCACGGCCGGATCCAGCGCGCCCAGGCCGGATCGACGCGGCCCTCGATCAGCGCGGCCACCGACAGCGAGAACACCACCGAGAAGCCGACGTAGCCCGAGTAGAGGAACGGCGGGTGGGCCGCCAAGGCCGGGTCCTGCAGCAGCGGATTGAGCGAGTTGCCTTCCACCGGCGCGTCCAGCACCCGCATCAGCGGGTTGGAGGCGAACACCATGTAGGCGATGAAGAGCGCGCCCAGCGCCCCTTGCGTCGCCACCGCAGAGGCCTTCAGCCCGAACGGCAGCCGCGCCGTCCCCGCCATTGCCGCGCCATAGCCAGTGAGCATCAGGCACCAGAGCAGGATCGAGCCTTCGTGGCTGCCCCAGGCGCCGGCGATCTTGTAGATCAGCGGCTTGGCGGTGTGAGAGTTCTCCGCGACGTTCACCACCGAGAAGTCGCTGGTGACGAAGGCGTGGATCAGCGCCGCGAAGCCCAGCGCAATGGCGATGAAGGCGCCGATCGCCGCCCCTTCGCCAGCGCCCGCCAGCGCCGGGTCGCGGCGGATGCGGCCCACGGCGGAAAAGCCGACCTGCGCCAGGCTGAGCGCCAGCGCCATCACCAGCGCGAACTGGCCAAGCTCGTCGATCACGGCGTCGCGCCGCCTTGCGCGTAAGCCGGCGTCGCGCCATCGCCGCGCCACTCGCCCTGCTTCTTCAGCGCCGCCGCCAGCTCCGGCGGCATGTACTTCTCGTCGTGCTTGGCCAGGATCTGCGTCGCCTGGAACACGCCCGCGCCGTCGTAAGCCCCGATGGCCACCACGCCCTGGCCTTCGCGGAACAGGTCCGGCGGCTGGCCGTGGAACACCACCGGCGACGTGGCAGTCTTGTCGGCGACGGTGAAGTCCAGCTCGCCGTCTGGCTTGCGCGACACACTGCCCATCCGCACCAGCCCGCCCAGCTGGATGCCCTGGCCGGCCGGCACGTGGGCCGCGGCGGCCTGCGCCGGCGTGTAGAAGAACGAGATCGAGCCCCGCATGGCGTAGAGCGACACCCCCGCCGCCAGCGCCAGCACCGGCCCGGCCACCGACAGCATCATCAGCCGTCGGCGCGCGGTTCGGGAGCGGGGCAGCCAGGACATGGAAAGCGATCTTACTCCGGCCACGGCGCGATGGCGCTGCGACAGGGGGTCTAGGACGGCGGGCGCGTGGCCGCGTCAAGGGCGGCGAGAATGTCGGGCTTGCCGGCGTAGCGCTGGCGGGCGGTGGCCAGAGCCGCATCGCGCCTTTGCGTCTCGCCGAGCACCGTCAAAGCCCGCACCAGCCGCACCCAGCCTTGCGGATCGTCCGGCTGCGCCTGCAGCTGCGCGGCGAGGCCATCGACCATGGCCTGGATCTGCGCCGGCCCCACGGCCGCCCCGCCCATCGACGCGGCGGGTCCCGGCTGCGGCGCCGCCGCCGCCAGCTGTCCGCTGGCGCTGACCTGCGCAATCTCCTGCACCAGCGAGGCCTTGCGCGGATCGTCCGCCGCCAGGTCGTTCTGCAACGCCTTCCAGTCGGCGAGCCCCCCAGCCACGTCGCCGCCGGCGATGCGAGCGCGGGCCAGGTAGTAGCGCGCCGAAGCCGACTTCGGGTCCAGCGCTACCGCCCGGCGGAACGCCGCCATGGCGTCCGGCCCCGGCTCGCCATTGCCCGACACCACCAGCATTTCGCCGAGGCTTTGCCACAGGTCGGCGCGGGTTGGCGCCAGAGCGATGGCGCGCTGCATCGCCTGCGCCGCCTCGGTGGGCTGGTTCGAGGCCAGCTCGGCGACGGCGAGATTGCGCAGCGGCTCCGGGTCGGTGGGCCGCTCGGCTGCCACTTGCCGCAGCACCGCGGCCATCTGCGGCGGGTTCAACAGCGACGGATCCTCGGCCCGCCAGCCGCTCAGGCGCTGGGCAAACGGCTGATCCGGCGCGTCGCCGGCGCCCACCAGCAGGTAGACGAACGCCCCTGCCAGCGGCACGGCGGCGGCGATCAGCAGCGCTCGGGCGGGGTTGGAGGGGCTCAGCGGCGCGTCCTGGCGCTGGGCGGCGGTCAGCAGGCGTCGGCCAGTCTCGGCCCGCACCACCCGCCGCTCGTCGTCGGCCAGCAGACCGCGGTCGGCCAGATCGTCGAGTTCGGCCATTTGCCGCTGGTAGACCGCCAGCTCACGGCCGGCGGCCACACCGCGGCCAGCGCGCGCGGCGCCCCGCACCATGAGGGCGGTCGCGCCGGCGGAGATCAGCGCTGCGGCGACCCAGAACCAGATCATCGGCGCGCTGGTAGCCGAAAAGCGACGCCTGGGCGAGCGCGGGCAACCACGCGCGGCCGAACCGCGTTCCACGACCAGGAGATCTGCCATGAAGACACTGCTCGCTGCCGCCGCCCTTGCCGCTCTGACCGCCGGGCCGGCGCTGGCCTGGGATCACGAAGCCGGCGTGCCGCTCACCCCCGCCGAAGCCGCCGGAACCTGGACGCTGGAGGCTCAGGGCCACGCCGTCTGCAGCGTGCGCCTGTCCGCCAACCACGGCGCTCAGGCCAATGGTGACTGCGGCGGCATGCTGCCCGCCGGCGTCGCTGGCTGGCAGGCCACCAGCGACGGCATGGCGCTCACCGACCAGAGCGGCCAGGTGCTGATGCCCTTCGGCCGCTGGAGCAACAGCCTGTTTGTGTCCAAGAAGGGCTCGGGCCACGACGTGCAGCTGCAGCGCGGCGCCGCCACGCCCTGACCTAACCGGCGGTCGCACCAGGCTTTGCCGCAGGCCGCCGCCGCTCTATGGTCCCCCGGTTTTACGCTGACGTTTTCTATCGGGGGATTTCCAGATGATCCGACCATTGCCGGTCGTCGCGCTCGCGTGCGGCGCGCTTTTCGCCGCGGCCAGCGCCATGGCCCAGCCTGCGCCCGCCGCACCGGCAGCGGCGCCGCCGGCCGCCGCCGCGCCGCCCGCCTTCGCGCCCAACGACTACAGCGACAAGGGCAATTGGCTCTGCTGGCCCGGCCGCCAGGACGCCTGCACGTCCGACCTCACCGCCACCGTGGTCAAGGCTGACGGCAAGACCGAGAAAGCCGCCTTCGCCGCCGACGCCAACGCGCCGATCGACTGCTTCTACGTCTACCCCACGGTCTCGCGTGATCCGGGCGCGATCTCGACCATGCAGATCGAGCCTGCCGAGACCAACGTGGTCATCCAGCAGGCCGCCCGGCTCACTGCCCACTGCCGCCTCTACGCGCCGATGTACCGGCAGTTCACGCTGACCGCGCTGCAGGCCAACGTCATGCGCCAGGCGGGCGGAACCCCGCCGGCCACGCCGCCCGCGCCGCCGCCCGGCTCGCCGCCCCCGGGCCCCCGCGTCTCCGTCGGCTTCAACGACGTGCAGGACGCCTGGAACTACTACCTGGCGCACGAGAACCACGGGCGCGGCGTGGTGCTGGTGGGCCACAGCCAGGGCTCCGGCGTGCTCACCCAGCTGATCAAGGCCGACATCGACGGCAAGCCCGACCAGGCCAAGCTCGTCTCGGCGATCCTGATGGGCACGGCGCTGGTGGTGCCGGAGAACAGCGACGTCGGCGGCGACTTCAAGTCGATCCCGCTCTGCCACTCCGCCACCCAGCTCGGCTGCGTGATCGCCTATTCGTCGTTCCGCGAAACCAGCCCGCCACCCGCCAACTCCCGCTTCGGCCGTCCGCGCGGCGCGCCGCAACCCGGCATGGAAGCCGCCTGCGTCAACCCGGCGGCGCTGGCCGGCGGCCCGGGCGAGGCCAAGACCGACTTTGGCATGCCGGTGGTCTCCAGCGGCGGGCAGCCGCCCTACGCGTGGGACAAGGGTGTGACCATCTCGACCCCGTTCGTCTCCACCCCCGGCCTGATCACCGCCACCTGCGTCCGCGAAGGCGGCTTCCACTACCTTTCGATCCACATCAACGCCGACCCGGCCAGCCCCCGAGCCAGCGACATCCCCGGCGACGTGGTGGTGCCGGGCCTCGGCATCCAGAAAGACTGGGGTCTCCACCTGATCGACGCCAACCTCTTCATGGGCAACCTGGTCGATATCGTGGGGGACGAAGGCAAGGCTTGGGTGGCGAAGAAGTAAGCCGGCAGGCGCCGTCACCCCTCACCTTCCCACGATGCTTGCGCCTCGCGGGCCCCTCCCTCTCCCCTCCGGGAGAGGTAGAAAAGCAAGCGCCTTCAACTACTTCTCCCAGAGGGAGAAGGAGGGGCCCGCTCGCGTAGCGAGTGGGAGGATGAGGGGTTACGGCGCCTGCCGCTTCACCCCGGATTTCTCGGCATCCGGGGCAGGTCCGCCTGGAAGGTGTGCCAGGGTTGCGCGCTCTCGGTCCAGATGTGGGCCTGGGGCTTGAACGCCGCCGCGTCGTCCAGCGCGCCGGCTTTGACGCCGAGCATCACCGGCATGTTGGCGATTTCGGAGAACAGCGGTGAGCCGCAGGTCTCGCAGAACTGCCGCCCGACCTTGCCGCCGCTGTCGCCCTCGCTCCAGTAGGTGCGGGGCGAGCCCTTGGTGAGCTTCACGCCGGCCTTCGGCGCGATGAAGCCATAGGTGGGCGCGCCGCCGTTGGACTTCTGGCAGGCCAGGCAGTGGCAGGCGAACTGGAACACCGGATCGGCGTCGATCTCGAAGCGGATGGCGCCGCAGGCGCAGCCGCCGGTCTGCGTGGTCATGATCCTTCTCGCTCCTCTAGCCCGCGGCTCGCGCCCAATCGCGCACGTCCTCGACGAACAGCGCCGGCTCTTCCATCGCCGCGAAGTGGCCGCCGCGGGGTTCGTCGGTCCAGCGGACGATGTTGTAGGCGCGCTCCGCCCAGGACCTGGGCGGCGCCTGATAGAGCAGTTCGCCTGGGAAGTTGGCGAAGGCCGTCGGCGTCTCGCAGCGCTGGCCCTCCTGCAGCACCACCCCGCCCTGCTCCAGCAGCCCGCGGTAATACCAGGCGCCGGTCGTGAACGAGCCGGTCATGATGTAGATCATGGCGTTGGTGATCAGCTGGTCGAGGGTGAACACCTGATCGAACGGCTTCTCGCGCCGGTCGCACCAGTCGTAGAACCGCTCGACGATCCAGGCCGCCTGCCCCACCGGATTGCCCGCCCCCAGCCAAGCCAGCGACTGAGGCTTGGACGCCTGCAGGCGGAAGTAGGCGCCCATCACGTCCATCATCATGTTCTGGCGCGCCAGCCACGCGGTCTCGGCGTCGCTCTTCGGCCCGCCGTGCGGCCGGAATCCGATCATGTTGAGGTGGATCGCCTTCACGTGCGCCGGGAAGTCGAAGCCGAGACACGAGGTGACGAACGCGCCCCAGTCGCCGCCCTGCGCCAGGTATTTGTCGTAGCCCAGGTGCTCGGTCATCAGCGCGTTGAACAGCCGCGCGGTGGCGCGCTGGCCGAACGGCCGCGCCGGCTTGGACGAGAAGCCGAAGCCAGGGAGCGAGGGGATAACCAGATCGAAGGCGTCCTCGGCCTTGCCGCCGTGCTTCGACGGCCATGCCAGCGCGTCGATCGCGCCCCAGAACTCGTAGTGGCTGCCGGGCCAGCCGTGGCTGAGCAGCAGCGGCCGCTTGCCGCCGGCCTCTCCGACCACATGCAGGAAGTGCAGCTCGAAGTCGCCGACGTGGGCGGTGAACTGCGGATACTTGTTCAGCTCAGCGACGGCGCCGCGCCAGTCGTAGCCGTCCAGCCAATGCTCGCAGAGGCGCTTTAGGAACCCCGCGTCGCAGCCGTAGGCCCAGCCGTCGTCCACGACCGGCGCTGGCGGCCAGGGATAGCCGCGCACCTGCTCCAGCACCTTGCCGACTTCATCGGCGCGCCAATCGACCTTGAACGGGGTGGGTGCGGGCATCGCGGGTGCTCCTGAAGGGTCGGCGCCTACTCCGCCCGTGACGCTGCGGCGGTCAATCCCCGGTCGGCGGGCCGACCATCAGTCCGGCCCACAGTGTGCGCACCAGCGCGGCGCTGAGGCCCTCGGCGTCGAAGGGCGGCGTCAGCATGCCGGCCAGCTGCAGCTGGATCGCGCCATGGATGGCGCTCCAGAACATGTGGCCGATCTGGTCGGCGTCGCCCGTCAGCAGGCCGGCCCCGATCATCGCCTTCAGGTGCGCGGTCATGGTGGCGCGCGAGCGCATCGCGGCGGCCACCAGCTCCGGATAGGCGCCGGCATTCGGCTGGTCCACGTCGAACATCAGCTTGTAGGCGGCCGGGTGCGCCAGGGCGAAGCGCAGGTAGGCCGCGCCGACCGCCTGCGAGCGTTCGATCGGCGTTCCGGCGCTCGCCATCGCCGCTTCCAGCGCCTCGGCGTGGCGGTTGAAAGCGCGCGCCCGCACCGCCGCCAGGATGGCGTCCTTGTCGACGAAATAGCGGTAGGGCGTCATCGGGCTGACGCCGACCTCGGCGGCCAGCTCGCGCATGGTCATCGCCTCCAGGCCACGCTCGGCGAACAGCCGCTCGGCGGCGTCGATCAGCCGCTCGCGAAACTCCGCCACCGCCTCTGCCGACAACGTGCGTGGCAACTGCCCGCGCCTCCACCCATATTCGCTCTTGCCAATCTCTATCGCTTACGGCATAAATTTACAACGTAAGACTTTGCGGCGCCCCTCGCCGCGGGAGACCACGCCATGGACGGCTCGCAACCCATCAATCCCTATCTGGTCGGAAACTTCGCGCCCGTGCGCAGCGAGGACGACTTCGAGCTTGAGGTGGTGGGCGACATCCCCGCCGGCCTCGCCGGGACCTTCTATCGCAACGGCCCCAACCCGCAGTTCGAGCCGCGCGACACCTACCACTGGTTCTCCGGCGACGGGATGCTGCACGGCTTCTTCGTCGAGGACGGCAAGGTCCGCTACCGCAACCGCTACATCCGCACCCCGAAGTGGGAGACCGAGCACGACGCCGGAAAGTCTCTCTTCGGCACCTTCGGCAATCCGATGACCACCGACCCCACCGTGATGGGCAAGGACTCGGGCGTCGCCAACACCAACGTCGTCTGGCACGCCGGGCGCCTGCTGGCGCTGGAAGAAGGCCACGCGCCGTTCGAGGTCGATCCGGCGACACTGGGCCCGACTGGCTACGCCGACGACTATCGCGGCAAGGTCACCGCCCACCCCAAGCTCGATCCCGAGACCGGCGAGATGGTGTGGTTCGCCTACTCTGCCGGCCAGGCGCCGCTGAACGCCGCCATGTCGTACGGCGTCACCGACAAGGACGGGCGCGTCGTCCGCCGCCAGGAGTTCGAAGCGCCGTTCGCCGCCATGGTGCACGACTTCCTGGTCACGCGCCGCCACGCGCTCTTCCCCATCCTGCCGCTTACCATGAGCCTGGAGCGGGCGATGAGCGGCGCTCCGCCGATCGCTTGGGAGCCCGGCAAGGGCTCGCATGTGGGCGTCATGGCCCGCGACGCCGACGTTTCGACCATGCGCTGGTTCACCACCGACGCCTGCTACGTCTTCCACCCGATGAACGCCTGGGAAGAGGGCGACAAGATCTTCGCCGACGTGATGGAGTACCCGGTGGCGCCGCTGTTCCCCACCGTGGACGGCTCGCGGCCACAGAACGCCTTCGCCCGCCTGGTGCGCTGGACCTTCGACCTCGCGGACAACTCCAACGCCATCAAGCGCACGCAGATCGACGACATGGCCGGCGAGTTCCCGCGCTTCGATGAGCGCCACGCCGGGCTCGGCTATCGCCACGGCTGGTTCGCTGGCATCAGCCGCGAGGGCGAAGAGAACGTGCGCTTCGACACCATCGCCCACCTCGACCTCGCCACCGGCAAGCGCGTTCAGCACATCCACGAGGCCGGCGACTCGCCCGGCGAGCCGGTGTTCGTGCCGCGCGGCCCGGATGCGGCGGAAGGCGACGGCTGGCTGGTGGCGGTGGTCTACCGCGGCAAGGAAGACCGCAGTGACTTCGTGGTCTACGACGCCCAGGACGTGGCGGCCGGCCCGATCGGCGTGGCCAAACTCCCCCGCCGCGTCCCCTTCGGCTTCCACGGCAACTGGCGGCCAGCGGCGTAAGCTCGCTCTAGCGCGCAACGAAATGAGCTATGGTCGGGCGGATGCCGCCTGACCTGACCCAGACGCGCGAGACCGGCCCGGACGTCGAGGCGCTGACGACCGCGGTCGCGGCCGCAGTGGCCGACGCGATGACGGTGCTGTCTTCGCCGCGGATCAGGGGCCCGTTCCCGCACCCCAGCGCCGCCGAACTCGCGCGGCCGGCCTACCTGCTCGAACTATCCAACTGGGCCGTCGCCGCGGTGAGCCGCAGCCGCCGCACGCTGGGGCCACGGCGCACGCGCCAGGCGCTGGACGCAGCCAGCCATCTCAAGCTGGCTGCCGATCTGCTGGCGCGGCTTGAAGGCGTACCCAGTGCCGCGGCGGCCCAGGCCATCGCCTCAGCCGCCCGCAGCGACGTCGACGCACTGCGGCGCTGGCGGCCCGAGCCGGTCAAGGCCGCCTCGCTCGGGTCGAACCTGCTCGACCTGTCAGGCTGGTTCGGCGAGCTGATCCGCGCGGCGCAGCGGTCCTAGCGCTGCGCCTATCGGCGACGCCCTCAGGGGCAGCGGCCAGGGAAGTCGGTGACGACCACGCCGTCGCTCGCGGCGCCCAAGGTGGCAAGGTCCGGATCGCTGAGATCGCTGAACGTGCCCTGCTGCTGAAGCTGGAACCGGTGCAGCGGGTTGCCGCTGGCGCTGAACACGCAGACCGACCGTTGCTCGCCCGGGTTGGAGGCGCCAATGGTCACGCTCTGCAGGTTCCAGTTGTCCAGCGAGATGTTGACGCCGGCGTTATAGGCGATGGAGATCTTGGTGGCCTGCAACTGCGCCTGCGTCATCGGGTGCGCGCCCAGATCGCACAGCACGGCGTGCGTCGAGTTGTTGTCCCAGCCGTCGCCGCCGTCGTGCAGCGTGCAGAAGATCGCCGTGCCGTCGGGCGCGTTCCACACGGCCCAGACCGCCGAGTTGCTCTCGAGGTTATCGCCGCCAGTGCCGATGACGAACTGCAGGATGTCGTAGGCCTCGGCGACGCACTTGTTCTGCGACGAGTCGAACTTCATCCCCGGCGCACACACGATCGGCGGCGGCGGCACGCATTGGCCCTTCTGCGGGTCGAACAGCAGCGAGCCGCAGTTCGGCGCGACGCAGGCGTTCTTGGCGGTGTCGAAGGCTTCGCCGCCCAGGCACTCGAGCACGCCGCCCGGCGGGCGCGGCACGCACGCGTTCCGGTCTGGGTTCCAGATCATCCCGCCTGCGCAGGGCCGCAGCCGCACGCAGCGCGCGGTGCGCGGGTCGTAGGCGTAGCTGGCAGCGTTGGGACAGGGACCGGCGCCGGGTGCGCCGGCCGGGCTGAAGCCGGCCGCGCGGTTGGCCGACGAGCCGGTGACCGAGGGTGCCGGTGGCTGGCTGGCGGTGGGCTTCGGCGCGAGCGTCGGCCCGCGCACCGGACTGTCCGCCATCGCCGTTCCGCACGAGCCGCCCCAGAGGAAGAGGGCGGCTAAGATCAAATGGCCAAAGCGCCGCGCCAGCGTGCTCATGATGTGATCCTACGGTTGCAGGATCACCCTAACGCACAGCAAGGCTTCGCGATACGACTGACGTAACGCCGTTCGCGCGGGCCGTCAGACCAGCGCGCCGTGGCAGTGCTTGAACTTCTTGCCGGAGCCGCAGGGGCACTGGGCGTTGCGGCCGGTGCGCTCCCAGCCTTGCGGCAGCGCTGAGACCGGCGCCGACTGGCGCTGGGCGCTGGCCAGCGCCTGGTCGCGCTGGGTCAGCACGCCGACGTCGCCGGCGAAGGTGAGCTGGGTGCGCTCGTTCTCGCCGGTGTTGGGATCGACGTGCACCTCCACCAGCTCGCGTTCCAGCTGCAGCGGCGGCGGCGCTGCTTCCTGCTGGATCGGCACCGTCAGCAGCCAGCGGGTGACGCCCGAATTGAGCTCGCCACGCAGCTTCTCGAACAGCGAGAAGGCCTCCACCTTGTACTCGTTCAGCGGGTCGCGCTGACCGTAGCCGCGCAGGTGGATCACCGTCTTCAGGTGGTCGAGATGGGTCAGGTGTTCGCGCCACTGCTCGTCCACCATGCGCAGCAGCACGTTCTTCTCGATCTGGCGCATGTTGGGCGAGGTCAGCAGCTGTTCGCGCTCGGCGGCGTGGGCGTCGGCGGCCTTCTCCACTCGCTCCAGGATCTCCTCGGCGCCGATGCCTTCCTCGGCGGCCCAGGCGGCGATCGGCAGGTCGAGGCCGAGGGTGTTCTTCACTTCCTCGTCCAGGCCCTGGACGTCCCACTGGTCGGCGTAAGCCTTCGGCGGCAGGCTGCGCGTCACCATCTCCTCGACCGCGTCGATGCGCATGTCGTTGACGTACTCGGACAGGTCGTCGGAGTTCATGAACTCGGCGCGCTGCTCGAACACCGCCTTGCGCTGGTCGTTGACGACGTCGTCGTACTTCAGGAGGTTCTTGCGGATCTCGTAGTTGCGCTGCTCCACCTTCTTCTGGGCGGTGGCGATGGCGCTGTTCAGCCACTTGTGAGTGATCGCCTCGCCCTCGGCGACACCAAAGGTGCGCATGATCTGGTCCAGCCGGTCGCCGGCGAAGATCCGCAGCAGGTCATCTTCACAGGAGAGGTAGAACTTCGAGTGGCCGGGGTCGCCCTGGCGGCCGGTGCGGCCGCGCAGCTGGTTGTCGATCCGCCGCGCCTCGTGGCGCTCGGTGCCCAGCACATAGAGCCCGCCCTCGGCCAGCGCCTTGGCTTTCTTGCTCTCGATCTCGGCGGCGATGGTCTCGCGCTCTTCCTCTTCGGCCTGCGGCGTCACCTCGATGCCGAGCGCCTCCTGCTCCTGGCGCCATTTCTCCATGCGCATGTCGAGGTTGCCGCCCAGCTGGATGTCGGTGCCGCGGCCGGCCATGTTGGTGGCGATGGTCACCGAGCCCGGCACGCCGGCGTCGGCGACGATGAAGGCTTCCTGCTCGTGAAAGCGGGCGTTGAGCACGCTGTGCGGCACGCCGACGCGCATCTGGCCGTCGTGCTCGAAGCTGTGGGCGTTCAGCAGCTCGGAGAGGATCTCCGACTTCTCGATCGAGACGGTGCCCACCAGGATCGGCTGGCCGCGGACGAAGCAGTCCTGGATGGTGGCGATGATCGCCTGGTTCTTCTCGTCGCCGGTGCGATAGACCTCGTCGTCCTCGTCGACGCGAGTGATCGGCTTGTTGGTCGGGATCTCGATGACATCCATCTTGTAGATGTCGAGAAACTCCTGCGCCTCGGTGGCGGCGGTGCCGGTCATGCCGGAGAGCTTCTTGTAGAGGCGGAAGTAGTTCTGGATGGTGATCGAGGCCAGCGTCTGGTTCTCGGGCTGGACCTGCACCTCTTCCTTCGCCTCGATGGCCTGGTGCAGGCCTTCCGACAGGCGCCGGCCGACCATCATCCGGCCGGTGAACTCGTCGATCAGCACCACCTCGCCGGCGCGCACGATGTAGTCGCGGTCGCGCTGGTACTGCACGTTGGCGCGCAGCGCCTGGTTGACGTGGTGCACGGCCGAGACGTTGGCCGGGTCGTAGAGGCCGGCGGAGTCGGCAGCCAGCAGGCCGCCTTCTTCCAGCAGTTCTTCCACCCGCTCGGAGCCGTACTCGGTCAGCGCCACCGAACGCTGCTTCTCGTCGTGCTCGAAGGTCTCCGGCTCCTTGATCAGCTCCGCCACCACCTTGTCGATGGTGCGGTAGAACTCCGAGCGGTCCTCGGTGGGGCCGGAGATGATCAGCGGGGTGCGCGCTTCGTCGATCAGGATCGAGTCGACTTCGTCGACGATGGCGAAGTGGTGCGGGCGCTGCACCATCTCGCCGGCCTCGAACACCAGATTGTCGCGCAGATAGTCGAAGCCGAACTCGTTGTTGGTGCCGTAGGTGATGTCGGCGTGGTAGGCGCGCTGACGCTCGGCCTGGCTCAGCCCATGCACGATCACGCCCACGGACAGCCCCAGGAACCGGTAGATGCGCCCCATCCACTCGGAGTCGCGACGGGCCAGGTAGTCGTTGACGGTGACCACGTGCACGCCCTTGCCTTCGAGGGCGTTGAGGTAGACCGCCAGCGTCGCCACCAGGGTCTTGCCCTCGCCGGTGCGCATCTCGGCGATGGCGCCGTCGTGCAGCACCATGCCGCCCACCATCTGCACGTCGAAGTGCCTGAGGCCCGTGGTGCGCTTGGAGGCCTCGCGCACCACCGCGAAGGCCTCGTTCAACACCGAGTCCAGCGAGGCTCCGCCCGCGACGCGCGCCTTCAGCTCCGTGGTCCTGGCGCGCAGGTCGTCGTCGCTCAGACCGGCCAGTTTCGGCTCCAGCGCGTTGATCTTGGCGACCCGCGCGAGCATCTGCTTGACCTTGCGGTCGTTGGTTGAGCCGAAGACTTTCTTCAGGTCGAGCATGCGGAGGTCCGGTACAGGGCTCTGGAACTCTTGAAGGCGGCGCGCACGGCCCCGGTAAACCCTTCGCCTGCTCGGATATCCGCGCTTCTGGGGCGGGTTCGTGACTTAAGCAGCACCCCCCCCTAAGTCAACGCGACCGCCCAGCGAAAGGCCCGCCCCCGGGGACGTCGGGAGCGGGCCAGCCTCGCTGCTAGTTAGGAGGGGAGACTAGTAGCAGCGGTCGACACGAACGTAGCGGCCCCAGCGGGCGTCCCACTGCCAGTAGCTGCGGCAGGCGCCGTCGTAGCCCCAGTAGCCGGGGCCGGCGTAGTAGCCCGGGGTCGGGCCATAGTAGGGGTGCGCCAGGCTTGCGCCGATGGCCACGCCCAGGATGCCAGCGCCGATGGCGACGCCCGGGCCGTAGCCGCGGAAGCCGTAGCCGCCGCGGAAGCCGCCATGCCCGCCGTAGCCGCCGCCATGGAAAGGCGCGGCGTCGGCCGGCGCGGCCGTCGAGAGGGACGCCCCGCCGACGGTGGCGAGGGCCGTGGCGGCGATCGCCGCCTTCTTCAGGGTTTCCTTGATCATCGAAACGACTCCAGTTGATCCACGCGTCGCCTTCGTTCGAGGTCCAGATCGGCGGCGACCTGCGCACAATGCATCGAGCAACCTGAACTCACCCAAGGGGCGACGTTCATTCTGGGTTCACCTGGCTGAACGGGGCTCGGCGCATAGCTTCGCGTCCCTTCTCCCCCTGCGGGAGAAGGTCTCGGCGGAGCCGACGGATGAGGGGTCGCGCGGCAGCAGTGACTTGCTTGCCTGACGCCAAGCCCAAACCTCTCGTCGACCCCTCATCCGGCCCTTCGGGCCACCTTCTCCCGCAGGGGGAGAAGGGACGTCGGTCGATGAAGCCTAAGCCGCCGTCGCCGCGACTTTTTCGCGGGCGCCGACGCGCTTTTGCCAGGCGGTCAGATTGGCGTTGGCGGCGTCCAGCGGCTGGCCCACCTGGGCGCCGAACTCCAGGAACGCGAACAGCAGGATGTCGGCCAGCGTGAAGCGGCTGCCGACGATCCATTCGCGCCCGGCGATCAGCCCGTCGAGCCACGCCAGCTTTTCGGCCGCGGTCGTCTTCAGGTCGTCCGCGGCCTGCGGGATGCAGCGCACGCGGTTCTGAAACATGCCCAGGCCGACGCCGAAGCGGAAGCCGTTGGCCATCGGCTCGCAGATGTTGAGGTCGATGCGGCGCGTCCACATGCGGGTGATCCCGCGCTCTTCGGCGTTGGACCCGATCAGTGGCGGATTGGGGTTGGTCTCGTCGAGGTACTCGCAGATCGGCAGGATCTCGGCCAGCACCACGCCGTCGTCCAGTTCCAGCGCCGGCAGCTGCCCGGCGGGGTTCTTCGACTTGTAGGCGTCCTGGCGGTTCTCGCCGCCGCGCAGGTCGACTTCGACGTGGGGAATGTCGAGGCCCTTCTCGGCCATGAACAGCTTCACCACCCGCGGGTTCGGGCCGATGGAATTGTAGAACTTCATGGCAGGCATCCTCCCTTGACGCACCCGACGGTTCGGGCCCATGCGCGGCGCGCAAGGAAGCCGCACGTGACGCGCAACACAAGCCTGACTTGGCGGAAACTCGCGCTCGCGCTCGTCGCGGCGTCGGCGTTGGCCGCCTGCAACCCGGCGCCGTCCGCGCAGCATCCGCCCGAGCCAGGCGACACCGCGGTGGCGCGCGTGAGCGGCCAGGTGGTGTGGGCCTCCGACGTCAAGCGCGAGGCGCTGGCCGAAGGACTGGTCGGCCCCGGCGACCCGCTCGACGTCTCCTCCGACCTGTTCCGCCAGGTGCTGGACGAGGTGATCGACACCAAGGTGCTGGCCGCCGAGGCGCTGGCCCGCCATCTCGACCGCGACCCGGTGGCCCAGCGCCGGCTGGCGTCGGCGCGCGAGCGGGCGCTGGAGGACATCATGGTCGACAGCGTGGTGGGCCAGGCAGTCAACCAGAAGGCCGAGAACGCGCTCTACCAGGACTTTCTCAAGCACCGCACGCCGTCGGAGACCATCCACCTGCGCCAGATCGTGCTCGGCAATGAGGCGGACGCCGACGCGGCGAGGAAGGCGCTGGCCGGCGGCGCGGCGTTCGAGGCGGTCGCCATGCAGAGCTCCATCGACGCCGCCACCCGCTTCAAGGGCGGCGACCTTGGCCAGACCACCACCGACTCGCTGCCGCAGGACATTGCCGCCGCCGTCGCCGGGGCCAAGGCCGGACAGGTGGTCGGGCCGGTGCGGACCGCATCGGGCTGGACCATCCTGCGCGTCGAGGAACGCGGGCCGGAGCCCGCGCCGACGCTCGACGAGGTGCGCCCGCAGCTGATCCGCTTCCTCGCCTACGACAAGATCAAAGACCTGGTCTTGACCTTGCGCTCGAAGTCCAAGATCGAGACGCTGATCCCGCCGCCGCATTCGGCGCCTGGCGCGCCAACGGAGCCGGCTTCGGCGCCGCTGGTTCCGCCGCCCGGCGCCAACGCCGCCGTCAACGCCGCCAGCAACACCGTCACCGAGTGACCGGAGCGCCTCCATGACCCGCGCGCCCAAACCGCCGCCCGCCAAGCCCGCCGAGATCGTTGGTCAGACCGCGGAGATCGTCGGCCAGACGCTGGAGCGCGCGCTGGATCCGTTGCGCAGCGTCTGGAAGAGCGCCGCGCTGCGCCGCGCCGACCGCCAGGCGCAGCAGTTCTCCAGTCCGCCCGGGGTGACCGCGCCCCCCGCCGCCGGCAAGCCCGGCCTGGCGCTGGCGGCCAACGCCGTGCCGTTCCCGAAGATCGCGCCTGTCGCCGGGGTCGAGCTCGCGGTGGGCCGCGCCGGCCTCTACAAGCACGAGCGAAACGACGTCATGCTGATGGGCTTCGCCGAGGGCACGACCTGCGCCGGCGTTTTCACCCGCCACGGCGTCGGCTCGGCCCCGGTGGACTGGTGCAAGCGGCACCTGGAAACCACCGGCGGGCGCGACATCCGCGCGCTGGTGGTCAACGCCGGCTGCGCCAACTCCTTCACCGGCCGGCCGGGCGCGGACGCCGCGCGCCGCGTGGCTTCGGCCGCCGCCAAGCGCTTCGACTGCCGTCAGAACCAGGTGATGATGGCTTCGACCGGCGTCATCGGCGTGCTGCTGCCCGACGCCAAGATCACCGCCCGCATGCCCGAGATCTCCAAGGGCCTCAGCGCCGACGGCTGGGCCGAGGCGGCCGCCGCGATCATGACCACCGACACCTTCGCCAAAGGGGCGACGGCCGAGGCGACCATCGAGGGCCAGACGGTGCGTATCGCCGGCATCGCCAAGGGCTCGGGCATGATCGCGCCCGACATGGCGACGATGCTGGCGTTCGTCGCCACCGACGCGGCCATCGCCCCGGCGGCGCTGCAGGCGCTGGCCAAGCTCTACGTCCACACCACCTTCAACGCGGTGACGGTGGACGGCGACCGCTCCACCAACGACACGCTGCTGCTCTTCGCCACCGGTCAGGCGAGCGCGCCGCGCATCAGCCGCGCCGGCGACGCCCGCCTCGCCGACTTCCGCGCCAAACTGGAGGGCGTGCTGCTCGACCTCGCCCAGCAGCTGGTGCGCGACGGCGAGGGCGCGACCAAGTTCGTCAAGGTTAGCGTCTCAGGCGCGGTCTCCGCCGCCTCTGCCCGCAAGATCGCCCGCACCGTCTGCGAGAGCCCGCTGGTAAAGACCGCCTTCGCCGGCGAGGACGCCAACTGGGGCCGCATCGTCATGGCCGTCGGCCGCGCCGACGAGCCGATCAACCGCGAGCGCCTCTCGGTGCGCTTCGGCGAGCTTTGGGCCGCCAGGGACGGCGCCGTCGCGCCCGACTACTCCGAGGCGAAGATGAGCGCCTACATGAAGCACAAGGAGCTGGAGGTGGCCGTCGACGTCGGCGTCGGCCGCGCCAGCGCCGTGATGTGGACCTGCGACCTCACCCACGGCTACGTCTCGATCAACGGCGACTACCGCAGCTGACCTCCCTCCCCTTCATGGGGAGGGACGCCATCGCGGAGCGATGGCCGGGTGGGGATGTCCGACGCGTCAGCGATGTTCTGACACGCCTCCGCACGGCGTCTGACTTCCCCACCCGACCGCTGCGCGGTCTGCCCTCCCCATGAAGGGGAGGAGGGTCAGATTTCGATCACGACCTTGCCGAAGTGGCCGTGGCCCTGCATCAGCCGCAGCGCCTCGGCCAGGTCGGCCAGCGGGTAGCGCGCGTCGATCACCGGCTTCAGCTTCGCGATCTCGATGGCGCGGACCATCTGCTCCACGTGCTCGCGGCTGCCCACGGTGATGCCGCTGATCTTGACGTTGCGCGCGAAGATCTCGGCCACCGAAAGATCCTTCACCGCGCCAGAGAGCACGCCGATGACGGCGATGTGGCCGCCGTAGGTGCAGGCGGCGATGGACTGACGGAAGGTGTCGGCGCCGCCGACCTCCACCACCTGATCGACGCCGCGGCCGCCGGTGAGCTGGCGCGCCGCTCGCGACCACTCCGGCGTGGCCCGGTAGTTGATGGTCTCGTCCGCGCCCATCGCCCGGGCCCGCTCCAGCTTTTCGTCCGACGATGACGTCACGATCACCCGCGCCCCGGCCAGCTTGGCGAACTGCAGCGCGAAGATCGAAACCCCGCCGGTGCCCTGCACCAGCACCGTCTGGCCTGCCATCAGGCGGCCCTCGACCATCAGCGCCCGCCAGGCTGTGACGGCGGCGCAAGGCAACGTCGCGGCCTCGGCGGCGTCGAAGTGGGCGGGCGCCTTGCTGACGCCATCGGCCGGCAGGGCGATCTCGTCCTGCGCCACCCCATCCATCACCCCGCCCAGCGCGGCCAGTGACGCCGGGGTCGGCGGGCCCGCCAGCCAGCGGGGGAAGAAGCTGGGCATCACCAGATCGCCCACCGCGACGCGGCTCACGCCCTCGCCCACCTGCGTCACCCGGCCGGCGCCGTCGGACAGCGGCACCAGTGGCAGCCTCGCGGACATAGGCGCGGTGATCGTGGCGAGGTCCCGGTAGTTGATCGAGGCGGCCTCCAGCCGCACCACCACCTCGCCCGGCCCCGCCACCGGCGACGGCCGCTCGACCATCTGCAAGTGGTCCAGGCCCGTGCCGCCGTCCATCACCATCGCGCGCATCGTCAAATCTCCTCGTCCCGAAGCGTCAACTTCCGCCGCTGCCGCCGGGTCCGTCAAACGCCCATGAGCCAGTCGGTCTCGCGGCTCGGACTGCGCGCGTAAGCTGTGCTAGGGCTGGCCGATGACCGCGCCCGACGCCGCCGCCAAGCCCATCCTGCTGGTCGTCGCCGCCGCGCTTGTCGACGTCGACGGACGCGTGCTCATCGGCAAACGACCGCGTGGTAAATCGTTGGAAGGGTTATGGGAATTTCCGGGCGGTAAGGTTGATGCCGGGGAAACCCCGGAGCAATCCCTCATCAGGGAACTGGCCGAAGAGCTTAATATTAAGGTCGCGGAAGCCTGTTTGGCCCCCTTCGTCTTTACCAGTCATAGTTACGATTCGTTTCATCTGCTCATGCCACTCTACCTGTGCAGGCGCTGGGAGGGCGTCGTCACTGCGCGGGAACACGAGGCGATCGCATGGGTGAAACCCAACAGGCTCAGCGACTACCCGATGCCGCCAGCGGACGCTCCGCTCGTGGCTTGGTTGCGCGACTTCCTTTGACGCTGGCGCGCCTGCGGCGCGACGAAGCGGGCGCGACCGCGGTCGAGTACAGCCTGATCCTGGCTTGTATCTTCCTGGTCATCATCGGGGCCATGTCGTTGTTCGCGAACAACGAGACCAACATGTACCACACGGTGAGCAACAGCATCGGCAACGCGATCCACTAGGTCGCGTCGCCGCCGGCGCGTTCGCCGGCTTTGTGCTCCACCACGTTCAGCGCGTCCGCCAGCCGCGCCTTGGCCGAGCCAGGGCGCAGCGGCTGTTGCTGGCTGGCGTCCGGGGCCCAGCCGGTGAGGGTCAGTATCTCGAAGGTGGCGACGATGCGGCCATCGGGGTCGGCAAACCGTTCGGCGTAGATCTCAGCGGCTCGGGCCGCGATCGCGCGCGTCAGCGGCCGGCCGTCGCCCTCCAGCAGCACGCTGGTCTCGCCCATCGCCCGCAGGTCGGCCATCAGCGCCAGCGCGTGGTCGTAGCGCACCGTCACGCGGTCGACGTCGGCCACCGGCAAGGCAAAACCGGCGCGTTGCAACAGCCCCGCGCCATCATAAGCGTCGGCGAACGGCGAGACCCTGGGCCCCGCGCCGCCGCGCACTTCCAGTTCCGCCGCCGTCAGCGCCTGGCGCAGCTCGGTCAACGTCGCGCCGCCCAGGATCGCGCCCAGAAAGAGCCCGTCCGGCTTCAGCGTCTGGCGAATCTGGATCAGCGCCCCCACCAGGTCGTTGGCCCAGTGCAGCGCCAGCGACGACACCACCAGGTCGAGCGACGCCGGGGCGAACGGCAGCCGCTCTTCATCGGCGACGACCCTTGCGCCGCCGCGGCCGGCCAGCATCGACGGCGCAAGGTCGGTCTCGATCAGCAGCCCCACCTTCGCCGCCGCGTCAGACGCCGCCAGCGCTCTGGCGAAGGCGCCGTCCCGCGCGCCGAGGTCTGCGGCCGCGGGGAAGTCGCGCAACACCGCCTCCAGCCGCGCCGCCAGGTCCTCCGCCGCTCGCGCCTTCAGGAAACCGGCATAGCGCGGCGCGGCGCGCGCCAGGCGCCGGCGATGCAGGGCGCGGTCGAAGAGGCGCGGCGGTCCGCTCATGCGCCTTCAGCTACTCCCCGCGCTCACATCGTGCAAAATGCCGCGATGGCGTGGGCGGAGCACATGGGCGAGGCGGCGAGCGGCGCGGCGTTGCGCGCGCGTCAATTGCTACGCGCCGCGGCCGACGTGGTCCTGCCACCGCTGGCGTTGGACGGCGCGGGCGAAGTGCAGTCGCCGGGCCTCGGGGCCGAGACCTGGGCCAAGGTGCGCTTCCTCGAGGCGCCGGTTTGCGACGGCTGCGGCGCGCCGCAGGCCTATGACGCCGGCGACCGCTGCGCCCTCTGTCTCGCCCAGCCGCGCGCCTTCGACCGGGCCCGCGCCGCCGTGGTCTACGACGACGCCAGCCGCGACCTGATCCTGAAGCTGAAGCGCGCCGACCGCACCGATCTGGCCGCCCTCTTCGCCCTCTGGCTGGCCAGAGCCGCCCGCGATCTCACCAATGACGCCGACGTGGTCGTGCCGGTGCCCCTGCACCCGATCCGGCTGCTCAGCCGCCGCTTCAACCAGGCCGCCGAGATCGCCCGGCCGCTGGCCCGCCGCGCCCACCTGACCTACCTGCCTGGCGCGCTCATCCGCAAACGCCACACGCCAACGCAGGGCGGCCGCTCCGGCTCTGGCCGCCGCCGCAACGTCGCCGGCGCCTTCGCTTGCCCGAAGTCCGCCTGGCCGCGCATCGCCGGCAAGCGGGTGCTGATCGTCGATGACGTTCTGACCACCGGCGCCACCGCCGAGGCCTGTGCCCGTGCGCTGAAGGCCGCCGGCGCGGCGCGCGTCCATGTCGCGGCCGTGGCGAGGGTGCAGGAAGCCGCGGCGCAGGCTATATGACGGCCACGTTACAGCCTTCGCAGACCCAAATGTCCGACGTCATCATCTACACCAAGCCCTTCTGCCCCTACTGCACCCGCGCGGTGAGCCTCTTGGAAAAGAAGGGCGTGCATTTCACCGAGATCGAAGCCGGCTTCGATCCGTCCAAGCGCCAGGAAATGATGCAGCGCTCCGGCCGCGCCACCTTCCCGCAGATTTTCATCGGCGAAAAACACATCGGCGGCTGCGACGACATGATGGCGCTGGAGCACGCCGGCAAGCTCGACGCCTTGCTGGCCGCCTGATGCTGCGCGTCGGCCTGATTCAGCTGCGCACGCCAGCGGACCAGGCCGCAGCCCTCGCCCACGCCGCGCCGCTGATCCGCGAAGCCGCCGCCAAGGGCGCGGCGCTGGTCGCCACGCCCGAGAGCAGCAACATCGTCCAGCGCAACAAGGCCGCCCTCTTCGAGCGCCTCGCCAGCGCCGAGGACGACACCGCGGTGCAGGGCCTGCGCAAGCTCGCCGACGAACTCGGCGTCTGGCTGCTGATCGGCTCGGCGCTGGTCAAGCGTCCGGACGGCAAGGCCGCCAACCGCTCGCTGCTTGTGGCGCCCGACGGCCGCGTCACCGCGACCTACGACAAGCTGCACATGTTCGACGCCGACCTGCCGACCGGCGAGCGGCAACGCGAGAGCGCCGTCTACGAGCCTGGCGACCGCGCCGTGGTGGCCGAGGCGGCTGGCGCCAAGCTCGGCCTCACCATCTGCTACGATCTGCGCTTCCCGGCGGTCCACAACGCTCTGGCCAAGGCGGGCGCCGAGGTGCTGACCACCCCCTCATGCTTCACGCGCCCCACCGGAGCGGCGCACTGGGAGGTGTTGCTGCGCGCCCGGGCGATCGAGACCGGCTCGTTCATGATCGCGCCCGCGCAGGGCGGAACCCACGAGGATGGCCGCGCCACCTGGGGCCACTCGATGGCCGTCGCGCCCTGGGGCGAAATCGTCGCTGTGGCCGACCACGACGAGCCCTGCACGCTGATCGCCGACCTCGACCTCGCCGAAGTGGCCAAGGCGCGCGCGGCGATCCCGGTGCTGGTCAACGAGCGGCCGTTCAGCGGTCCGGTGCTGATCCAAGAACCGGTCCTGACCCGCGCATGATCAAGTACGCCCTGGCTTGCGCCGCCGGCCATGAGTTCGAAGGCTGGTTCGGCGGCTCGTCCGACTACGATGACCAGTCGGCGCGCGGTCTGTTGCAATGCCCACTCTGCGGCGCCCGCGAGGTCGGCAAGCAGATCATGGCCCCGCGGGTCGCCGGAACCCGCAAGCGCCACCTCGACGCGCCAGCCGCCGCCAGCCCGCGCCAGCAGATGATGATGGAGGCGATGGCCAAGGTCCGCGCCCACGTCGAGGACACCTTCGACTACGTCGGGGATGCGTTCGCCAAAGAGGCCCGCGCCATCCACGAGGGCGCGTCCGAGGAGCGCGGCATCTACGGCGAAGCCACCGCGTCGGAAGTGAAGGGCCTGGTGGAAGACGGCGTCCCCGTCGCCGCTCTGCCGCCGACCCCGCCCAAGAAGGACGAGGTCAACTAACACCGGCCGTGCTTCGAACTCGGTCCGCCGAACGGCGTTCTTAAAGGGTGTTAGACCCGAAGAACAAAATCGCTCTCATTGGCGCCGTGTTCGCAGGCATGCTCGGCGTCGGCGTCGGTGCGGAGTGCCGCACCGACGCGCCGCCGCGCGCCGCGCCGCTCGGCCCGCGCATCCAGATGAGTGAAGCCGTCGTCCTGGCCCCAAGCCCGCTCGTCGCCCAGCGCCCGGGCGCGCCGACCGGCGGCTAATCCGAGGCGCTCCACAGGGTCTCTGGCGCGTCAGAAATTGCTGATCGACTTGGAGCAATTGTACCAGGGGAAGCCGGGCGAAACGTAGATCGCGTCAAGACAAGCCTGGTCGTCCGGCAGCTGATCGGGGCCTTGCGGCGGCGCGCCGGTGACCGGCTCCGTTCCCTCCGGCCCAGCGACGTAGATGTTGGCCTCGTAGACAAAGGTCAGGTTGTTGCAGGTGTCGCAGAGACCCGCCTCGCAGGATGGCGTGATCTTTGAGGCGTCGTAGTTGGGGTTCGGGGGGATGCCGAAGCCGATATTGATGTTCGTCCATGGCGCCGGCGACGACGTGGCCACGTTGGTGAAATAGCCGTAGCAGCCATTGCCCCACCAGTCGGCGTGCAGGTCGATCTGGTACAGCGTCCAGCCGTTGATCAGCGGAACCACGACGTGATCGTCGCCCTGGTAGCCCGACGATCCTTTGCTCTTGTGATAGGTCCCAAGCGTCAGCTGAGGACGCGCATCCACCGGTGTGTCGTCGGCCGTCTGCACCTGCACGTACTGCGGCAACAGCGGCGTGACCGTCCGCAACGCGTAGAACGGCGCGATCAACGTCGCCGCGGCGCCATCGGGCGCGGCGTAGGTCACCACAGCCGGTTGATCGACGAGACCGGTAAAGGCCACCGCAGCGTTGTCCAGGGCCGGCGCCCCTGGCGGCGCCACCACGCCGGCCGCGAAGTTGCCCCCGGTGCATTTCAGGCCCTGAACCGGCCAGGTGTGGCTGTTGATCGTCACCGTCACGCGGCCGCAGGTCGCCGCGTCCGAGCCCAGATTGTCGCCCGTCAGGATCAGCGCCGAGCCCGGCGTGACCTTGCTGCTGAGGAAGAGCCCGGTGAGCACCGGCTTGGCGGCGCCGAGGACGTGCTGGAACACGGCCGCTTCGGCTGCGCGAACGCCCGGCGGCATGGTGGCGGCGACCGTCGCCCCAGCTGACGCTGTCGTGAACCCCTGTCGCATCTGCGCCAGCTGCAGGTGGAGCGCGTTGGCGCGGGCCTGCAGCGCCGCCTGATCGGCCGGCGTGGCGGCGGCATACTGGGCGGCGATGTCGCTCGCCTGGCTGACGATCGCCTTGTAGGCGGCCGTGGTCTCGAGCTGCGCCTCAAGGCCTTGCAGCCGCGCGAACGCCGCCAGCGCCTTGGCGTTCGCCGCGCTCAGCTGGGCGAGCTGGCGGCTGCGATACCCCTGGCGAAGCTGCGCCAGCTTCGCTTGCGCCGCCGCGCCGGCCGATTGCTGCTGCGCCTGCTGGGCTGGCGTCAGCTCGCCATTGAACGGCGCGCGCGTCGCCGGCGCCGCCGGTGCGTTGCTTGCGCTCGCCGGTTGCTTCGCGGTCGCTGGCTGGCTTGGCGCCGGTGGCAGCGGGTGGAGCGCTGCGGCGGGCCTTGGTTCCGCAACTGAGACCGCCGGAAAGGCGAGGACAAGGGCCGCAATGACCGCGGCCGCGAACAGGTCGAGCTTCATCGAACTCGCTCCGCCTCATGAGCCAGGGCCAAGCCTTACCACACCCGCTGGTTCACCGCTTGGAAGCCGGCGGGTTGCACCGAGGCAGCAAGGGTTGGGAACCACGAACCACACGAAAAGCACGAACTTCGAGACGGGTTGTCGAGATCGCTGACGTGCGGAAATTGCGCGCCAAAGGCGCGCGACAAGGCCCCACGGCCTCTGCCGAGCAAACGCCTAGTTCGTGCTTTTCGTGTGGTTCGTGGTCCGCCGAAGGCGCTTCTTACAGCCGCACCTCCCCGGCCATGATCTTGGCGAACACGGCTTTGGTCAGCTTCTGATACCCCTTCGGCCCCTTCACATAGAGCGGGTCTTTGACCTTCCCCGGATCGAAGCCGTCGGCGACCAGGTCGAGCTTGCGGTACTTGAAAGTGCCGGTGACGGCGATACCGGGCAGCAGGCGCAGGAACACCGGCTGAGCGTAAGGCGGCAGGCGGGGCTCGACCCACGCCGCGAACGCCGCCGGGTCGAAATCGGCGTCCACCACCAGCCCCGCCATGCCAGCGCGGCCATCCATGCCCTCGACCTTGACGCCGTAGATGTTGGCTTCTTTGACGCCCGGCGCTTCTCCCGCCGCGCCCGCCACCTCGCTGGTGGCGACGTTCTCGCCTTTCCAGCGGAAGGTGTCGCCAATGCGGTCGACGAAGTAGAAATAGCCCTCGGCGTCGCGGCGCAGCAGGTCGCCGGTGCGGAACCAGGCGTCGCCGGCCGCGAACACGTCGTGCAGAACCTTCTTCTCACTGGCGGCCTTGTCGGCGTAACCGACGTAGCTGGTGCGCGCGTCGTTCTTGATCTCGCCCAGGCACTCGCCTGGCTCGTCGACCGCGGCCTCGATGCAGCGGCCGTCGGTCCCGCGCACCGGCGCCTCGGCTTCAACGTCGAACCTGGCCAGCCGGATGTTGAACAGCCGCTTGATGTAGTCTGGCGCGCGGCCGATGGCCCCCAGCTGGCCGTCGAAGTTGAACATCGAGACGTTCCCTTCGGTGGAGCCGTAGAACTCCAGCACCCGCGGAACGCCGAAGCGCCCGATCACCTTCTCCCAAACCTCCGGACGCAGGCCGTTGCCGAACGCCAGCCGCAGCTTGTGCCGCCGCTCGTCCGGGCTCTCCGGCTGGTTCACCAGGTAGCGGCCAAGCTCGCCGATGTAGACGAACATGGTGGCGCCGCCATCGGCCACGTCGCTCCAGAAGTGCGTCGCCGAGAACCGCCGCTTGATCAGCGCCGCGCCCCCGTTCAGCAGCGCCGCGCCCACGGCGCAGAGCCCGCCGGTGGCGTGGTAGAGCGGCAGCGCGATGTAGATGCGATCGTCCGGCTTCGCGCCCGTCGCCCCGGCGAAGCCGCGCATATAGAGCTGGGCCCGCATGTGGGTGATGCGCGCGGCCTTGGGCAGGCCGGTGGTGCCGCTGGTGAAGATGAAGAGCGCGGTGTCGCGCGCAGTCATGCCCTCACGCCGGCCGCGGTCTGGGCGCAGCGTCGAGCAGCTTTTCAGCGCCTGCGCCAGGTCGTGCTGGCCGGCCTGGGCGTCGGCCAGGGTCCAGGCCTGCATGGTCTGGTCCAGCTTCGGCCGCACCGCCTCGAACGCCGGCGCGGTCTCGTCATCCATCAGGCAGTGCGCGGCGCCGGAGACATTGAGGCAGTGCGCCAGGGCCTCGCCCGCCAGCTGGTTGTTGATCAGCGCCGCGGCCACGCCGACCTTGGAAAGCCCGTACCAGATCGGCAGGTAGTCGAGCCGGTTGGGCATCAGCAGCGCCACCACGTCGCCGCGGCGCAGCCCCGCGCTCTCGGCCCAGTGCGCGTAGCGGTTGGCGAGCGCGTCCATCTCGCCGTAGCTCAGCGTCTGCCCTTCGAAGATCAGCGCCGGACGCTCGCGCCAGCGATCCACGGCGGCTTCCAGGTCATCGCAGGCGAGGTTGGGCGACTCGGCGCGGATGGAATTCACCCGCATCAGCGTGCGGGTTAGCCCCGAGAGGAACCGCCACTCCCGTTCCAGACGATCCCGGAACCGCATCGCCGCCCTCCGCCGCTGGCTCTGATCTTGGGGCGCCGGCGCGCCCGGTCAAGGCGGCGTCAGCTGCCCGTGGAGGTGTAGCGCGAGACCCCGAAACGCCAGATGAAGAGCGCGACGCTCAGAAACAGAAATCCGGCCAGCGGCGCCACCGGGCCCAGCCACGCCGGCGTGCCCAGCGGGTCGGCCCGCCCCATCGCCGCCAGCATCGGCAGGTAGGTGACACAGCCGATCGGCACGCCCCACATCAGAAAATCGCGAAACCAGCCGGCGTAGACGTTGAGCGGATATTCGCCGGCCGCCTCGCCGCCGTAGGTGAAGATGTTGATCGCCTCCAGGCTCTCCACCGTCCAGAACGACAGCGTCGCCTGCAGCACCAGCAGGCCGGCGAACAGCGCCGTGCCGCCGGCGATGGCGAAGGCGAGGATGCCCATCGCCGCCGGCGTGAAGCGGAAGTGGGTGATCCAGACGCCGACGCCGAACACGATGAACCCCTGCGCGTAGCGGCCGACGCGGGTCAGGCGCAGCTCGTGCCCCATCACCTGCAGCGCAAGGCTGCGCGGGCGCAGCAGCAGCCGGTCGAACGCCCCGCCTTTCACATAGACCGACCCGAAGATGTCGAAGCCGCGGGTGATCATGTCCGAGGTGGCGAAGCTGACGCTGACCAGGCCGTAGAACAGCGCCACTTCGCCCATGCTCCATTGTCCCACGTGGCCGAAGCGGTGGAACATCGCCCAGATGGCCAGGAACTCGACCCCGGTGATCAGGAACTGGCCCAGCATCATCATCCCCAGCGACGCCGGATAGGCGAGCTGTGCGCGCACCGAGGCGGCGCAGTAGCGGCCATAGAGCGCAAGCGCGTTCATCCGCCCTGCACCTGCAGCTTGCGCATGGCCCGCTCCAGGCCCCAGCGGCCGACCAGCGCCAGCGCCACCACCCAGAACAGCTGCAGCGCGATGGCGCCCACCGCGCTCCAGCCGCTGATGCCGCCGAAATAGATCGAGTACGGAATGTCGACGACGCCGGCGATCGGCTGCGCGCGCAGCCACGGCCGGATGGCGTCCGGGAAGAACGCCAGGGGGATCACCATCCCGGAGAAGAAGTAGACGAAGGCGCCCGCCAGCACCGAGGGTCCGCGGTCGTCGAGCGTGGTCACCAGCACCACGTTGATCGCTAGCGTGATCGCGGCCGACAACAGCACCATGGCGACGGCCGACACGGCGAACAGCGCCGCGGCCTCAGGTGTCGGCGGCAGGCCCAGCGCCCACTTGCCGAAGCCCGCGAGCGGGATCACCACGCCCGCGAAGGTGAACAGCAGCGCCGCCCGCGGCAGCACCCGCGCCACCGACCACGCCAGCGCCCGGGCGTACCACCACGTGTAGGTGTCCACCGGCCGCAGCCGCTCGTAGGCCACCGCGCCGGAGCGCACCATGTCGGCCACGTCCGGGTCGGCGCCAGTGGGCACGAAGGCCAGGAACCCCTGGCCGAGCCAGGTGTAGGTGACGGCGTTGTGCAGGCTCATCGGCGCGGCGGCCGCGCCGCAGGCGTAGAACGCCACGAAGATCAGGATACGGAGCACCCCGAACCAGCACTGGGTGGTGAACCCGGCGAAGGCGGCGGCGCGGTACTGCAGCATCAGCTGGAAACGGCCGGCGAGCACGCTCAGGTAAGGCCGCATCGGCCCCAGCGGCTGGGGCGCGGCGAGGGCGTCGCTCATGCCTCGTTCGCCCCATGCAAATCGTAGAAGCGGGCGATCACTTCCTCGATCAGCGGCTCTTCCACGTGAATGTCGTCCACGGGATGGGCGGCGACGATGCGGGCGATCAGGTCGGGCGCAGGGATCGCCGTCGGGTCGAAGGCCAACTCGAGCCGGCGACCATCGCGATTGATCGTCCGTACACCGTCGATCTCAAGCTGCGGCGCCTCGCCATCGAAGTCCACGAACAGCCGTCGCTCGGCCAGCACGCCCGCCCGCAGCGTCTCGAAGCCGCCGTCCGCGAGAATCCGCCCGCCGCCGATCACGATCACCCGCTGCGCCAACGCCTCGATGTCGTGCATGTCGTGGGTGGTCAGGATCACGGTGACGCCGCGCTCGCGGTTCAGCCGGCCGACAAACTCGCGCACCGCCAGCTTCGAGGGCGCGTCGAGGCCGATGGTCGGCTCGTCGAGGAACACCAGCGGCGGCGAATGCAGCAGCGCCGCGGCGATCTCGCAGCGCATCCGCTGGCCCAGCGACAGCTGCCGCACCGGCTGATTGAGGATGCGGTCCAGCCGCAGCAGCGCCACCAGTTCGTCTCGGGTGCGCTCGTAGTCCCTCTGCGGCACCCGGTAGATGTCCCTCAGCAGGTCGAAGCCCTCGACCACGGGCAGGTCCCACCAGAGCTGCGTGCGCTGCCCGAACACCACGCCAATGCGCGCCACGTGGCGCACGCGCTGGCGCCACGGCGTCACCCCGTCCACCTCGCAGCGGCCGGACGTGGGCTCCAGGATGCCGGAAAGGATCTTGATGGTGGTCGACTTGCCGGCGCCGTTGGGCCCGATCAGGCCCACCAGCTCGCCCTGGTTCAGCTGGAACGAGACGCGGTCCAGCGCCTCGACCGTGCGCCAGCGGCGGTGAAACAGACCGCGCAGCGCGCCCGCCACCCCCGGATCGCGCTCGGCGATGCGATAGGTCTTCGACAGCTCCTCGACGAGGATCTGGGGCATGGGTCTGGCTCAGGCGAAAGGGCGCGGACCCTAAGAAAACCGAGCTAAGCCGTCAACTTTGCGGGGAGCGACGGCGCAAGCGGCCTCAGAACCGCATGGCCGGCAGCCCCGCCTCGCGGCGGCGCAGCACTTCGAGGGTGTGCGCGGCTTCCTCGAGCCGGAATGCCAGCTGGCGCGCCACTTCACGCACGCCGACCGAGTAAGCCTCGCCGCCGTCGGCCACGGACTCGGCCTGGGCGAGCGCGGCGGCCACTGCGTCGGTGAACTCGGCAATGTGCGCCACGGCGATCCCCGCGGCCTCGGCGCGCACTCTGATCATCTGGTGGGAAAGCGGTTCGGCCGTGGTGGCGGCGAACGGACTCGGCAACTGGTGAACTGTCACTTGTCTGCACTCTGACTGTTTCAATACGAACGCTGAGCGTCAGCGTTCGCAAAAGCCACGCCAGACCAACGCCTTAGTTCAGCGAGCGCAGGTTGGCGGCGGCCGTCACCGGCTGAGCGATCCAGCCGGGCCACACGTCGGTGGGCCAGTTGGCCGCCACGAAGAGGCCGTGCAGCACGTTCATCGCCTGGCGGATGGCCATGGCGTCCATGGCGATGGCGCGCTGCTGACCGGCGAAGTCGAAGGTGAGCGCCATGCCGGCGTTCGAAGGGGTGATGTGCACCGCGCTGACCAGCCCCGCCGTGGTCTCTGGAGAGACGCGCACGCCGGTGGTGCGGATGTGGTTCGAGGCGGCCGCGGCCTGCTCCCACGACTGCACCGCCGCTTCCTGCTCGGGCGCGGCGTCCGGCGCGATGTCAGGCGCGGCCGCGGTCTTCGGCAGGCGGGGGATCACCGCGCCGACCAGCTCGCGGCACATGCGCTGGGTCAGCCACAGCCGGGTGCCGCCGCCCTCGGCGTCTTCGGTGTCCCAGGCGATGCGGTCTTCGGCCGCGTCGTAGACGAGCGAGAATTTCTTAATATCGGCCATCGCCCGGAAGCTAGGGCGGCGGGACGCGCACGTCGAGACCCAGCGCGTCGAGCAGGCGGAACTGCTGGTCGGGATCTATGATCAGCCCGCGGTAGGACGCCAGCCGCCGCAGATCGAGGCCGCTGACCTCGGCCCGGCGCAGGTCGGCGTCGTCAAGCCGCGCCTCGTCGACGATGGCCTGGAAGAGGTCGGCGCGGGTGAGGTCCGCGCCGGTGAGATCGGCGCCCGAGAGGTCGGCCTCGCGCAGGCGGCAGTGGCTTAGCCGGCAGCCGGCCAGCCGCGCGCCCGCCAGGTCGGCCAGCTCCAGATTGCAGCCGGTGAAGCTGGCGGCGACGCGCTCGACCTTGCGCCCGAACGCCTTGGCGAAGGTGGACCTCGGAAACGCCGCGCCCAGCAGCTGGCAATCCTCCATGGCGAGGTCGTAAAGCTCGCAGCCCTCGAAGCGGGCGTGGGTGAGGTCGCAGCGCGCTAGCCGCGCTTCCTCCAGGCGGCTGAACGCGAACACCGGGCCGGTCTTGGCGCCCGCGTCGTAGAACTGGCAGTCGTCGAACACCGCTTCGCGCAGGTTGGCGTGCGAGAAGCGGCAGCGCAGGAAACGGCAGGCCTTGAAGCGCGCGGCCTCCAGCGACGTCCCCGCGAAAGTCACGTCCTCGAACACGCAGTCGCTGGCGACCAGCTCGGCGAGGTCGGCGTCGTCGAAGCGCTCGCTCTGGAACGCCTGGCCGCGGACCAGCGCCCCAGCTTCGAGCCCGCTCAGGAAAACCGCTCCCACGCCGACTGCCGCGAGACGCCCAGCGCCTCGCCGATCTTGGCCCAGCTGATCTCGCGGCCGCGCAGCTCTTCCACCACCGTCTGCAGCTGGTTGCCCATGCCTTGCAGTGTCATCTCGATCGGCTTCAGCCGCGCCAGCAGCCGCTCGGATGGGATGTTCTGCAGCCGGAAACTGGCGTGATCGAGCTTGGGCGTGCGTCCGGCCACATACGCGTCGCAGAGCGCCACACAGGCGTCGCAGATGAAGATGCTGCCGGGCCCTGCAATCAGCTTCAGCACCTCATGCTGCGACCGCAGGCAGAAAGAGCAGTGCAGCGGGTCGTCGTCTGCCAGGCCGTAGGCGCGCTTGGCCGCCACATCCTTCTCGGTCCCGGTCATGGCGGCCTCCTGTCTGTTGGTCTTGGTCGGGCAGCCGGCATCATGCGGAAGCTTTCACCGCCGAGTTCGCGAAGTCGGCGACCGACCGGGCGATCTCACCGAGTGGAAGCCGGCCATCAACAATTAGGTCTGCCTTGAGCTTCGCCAGGTCGGCGATCCGTTCGTAGAACGCGTGTCCAGCCCCCAGGTACCATTCCAGATAGCTCTGCAAGCGTGCCAGGACCTCCTCGGAAGTTCTGTCGCCCAGATGGAGCGTGCCGTCCCGGCGAAGCCGTCTTGCCAACGCAAGGTCCGCTGGCGTCGCGATGAAGACGACCAAGTCAATGAGCGGGGCGATCGCCGGACGCGCCCGCCCGAACGGCTCTTCGATCACGAGGAAGCGTGTGGGCGAGATGATCCCCTCACCCTTTGGCGGTTGGATGCTCTCTCCGGCGCAGAGCTTGGCGACCTCGCCCGCGAGCGTAACGCCGCGATGAGGCGCGACCGGCAAGCCCATGGCGATCCACCCTTCGACATCCCGCGACACCGTTGAGGGGTCTGGATATTCGTAGTCATCGAAGTGAAGCACAGCTGCGTCACCCAACAAGTCGGCGACGGCGCGCGCCAGCGACGTCTTGCCAGAACCAGAAGTTCCACAGATCGCGATCGTACAGGTCATGATGGCGTCACAGTTCTTCGCGCGGCTTTCGCAGGTCGATCCGTGCTGCTCACCGAGCGCGGCCCATCTGGTTGTCAGGTAAACCCTGACACTCTAAGCGTCAAGCACCTCCTGACGCTGGCGCAGCGCGGGCAGGAGCGCCAGCAGCCCGGCCATCATGAATGCGCCGCAGAGGTAGAACGGCGCGCCGGCCCAGGGGCTGGCCGGTCCGCCGCGCGAGACGATCGCGAACAGGGCCGCGAACGGCGCTGGCGCCAACACGCCGGTGAGGCTCGCCAGGCTGCGCGTGGCGCCGGAGAGCCGGCCGCGGTCCATCGGGCCGATGATGCGGTTCATGATCGCCATCTGCGCCGGCGCCGACACCCCGCCCACCTGCATCAGCGCCACCACGGCGGTGAACATCCAGCCGTTCGGGACCAGCCCGCAGAGTGCGATCGCCACGCCCTGGATCGCCAGGCCGCCGACCAGCGCGCCGCGCTCTCCAACCAGCCGGATGATGTGCGAGACCAGGCCCGACTGCACGACGATGCCCACCACGACCACGACCGCCGAGTAGAGGCCGATGGCCTTGGGCGTCCAGCCGAAGCGGAACAGCACGTACAGCAGGAAAAGGCTGTTCACCCCGCTGATGCCGAAGGTCATCAGGAACGACGAGGAGAACCAGCGGCCAAGCACTGGGTAGTCGCGCAGCATGTTGCGAATCACGGCCACCGGATGCACCGCCTGCCACTTCAGCGGCGCCCGAGATTCCTTCGGCAGCGACTCCGGCAGCACGAAGACGCCATAGATGCCGGCGACGACGCTCAACGCCGCCGACGCCCAGAACGGCACGCGCGGCCCGATCTCGCCCAGCAGGCCACCGACCAGCGGGCCGGCCGCCGCGCCGGCGCTGATCCCCGCCGTCAACAAGCCGAAGCGCGCCGCCCGCTCGTCCGGCTCGGTGATGTCGGCGAGGTAGGCGTAGGCCGCGGTGATCGATCCGGCCGTGGCCCCCGTCACCGCCCGGCCGACGAACAGCCAGGCGAGATTGGGCGCCGTGGCCATGATCACATAGTCGATGGCGAGGCCGAAGTTGGCGATCAGGATCACCGGCCGGCGGCCAAAGCGGTCGGAGAGCGCGCCCTGCACCGGTCCGGCGAAGAACTGCATGGCCGCGAACAGCATCGCCATCGCGCCCATCGCCGTCGACATCGCCGACATTTTGCCGCCGGTCAGCTGCTTGAGCAGCTGCGGCAGCACCGGCCCGATCACCGAACTGGCCAGCGTGGCCAGCAGCACCGAGACAAACACGAACCCCAGCGCCGCCCGGCGGGGCCGGCGGACGGCGGCGGCATCCGCCGTCGTTGGCGGAGCAGGTTTGGAGTCGTCACGCATGAGACGTCCTTCGCTCGGCAAACCAGGGGTGGCGGCGTCTGCATTACCGACCCGGTCGCCAGGCAAAGGCTGGTTCGGGACGTCCGATACGTTCACCAACCCGAAGCGGGTCGCAGACGGCGGGCCGTATCTGCCCTGGCGCAAGGTTCGCGCCGCCGCGAAGGCGTGTCAACGGGCGTGCTCCTCACCCGCCCGAAGAGGCGGGGAGGTGGCAGTCCGCGCAGCGGACTGACGGAGGGGGCGCTTAACGCTGCTTGCGCCAGACGCCCCCTCCACCACTTCGTGGTCCCCCTCCCCCGCCTCTTCGGGCGGGTGAGGAGAAGAGGTCAGCGCGGGTCGTTCGCTCGCACGAAGCTGGCGATCGAGTCGACGTAGAGGCGCGGCGTGTAGGGCCAGGTGGTCACCGTGTTGTGGCTGCGGCCCGGCAGGATGACCTCCGAGAAGTTCTTCGCTTCGCGCTTCAAGCGCTGGGTCTTGGAGACCGGGGTGTCGAACTCGCCGTTGATCGCCTGGATCGGGAAGGTGATCGACGTCAGGTCGAGCGGCGGCGCGGTCGAGGGCTTCGCTTGCCGGCCTTCGGTGACGCACTTCAGCGCCTCGTTGTCGCGATCGGCGCGGTCCTGCAGCGCCTTCTGGCCGGCGGCCTGGTCCGGGTCGTGGCCTTGCGGGTCGAGCGCGGCGGCCTGCTTGGCCAGCGCCTCGTCGGTTTCGCGCACGCCGGAGCCGCCGAAGCTCGCCGAGATGAACCGGTCCGGATGGCGCGCCATCAGGTGCGCGACGATGCCGCCGCCCATCGAATAGCCGTGGAAGTGCGCTTGTCTGACGCCGAGGTGGTCGAGCACCTCGATCACGTCGCGGGCCATGCTGTCGCCGGTGTACTTGGCCGGGTCGTGCGGCTTCTCCGAGCGGCCATGGCCCCGCGCGTCGATGCCGATCACCCGGTGGTCGCGCGCCAGCTCCTTGGCGACGCCGTTGGCGAACCAGCCCGCATCGTTGCAGCTGGTGTAGCCGTGCAGCAGCACCACGGGCGTCCCTTGCCCCGCTTCCATCCAGTGGATGCGCACGCCGTCGGAAACGGTGAAATCGCCGTGCTTCACGTTCGCCGGGGCTTCGATGTCGACTTCAGTCACACTCATCGTCGTCTCCTCCTTCTGGTTGTTGGCCGCATCTTACGCCCGGCGTTTCCCCTTGGGGAACCCTCGACGCGCCGCGGCGGACGCTGCTAAAGCGCGCCACGTTTCAAGCCATCCGGCACAAAGGATTTCTGATGAGCTTTTCCATGTACGACGTTTCCGTCTCGGTGTTCCGCCAGTATCTGGCCGCGCTCTCCGGCGTTCTGGCCAAGGCCGAAGCCCACGTCGCCTCCGGCGCCCTCGCGGAGGCTGATGTGATGGGTGTGCGTCTCTACGAAGACATGCAGCCCTTCACCTTCCAGATCATGCAGGCGGTCAGCCACGGCGCCGGCAGCGTTCACAACCTGCGCGGCGAGACTTTCGAGCGCCCCACCGGTCTTGAGACCCTGGCCGGCTGCAAGGCCGCCGTCGACAAGGCCGTCGCCTACCTCGACAGCGTCGCGCCCGCCGACGTCCCCAACGATCCGGACGCCCCGGTGAGCCTGAAGTTCCCCGGTCGCGAGATGCGCTTCACCGCCCGCGACTACATTCTGACCTTCGTCTACGGGAACTTCTTCTTCCACTGCACCACGGCCTACGACATCCTGCGGATGAAGGGCGTGCCGGTCGGCAAGCGCGACTTCCTGGGCGCCGCGAAGATGACGGTCGTGGCCTAAGCCAGCGCGAACCCTTCGTACCCGGCCTCGGCGACGTCCGCGCACTTCTGGCGGTAGCCGGGGCCGATGTAGGGCATGAACACCCGCGGCTTGCCGGGGATGTTGGCGCCCATGTACCAGGACGCCGCCCGCGGGAAGAGCGTCTTGTCCGCAACCTCGCGCACGTGGGCCACCCAGTCTTCCTGCGCCTGCGCGTCGGCCTCGATGCGGGTGAGGCGCTTCTCGCGCATATGGCCGATGCAGTCGGTGATCCACTCCACGTGCTGCTCGATGGAGTTGATCATGTTGGAGAGCACGCTGGGGCTCCCCGGTCCGGTCACCGTGAACAGGTTCGGGAAGCCAGCCACGGCCAGGCCGAGGTAGCTCTTCGGCCCCTCGGCCCACGCTTGCCGGAAATCGGCGCCGCCGGCGCCCTTGATATCGATGGCCAGCAGCGCCCCGGTCATGGCGTCGAAGCCAGTGGCGAACACCAGCGCATCCACCGGGTAGGTCGCATCCGACGTGCGCACGCCCTCCGGCGCGATCGCCTCGATCGGGCTCTTGCGCAGGTTCACCAGCGTCACGTTTGGGCGGTTGTAGGTGGCGTAGTAGTCCGTATCGACGCAGATGCGCTTGGTGCCAATGGGGTGGTCGAAGGGCTTCAGCGCCTCGGCCGTCTCCGGATCCGACACCGTCTCGCCGATCCTCTCGCGCACGTAACTGGCGGCCTCGTGGTTGACGTCCGCGTCGGTGATCACCCCGCCCCACGCCGCCAGGAACCCGGCGCCGCCGACGCCCCAGAACTCGTCGAACCGCTTGCGCCGCTCTTCTGGCGTCGCCGCCAGCGTATTGGCCGGATTGCCGCCGAAGCCCATGCCCGGGCCCTTCACCATGCCGATGTAGGCCGGGTACATCTTCCAGAAGGCTTCGACGTCCTCGTCAGTCAGCGGGGTGTTGTGGGCCGGCACGCTGAAGTTGGGCGTGCGCTGGAACACCGTCACCTGCTCGGCCTGCGAGGCGATGATCGGGATCGACTGGATGCCGGACGAGCCGGTGCCCACCACCGCCACCCGCTTGCCGGTGAAATCCACGCCCTCATGCGGCCAGGCGCCGGTGTGATAGGTCGGCCCCGCGAAGCTCTCCACGCCCGGGATTGCCGGCGCCCGCGGCGTCGACAAGCACCCGGCCGCCATCACCACCCAGCGCGCCGACACCTGGTCGCCGCGATCCGTGACGATCCGCCAGCGATCAGCGCCCTCGTCGAACGTCGCCGACAGGACGCGCGTCTCGAAGGCGATCAGCGGCCTTAAGTCAAAGCGGTCGGCCACATGGCCGGCGTAGCGCAGGATCTCCGGCTGGGCGGCGTACTTCTCGCTCCAGCGCCAGTCCTTCTGCAGCGCCTCCGAGAACGTGTACGAATAGAACAGGCTCGGCACGTCGCAGCGCGCGCCCGGATAGCGGTTCCAGTACCAGGTTCCGCCGACGTCGGTCCCCGCTTCGAACCCCTGCACGCTGACGCCCAGCTCGCGCAGCTTCAGCAGCATGTACATGCCGCCAAACCCCGCCCCCACCACCACCGCGTCCACCTCGCGAACCATCGGCTCACGCGCTTCCACTGCCTGCTCCACCACTGACGCCCGCTCCCGACCGGTTTTCGTTGACCGGGAATGTTATCAGCGATCAGGCGCGGGGAAGGCAAGCGGCGAAAACCTCCTCCCCCCGCAAGGGGAGGGGGACCACGAAGTGGTGGAGGGGGCACGAACGGTTGCCCGCAGTTCCTCTCTTGTTCTAGCTTCGGGCGATGCACGCACCGCCCGAAACCATCGTTCAAGCCCGCCGCCTCCGACGCAAGATGACGCCGCCGGAAGCGAAGCTGTGGATGTCATTGAGGCGTCACGCAACCGGCTTGAAGTTCCGCCGTCAGCACCCGCTCGGCCTCTATGTTCTAGATTTCTACTGCCATAGCGCCCGGCTCGCGGTGGAGGTCGATGGCATAGTCCATGAACGTGCGGACAACCCTGAACGCGATGCGCGGCGGGATGACTGGTTTGACCGGCAAGGCATACGCACGCTCCGCGTCGCGGCCGCCGATGTTCGCGACGACCTCGACGGCGTCATCGCGCTGATCGTGGAAATCGCAACGCGGCGAGCCCCCTCCACCACTTCGTGGTCCCCCTCCCCCACCTCTTCGGGTGGTGGAGGAGATTTACCGATCTAACGTCGCGCAAAGTCTCCTCCCCCACTGGGGGAGGGGGACCACGAAGTGGTGGAGGGGGCTCTCGCCGCTACCCCTTCGCGTCCACGTAGATCTCCCCGCCCGCTTCGTGGAACTTCTGCGCCATCTCGGCCAGCCCCTCGGCCACGGCGTTCTGCCCCGCCGCCGCATCGCGGATTTCCTGGCTGATCTTCATGGAGCAGAATTTCGGGCCGCACATGGAGCAGAAGTGCGCCACCTTGTGCGCCTCTTTCGGCAGGGTCTCGTCGTGGTATTGGCGCGCCGTTTCCGGATCGAGGCCGAGGTTGAACTGGTCTTCCCAGCGAAACTCGAACCGCGCCCGGCTCAACGCATCGTCCCAGAAGCGCGCTGACGGGTGCCCCTTGGCCAGGTCCGCCGCGTGGGCGGCGATCTTGTAGGCGATCACCCCCTGCTTGACGTCCTCGCGGTCAGGCAGACCCAGGTGCTCCTTCGGCGTCACGTAGCAAAGCATGGCGGTGCCGAACCAGCCGATCATCGCCGCGCCGATGGCGCTGGTGATGTGGTCGTAGCCGGGCGCGACGTCGGTGGTGAGCGGCCCGAGCGTGTAGAACGGCGCCTCGTGGCAAGTGGCCAGCTGCTTGTCCATGTTGGCCTTGATCTTGTGCATCGGCACGTGGCCGGGGCCTTCGATCATCACCTGCACGTCGTGCTTCCAGGCCACCTTGGTCAGCTCGCCCAGCGTCTCCAGCTCGGCGAACTGCGCGGCGTCATTGGCGTCGGCGATCGAACCCGGACGCAGGCCATCCCCAAGCGAGAACGACACGTCGTAGGCCTTCATGATCTCGCAGATGTCTTCGAAGTGCTCGTAGAGGAAGCTCTCCTTGTGGTGCGCCAGGCACCACTTGGCCATGATCGAGCCGCCGCGTGAGACGATCCCGGTCACGCGCCTGGCCGTCAGCGGGATATAGGGCAGCCGCACGCCGGCGTGGATGGTGAAGTAGTCCACCCCCTGCTCGGCCTGCTCGATCAGGGTGTCGCGGAACACCTCCCAGTTGAGGTCCTCGGCGACGCCGCCGACTTTCTCCAGCGCCTGATAGATCGGCACCGTGCCCAGCGGCGTGGGGCAATTGCGCAGGATCCACTCGCGGATGTTGTGGATGTTGCGGCCGGTACTGAGGTCCATGATCGTGTCGGCGCCCCAGCGGATCGCCCACACCATCTTGTCGACCTCGTCCTCCACCGACGACAGCACCGCTGAGTTGCCAATGTTGGCGTTGACCTTGACCAGGAAGTTGCGGCCGATGGCCATCGGCTCCAGCTCGCCGTGGTTGATGTTGGCCGGGATGATGGCCCGCCCGCGCGCCACCTCGCCCATCACGAACTCCGGCGTCACGAAGTCGGGGATCGAGGCCCCGAAGTCCTCGCCGTCGCGCAGCACGGAGGCGTCGGCCTCGCGGCGCAGGTTCTCGCGGATGGCGACGTACTCCATCTCCGGCGTCACGATGCCGCGCCGCGCATAGGCCAGCTGAGTCACTGTAGCGCCGCCCTTGGCGCGCATCGGCCTGGCGGTGTTGACGAACTGCTTGGCCAGATGGCGGCCGCGGGCGTTGCCGTTGTCCTCCGGCTTCACCGCGCGGGGCGCGATCTGCTCGACGTCCTCGCGCGCCAGCACCCACGGGTCGCGGGGACGCGCCAGGCCCTTCTGGATATCGATCTTGACTGTCGGATCAGCGTAGGGCCCGGCGGTGTCGTAGAGCGTCAGCGGCGGCTCGCCGGCGCTGGGGTGCACCGCGATTTCGCGGAACGGCACCCGCACGCACGGATGCAGCACGCCTTCGGCCCACACGCGCCGCGACCCTGGTCGCTCGCCCGTGGGGATGGTCTGGATGGGGGACTGGACGTTCATGGCAGGCTCCAAAATGGAGAGCCAGGCCTTAGCTTAGTTCGGCGCCAAGCCCCCTGCGGGGCTCGCTTCCCTCCCTACGCCGGCATGACCCGGATCAGGTTCGGCGGGTCGCGGCCTCAGCCGCCTCTCAGTCCCTCGAGCGGGACCCCCCGGAGAATGCGCGCCAGACTACGCTCCACCGGCCGAGGGTCAAGGCGGGCGTGGGCTGGACAACCGGGGCGCGTAGCCGGCAAGGTTCGCTGTGGGGGAAACGCATGCCATTGGCCATGCTGCCGGTGCGGCTGAAGATCGACGACGTGCAGAAGCGCACGATCGCGATCCTGCGCGAGCGCTGGACCCCGATATTGATCCTGAGTTTCGGGCTAGGGTTCTTTCCGCAGCTCTTGCTCGGCCTTGGCCTGCCAACACCATACCGAACCGGCTCGCACGACGCCGTGGCGTTCACGCTCCAAACCGTCAAAGTGGTCGGCGAAGATTTGCTCGCTAGCTTCGCCAGCGCCACCGTCATCGCCGCGGCCCTCAGCACCCACCGCCGCACTCTAACTGCATCTTCAGTCAAAGCCGTGACCGCCGGGCTCCCCATCCTGGCGCTGATCTGGGGGATTGATGAAGCCGAGCACGGCTGGAGCCTTTGGCTCCTCTGGAACCGCGGTTTCCCGACCACCAGGAGCCCGATGTCCATCGCCTTCGAGGCCGTCGCCAGCGATTGGGCATTCCTGTTTGTCTCAGTCGCGGCGTTTCTGACCGTTGGTCTCGTGACGCCGGTCATTCTGGCGGAGCGAAACGGGATGCTGACGTCGCTCAGAACGGCGTTGCGACTGAGCGATGGAAGCCGATGGCCCCTGTTCGGGATGCTGGTGCTGTACGGAATCGTACTGGCCATCCTTACGATCCCCAGTGCGGCTGTGGTCCTCGCACACGCTGGTAAGGGAATTACTCAAACCCTCAGTTGGATCGACACGGCCGTCTACCATGCAGTCGGGACAGTGTGGTGGGTCGCGATGGCCGCCTCCTACCTCGAGCTCAAGCGTCTCCACGACGGCGTGCTGCACGGCGAGCTCGTGACTGTGTTCGACTAGCCCTAGTCGGAACCTCGAAGCGGAGCGCATAGTTATGCGCCTTGTCCCTACGCGTGCTTCCTTGAAGGAGACGCCGATGTTTCGCGTCATTTCCACCGTCGCTGGCGCCGCGGCCGGTCTGGTCGCGCTGGCCGCCACCCTGCCCGCCGCCGAGGCGCAGCCGTCGCCCGCGGTCTCGACCCCCTGCTTCCGGCTCAACAACGTCGACAACAGCCGCATGGTCGATCCGCGCACCCTGCTCATGCGGGTCAGCGGCAACCGCATCTACAAGGTCGGCTTCGACGCCAACTGCGCCACCGGCCAGACCTACGGCCTGGTCATCCACCCGGTGGACAACAGCGGCGAGATTTGCCGCGCCATCGAGTTCAACGTCTCTGTTCGCGACACCGGCGAGCAGTGCGAGCCGCGCACGCTGACGCTGCTGTCGCCGGACGAAGTGGCGGCGATCCCGGCGAAGGACCGCCCCTAGTCCTTTCGCCACCAGACGGCGCACTCGTCGATGGCGCTGATCGTCGGCGCAAGGCCGCGCTGATCGAGGAAGTCGTGCACGGCGCGCCGGCAGCCGGCCAGCGCGGCGTAGTCGTCGATCACCGCATAGCCGCCGGGTGACAGCCGGTCGTAGAGGCCGACCAGCGCGTCCATGGTCGACTCGTACATGTCGCCGTCGAGCCGGATCAGCGCGAAGCGCTCGTCGGTCAGCGTCGGCAGGGTGTCTTTGAAGAAGCCCTTGAGGAACACCACCTGGGCGTCGAGCAGGCCGTAAGTCTCGAAGTTGCGGCGCACTTCGGCTTCCGACACCGCCAGTTCGGCGAAGCTGAACAGCTTGCTGCGCCGGTCGAGGGGATAAGTCTCGGCGTTCGGGCGCGGCAGGCCTTCGAAGCTGTCGGCGACGAACACCCGCCGGTCGGTGACGCCGTGCGCGGCCAGCACCGCCCGCATCAGAATGCAGGCGCCGCCGCGCCAGACCCCGGTCTCGATGTAGTCGCCTGGCACACCATCGCGCAGCGTCGCCTCGGCCAGCCCGCGCAGGTGGCGCAGGCGCGGCTTGCCCAGCATGGTGTGCGCCCGCGCCGGCCAGACGCTGCCCCAGCTGCGCGTCTGCCAGGGATGGCGCAGCCGCACCGCCGCCGTGCGCAGCAGCGTGTCGATGGGCGCCTCGCCGTAGACGTCGTTGCGCAGCGACGCCTCGATCAGGTCGAGGTAGCGCGCGGCGAGATCGGGGGCGTCAGGCATCGCCCCGCAATGCGTCAGAACGGCGATGGATGGCAAGGCTGGCGCCGCGGCCGCGCCAGCCCCGTCCGTGGCCTCAGACGCTGGCCCACAGCTCCCGGAACGCGCGCCGGGGATCGTTCTCCACCCGGGTGTGGGTGTCGAAGATCATCGTGGCGCGGGTGGTGGCGTCGTAGGGCGCCCAGTGCGGGATGGCGTCGCAGTTGGGATCGCCGGTCTTGGCGAACGACACCCAGGCCGAGGCCAGCCGGTCGGCCATCAGGTGGCCCTCCGACGTCCCCGCGCCGGCGATGGGCGAGCGGGCGATGTGGAACGAGGCGTCCACATCATGGCCGTGCACAGCGCCGAACTTGCCGTCGAACGCCGGCGTCGCCCAGGCCCAGATGTACATCCAGGTGGGCGCCCCGCCGAGCGCGGCCCGCCGCTCGCCCTGCAGGATGGCGTTCTTGCGCGCCCCTGAGTCGGTGATCGCCTGAGCCTGCGTCAGGTAGGCGTTCTTCTTCAGGTTGGCGTCGAGATACATGCGGGTGATCTCTTCAGCCTTGGCTGGGTTGAGCTTGGCGATCACGTCCCGCAGACCCGCTTCGTCGAGGTCGAAGTTGGTGAGGCGCAGCGCCGCGTCTTCCAGGCAGGTGGAGATGATCACCGGCACCGCCGCGCTCTCGGCTGGCGCGCCGGGATCGAACGGATGGTGCGGCAAGGTCGCGCCGCCCACCACTGGGGCGAAGTTGGCGCCCTTGGCCATGGCGTCGGTCTGCGCCTGCAGCAGCTGCCACCACTCGGCCCTGGCGAGGTCGGCGTAGCTGGAGCCGCCCAGCGCCGCCAGCAGCTGTTTGGCCGCCGCCGCGCCTTCTTCCATGGTCCGCTGGCGGATGGTCGAGCCGGACTGGATCGCCGCGCGGTGGAAGAGGCCCTTCGCCGACGGTGTCGCCAGCAGCGTCGACACCTTCGAGCCGCCGCCCGACTGGCCAAAGATCATCACCTTGCCCGGATCGCCGCCGAACGCCGCGATGTTGGCCTGCACCCAGCGCAGCGAGGCCACCATATCGGCCACGCCCACCGCGCCGGCGTCGGCCAGGTCCGACGGCGCGCCGGGCAGCGCGCCCACGCTCGCATAGCCGAACGCCGCCAGCCGGTGGTTCACCGTCACCACCACCACGTCGCCGAACTTGCAGAGATTGGCGCCGTCGTACATCGGCCCGTTGCCGGAGCCGGTGGCCCAGCCGCCGCCGTGGAACGACACCATCACCGCCTTCTTGCCGCTCAGGCCCGGCGTCCAGATGTTGAGATTGAGGCAGTCCTCCCCCATGCCGCCGGGGCCGACGTGGCGGTCCCACATGATCATCTGGGCGTACTCGGAGCGGACGTCCGACACCGTCTGCGGCGAGATCTGGCCGTAGCCGATGCAGTCGCGCACGCCGGACCACGGCGCCGGGGCCTTGGCCGGCAGGAAACGGCCGGCGCCGCTGGTGGGCGCGCCGTAAGGGACGCCCTTGAATTCCTTGATGCCGCCGTTGTCGATGCCGCGCACCTTGCCGGCGCTGGTCTCGGCGACGAAGAAGATCTGGCTCTCCGGCGCCCCGCCCAGCCCCGCGGGCGCCGGTTGCGCCGGCGGCGGCGAGCCCTGCGCGACCGCTTCCCCCGCGGCCGCCAGCGCCCCGGCCGCCAAGCTCGCCCCGGCGATGAGCCCCCGCCGGCTGATGACGCTATCGGTCATGACTGTTTCTCTCCCTGAACAGCTTCGTTTTGTGGTCAAGGCTGATCAGAGAAGTGGGAGCTAAGCAAGCCCCTCGCGGCGGGCGCCGTCACCCCTCACCCTCCCACTTGCTTCGCAAGCGGGCCCCTCCCTCTCCCCTCCGGGAGAGGTGTTTTAAGCGCGACCTCGCCTGAATCCACTTCTCCCGGAGGGAGAAGGAGGGGCCCGCGCCCGCCAGGGCGTGGGAGGATGAGGGGTTACGGCGCCCGCAGGCGCCCCCTCCGTTACGGCGTCGGCTGGTCGTCGTGGCGGGTGACGGTGAAGCGCAGCAGCTCCTGCTTGGGCAGGGTCCAGTCGGGCTTCAGGGTCGAGGCCTGCTGGTAGTCCAGGTAAGCCGACTTCTCGTCGTCGATGCCTTCGTAGGCGACCGCGCGGTTGTAGTAGGCCTTGGCCGGCTCCTCGGTGCCCAGCGACAGGCCCTTGTCGATGTCGGAAATGCCGTCCTGGTACTTCTTGTCGATGATGTTGACCGCGCCGCGGTTCACCCAGGCCTCGCCGATGGTCGGATCGATGGCGATGGACTTGTCGAAGTCGGCCCGGGCCAGCTCGTAGCTCATCCGCGACATCAGGATAACGCCGCGGTTGATGTAGGTGCCCGCCGTGTCGTGCTGGTCGAGCATGCCGTTGATCAGTGCGTCGTTGCAGTCCTGCAGCGAGGCGCTGTCAGAGCGGCCCTCAAAGGCGGCCTTGGAGCACAGGTCGGCCGAGCTGGAGCCAAGCACCGTGACCGCGGCGCCAGCGGAACTGGCAAGCGCGAGCGAGATACCAGCGGCGATGGCGATGGCCTGAATGTTCATGTCGCCACTCCTGCAGAGCGCGTTTCGTCCCGTTGCAAGGATGACAAAACCAGCGTTCGGACGCAACGGAAGCTTCACGGAGCGCGCCGCGGCCCCGCCTTTTGCAATCGCGCGTCACACCCCACATGACGGCGCATGACCGACACCCACACCCCCACCGCCTCGCGCCGCCTGATCTGGAGCGGGGCCGGCATGCCCGCCTCCGACGGCGCCGGCGTCAAGCTCTCGCGCATCATCGGCCAGCCGGCGCTCCCCGACCTGGACCCGTTCCTGATGCTGGACGCGTTCGGCTCCGACGATCCGGCCGCCTACATCGCCGGCTTTCCCAGCCACCCGCACCGCGGCTTCGAGACCGTGACCTACATGCTGGCCGGCCGCATGCGCCACCGCGACAACGTCGGCAACGAGGGCCTGCTCGGCCCCGGCTCGGTGCAGTGGATGACCGCCGGGCGCGGCATCGTCCACTCCGAAATGCCCGAGCAGGAGAGCGGCCTGATGCAGGGCTTCCAGCTGTGGGTGAACCTGCCGGCCAAGGACAAGATGACCGCGCCGCGCTACCAGGACATCCCCGCGAGCCAGGTGCCGACCGTCGACCTCGGCGGCGGCGCCAGCGCCAAGGTGCTGGCCGGCGAACTGGCGGGCGTCCGCGGCCCGGTGGACCCCGGCGCCACCCAGCCGATCTTCATCGACCTGACCCTGCAACCTGGCGCCAGCGCCCGCATCCCGCTGCCGGCGGGCCACAACGCCTTCGTCTATGTGTTCGAGGGCGCGGCGCAGGTGGGCGACAGCGCCGAGGCGCTGGCCACCGGCCGCGTCGGCGTGCTCTCGCCCGGCCCTGACGTGCTGCTGACGTCCATGCCAGGCGCACGGCTGATCCTGGTCGCCGGCAAGCCGCTGCGCGAACCGGTGGCCAAGCACGGCCCGTTCGTGATGAACACCCAGGCCGAGCTGGCTAAGGCGTTCGAGGACTTCCGCGCCGGGCGTTTCTGAGAAATTCTGCGCCCGGCCCTGTCGGATCGGCGCGCCCCGGCGCGTCCTTCTGGCGAACGCGAGGACGCCCTGCCGATGCTCTACGCCTTCCTCTGCTACCACCATGAGGACTCGGTTTTCGCCTGGTCGCAGGCCGAGGACGACGCGGTGATGGAGAAGTTGGCGGCGGCACATGCGCCGCTACAGCAGGCCGGCCGCTTCGGCCCAACCGCGCGGCTGATGCCCACCACCGCGGCGACCACGCTGCGCAAGGACACCGATCCACCGCTGGTGCTCGACGGGCCTTACGCCGAGACCAAGGAGCAGTTGCTGGGCTTCTACGTCATCGAGTGCGCCGACCTCGAAGCGGCGCTGCAGGTGGCGCGCGACCTGGCCAAGGCCAATCCCGGCGGCGCCTACGAGGTGCGGCCGCTGCGCTACTTCAACCCGGGCACGCTGCCGCCCGGCGCGGGCGTCGGATGAGCGACCTCGGCTGGATCGATGCGGCGCTGACCGCCGCGCGTCCCCAGGCCGTCGGCGCGCTTCTGCGCTACTTTCGCGACCTCGACCTGGCCGAAGAAGCCTTCCAGGACGCCTGCCTGCGCGCGCTGCGCGCCTGGCCGAAGAACGGGCCGCCGCGCGACCCCGCCGCCTGGCTCATCATGGTCGGGCGCAACGCCGCCATCGATCAGGTGCGCCGGCGCAGCCGCCAGCAGGCGCTGCCCGACGAGGACGCCATCTCCGACCTCGACGACGTCGAGACCCCGCTGGCCGAGCGCCTGGATCAGGCCGACTACCGCGACGACGTGCTGCGGCTGATGTTCATCTGCTGCCACCCGGACCTGCCGGCGACGCAGCAGATCGCGCTCGCCCTGCGCATCGTCAGCGGCCTTAGCGTGCCGCAGATCGCCCGCGCCTTTCTGGTCAGCGAAGCGGCCATGGAGCAGCGCATCACCCGCGCCAAGGGCCGGGTCGCGGGCGCCGGCGTGCCCTTTGAAGCCCCCGCCGCGCCGGAGCGGGCGCAGCGCCTCGCGGCCGTCGCGGCGATGATCTACCTCGTGTTCAACGAGGGCTATTCGGCCGGACCCGACGCCGAGGACGAGCGCGCCGCCCTGGCGACCGAAGCGATCCGGCTGGCGCGGCTGCTGCTGCGGCTGTTCCCCGCCGAACCGGAGATCATGGGCCTCCTGGCGCTGATGCTGCTGCAGCATTCGCGCCGCGCCGCCCGCTTCGACGCCGCCGGCGAGATGGTGCTGCTCGAGGACCAGGATCGCGCGCGCTGGGACCGCCGCGCCATCGGCGAGGGCCTCGCTTTGATCGACAAGGCCATCCGCCACCGCCGCCGCGGCCCCTATCAAGTGCAGGCCGCCATCGCCGCCATGCATGCCCGCGCGCCTCGACCGGCCGACACCGACTGGGCTCAGATCGACGCGCTCTACGCGGCGCTGGAGCAGCTGGAGCCGTCGCCGGTGGTGACGCTGAACCGCGCCGTGGCCGTCTCCAAAGTACAGGGACCCGAGGCGGCGCTGGAAATGATCGCGCCGCTGGCGAACCGCCTCGCCGGCTACTTCCATTTTCACGGCCTCAAGGGCGCGCTGCTCGACCAGCTCGGCCGCGCCGCCGAAGCCCGCGACGCCTACGGCCGCGCCATCGCGCTCGCCACCACCCCTGCCCAGGCCGCCCACATCCGCCAACACCTCGACCGCCTCGCCCAAGACGCCGCCGAGCAGCGGAACGCGGACGTTGCTTCCTCGCAACCGACTTCGGGCGTGTGAGCGCGTCCCCCTCCCCCTTGCGGGGGGAGTGATACACTTGACGTACCGGACGCTACCGGTTGTGCTATGGTGAAGTTCGACGCAGAGCCGTTGGCGGGGTTGATCCTGCCCCCTGCGTGCGGAGCGGCCACGCAGATGCAGAGAATCGACGGGAACTACCTCTATTCGCTCGGTTGGAAGCTGCACCCGCTGAGCACGATCTTCGGCGAGAACGAGCAGGGCGCGATGACCTACGGCATGGCGTTTGCGATAGCCTATTTTGCGGAAATAGCCCTGGACGAACTGCTGAACCAAAGCATCTTCAAGCTTCGCTTCTCCTATCAGAGCGGCCAAGCTCTCCTGAAATCCGTAAAACAAATCACGGAAGTTGCCTTCGGCGGTCAAAGAATCGGAGACAACGTCGATCACATGCACGCGTACAGCGTGAGGGCGGATTTGACTATATTCGAGACTAATTTGGCGTCCGAGTTCGCTTTAATGGACACCTACATTGTAGCGAAGAAAGGCGCTCTAGACACCACCGACCTAATTTGGAACGGTGCGGCGTTTATGCCGGCCGATTTGTCTGCGAAAGTCCCCGCAGCCATCGGCGATGTTGAACAAGCTACTAAGTGTCTGGCGTTCGAATTGTTGACTGCCGTAGGATTCCATATCCACAGGGCGAACGAGTGCGTTCTTCACCGATATTACGACGTCGTAACGGGGGGAAAGCCTCACCCGAAGACCCGGAACATTGGTGACTATCTTCGCAAGCTCGATGAATTCGGCGTTGGAGATCAACGAGTAAGAACGGCGTTACGGGATCTCAAGGATCTGCACCGCAACCCCCTTATCCACCCAGAGCACTCCCTGGAGACGGTTGACGAGGCCATCGACCTACTGAGCGCTGTGCGCGCATTAGTAGGTCAAATGCTCAAGGAGATACCGCCGGTCAACGTGCCGGAGGCGCCGTGACCTTCGTTGCAAGCTTGCTGAAGGCTCGATCAAAGTCCTTGGGGTCGGTAGAGGCGCCCACGGCCTTAGCCGTCTCGACAAAGCGCGCGTGGCGCTCTGCGTCTGTCAGCGGTGGCTTCTTGGCTGCACGCGGCATGGCCCGAATATGGGCCTCGCCGCGTCAGTCGCCAAACGGCAATTCGAGCTGCACCCAGCGCTCAGCGCCAGTCGTCCCAGGTGGCGGGCTGCACAGGCGCTGGCGTTCCCCGCTCGCCACGAGCTGTCCTGTAGGTGAGGCGCTTGCCCTTCACGCCCTCAAGGGCGCGCTCAGCCCGCTCGCCGTCGTCCACGCCGACCGCCTGCCGGTTCGAGTACCGGAAGTCGAACTCGGCGAGGTAGCGGTGAAGGTGCGCTTCGGAGACGTGGTGGAACGTCCCGTAGACGCCACGCTTCAGCACGGAAAAGTAGCCCTCGACCGTGTTGCTGTAGGCGTCGCCGCGCACGTACTCGTCCTTGCCGTGATCGACCATCTCGTGGCGGGCGAAGGCGCGGCCCAGGCGGTGATAGCCGCCATGGGTGTCGGTCATCAGCGAGGACTTGCGCGAGACGTTGCCGAACAGGATCGGCGCGAGCGTCGCGCCCGTCACGTCGGGAATGTGGTGCGAGCGGGCACGACCGCCGCGCTCGACCAGAGTGTGCACGATGGCCTTGCCCGCCCCGCCGATGTTCTTCGGGTTGCGCTTGCCGACGTGCTTGTTCTTCTCCCGGCCGCCGATGAACGTGGTGTCAGCCTCGATCACCTCGCCGTCGCCGCCAAGCGGTCCAAGGCCACCGTCGCCCATCGCCTCGCGGATGCGGTGCGTGAGGAACCAGGCGGTTTTCATGGAGCAGTCGAGCATCCGCTGAATCTGGCGGCTGCTGATGCCCTTCTTGCTGGCGCACATCAGGTGGATGACCTGAAGCCACAGATGCAGCGGCAGGTGCGAGGACTCGAAGATCGTCCCCTGGCGCACGGTGAAGTGCCCCTTGCACGAGTAGCACTTGTGCAGGCCGATCCGCGTGGTCTTGCCGTTCAGGCGCGTGACGCGCTCACACTCGCCGCAGTGGGGGCAGTGCGGCCCTGCCGGCCACAGCTTGGCCTCGACGTAGGCGAACGCGGCTTCCTCGTTTTGGAAGTGCGGAGCGTTGAGAGCGGAACGAGCCATCGGGAGGAATCCTCTAATGACTCAGACACTAAACCTTGCACGCGGTACGTCAAGTGTATCACTCCCCTTGCGGGGAGGGGTTAGGGGTGGGGGTGCTGCTGTGCCTCTCCGGCGGGCCTGCCAGCCACCAACGCTGAGCTGACACCCCCACCCCCGACCCCGCCCCGCAAGGGGGCGGGGAGGACTGCGACGCCAGCGCTCTCCCTACGCCGCCACCGACTCGAAGCGTTCCGTGTCCACCTCGCCCTCGCTGCGCTCCGAATAGCGGCCGCCGTGGGTCTCCGCGGCCAGCGCGTCCAGCCGCGCGATCTGGTCCGCTGTGAGCGTGATCTGGTCGGCCAGGGTGTTCTCCTCGACGTGCGCCAGGCTGGTCGTGCCCGGGATCGAGGTGACGTGCGGCCCGCGCGACAGCGTCCAGGCCAGGCACAGCTGCGCCTTGTTGCAGCCGACCTCGGCGGCGATGGCGTCCAGCTTGTCGAGCAGCTTCAGGTTGGCGGCGAAGGCCTCACCCTGGAATCTGGGCATCGAGAGGCGGAAATCGGTGGCCGGCAGCCCGGTCAAATCGGTCACCCCGCCCGCCAGGAAGCCACGTCCCACCGAGCCGAACGCCACGAACGTCGCGCCGATCTCGCGGCAGGCCTCCAGCGCCCCCCACTCCGGATTGCGGGTCCAGGGCGAATATTCGCTCTGCACCGCGGTAATCGGATGCACGGCGTGGGCCTTGCGGATGGTGGCGCCCGACACCTCGGAGAGCCCGATGGTGCGCACCTTGCCGGCCTCGACCATGCGCGCCATCGCCCCGATGCTGTCCTCGATCGGCACCCGCTTGTCCCAGCGGTGCAGGTAGTAGAGGTCGATGACGTCGGTCTTCAGCCGCGCCAGGCTCTCGTCGATGGTGGCCAGCAGCTTCTCCGGCCGCCCGTTGATCTCGCGCACGCCCTCGGCGTTGCGCCCCAGCCCACACTTGCTGGCCAGCGTGAACCGGCTGCGGTGCGCGCTCAGCACCTCGCCCACCAGCTCCTCGTTGTGGCCGAAGCCGTAGGTCGAGGCGGTGTCGAAGAACGTGTAGCCGAGGTCGAGCGCCTTCAGCAGCACCGCGCGCGCTTGGTCGCGCTCCGGCGGATGTCCGTAGGCGTGCGACAGGCTCATGCAGCCGTAGCCGATGCTGGAGGTGGTGAACGGCCCGATCCGGCGCTGCTTCATGTCGATCCCTCTTAAAGTTGCGGCCGCTCCCATACGGGCCGGCCCGGGCGCGAACAAGGCTTGGCGCCAAGGTTGCGTAAGGACCTGGCGAATAGGCTTCACTGTTCACGGACGAGACGAGACATGCCCGCCCCGATCTGGATGCAGACCGCCAACACCACCCGCGACTGGGTGCGCCGCAACCGTGGCCGCCGCGCCGGCGACCGCCTGCCCAGCCTGGAACAGGTGCTGACCGCCGCCGTGGTGCTGGCCTGGGCCTGGGGCGTCTACGAGGTGGCGCGGATCTTCATCCGCTAGCGCTCACTTCGCCGCCGGCTGCCACAGCTCGATCTTGGTGCCATCCGGATCCAGTATCCACGCGAACTTGCCCGTCGCCCCGCCGTCCTGCTGATCCAGGATGGTGACGCCCTTGGCCTTCAACTTGGCCAGGAACGCGCCCAGGTCATCCACCGCGAAATCCAGCATGAAGTCCCGCGTCGAGGGCTTGAGGTAGGGCTCGCCCTGCGGAAACGCGTTCCAGGTGACCACTGGCGGGTGGCCTGGCGCGTCCAGCGGAAAGATCGCCCCGCCCCATTTTTCCAGCGAGACGCCCAGCACGTCGCGGTACCACGCCGCCAGCGCCTTCGGGTCCTTGCTGGTGACGAAGACGCCGCCGACGCCGGTGATCCGGCCAGGGGGATCGGATGCCGCCACGGGGGCGCTCCACGTCAGAGCGAGCGATAGCGCCGCGAGCGCCATCATAGCTGAGTTCGGCTTCATCGCGGCTCCCCGGAATCGGTTTCGGCTCAGCTTTGCGCCTCGCCCTCGGCGCGGCCAAGCGTCGCCGTTGGCGCGAGACGGCCGGCGAGGTAGGCTCGCCGAATGGATGTTCTGAGAACGATCCATGCCACCGCCGCGGCGACGCCGGACAAGCTGGCTGTCGGCTACAACGGCGAGCCCGTCTCCTATGCCCGCTTCTGGCGGCTGATCCACGCCAGCCGTCGCGACCTGGCGGGGCGCGGCATCCCGCGCGGCGGCCTGGTGCTGCTGCAGGTGGGCCATCTGCTCGACGGCTGGGTGCTGAATCTGGCGCTGCGCAGCCTGGGCTTCGAGGTCGCGGCTGTGGGACCCGAGCCGGACTTCCTGGCGATGTTCGACGACCGCGACATCAGCGCCGTGGTCACCGTGGCTGCCGAAGCGCAGACGCCGCTGGCGCCGAGCGGCGCCATGCACCTGTCGCTGCCCAGCCCCTCGGCCACCGCGCTGAAGGGGGAACGGCTGCCGCCTTTCCGGATGAAGGGCCCGTTCGGCGCTCACCTGATGCTCACCTCCGGCGTCACCGGCGCGCCCAAGCCCGTGCTGACCCGCGCCGGCGAAACCGGCGCCGCGCTGGCCAGCGTGCTGGAACTCGCCCGCGGCCTCGACACGCGCCTGGCCTCGCAAGGCGAGCGCGAGGTCGCCTGCCTGTTCGACCTCGCCCTCTGGACGGCCTCTGGTTACTCGTTCCCGATCCTGGCCTGGACGCTAAGAGCCGCCGTGGTGCTCGACCAGCGCGGCGAAACGCACCTGGCCCTGCAATGGCCGGGCCTGACCCGCGCCACCCTGACGCCCTACTTCCTGAAGCGCATCCTGGATGCGCCGGAGGGTGCGTTTCCGTTCCAGCCGGGCCTGCGCCTCGTCGTCTGGTCGGGCGCGGTCACCCGCCGCATGCTGGCCGAGGCGCGCCGGCGGATCACCCCGACGATCGTCAGCAACGTGGCCTCCACCGAGGTCGGCCTCTGGGCCAGCACGCCGCTGGACAGCGACGACGACCTGATCTGGAGCCACATCGTGCCGACCCAACGCGTCGAGGTGGTGGACGAACAGCGCCGGCCGCTGCCGCCCGGACGCTTGGGCGAAGTCCGCATCGCCCTGGCTGTCCCGGGCGCCGGCAGCCACCTGGGCGACGCCGAAACCACCGCCGCCCAATACCCCGGCGGCTGGTTCTATCCCGGCGATCTCGGCATCTTCGACGAGCGCGGGCGGCTCTCGCTGCGCGGCCGCGCCACCGACGTGGTCAACCTCGACGGCGCCAAGATCCCCGTCGAGCCCTGGGAGCGCCAGCTGCAGGAGGCGCTGGGGTGCGAGGCGGTGTGCATCCTGGTGGGCCATTTCGGCGGCGCCGACGACGCCCTGCACATGTTCGTGGAATCCGCCGCCCCGATCCCACTGGAGCGCCTCAGCAAGGCGACGCGCGAGACGCTGGGCGGTTGGGGCGCGCAGGTGGAAGTGCACAAGCTGGCGGCGATGCCGCGCACGCCGCTGGGCAAGATCCATCGCATCGCGCTGGCGCAGCAGCTGGACGACGCCCTCACCGCCCGCGCGGCGTGACGCCCGGCCTCAACGCCCCGCCGCCGCATCGGTCCGCGCGTAGAACCCCTTGGTCGCCTCGCAGGCGTTCAGCGCCCGCTGGTAGCCTGGCCGGGCGGCGGCGCGGTCCATGTAGGCCCGCAGCGTCTCGCTGGGCGGGATGCGGGCGCCGCGCATCGCCAGGTTCAGCGCATAGACCACCGAGATGTCGGCCGCCGTGAACGCCTCGCCGGCCATCCACGGCGCCGCCGCCAGCTGCCGCGTCACCAGCCGCAGCCGCGTCTCATACGTCTCCAGCGCGTGCGCCGCCGTATGGCCGGTGTCCTCGCCGCCGGGCGCCAGGTTGCGGGCGCTGTTGACGAAATAGGCGGAAGCGGCGAGCCCGGCTTCGCCCAGGTGCAGGAACTGCTGATAGAGCGGGAACGCGGCGTCAGAGGGCGCGGGGCAGAGCGGCGTCGGCCCATGTCGCGCCATCAGGTACTCCATGATGGCGATGCTCTCGACCATCACCACGTCGCCGTCCTGCAGCGCCGGAATGAAGCCGCCGGGATTGATGGTCATGAACTCCGGATCGTTCTCCGCCCCAGCGAACAGGTCCACCGGCCGCAGGCGATAGGCCAGCCCCATCTCCTCCAGCAGCCAGACGACCCTGAAGCCGCGCCCTTCACCCCAGACCGTGATCATTCGCAGCGCCTCGATGCGTTAGCCCCGACCGGGCCAACATTGACCATCGAACCATTGAGGCAGCAACCGTTCGACAGTCCCAAATCCCGCGCGCGTCGTCGCATAGCAGCGCGACGAGCATCGTGAGCGGAGCCGGAAGCGCTTGTCCCCTTCCCCTCAATGGGGAAGGGGCAGGGGATGGGGTGGAAGCGCCGGCGGGGAAGTGACGGGCGCGGCGAGGCGCCGGGCGCCATTGGACGCCCAACCTCGCCACAGCGCGGCCACACCCCCACCCCTGCCCCGCCCCCATCGAGGGGGCGGGGTGCTAACCTAAGCGGGGGCGTGGCAGACGGCTTCGATGTTGTGGCCGTCGGGGTCGAGGACGAAGGCGCCGTAGTAGCTCGGATGGTACTGCGGGCGCAGGCCGGGCGCGCCGTTGTCTCGGCCGCCGGCGGCGATGGCCGCCTTGTAGAAGGCTTCCACCAGCGCCCGCGTCTCGCAGCCAAACGCCACGTGGCTGGTGATGTCCGGCGAGACGCCGGCCTGGCCAATCCAGAAGAACGGGCGCGTGTCGCCGTAGCCCGCGAACCCCGCGCCGCCCATCAGCACGCTCATGCCGAGCGGGGCCAGGGCCGCGTCGTAGAACGCCCGCGACGCTTCCACATCGCGCACCTTGATCTCGATGTGATCCAGCATGATCAGCGCCCCAAATCCCGCGCATCCGCCTCGTAGAGCAGCGGCTCGCCCTTCAGGCGGCGCTTGAGGTTTTCCACGAACATGGCGTCGTTGCGCGCCGCGGCGCCGGAGCCGAAGGCCGAGGCGTGGGGAGTGAGCGACACCGTCGGGTGGTCCCAGAACGGGCTGTCGGCCGGCAGCGGCTCGGCGTGGAAGACGTCGAGGATGGCGTGCTCAGGGATGCCCTTATCCAGCGCCGCCAGCAGCGCCGCCTCGTCCACCAGCTGGCCGCGGCCCACATTCACCAGCAGCGAGCGCGGCTTCATCGCCGCGAAGAACGCCGCGTCTGCCAGCCCCCGCGTCTCGTCGTTCAGCGGCGGCGAGAGCACCACCACGTCGGCCTGCGGCAGCAGGCTCTTCACGTCGGAGAGCGCGATCACCCGATCGGCCAGCGGATGCGCCGCGCCGCTGCGGCGCACCGCGTCCACGTGCGCGCCGAAGCCCTTGGCCCGCTGCGCCACGCCCTGGCCGATGGCGCCGAAGCCGACCAGCAGCCAGCGCGTGCCCGCCACCTCGCGGAACGGCAACCGGCTCCACTTGTGCGCCGCCTGCTCGGCCCGCCGCTCGGCGACACGCTGGAACCGCGCCATCACCTCGGCCAATACGTATTCGGCGATGGAGTCGGCCTGGCCATGGCCGGTGGTCAGCACCGCGCCCTTCTCCACCAGCTGGCGCCACACCGGGTTGTCCACGCCCGCCGCGCCGGTGTGCGCCCAGCTCAGCCGATGCGACTTCAGGCACGAGATCAGGATCGCGCGCCCGCCGGCGCCGCCCATGGCGTCCGCGCCGATCCAGCCGGCGTCCGGCTGCGCCTGCTCCTGGTCGATCAGCATGCCGTCGCTGGTGATCCGGCCCTCATTATCCACCAAGAGCAGGTCCAGCTTGTCGAGGCAGGGCGCGATCTCGCCCTCGATGCGGCGGAACGCCGGCTCGTAGATCATCAGCCGCATCACGGTATTGCTCCTGGCGTGTCACCCGGCGGCGCGGTTTCGACGTGCACCACCGCGAAGGGATCGGAATAGACGCGCTTCCAGTTGGGCGCCGCGTCCAGCGTGCGCACCAGCGCGTCCTTGGGCGCCAGGATGGTCCAGCGGATGTTCCAGCGCTTGAACGCCTGGCTGACGTCCGGCTGCTGGCCACCCACCAGGGCCAGGTATTCGAACACGAAGTCGTCGCCGTACATGTCGGCGCGGCCGTCGATGAACGGCTTCACGCCCTTGAAGATCAGGTAGCCGCCGAAGGCGTACTCGTTGAGCACCGGCTGGCTCAGATATTGCGGCGGCACATGCGCCATGGCGCTCACCGGCACGTTGGCGTTGTCGCGGCGGACCAGCGGCTGCGCCAGGCGCACGCCGGCGACGCCCAGCCCAATCACCGTCAGCGTCGCCGCCACCGCGATGCTGGGCACCCGCCAGTCAGGCTTCCAGCCGGCCGGCATCACGCCGCGCACGCCCGCTCGCTGCGGGGTCAGCGCCCGCCCGAACGGCTCGGCCAGCAGAAGCGGCGCCAGCGCCGCCAGCACCGAGTCCTGCCGCACGTGCTGCAGCGCCATGTGCACCAGCCCCAAGAGCAGGATCAGCCGCCAGAGCGGTACGCGCACCCCGCGCCACAGCCCCAGGAACAGCGTCGCCAAGAGGGCGCCCTCGAACAGCGTCGGCTCGCCGAACGTCGCCCCGCGCCACTCCAGGATGTCGGGCAGGATCTTCATGCCGACGACCATGAACGGGAAGATCAGCTCGTCGACGCCGCGCGGGGTCAGCAGCGAGAACGCCAGCGACACCAGCCCGAACACCGCCCACTCGCGCACCACCTTCAGCTTGTCCGCCTCGGCGAACAGCGCCTCCGCCGCGAACGGCCCGATGATGGCGAGGCCGAAGATGAAGCTGCCGTGCAGGTTGGCCCACAGCATCATCAAGGGCGTGATGGCGAGCGGCGGCGCCCGCCCCTCGCGCCGCGCTTTCAACAGCGCCCGGCACCAGAATACCAAGAGCGGCATGGCCACGATGTGCGGCCGCGCGAACAGGAACGGCTGCAGGCAGGCGAAGCTCAGCGCCACGCCCACCACCTGCCCTACCGGCCCCATCCAGAGCCGCAGCTCGGCGGCGATCATCGCGTAGGCGAGGCCGGCGCAGACGCCGATGAACAGCACCACCCCGCTCCAGCCGGCGATGAGGTAGGCGCCGGCCATCAGCACCTCACTCAGCCACTCGTGCGCCACCCAGGGCTTGCCGGCGAAGGTATAGGAAAACGGGTCGGTGCGCGGCACCGTGTGGTGGGCCAGGATCCAGCGCCCCGCCGCCACGTGCCAGTTGGTGTCGCCGTCGATGAACACCCGCCACGAGAAGGCCGCGGTCATCATCAGCGCGATGAACGCCGCCCCCGCCACGAACAGGTCGATGGTCGCCCGCCGGCGCGCGTCCTCGGCGAGGCGCGGATTGAAGAGCTGGGCGCTGGTAATCGGGCGAGGTCCCTGGTTGCCGCTGCCGTACCTGCCGGGCTGGCCCCGTCAAGCCCGAAGCCTTGCCACGCGGCCCATCCGGCCCACATAGGCGCTGCGCACCGGAGAGCCTCCGCCCATGGCCGCCACCCCGATCAACTTCGCCGCCAAGCTTGCGCTCTTCGACGAGCCCTGGACCCCCAAGGTGATCGCCGAGCTCAACGACTACCAGTTCAAGCTGGCCAAGCTGCGCGGCGACTTCGTCTGGCACAGCCATCCGGACACCGATGAGGCGTTTATCGTGCTGGCCGGACGCCTGACCATCGAGTTGCGGGAGGGCGACGTGCGGCTGGGGCCTGGCGAGATGTACGTGGTGCCGCGCGGCGTCGAGCATCGCCCCGTCGCCGACGTCGAGGCGCAGGTGCTGCTGGTCGAACCGCGCGGGGTGGTGAACACCGGCGAGGCCGAGAGCGCGCTGACCGCGCCGAACGACGCCTGGATCTGAGCCCCCCGCGACACAGCGCTCGCTTAACCAAATGCCGCGATTGATGTAGCCCAGGCATCGAGACCACCGCCGACGTGAACCAGCCAGCCGACATCCAGCCGCTCAGCGCCGGCATCGCCGAGCTCTCGCCGCGCCATCGCGCCGGCAAGCTGCTCTCGATCGTCGCGCCGATGCACAACGAAGCCGAGGTGCTCGACGTGTTCTTCGAGCGCGTCGAGGCGGCGACGGCGGACCTGGGCGTCGTCATCGAGATCATCTGCGTCGACGACGGCAGCCGCGACGCCACCCTCTCCGGCCTCGTGCAGCGCGCCGCCCGCGATCCGAGGGTCAAGGTGATCGCGCTGGCCCGAAACTTCGGCAAGGAAGCCGCGCTCACCGCCGGTATCGACGCCGCTCGCGGCGACATGGTGGTCCCCATCGACGCCGACCTGCAGGATCCGCCCGAGCTGATCGTCGAGTTCCTGCGCCGCTGGGAAGAAGGCTACGACGTGGTCTACGGCGCCCGGGCCGACCGCAGCAGCGACACCGCCATGAAGCGCGGCAGCGCCCAGGCTTTCTACCGCTTCTTCAACCGCGTCTCCGACCTGCCGATCCCCGAAAGCGCCGGCGACTTCCGGCTGATGGACCGCCAGGTGGTGGAGGCGCTGAAGGCGCTGCCGGAGCGCAACCGCTTCATGAAGGGCCTCTTCGCCTGGGTCGGCTTCCGCCAGATCGGCGTGCCCTATGTGCGCCCCGAGCGCGCCGCAGGGACCACCTCAATGGGCTACCTGCGACTTGTCCGCTTCGCCATCGACGGCATCACCTCGTTCTCCACCGCGCCCTTGAGGGTGTGGGCGATCCTCGGCATGGGCGCGGCGGTGTTCGCGCTGGCCTACGCCGCCGTGCTGATCGTCCGCGTACTGGTGGTCGGCCGCGAGGTGCCGGGCTATGCCTCGCTGATGGTGGTGATCCTCTTCACCTTCGCGGTGCAGATGATGGCGTTCGGGGTCCTGGGGGAATACGTGGGACGGCTCTACCAGGAGGTCAAAGGCCGGCCGATCTACGTCGTCCGCGCCCGGATCGGCTTCGACGCCTGATGGACCCGCGCTGATGGATCCCGGCGTCTACGAGCGCATGCGCGCCCTGCAGGACGGGCACTGGTGGTTCGAAGGCCGCCGGCAGATCCTCAGCACGCTGATCGGCGACCTCGACTTGCCGAAAAACGCCAAGGTGCTGGAGGTTGGCTGCGGTCCTGGCGGCAATCTGCCGATGCTGAAGCAGTTCGGCCAGGTGACGGCGATGGAGCCAGACGCCGGCTCGCGCGCCTTCGCCGCCGAGAAGAGCGGCGTCACCATCGAGAGCGGCCTGCTCCCCGGCCCACTGCCGTTCGCGCCAGAAAGCTTCGACCTCGTCTGCGCCTTCGACGTCATCGAGCACGTGGACGACGACGCCGGCTCCGTGGTCGCGCTCGGGCGGCTGCTGAAGCGCGGCGGCTATCTCGCCACCACCGTCCCTGGCCAGCCCTGGATGTGGAGCCGGCACGACGAGCTGCACCACCACAAGCGCCGCTACCGCATGGCCGCGTTTCGCCAGCTGTTCCTCGAGGCCGGGCTGGAGATCGTCCGCGCCAGCTACTTCAACACCTTCCTGTTCGCCCCCATCGCCGCCATCCGCGCCGCCAAGATGGCCACCGGCTCGCGCAGCGCCGACGACGATGGCCTTCCCGCGCCGGCGATCAATTCCCTGCTCAAGACCGTGTTCGCCGCCGAGCGGCGCGTGCTGCGCCGCGCCGCGCTGCCGTTCGGGGTCTCCATCGTCCTCATCGCCAAGAAGTCCGCATGACCGAAAGCCGCATGAAGCTCCCCGCCGTCGTCCGCGAGATCAACGTCTTCGTGCTGGTGGGCCTGGCCGCCACCGCCTGCCACGCGGGCGTGGCGCTCGCCACGCAGCGCTTCGCCGGCCTGGGCCCCATGTCGGCGACGCTGGCGGGCTATGTGGCCTCGGTGGGCGTCTCGTACTTCGGCAACGCCCTGCTCACCTTCCGCCGCCCGGCGCTGCACGGCCCGCAGGCGGCCAAGTTCGCCACCATTTCGCTGGCGGGCCTGGCCATCAACCAGTCCGTGGTCTTCGTCTTCGCCCACCTCATGGGCTGGCCGCTGAAATTCGCCCTGATCCCGGTGGTGATCGTGGTCCCCACCTCGACCTTCGTCCTCTCCAAATTCTGGGCCTTCCGAGCCCCAACTCTTGAGCCCGCGCAAGCAGACGCTGGCGCGGGGACCTAGACCCGATTCAAACACGAAGGACACGAAGCTAGCGAAGGGCGCGCCCCCGGCGCGCCAGTTTTGCTCGAGCCACTGACGCCCGGGATTTGCAGGGCGCGAAGCGCGCCTTCGCTGTCTCCGTGCCCTTCGTGCGTCGCAGCCCCGCCTATGCTGGAAGCCGGGCATGAGTTGGCCACGGAAAACACGGAAAACACGGACTTCGGGGCCTGCTTGCGCCGAAGGCGCGATGACACGATCTGCCGGCTCCGCCGGCCCTATTAGAATCAGCGCTGAGTCCGTGTCTTCCGTGTTTTCCGTGGCGAAACCTTCCGCTGCGCGGCACATCCAGTGTCTCGCTTGCGGCCCCCCATTCCCGGCCCTTCCCTCGAGGGGAGAACGAAGCGAACCCGGAGACAGCAAAAGGCCGCCCGCGATCCCCATTCGCCGCGGACGGCCTTTGCCTTACGTATCCCTCGGCCGGAGGAGACTCGCGCGGGCCGGCGGTGTGCACCAGCCGCCAGCCCTACGCTCCGCGCGGCGGCGCCGCGCGATTGTGGTCCGCGCGGACCCGTTCGCCGCGCGAGGACCACTCTCTAACACCCGGCTCGTTAAAACGCCCCCTGCGACCCTCGCGACGGAACGGCGCAGCGAGGCGTATGGTCAAACAACCTGCGCCTTGCCAAGCGTGTCAAGAGTGACACAATTCGCCTCACACGGGCGCAACAGGCGGGGGCCAACATGCGCGTATCCACCAAGGTCTTGGGCGCCGTCGTGGCTGCGGTCGGGCTCGCCAGCGCGGGGCCGGCGCTGGCGCAGTCGTCGCCGCCGTTCGGCTACTGGTCGACGGCCGACGGCGGGGAGCGGCTGCTGATCCAGGCCAACGCCACCTGCTCGCTCGCCGACCAGTACGGCCGGCCGACCACGTCGGGCAGCTGCAGCTGGAACGCCTCTTACGCTGGCGGCATCCTGACCATCATGAGCTCGCAGCTCTACAAACCCGCGCCGGTCTATTTCAACGTCATCTGGGTCAACCAGAACTGCATCACCGTCGACGGCGACGTGTTCTACCGCCTGCAGTAGCCGCTACGCCGCTTTCGGCGTGCCGTGGTCGAGGTTGATCTCTTCCAGCGACCGCTGCCCCGTCTCTGGCACCAGCAGCTGGCTCAACACCGCGCCTACCAGCGACATCGCGCCCAGGCCGCTGATGGTGACGATGAAGCCCAGCTTGGCGTTGAGCAGCGGGAAGGCGAAGGCGGCGATGGTCGCCCCGATGCGCCCGCCGATCACCGTGATCGACTGGGCCACGCTGCGGATGCGCGTCGGCGCCAGTTCCACCCCGTACACCCCCGCGCCGGACACCAGCCCCGGCCCGGTCTGGGCGACGTTGAAGAGGCCGTAGACGATGTAGGCCGCCAGCGCCGAGATTCCGGGCGTCGAGCGCATCCAGGCGAAGATCGCCAGCGTCACCGCGCCGGCGACAAAGCCCCATACCTGCACCGGTTTTCGCCCGACGCGGTCGAGCAGGAACCACGACATCAGGATCGAAGGTGGGATGACGAAGATCAGCTCTGTCTCGATCTGATAGATCGACGCCGGAATGCCGAGGTTCTGGGCGATGATGTCGGGCCCGAACAGGATCGCGGCATAGACCACCAGATCATAGACCATCCACAGGATCGCGCCGGCGAAGATGTGCCGGGCATGCTGGCGGAACACCTCGCCGAAGGAGCGGCTATCGACTGCTGGCGGCGGAGCCGACTGGCCGGCCAGTTCCTCCATCACGTGCTGCGCCTTGACCTGGTCCTGAGCGACCCGGGCGAGGAAGCGCGGGCTCTCGGGCATCGCCCGGCGGAAGTACATCACCCCCAGCGCCGGCACGGCGCCGCCCGCCAGCACGATCTTCCACACCAGATCCGGAGGCACCTGGAACTGGTCGAGCAACAGCTTGAACAGCGCCGCCGAGAGCGCGCCGATCGGCCACATGGTGCCAAAGCCGAGGCCGATGGCCTTGCCGCGGTCGGCCCGGTTGGCGTGCTCGGCCATGATGGTCGGCGAGAGGACGTAGTCGGCGCCGACGCCGATCCCGAGCACGAAGCGGCAGGCGACCAGCGCCATGACGCTGGGCATGAACGCCTGCGCCAGCGCGGCGACGCCGAGGATCAGCGAATCGAGCCCGTAGAAGCGCTTGCGGCCTTTCTGGGCCAGCGCCCCGAACCACAAGGCGCCCAACATCGAGCCCACCAGCGCGGCGGCGGTAAGGAAGCCCTTTGCGGCGGGGATGTCGGCTGCGGCGGCGTGAAAACTGTGCAGCGCCGGGGTCAGCACGAGGCTGATCGACGAGATGTCGTAGCCGTCGCAGAAGACGCCCAGGCCGGTGACCGCCATGGTGCGCCAGTGGAACGAATTGAGCTTCTGCTCGTCCAGGATCGCGAATTGCGTGTCCGTCATCACTTCCCCCGAAGCGCCGCGCCGGCGTCCGACCCTTAGGCCATGAAACGGCGGCGCGGCGATAGCCCCGACGCGTTGGCGCCCAACGCCTAACTGCCTCAGTTCCGCGTCGCCTTCATGACAGTGTCACATCAGCGGCCTTGGCCCCGAACGCTGCGCCCTTCGCCTCCGGTCCGAACCAGGTCCACACCGCCAGCAGGACAGCGACCGTCCCGCACACGGCCGCCAGCGCCAGGCCGTAATTGTCGTGGAGCGAGGTGGCGATCTGCGCCTGCCAGACCGCGTTCATCGCCGCGCAGAGGTTGCCGAGCTGGTAGGCGAAGCCCGGGAAGGTGCCGCGAGCGCCTTCTGGCGACAGCTCGTTCAGATGCGCCGGCACCACGCCCCACGCGCCCTGCACCGCCACCTGGATGAAGAACGCCCCGGCGCCCAGCAGCAGCGGCGTCGGCGAGAAGGCCCAGAGCGGGATGATCGGCAACGCCAGCAGCGCCGCCAGCACGATGGCGCGCCGCCGTCCGATGCGTTCGGAGAGGCCGCCGAAGATCAGCCCGCCGGCGATGGCGCCGAGGTTCAGGAGGATCGTCAGCACGGTGACCGTGCCGGCGCTGAACTTGTGCTGCACCTGCAGGAAGGTCGGGTAGAGATCCTGCGTGCCGTGGCTGAAGAAGTTGAAGCAGGTCATCAGCACCACGACGTAGGCGAACCGCCGCCAGTGACCCTTCATCGCCGCGAAGAAGCTGAGGCTGCTCTGCCCGGTCTTGCCGGCGGCGCGCGCGGCCTGCCAGGCGGCGCTCTCGGGCACGTGGCGGCGGATGTAGAGGATCAGCAGCGCCGGCAGTACGCCGATGGCCAGCAGGCCGCGCCAGCCGATGGAAGGCAGGAACAGGTTGGCGATCGCCGCCAGGAAATAGCCCATCGGGTAGCCTTCCTGCAGGATGCCGGAGACGACGCCGCGGCTCTTGGCCGGGATGGTCTCCAGCGCCAGCGACGCGCCGATGCCCCACTCGCCGCCCATGGCGATGCCGAAGCAGAACCGCAGCACCAGCAGCGTGATCAGATTGGGCGAGAACGCCGAGGCCAGCGCCAGAACGGCATAGAGCGCCACATCGATCATCAGCACCGGCCGGCGCCCGAAGCGGTCGGCCAGCTGCCCGAAGAGGAACGCGCCGATGGGCCGGGCCATCAGCGTCAGCGCCAGCGCCCAGCTCACCGCCGGCAGCTTCTCGTGAAAGTCGGCGGCGATCGCCTTCAGGACGAAGGTCAGCAGGAAGTAATCGAACGCGTCCAGCGCCCAGCCCAGCAGCGCCGCGATGAACGCTGCCCGCTGCGGCTTATCGAGCGCCCGCAGCTCGTCGACGATGACCATGGCTACGCCCCCCGAACCTCACCCGCGCCTTGTCTCGACGCATTGGCGGATCGTCGCAAAGCACGAGCCCGATGTCACGCCGGGCCGCTGCGGAACACCAGAAACGCCCCTGCCGCGATCAGCGAGAAGCCCGCGCCCTGGCTCACCGTGACCTTCTGGCCGAGGTACGTCACCGAGAACACCGCGAACACCGCCAGCGTGATCACCTCCTGGATCGCCTTCAGCTCCGCCGGCGAATAGACCCGCGAGCCCCAGCGATTGGCGGGCACGGCCAGGCAATACTCGAAGAACGCGATCCCCCAGCTGACGCCGATCACCAGCCACAGCGGCCGGTTCTCGAACTTCAGATGCCAGTACCAGGCCGTGGTCATGAACGCGTTGGAGGCGACCAGCATGACGATCGGCAGGATGCGAAGCAGGGTGGGATTCATCGGGATCAGGTCCTGACCGCGCCCACTGGCGGCGCGTCGACAGGTTCAACACGCGCCGCTCGGACAAGTCACGGCGCTCTGCGCCGCCCTCTCAGTAGCCCTCGCCCCAACGTAGTTGGGGAGAGGTGAGGTGAGGGGCTGTTGGTGACAGGCGCCGATGCGGCCAGCCCCTCTCCGGGCGCCGCTCAGTAGAAGATCTTTCGCACCCCCAGCGAGATGGTCCGGCCGGTGGGGTCGAGGAAGGCGGGCTGGTAGATCAGCGGGGTCGGGCCGACGGTGTCGCGCACCGAGAGGGTCTGGTTGAAGAGGTTGCTGACGTTCAGGGTCAGCCGCACGCCTCTCAGGATCGGCCATTTCGCCAGCAGCTTCTTCTGCGGGCTGAAGTCGTCCCAGAGCCGGAAGTTCACCGTCGAGATTGGGGAAAAGACCAGGTCACCCGGCGATCCCGTCACCGCCCCCAGCACGGTCGTGCCGCTCTTCCAGTCGGCGCTCAGCCGCACGCCGTAGCCGTTGTCGGTGTAGCCGAACTGCGCCTCGATCTCATGCTGGTACTGGCCGCCGGCGCCGCCCATCGGAGCGCCGCCGAGGAAGTCGAGCGCTGGCCCGCCCGCTGTCACCTGCTCGCGGTCGCGGAAGATGATGGTGTGGTAGAGCGCGAACTGCAGGCGCCCGCCCGGCGTCGGCGGTCCGCCGCCAAAGCCGCCACCGCGCCCACCGCCCCGGCCGCCGCCAAAGCCACCGCCGCCCCGAGCGCCGAAACCACCACCGCCGTAGCCCCCAGCGCCGCCGCCCTGGCCGCCGCCGCCCGGGAAGCCGCCGCTATCGCCCGCCGCGGCCGCGCCTTCACTTGCGCCAGGTCCGCCGTTCTCGTCTGGCGCGCCGTCAGCCGGCGCAGCTTCCGGGGGCTGCACGCCGAAGCCAGCGCCGGGCCGTCCCTGGCCGCCGCCACGGCCCCCCGGCGCGCCGCCGAAGCCGCCGCCCGCCCCACCGCCACGCCGCCCGCGCCCTGGCGCGAACTGCGGCCGCGCCGGCGGCTGCTTGCCCACCGGCAGCGAGACGTTGATCCCCCAGCGCAACTCCTGGCGGTCCTGGCTGGCGAAGTTGAAAGCGCGGTTGTCCTCCTCCGTCAGGTCCCCGCCGGCGCCCCGCTGAAACCGCCCCGGCAGCGCCATCTCGATCGCCGCCGTCGCCGCCGGCAAAGCGCCGATGGCGTTCGCGATATGGCTGTCGACGTAGTTGGCGGTGAGGGTGACGTCCTTGTTCGGGATCGGCTTCAGCGTCAGCCCCACCTTCATCACATCACGGCTGTCGGCCTGCAGGGCCGGGTTGCCGCCGCTCACCTCAGTCACCGTCACCGTCTGCCCGCTGGCGTAGTCGAAGAGGCGCACCCCCGGCGTCGCCACCACCGGCCCGTCCAGCTGCGCCAGCGTCGGCGCCTGGTGGTCGTGGGTCTCCGAGACGATCAGCGTCGCCCAGCTCACCGGCGTCCAGTTCAGCCCGTAGCCCAGCGTCGTCAGCAGGCCGAAGTCGGAATAGTCGTCGATGGCGGTGTTCAGGTTGGCGTGCAGGTCGCCCAGCGCCCCCAGCACGTGGCGGTCGCGGCTGGTCAGCGGCAGGTCGATATTGAGCAGCGCCTGCGCATTGTTGCGCGCCAGGCTCTGGCGCAGCGGCGCGCCGCTGAAGCCCGCCGACGAGGACTGCGCCAGCGCCGCCACGTCGCCCAGCTTGGCGCTGACGTAGAGGTCCCCCGCCGGCAGCTTCAGCAGCGGCCCGTTGGCCAGCACCTGGACGTTGCCGCCGTCGCTGATCGCCCGCGCGGTGCTGAGCGCGCCAGCGGTGAGCAACCCGCCCGGCAGTGGCCCGAACGGGTCCGCCCCAGGCGAGCCCGCGTCCAGCGCCGCCTGCAGCGGCCCGGCGTCGATCCCGGTGGTGGTGCGGGTGATGGTGTCGCCGTGATTGTAGGCGGTGGTCAGCGACAGCCGCCACGGGCCCACGTCCTTGTTCAACGCCAGACCCACGTGGCCGGTCCAGCCGTCCACGTCCTGCTCGAGCGGCGCGGCGCCGGCGACATAGCGGTCCACCACCACCGGCTCGCCGAACGGCGAGAACGGATCGCCGGCCGGAACCGCCAGGCTCACCCCCGGCAGGCCCTGCAGCGCCCGGCTGGAATTGCCGGCCAGCGTCACGTTGAAAGCGGCGTTGATCCCCGCGCCCAGCGCCCGGGCGATCACCACGTTACCGGTGAGGCTCTGCGTCGCGGGAACCAGGCTGTGGTCGGCGGCGGTGTCCGCCACATTGGGCAGGTTGGCGAAGGGCAGGAACTCGGCCAGCGTCGGCGCCGCCCCCGCGCCCAGCCCCGCCGGCACGCCCGCCACCGTCACCGGCTCGCCGGTCAGCGCGCTCAGGTCCGGGATCGTCCCGCCCGGCGTCGCGGCCAGCACGTTGCCGGCAAAATCGAACGGCGCCCCCGCCGGCTCGGTGACGTCCCGCTGCGCGTCGGTCAGCCCCGCGGCGTACTGGTACTTCAGGTCGACGTTGGTGCGCTGATCGCGCCGCACCTCGAACTTGTCGGCCTCGGCCTGCGCGGTGGGATCGCCGCCCTCGCTCGCCGCCCCGCCGACGCCCTCGCCGGTGACCGCCCGGAACACCCGCCGCAGTACGATGTTCACCACCCGCTGGTCGGCCGAGTAGCCGTACTTCAGCGCCAGCTCCTCCGGCAGGATGTCCACCCGCAGGATCGCCTCGGTGGGGATGTTCTGCACCTCGTTGAGCCCCGAGATGCGCCGCCCGTTGAGCAGGATCACCGGCCCGCTCTGGCCCCGCCCGCGGTCGCTGCGCGTCTCCGGCGCCAGGTCGTTCAAGAGTTCGGTGACCGTGGCGTCGCCGAACGACTGGATGTCGGCCGGCGACATGGTCAGTTCCGGGGCGATATCCCCCACCACCGCGCCATAGCCGGCCTGCATGTTCGGCCGCCGGCCCTTCACCACGATATCGGGGGTCGCGTTGGCGGCGGCCTCGTCGGCGGCGTCCTGGCGCGCATCCTCCGCGGCGCTGGTTGGCGGCGCCTTGGGCTTGGCTGGCGCCGCGGGAGGCGGGACTGACGGGGTCTGCGGCGCGGCCTGCGCCAGCGCCGCCCCGGCGCTCATCAACGCAACCAACGAGACGGCCGCGCTCCATCTTCCACGCGCCATGCGCTTCCCCGGCGGTACGTCCCGGCCCTTGCGCTCCCACACCAAGATTTCAGCCGAATGTCACCACGGCCACGTTTGGCCCGCCGGCGCACCCCACACGCTGGCGCAACGCCCCGCCGCGCCCGGGCGTTTAAGCCCCGGTCGGGGCCATCGAACGGAGCCCCCATGCAGCCCCGCTACTCCACCGCCAACCAGGTCATGCACTGGATCACCGCGATCTGCATGCTGGCCCTGCTCCCCATCGCCTGGGTGATGGTCAACACCCGCCCGCAGGGCCCCTACGTCGAAAGCCTGTTCAACTGGCACAAGACCCTGGGCGCCATCGTGCTCATCGTCACCGCCATCCGCATCGTCTGGCGCTTCGTCGATCCGCCGCCGCCCTACCCGCCGGCCATCGCCCCCTGGGAGCGCGCCGTCGCCCAGACCATCTACTGGCTGTTCTTCGCCGTGCTGATCTGGATGCCGGTCACCGGCCTGATGGCCAGCACCTTCGGCGGCCACGCCACCCGGCTCTTCGACGTGCTGCCGACGCCGCTCTTGATGGCGCCCGACAAGCACCTGGCGGGCGTCTTCGCCGGCCTGCACCTCTGGGGCCAGTGGGCCGTCTACGCCCTCATCGGGCTGCACCTCAGCGCCGTCGCCATGCACCTGATCTGGCGCCGCGACGGCGTCCTCGGCCGCATGCTGCCCGCCAACGCCGCCGAGCCCGGCCCCGCCTGGCGCCCCGCGCCGGGTCGCCCGGCCACTCACCCCGGCCACATCGCCCCAGCCGAGTAGCGATGGTGGAAGGCGACATGCACGGACCGCACCGCGCGCTCAGGTCAGCCGCATAACCCCGCGGTCCGTGCGTGTCCCCAAACCCCTCGGCGCCCGCCACTCAATGCTGCGCCTGGAAGCCCCGCGTGATCCCCGAGCCCGCTGGCGGCCCGGCCACCAGATCCCCGGTCGGGCACCCGTCCGCCCCCCGCGGCGGGCACCCCGGCTGCCAGTCGAACGGCATGGCGAACACCGTCCCATGCGACGGATCGGCGATGAAATTGCCCTGCGGGTCCTGGCTGAAGTTCATCACCGGCGTGTCGCTCGACCCGCCCACGATCACCGGCTGCGCGGCCACCACCTGGAAATAGCCGTTGACCATCTGCGGCGACGACATCTGCCCGCAAATGGTCATCTGGCCCGGCTGCAGCGTCTGCTGGCAGAACAGAATGTGCTGCGGCTCGTAGTAGATGGTGATCGCATTGGCCACGGCCGACGTGTTCAGCACCGAGATCCGCTTGGTCAGGAACTGCACGTTCCCCAGCGTCCGCCCCACCGGATCAAACGCCACCCAATACTGCGACCCCCCATTGCTGAACACAGGCGCGGCCTGAGCGGCGGTGGCGAGGGCAGCGGTGGCTGCGGCGAGCGCGGCGGCCGCCAAGAGCGAGCGAAGTCGGGGCATCAACGCCTCCGTTTCAACGACGCAACAATGGGTAAGCTTGGCGGGAGGGGACGGCAAGCCCGACGGTGACGCCCGTCTAGTGCCCGGAATCGCGCTCCGCTAAGTTGCGCTGGGCGCCGGTCGCCCGCAGCGAGGGGCGCATGCTGGTCGGGGAAATCCGGAGCCAGATCGACGGCATCTGGAATGACTTCTGGTCGGGCGGGGTCTCGAACCCGATCAGCGTGATCGAGCAGATCACCTACCTGCTGTTCATCAAGCGCCTGGACGAGCTGCAGTCGGTCGACGAGTTGCGCGCCAGCACGCTGAAGGAGCCGGTGGAACGCCGCATCTTTCCGGACGGCGACGATCCGCGCGGCGAGCCTTACGAGAACCTGCGCTGGAAGAACTTCAAGGGCCTGGAGCCCCGCGAGATGTTCCGCATCGTCGAGGAGCACGTCTTCCCGTTCATCCGTGAGCGGGTGGCGGCCGGCGGCTCGCTGGCCAAGAGCATGCGCGATGCGCGCTTCCAGATTCCGACGCCTGCTCTGCTCGCCAAGGCCGTGGACAAGCTCGACCACGTGCCGATGGGCGACCGCGACACCAAAGGCGATGTCTACGAGTACATGCTGGGCAAGATCGCCACCGCCGGCCAGAACGGCCAGTTCCGCACGCCCCGCCATATTATCGCGCTGATGACCGCGCTGATGGCGCCGACGCCGAAGGACACGATCTGCGATCCCGCCTGCGGCACCTGCGGCTTCCTGGTGGCGGCCAGCGAATACCTGCGCGACCATCACCCCGAGCTGTTCCGCGACGACGCCCAGCGCCGCCACTTTCACGAGCAGGCCTTCCACGGCTTCGACTTCGACCCGACCATGCTGCGCATCGGGGCGATGAACATGATCCTGCACGGGGTCGAAAACCCGGTGGTCGAGTATCGCGACAGCCTCTCGGAGGACATCGCCGGCGAGAAGGACCGCTACAGCCTGATCCTGGCCAACCCGCCGTTCGCCGGCTCGCTCGACTACGAGCAGACCGCCCGCGACCTGCAGCAGGTGGTAAAGACCCGCAAGACCGAACTCTTGTTCCTCGCCCTCTTCCTGCGCCTGCTGCGCACCGGCGGCCGGGCGGCAGTGATCGTGCCCGACGGGGTGCTGTTCGGATCGTCCAAAGCGCACAAGGAGCTGCGCCGGATGCTGGTGGAGGACCACAAGCTGGACGCGGTGATCTCGCTGCCGTCCGGCGTCTTCCGCCCTTACGCCGGCGTCTCCACCGCGATCCTCTGCTTCACCAAGACCGGTGTCGGCGGCACCGACCACGTCTGGTTCTACGACATGCAGGCCGACGGCTGGTCGCTGGACGACAAGCGTCAGCCGCTGCTGCCGGACGCCAAGCTCGGCCCGGCGCCGGAGCCGGCGCTGACCGACGACGAGCGAGCCAAGAACAACCTGCCGGACGCACTGGCGCGCTGGGCGGCGCGCGACGGGGCCGAGCGCGAGCGGGCGCGCACCGACCAGAGCTTCTGCGTGCCCAAGGCCGACATCGCCAAAGACGGCGCCTACGACCTGTCGATCAACCGCTACAAGGAAACGGTGCACGATGCCGTTGTGTATGCGAGCCCGGCAGAGATCATCGCCGATCTCAGGCGACTCGAGGCGGAGATTGTCGACGGCTTGACGAAGCTTGAGGAAATGCTCGCTTGAGCTGGCCAGTAGCAGCGCTTGGCGACTTGTTCGATGTCGCTCGTGGAGGCTCGCCGCGTCCTATAGACAACTACCTCACGGACTCCCCTGACGGCGTCAATTGGGTGTCTATAAGCGACGCCACAGACAGCACGAAGTACATCGAAAAAACTAAACGGAAGATCACGCGCGCAGGCGTCTCTCGGTCGCGAACGGTCACGCCGGGGGATTTCTTGCTGACCAATTCCATGAGCTTTGGCCGCCCTTACATCATGGCCACATCGGGCTGTATCCACGACGGCTGGCTGGCCCTTAGCCCGCGAACCGACCGCACCGACCGGGATTACCTGTTTCACATCCTCGGCAGCCCAGCGACTTACCGGAAGTTCGAACGACTGGCGTCCGGCGCCACAGTCAAGAACTTGAACATCGATCTAGTCAGGAGTGTCGAGATCCCTCTCCCGCCGCTCGACGAACAGCGGCGGATCGCGGCGATCCTCGATCAGGCGAACGAACTCCGCCGCAAGCGGCGGGAGGTATCAGATCGTTTGAACACATTGATCTCCGCGACTTTTCTCGATTTCTTCGGCGATCCTGTTTCAAATGCCTGCAGGTGGCCCGTCAGCCGACTTGGCGACGTTGGCACCCTTGACCGCGGCGTATCTAAGCATCGACCCAGGAACGATCCCGCGCTTTTGGGCGGCAGGTACCCTCTCATACAAACCGGCGATGTAGCGAACTCAGGCGGCGCAATACGTTCATACAAATCCACCTACTCGGACTTTGGGCTGCGACAGAGCCGTTTGTGGCCGAGAGGGACACTGTGCATCACCATCGCCGCCAATATCGGCAAGACAGGCATTCTGGACTTTGACGCGTGTTTTCCGGACAGTGTGGTGGGATTCTCGCCCGGTCCCGACGTAACGGCACACTACGTCCAGACCTGGATGTCTTTCATTCAAGAGAAGCTTGAGAACGACGCGCCCGAGTCAGCTCAAAAGAACATAAATCTGGAAATACTGAGAAACTTGGAAATACCCATCCCAACAAGAAGGGCCCAAGATGGGTTCGACCAATTGGTGATGGAAACTACTCGCCTTGCAGCAAAAAATGGGGAGGGATTATCTACGCTTGACGCCCTCTTCGCCTCGCTCCAGCACCGAGCCTTCGCCGGTGAGCTTTGAATGACGCGGATCGAGTTCGACTGGGATCCGCGGAAGGCGCAGTCGAACCTGGCCAAGCATGGCGTGAGCTTCGAGGCCGCCATGGGCGTGTTCGCCGATCCGCTGGCGCTGAGCCGCCTCGACGACGAGCCGGGCGAGGAGCGGTGGATCACCCTCGGCCTCGCGTCTGCCGGGCGCCTGCTTCTGGTCGTGCATACCCATATCGAGCATTCGGATGATAGGATCGCCATCCGGATCATCTCCGCGCGCCCCGCGACCCGGCGCGAGGCGCGGCAATACGAGGAAGGGCTGGCGTGAAGGACGAATACGACTTCAAGGGCGCCGAGCGCGGCAAGTTCCACGTCAAGGACGCGGTGCTCGTGCCCCCGGTGCATCTGGAGGCCGACGTGCTGACCTATCTGGCGGCCCGCGCCGAGGCCCGCGGCGCGACGCTGAGCGACCTGGTCAACGGCCTGCTGCGCGCGGACATCGCCCTGATCGAAGCCGCCGGCTAGCGGCGGGCGCGTGGGGGCGGGGGCCCGGTGACGCAATTCGCCTTCCTGGCCGCGGAGTTCCCCGAGGTTCACAGCCTCGCGGCGCGGGCCGAAGGCATGGCGCGCACCGATGCGCGGGGCGCGTGCTTCTATGCGCGGCTGTCGCTGGAGACCATCGTCGGCTGGCTCTATCGCCATGAGCGCAGCCTGAAGTCTCCGTACGAGGACACGCTCGCGGCGCGCATCCACGAGGCGACGTTCCGCGACCTGGTCGGGCCGGCGCTGCTGGCCAAGGCCCGCGTGGTCAAGGACCTCGGCAACAAGGCCGCCCACGAAGGCGGCCGCGCGGTGCCGCCTGGCGACGGCGTGACAGCCGTGCGCGAGCTGTTCCACCTCGGCTACTGGCTGGCGCGAACCTACGGGCGCGGCGCCAAGCCGGCGGACTCGGTCGCCTTCTCCGCCGACGCCCTGCCGCTGAACCGCGCCGTGCCGGCCGAAAGGCTGGAGCAGCTGAACACCGCCGCCCAGCGCTTCGTCGAGGCGGTGAAGGCGCGCGAGGCGGCCGAAGCCCGCCAGCGGGCCAGCGAGGAAGACCGCGCCAGGCTGGAGGCCGAGATCGCGCGGCTGCAGTCGGAGGTCGCCGCCGCCAAGGCCGCCAACGCCCGGGCGCCGGACACCCACGACTACGACGAGGCGACCACCCGCGACACCTTCATCGACCTGTTGCTGCGCGAGGCCGGGTGGACCTTCACGCGGCCGGGCCACGACACCGAGTATCGCGTCACCGGCATGCCCAATGCGCCGGGCGAGGGCTTCGTCGACTACGTGCTGTGGGGTGACGACGGCAAGCCGCTGGGCATCGTCGAGGCCAAGCGCACCCGCAAGGACGCCCGCGCCGGCCAGCAGCAGGCCAAGCTCTACGCCGACTGCCTGGAAGCCATGACCGGCCAGCGCCCGGTGATCTTCTGCTCCAACGGCTACGACCATTGGATCTGGGACGACAGCCGCTATCCGCCCCGGCCGATCCAGGGCTTCCTGACCAGGGACGAGCTGGAGCTGGCGATCCGCCGCCGCTCGACCATGAAGTCTCTGGCCTCGACCGAGGTCGATGGGACGATCGTCGAGCGCTACTATCAGAGCCGCGCCATCCGGCGGATCGGCGAGGCGTTCGAGACGGACCGGGCGCGCCGCGCTCTGCTGGTGATGGCCACCGGCTCGGGCAAGACGCGGACGGTGATCGCCCTCAGCGACCTCCTGATGCGGGCGAACTGGGCGCGGCGCATCCTGTTCCTCGCCGACCGCCAGGCGCTGGTGAACCAGGCCGTGGGCGCCTTCCGCAAGTTCCTGCCGGACGCTTCGCCGGTGAACCTGCTGATGGACAAGAATGCGACGGGCCGCGTCTACGTCTCGACCTATCCGACGATGATGAACCTCATCGACAAGAGCGAAGGCGAGACGCGGCGTTTCGGACCGGGCCACTTCGACCTGATCGTGATCGATGAGGCGCACCGGTCGGTCTATCGCAAGTACGGCGCGATCTTCGACTACTTCGACAGCCTGCTGGTGGGCCTGACCGCCACGCCCAAGGACGAGGTGGACCGCGACACCTATCGCCTGTTCGACCTGCAGCGCGGAGTGCCCACCGACGCCTACGGCCTGGAGGAAGCCGTGGACGACGGCTTCCTCGTCCCGCCCGTCGCCGTGTCCGTGCCGCTGAAGTTCCAGCAGGGCGGCATCCGCTACGACGACCTCTCCGACGACGAGAAAGAGCAGTGGGACGCGGTCGAGTGGGACGAAGACGGCAACGTGCCGGCCCTCATTGAGCCGGCCGCGCTGAACGCCTGGCTGTTCAACGCCGACACGGTCGACAAGGTGCTTGCGCACCTGATGAACCACGGCCAGCGCGTCGCCGACGGCGACCGGCTGGGCAAGACCATCATCTTCGCCAAGAACCAGGACCACGCGCGCTTCATCGTCGAGCGGTTCGACAAGGCCTACGCACATCACGCCGGCAGCTTCGCTCGCGTCATCATCTCGGCCGACAGCTACGCCCAGACGCTGATCGACGACTTCAGCCAGTCCGAGAAAGCGCCCCACATCGCCGTCTCCGTCGACATGCTGGACACCGGCATCGACATCCCGGAGGTGGTGAACCTGGTCTTCTTCAAGGTGGTGCGCTCGAAGACCAAGTTCTGGCAGATGCTGGGACGCGGTACGCGCCTCAGCCCCAACCTGTTCGGGCCCGGCGAGAACAAGGCGTACTTCTCGGTCTTCGACTTCTGTCAGAACTTCGACTTCTTCAATCAGAACCCGGAAGTCATCGACGGCGCGATCGGCGACTCGCTGTCCAAGCGCTTGTTCGCGGCGCGCGTGGACCTGATCTGCGCGCTGGACGCGCTGCATCCTGGCGGCGACGGCGTTGCCGAGCGCGGCGCTGACTTCGAGGGACCGGACGACCACGAGTGGACGCCCGAGCGGCTGCGGGATGCGCTGGCAAAGCTGCTGCGCGACGAAGTCGGCGGCATGAGCCTCGACAACTTCCTCGTCCGCGCCCACCGCCGGGCTGTCGAGAAGTTCGGCCAGGACGCTGCCTGGGTGCGCCTGAGCCTCGACGATCAGGCGGAGCTGGTGAACGAGGTCGCCGGTCTGCCGACCAGCGTCACCGACGACGATCTGGCGGCCAAACAGTTCGACGCGCTGATACTGCGCACGCAGCTGGCCGTGCTGCAGGCCGAGAGCGTGTTCACCGGGCTGAAGAAGAAGGTCGTCGAGCTGGCGGCGGCCCTGGAGGAAATGTCCAACATCCCGGCGGTGGGCCGCGAGCTGGCGCTCATCCAGGAGATTCAAGGCGACGACTTCTGGCAAGACGTCACCGCGCCGATGCTGGAGACCGTCCGCCGCCGGCTGCGCGCGCTGATCAAGCTGATCGAGGTTCACCGCCGCGGCATGGTCTACACCGACTTCGAAGACGTGATCGGCGAAGCCACGGAGATCGCGTTGAAGGGCGTCGGCGCGGGCGCCGACATGGTCCGCTTCAAGAGCAAGGCCCGCCTTTTCCTGCAGGGCCACCAGGACCACATCGCCGTGCAGAAACTGCGGCGCAACGAGCCGATGACGGCGACCGACCTCGCCGAACTCGAGCGCATCTTCGTCGAGGCTGGCATCGCCGCGCCGCAGGACCTGGAGCGTGTGCACTCCGACGGCGGCCTCGGCCTCTTTGTGCGCTCGCTCGTCGGCTTGGACCGCGAGGCGGCGAAGGCCGCGTTCGGCGCGTTCATGGCCGAACGCCCGCTGACGGCGAACCAGATCGAGTTCCTCGACATGGTGATCGACCACCTGACCGATCGCGGCCAGATGGACCCCCGCCTGCTCTACGAGAGCCCGTTCACCGACATGGACCCCATGGGCGTCGCGGGCGTGTTCGGCGACGACGCCGGCAAGGTCGTCAACATCCTGGCCGAAGTGAAGCGCCGCGCGGCGGCGTGACCGGCTGCGGGCGTGGCGCAGCCCTCTTTCGCCAGGGCTTCGGAGGGCATCCTGCTTCGCCGGCTAGCGAGGCGCCAAGTCCTGCGAAGCCCGCCAGGGCGAAGCAGGATGGTGCCCCAGGTCGGACTCGAACCAACACGGCCTTGCGGCCAACAGATTTTGAGTCTGCCGCGTCTACCATTTCGCCACTGGGGCGGCGCGGGTCCGGCTGTAGCGTAAGCGGGCTTGGGGCGGCAATCCTGCTTCGCCCTTCGGGCTTCGCGGGACGTGTCCTGGAGCGAGGGCTTGCGAAGGCGGCGGGACGCATTACATTTGGTAATGGTCGCCTGCGGCGCTGGCTTTGGCGCTGGGGCGGGCTGGGTCTTTGACGTCGTTTAGAATAGCTCGCGTGGCGGCCTCGCCGCGCATTGGCGGCGCCACAATTTGGGCGCCGTTGCTATCGGCGATTTACGGTGGGTGAAACAATTGGGGCGGGGGTTGGTGTCGTTAGATTTGCTGGGTGACACCGACTTGCCCGCCCTGCCTCGCTGCGCGAGGCGGCCCTCCCCGCGGAGGGCAGATTGGGGCGTTGACCTCAACGACTTGCCCGCCCCGCCGAGCCCTTCGGGTCGGCGACCCTCCCGCGGAGCGGGAGGGTGATACCGGCGGCGCCTGCACCTCGGGGAGGTGTCAGATCCTCCCCAGCTCCTTCGGGATGCGGCCCGTGGCCTTGGCGCCTTCGTCCCAGCGGCTGGGGCCGCCGTAGACCAGCACTTCGCAGAGGATGTCGCCGCCGGGCTGGTCGGCCCAGAGGTAGCTGCGCTCCACCGTCACCTGGCGGCCGGCGGGGCTGAAGCCGTCGTAGGCGTCGCCCCACGGCAGGTGGCCTGCCAGGCCCCGCCAGCCGAGGGTCAGCGCCCGCTCCAGCTCGTCGCGGGCCATCTCGCTGAGGTCTGCGTCCCGCTCGCTCACGCCTTGCGCCTTTGCTCCGGAATGTCCGCGCCCAGCCGGCCCCCTGTGCCCGCGCTGCAAGCTAGCGCGGCGAATGATCGCCAGCCAAGCGTGGCCGCGAGACAAGGGCCGCGGCGCCTGCTACGGGCGGGGCATGCGTCGCATGTACGAATGGCTTATGCGCAAGGCCGCCTCGCCGGACGCGCCGCTGTGGCTGGCGGTGCTGGCGCTGTGCGAGGGCGTGTTCTTCCCCATCCCGCCGGACGTGATGCTGGCGCCGATGGTGCTGGCGCAGCGCGACCGGGCCTGGCGCTACGCGGCGATCTGCCTGGCGGCGTCGGTGCTGGGCGGTTCCATCGGCTACACGGTGGGCTTCTTCCTGCACCCGGTGGGCATCTGGCTTTTGAGCCTCACCGGCAGCGACCCGCACCAGTTCGAGCACTGGTACCACCAGTGGGGCGTGCTGCTGCTGGCCGTGCCGATCCCCTACAAGCTGACGGCGATCGCCTCGGGCCTGTTCAAGCTCAACTTCCCGCTGTTCTTCGCCGGCTCGATCCTGATCCGCGGCCTGCGCTTCTTCATCGTGGCCGGCCTGGTGCGCCGCTACGGCGAGCCGGTGCAGGCCTTCGTGGAAAAGCGGCTGGGCCTGGTGCTGAGCGCCGTCGCCCTCGGCCTGGTCGGCGTGGTCCTGGCCATCCGCTTCGCGGTCTGAGGCTCCAAGCCCCCAAACGATCCGCTCATCCCGGCGTAGGCCGGGACCCAGCAAGCCGTCACGCCGCGTGCGGCTGCGCGGTTCTATTTCAACACGAAGGACACGAAGAAAGCGAAGGCGCGCTTCGCGCGCTGCAAATCTCGCAATGGTCGTTGCCGGTTAGCAGGCGCGTCGCAGACGCGCCCTTCGCTATCTTCGTGTGCTTCGTGTTTGAATCGGGTCTTCGCCATCGCGCCTGACGAACGGGTTGAGGGAGAAACGGGTGCTTTCCACGCCCTGCTCGGGCTAGAACCCCCCGCAAATGGTTCTCCTCGACACCATCCTGAAGCGCTGGCCGCTGGTCGCTCTCGTCGTCTCCGCTGCGGCGCTCGCCATCGTGCATGCGGCGCAGAGTTTTGGCGGTCTCGCGCCCTGCCACCTCTGCCTGGAGCAGCGGCAGGTGTACTGGTGGGCGATGGGGGTGGCGGCGGTGGCGGTCGCCGTGTCGCTGACCCGTTTCCGGGCCCCGGCGCCGCGCATCGCCAGCCTCGTGCTCGCCGGTATCTTCGCTTACGGCGCCTACCTCGCTGGCTTTCACGCCGGGGCGGAGTGGAAGTGGTGGCCGGCGCCGGAGACGTGCTCGAGCACCGGCCCCGTCGGCATGGCCGCGGTGCAAGCGCTGATGGCGGGCGGCGGCGCGCCGACGCCCAAGTGCGACGTGGCCGCCTGGCGGATGTTCGGGCTCTCGATGGCCGGCTACAACTTCCTCGCGTCGCTGGCGCTGGTGGGCCTCAGCCTCGCCGCGGCGCTGCGCAAAGGGGAGCGGCCGGCATGACGGAGCGTCCCATCCCGCCCCGCCCCGGACAGGGCGCCATGAAGGCGCGGCTCGACGAGATGCTGCGCGTCGATCACGCCGGCGAACTGGCGGCCGGCGCCATCTATCGCGGGCAGCGGGCGGTGCTGCGCGGCGCGCCAGGCAAGGGCCGCGCGCTGGCGACCATCTCCGACATGGAGGCCGAGGAGGACGAGCACCTGGCCCGCTTCGACGCCATCCTGATCGAGCGGCGCACCCGCCCCAGCCTGTTCTCGCCGGTGTGGCGCGCGGCGGGCTTCGCCCTGGGCGCGGCGACGGCGCTGATCGGCGAGCGCGCCGCCCACGCCTGCACCGAGGCCGTCGAGACGGTGATCGAGGGCCACTACGCCGCCCAGATCGCCGAGCTTGAGGGCAGCGAGCCGGTGCTGGCCGCGGAGCTGTCGCGCTTCCGCGACGCTGAGCTGGCCCACCGCGACATCGCCGTGGCCGAAGGCGCCAAGGACGCCCCTGGCTATCCTCTGCTCAGCGCGGTGATCCGCGCCGGCTGCCGCGCCGCCATCCGCATCGCCGAGAAGGTCTGATGGACGTCGAGACCATGCGCCGCGAGGCCGAGACGCCGGTGGTGGCCGCCACGCCCGCCGACGCCGACGAGGTGGCGCGCACGCTCAGCGACGCCTTCGCTGTCGACCCGCATCTCGACTGGTTCATGCGCGCCGACGCCCGGCGGGATGCGGCGCGGCTGGCCTTCTTCCAGATGCTGGTGGGCCAGCAGGGCTTCCCGCAAGGCCGCATCGACCGGCCTGCGGGGGGCGGCGCGGCGGCCATCTGGATGCCGTTCGAGTGGCTGGGGCCGACGCCGCTGATGGCCGAGCTGCGCGGGCTGCCGGCAATGCTGCGCGCGACGGGCCTGGCCCGCTTCGGCCGCATCCTCGCCATCCGCGAGGACATGGACAAGCACCACCCGATGGAGCGCCGGCACGCCTATCTGTGGTTCCTCGGCGTCGCGCCGCAGGCGCAAGGGCGAGGGGTCGGCTCGGCGTTGCTGCGCGCCGCCAACGCCCGCCTCGACGCCGAGGGCCTGCCCGCCTACCTGGAGACCGGCACCACCCGCAATGTCGCGCTCTACGAGCGCCACGGCTACCAGGTGCTCTCGCAGCACAAGGCCCGCGCCGACGCCCCGCCGATGTGGAGCATGTGGCGCGAACCGGGCGGGAACCATTAGCCTCTGTCGGCATTCCGACGGTGAAGCTTTGCCCGGGTGGGCGCTTGGAGAGTTGAGACGATGACGAAGTTTGCACGCCTGGCGGCGACCGTTGGCCTGCTGGTCGCGGTGGCCGCGCCGCAGATGGCCAGCGCCCAGCGCGGCTACTGGTACTACCACCATCATCACCGCTACTGGCACAGCTGCCAGGCTCAGCATCGGTCGACGGCGACGGGCGCGGTGGCCGGCGCCATCGGCGGCGCGCTGATCGGCGGGGCGATCGGCCACAGCGCCGGCGCGAGCCTGCTGGGCGCGGGCGCGGGCGCGGCCGCCGGCGGCGCCATCGGGCATAACAGCACGCACTGTTAGGGCCGGTGAGGGGCGGCCGCGTGCCGCCCCTAGCTCTTCGCGCCGGCCAGCGTCGTGTAGAGCAGCGCGGCGCCTGACGCGGCCATGACAGCGAAGGTGACCCAGACCATCACCCGCGACAGCGGCCCCCCGGTCTGATCGCCGAGCACCCGCGCGTCGCCGTTCAGCCGGGCGATCACGAACAGCAGCGGCACAGCGGCGACGCCGTTGAACACCGCCGTGAACACCAGCGCCTTGATCGGGTCGATGCCGGTGAAATTGAAGGAGAGCCCGATCAGCGTCGAGACGATGATCACGCCGTAGAAGCCGGGCGCCTCGCGGAACTTGCGCGACAGGCCCTCGCGCCAGCCCAGCGCCTCGCTGAGCGCATAGGCGGCCGACCCCGCCAGCACCGGAATGCCGAGGAAGCCCAGCCCCACGACGCCGACGGCGAACAGGTCCCGCGCCACCTGCCCCGAGTTGGGGAACGAGCGCACCAGCGGCTCCAGCGCCTTGGCCGCATCGGCGGCGGTGTTGATGGTCTTGACGCCGTGGCTGAACAGCACGGTGGCGGTGGTGATGATGATGAACCACTGCGCCGCCTCGGCGGCGACCATGCCGATGCCGGTGTCGAACCGCATCTGGCGGATGAAGCTGCGCGGCAGCCGCGGCTTGCCTTCATCCGACGTCGGAATCTGCTGGGCCCGCTCCTCCTCCACCTCTTCAGAGGCCTGCCAGAAGAACATGTAGGGCGAGATCGAGGTGCCGAAGACGCCGGTGATGATGAAGAGGAACGAGAAGCTGAACTCGATGTGCGGCGTGAACGTCGCGACCAGTATCTGGCCCCAGGGCTCCTGGATGATCAGCGCCGTCGCCGCGTAGCTGAGCAGCGCCAGCGCCAGCCACTTCAGGAAGCGCGCGTAGGTCTTGTAGGTGACGACGATCTCCAGCAGCACCACGACGAGGGTGGTCAGAACGGCATAGAGCCATAGCGGCGCGGCGACCACGAGGGCCGCCCCTTCGGCGACGGCGCCGATGTCGGCCCCGATATTGATGGTGTTGGCGACGACGACCAGGGCGACGACGCCGAGCAGCACCGGGCGTGGGTACTGGTCCTTGATCACGCCGGCGAGGCCGCGCCCGGTCACCGCCCCGATGCGCGCGCACGCCTCCTGCACCGCCAGCAGCAGCGGAATCTGGTAGAGCGCCGTCCACAGCTGGCCGTAGCCGAACTGGGCGCCGGTCTGCGCGTAGGTGGCGATGCCCGATGGGTCGTCGTCGGCGGCGCCGGTGATAAGGCCCGGCCCCAGCGTGCGCAGCACCTGCAGAGCGGCGCGCCAGCCCCGCGGCTCAGCCTCTTTTTCGGACATGCGCTGCCTCCCTTCAGGCCTTGGCGGCCCCTCGCCTCAAGTCGTAGGTTAGCGGCCAAGGGCCGCTAGTCATTTCACGCATGCATTTGGAGGAAGACCGATGATCGACGTTTATTTCTGGCCCACCGGCAACGGCAAGAAGGTGATCATCCTGCTCGAAGAGATCGGGATGCCCTACAAAATCGTCCCGACCAACATCGGCAAGGGCGACCAGCTGACCTCCAGCTATCTGAAGATCGCCCCCAACGGCCGCATGCCGGCTATCATCGACGACGAGCCCAAGGGCGGCGGCCCGCCGGTCTCCATCTTCGAGTCCGGCGCGATCATGATGTACATCGCCGAGAAGGCCGGGAAGTTCTGGCCGCAGACACCGCAGGCCGCGAAGTACGACGTCGCTCAGTGGGTGCTGTGGCAGGGCGCCAACCAGGGCGCCAAGATGGGCGAACAGGGCCACTTCGCCCGCGCCGCCCAGAACCCCGCCAACGGCGACCTGCACTACGCCACCAAGCGTTTCGCCGACGAAGTGCACCGCCTGTTCGGGGTGCTGAACCTCGGCCTGCACAACAAGGAATGGCTGGCGGCCGGCGAGTACACCATCGCCGACATGATCTGCTACCCGTGGAGCGTCGGCTGGAAGATGCGCAACATCGACATCGAAGAATTCCCCAACGTGAAGGGCTGGCTCGATCGCATGGCCGCGCGCCCTGCGGTGGCCAAGGCGATGGCGATGGGGCCCGAGTTCCGCGAAGACCCGGCGAGCGTGAGCGACGAGGAGCGGGCGCGGCGGGCCGGCGTCCTCTCCAATCAGCGCGCGCAGGCGATCCCAGCCGACTGGCTCACGGCCGCCGAGTAGGACCCCTGCCGCCGCGTTCGTAGCCGCCGTTGTCAGCGCTGGCCGTGCCGGCGCTGACCTCGACGTAGCCGCCATTGTCGCCGACCGGCTTGCAGACCGTGCCGGACACCATGTGGCCGCCACGCGAGTCGACGCCGGCGTCGATCTCGCCGTGCGCGGTCTTCTGCGGCTTGCCGTCGGCGCCGATCTTCTCCGGCCCGCAGGGGCCCATGACCTCGGAAGCCGGGACCGGCATCGACGCGCCGTTGTGATCCGGGAGCGGCGCTGGCGTGTCGGTGGACGCCGGCGGCGTCGCGCCGGGGTCGGCGGTGGCGATGGGGCCGTCCGCGAAGGCCGGGACGGCAAGAGCAAGCGAAGCGGCGAGCGCGACAGCGAAGCGAACCATGGCGCCGTTGTCGGCGCGTCGCATGTCGGAAATGCGTCAGCGACGTTACAGGCCGGGCGCCTGCGGGCAAGACGCCGCTCAGGCGTTGGCCAGCGCTTCGGCGAGTGGGTTGCGGCGTGGCGGGGCAATGCGGGCCAGGGTGTTGGAGTCCTCGTGGCGGAAGGGGCCCTGGCCCTTCACGTCCAGCACCGTCACCTCGAAATAGCTCCAGGTCCCGTCGCCGTTGATGCTCACCTCGATCTCGTAGGACAGCGTCTTGAATGCTTCCTCCAGGAACGTGGTCGATGCGATGCCGTAGTCGGTGGCGCCGCGCGCCGCGGCGAGCTTGAACGAGATGGCGTCCGGCGCCGCGTGGCCGGCGGCCAGCGCCACCTGACCGCGCGGGATCGCCAGCGACTGCAAGATGAGGCCCGTCGCCGGCTCCCACAGCCAGTAGCCGACCTGCTCGTGGAAGGTGAGCGCCTCGGTCGGCTTCAGGATGTGGGTGTGATAGCGCAGGCCGTAGAACAGCTGCGGCCCGTTGGCCTGCGGATCGATCGGCTGCAGCTCGATCCGCTCGATGAACGGCGAGCGCTCCGGCCCCTCCGCCTTCGGGTTGACGTCCCGCCCCTTGGCGCCTTCCCAGAGGCCTGCCAGGGCGCGCAACGGTCCGAGGTTGGCCAGCGTGTCGGGATCGACGTCGGGCGGCTCGGTGAAGATGTCGGCTGGAATGCTGTCGGCCATGACGCCCTCGCGAAAGCTTCGCCGATGTCGCCCTGGCGGGAGGGCTCGTCAAGGCGCGCGCCGGGCAAGCTGACAGCCGCGCCGAATCCGCTATGAGGGGACAGCCCAGAGCGTCAGGGAGCCCTCGCCGATGACCGATCTGCAGGCGATCATCCTGGCCGTCGTGCAGGGGATCACCGAGCTCTTCCCGATCTCCAGCCTGGCGCACGCGGTGCTGCTGCCCGCGCTACTCGGTTGGTCGGTAGACGAGAACGCCGACAGCTTCCTGCCCTTCCTGGTGGTGATGCACCTCGGCACCGCCATCGCGCTGCTGCTCTACTTCTGGCGCGACTGGCTGAACTTCGCGACGGCGGTGCTGGTGCGGCGCGGGCCCAAGGCCGAGGCCGAGCGGCGGGTGTTCTGGCGCGTGGTGGTGGCGACCATTCCGGCGGTGATCGTCGGCTTCTTCCTGGAGAAGGAGCTGAAGCACGCCTTCGGCGCGCCGAAGCTGGCGGCGGCGTTCCTCATCGCCAACGGCGTGATGCTGTTCGCCGCCGAGCGGCTGCGCGGCCGCCAGGGGCGGGTGCTGGCGCGCCTGCGCTGGATCGACGCCGTGGTGATCGGGCTGTGGCAATGCCTGGCGCTGATCCCGGGCTTCTCGCGTTCGGGCGCCACCATGGCCGGCGGCTACCTGGCCGGGCTCGACCATGAGGACGCGGCCCGTTTCTCGTTCCTGACCGCGACGCCGGTGATCCTCGGCGCGACGGTGCTCGAGGCCCCAAAGATCCTCAAGGCGCACGACCACTTCAGCAACACGGCGATCCTGGCGGGCGCGATCGCCGGCGTGGTCGCGTTCCTCTCGACCGTGCTGCTGATGCGATGGTTCCGGCAGACCGAAGTGCGCGGCTTCGACCCGTTCGCGTTCTACTGCGCGCTGGCCGGCGCGGGCTCGCTGGCCTGGCTGATGCTGCACCACTGAAAAGTTTCGCCTTCCGTCGCGGCGTGGCGGGAAGAAATGCCCCTCTTTGCGCGGGTCCCCGGGGCGTGCCATGCATAGGCTTTGTGACGGAGACCTAGCGCCCCGATGAGCAGCGAAGCCGCGGCGGAGACCCTGCTGCCAACCGACGCGCCGGTCGATCTGCCGCCGGGCCAGCGGATCCGGATTCTGGGGTATCTCAGCGTGCTGCTGCTGCTGCTGGGTTTTGGCGCGCCCTACCTCGGCCTGATCGACACCCCGATCGCCTTCTTCCTCAAGAACAAGCTGCACATGCACGCCGCGCAGGTGGCGCAGTTCCGGCTGATCAGCGGCTTGCCGCTCTACTTCTCGTTCCTGTTCGGCTTCGCGCGCGACACCTGGAACCCGTTCGGCCTGCGCGACCGCGGCTACATGATGATCTTCGGCGCCCTGTGCGCCGCGATCTACGTCTACTTCGCCTTCGTCCCTGTCACCGAGTGGACGCTGTTGGCGGCGGTGATCCTGGCCACCATCGCCTTCCTGTTCGCGGTGAGCGCCCAGCAGGGCCTGAGTTCGGTGATCGGCCGCCAGAACGTGATGTCCGGCCAGGTCAGCGCCGTGTGGAACGTGGTGACCTCGATTCCCGGCTTGATCGCGTTTGCGCTGGGCGGGGTGCTGAGCGACGCCCTGGAAGGCAGGAACGCCGAAAGCGCCGCGCGCACCTTGTTCCTGATCGGCGCGGCGATGATGGCTGCGCTAGCGCTGTTCGCGATCTGGCGGCCGAAGGTGGTCTACGACAACGTCCAGGACGAGCATAAAGCCGCGTTCCACCCGTGGACCGACGTCAAACGGCTGGTGAAACACTGGCCGATCTATCCTGCCCTGGCGATCTGGCTGCTTTGGAACTTCGCGCCGGGCTCGCAGACGCCGCTGCAGTACTACCTGCAGGACACGCTGCACGCCGACGACGCCGCCTTTGGCTGGTTCAACGCCATCTTCGCCGGCTCCTTCATCCCCACCTTCCTGTTGTACGGCTTCCTTTGCCGGAAGGTCGCGCTGCGGCCGCTTCTATGGTGGGGAACGATCGTGGCGGTGCCGCAGATGGTGCCGCTGGCGTTCATCCACTCCGAACAAAGTGCGTTGATCGCGGCAGTGCCGATCGGCTTGATGGGCGGGGTCTCGTCGGCGGCCTACATCGACCTCTTGATCCGCTCGTGCCCGAAAGGACTCGAGGGCACGGTGCTGATGATGTCGACCGGGCTCTACTACATCGCCTCACGCCCCGGCGACATCCTGGGCACCTGGCTCTACGAGAAGTTCGGCGGCTTCACGATCTGCGTCATCGCCATCACCGTCGTCTACGCGCTGATCGTGCCGACACTGCTGCTGGTGCCCAAGCGGCTAATCTCGACACCGGACGGTGTCGCGCCCCCCGAAGGCGGCTTCGACCGGGACTAGATCGGGGCGAGCACCGGGTCGGGGCGGTAGTCTTCCGGGAACAGCGTCTTCAACGCCGCCACCTTGGGCAGATCGTAGGTGGCGATGTAGGGCTGCTCCGGATGGTTCACCAGGTAGTTCTGGTGGTAGCCCTCGGCCGGGAAGAAGCCGCGATAGCGGTCGATCCGCGTGGTGATCGGGTGGCGGAACACGTGCGCGGCGTTGAGCTGGTCGATGTAGCGCTTGGCCACTGCCGCCTGGCCGTTGTCCATGGCCCAGACTTCGCCGCGATACTGCGTGCCTTCGTCGGGGAACTGACCGCCAGTCTGGGTCGGGTCGGTGCCGACCGAGAAGAACACCCGCAGGATCTCGCCGTAGCTGATCTGCTTCGGATCGAAAGTGATCTTCACCGACTCGGCGTGGCCGGTCGTGCCGGTGGAGACGATCTCGTAGTGGGCGGTCATGCCGTCGCCGCCGGCATAGCCCGCCAGCACCTGCTTGACGCCCTTCACGTGCTCGAACACGCCCTGGATGCCCCAGAAGCAGCCGCCGGAGAGCACCGCGGTCTGCAGACCGACCTGGGGCTCGTCCATGGTCGGCGCCGGCAATTTGGAGGGCGGCGCAACGTCGGCGCTGGCGCCCGGCGCGCCACACGCCACCAGGCTCGCGGCCGCGAGCGTCGTCAGCAGGGCTCGCCGCAGCGTCTGGCGGGAGAAGTTGAAAGCCATCGTTCACACCTTTCGTCCGGCGCTGGCCGCGCCGTGGGTCCGTAACATACGCGGCGGGCCGGCCCGCGGTTACCTCTACGGGCGCAACCAGCCGGCGGTTCAGGTGTTCATGGCCCATCCCCGCGTCCGCCAGGAGCGCGCGCCCGGCGCTGCGCTGTGCGTGGCGCGACGAACACGAGGTCATGAAAGCCGCACTCATCCTCGCGTTGACGCTGGTCGCGACGGCCGCCGGCGCCAGTCCCGTCCCCGCGCCGCCCAACGCCATCGCCGCGGCGACCAACGCCCTGAGCGCGCCACCTGCCACGAACGCTGCTGCTGCGCCCGCGTCCAACGCGGTGGCCGCGCCGGCAGCGGCGCCGCCGGTCGTCGCACCGCCCCCGCTCAGCTTGCAGCAGATCGAGAACCAGGCGGCCGCCAGTTCCAACGACACGCGGCTGGCGGTGCTGGAAGCACAGGCCGCCGCCATCGAAGCGCAGGCGCGCCGGCAGGAAGCCGCCGTCGCCGCGCAGATCGCCGGCGTCGACCAGGCGACCGCAGCGCTGAGCCCGCACGGCAGGCGGCCCGCCAGGGCCGCGGACCGCCTGAAGCTCGCCCAGCTCACAGCGCAGCGCGCGACGCTCGCCAGTCAGCTCGCCCCATCGCAGGTGCTGGCGGCGCAGGCGCAGGCCGCCCTCGTCTCCATCGCCGAGCGTCGCCGGGAAGGTTACAGCGCGCGCCTGCTGGCGCCTTCGCCCTCGCCGCTGTCGCCGGACTTCTGGAGCTCGCTGTCGTCGGCGGTCTCGGACGACGCGCAGCGTCTGGCCAGCGCCGCCAACGACGCCGTCGCCACGGCGCTGGGCGCCGCCGAGCCGCGCGGGCTGATCGCCATGGCCGTCGCCGCGCTCATTGCGTTCGGCCTGGTCTGGCCGGCGCGGCGCGTGTTGGAGCAGCTCGGCCGGCGCAAGACTGGCGAGGCGGTGCATCCGGGCTTCGCCCGCACCGGGGCGGCGCTGTGGGTGGCCGCGGTGGACGCCGGCGCGCCGACGCTGGCGGCGCTGCTGCTACGGCTCACCGCCAAATGGGCGGGCCTGCTCTCCGAGCCCGCCGACGCTATCGCTGGCGCGGGAGTGGGCGCCATCGTTTGGGCCGCCTCCATCCTTGCGCTCGGCCGCGTGCTCGCCACCGACAACGACGCGCGCCAGCGGCTGCTGCCGATCCCCGACAGCATCGCCAAACGCATCAAACCCCCGCTGGGCGCCGTCGCCATCGTCACCGCCGCGGGCCTGCTGCTCTCCCGGCTCAACTACGTGATCGGCGCCAGCGTCGCGGCGACCATCGCCGCCAACTGCGTGCTGGCGCTGGCCTACGCCGCCGTGGCCGGCCTGATCCTGGTCAGCTTCGGCCGTGGCCGCGAGGCGCCGCTGGCGCCCGGCGAGCGTCACGACGAGACGCCGGCGTCTTCGCCCGCCGCCTCGCCAGTGTGGACGCTGATCTCGCTGGTTCTCTCCATCGCCATCGTGGTCACCGTGGGCGCCGTCTTCGCCGGCTACACCACGCTGGCGGCGATGACCGCGGGCCAGATCTTCTGGCTCAGCGTCATCTTCGGGGCGACCTACCTGTTGGTCCGCTTCGTCGACGATGCCTGCTCGGCGCTGTTCTCAGACAATGGCTGGGCCAGCCACACGCTCTATCTGCTGTTCAACTTTCGCCGCTCGACGGTGCGCCAGCTGGGCGTGCTGATCGGCGCGGCTTTGCAGCTGATCGTGCTGGCCGGCGCGGTGAGCTTCGCGCTCACGCCGTTCGGCGAAGGCGGCGATGCATTCTTCGCGCGCATCGGGGCCATCGGCTCTGGTATCCGCATCGGCCAGATCAGCATCTCCCCCACCGCGCTGATCGGCGGCCTCGTCACCTTCTTCGTTGGCCTGGCGCTGGTGCGCCTGGTGCGAGGCTGGTTCCTGCGCCGCTACCTGCCGGTCACCGACTGGGACTCCGGCGTGCGCAACTCGGTCTCGACCGGCGTCGGTTACCTCGGCGTCGCCATCGTGCTGATCGGGGCGCTGGCAGTGAGCGGGCTCGGCTTCAGCCAGATCGCGCTGGTGGCCAGCGCGCTCTCGGTGGGTATCGGCTTTGGGCTGCAGCAGGTGGTGCAGAACTTCGTCGCCGGGGTGATCGTGCTGGTGGAGCGGCCCATCAAGGTCGGCGACTGGGTCGACGTCGACGGGGTGGAGGGCGACGTGCGCCGCATCCGGGTTCGCGCCACCGAGATCCAGACCCAGGACCGCTCGACGGTGATCATCCCCAACTCGGACCTGATCACCACCAAGGTGCGCAACATGACCATGGGCGGCCGCTATGGCCGCATCCAGCTCAGGCTCTCGATCACCGACCCGGCTAACGCCGCCAAGGCGCGAGAGTTGATCCTGGGATTGGCGAAAGGCGCAAAAGGCGTCGCCGAGAATCCGCCGCCGGAGGTTTTCATCGAGGGCCTGTCGGAGGCCGGCGGGGTCAATCTCTCCTGCTATGTCTACGTCGCCAGCCCCCGCGACACCTACCGTGTGCGAAGCGACCTCTACGCCAGTCTGCTCCAGCAACTGCGCGACGCCGGCATCGCGTTCACTGGCGTGAAGGTCTGAACCGTCAGCGGTTCTAACGAGGCCACCAGAAGCTGCGCCTTGCGGGTGCATAAAAAGGCGCGCATAGCCGTGCGTATTCTCGTGCACAAATAATCTGCGAACTAACATTTTACATGACGAACATCGATCTTCACGACGGACACGAGCGGCGCCGCGGCGCGCTCGGCGGATGGGACCCTGTCCTGCAGAAGGCGCGGGTCTACGAGCAGATCCTGCTGGACGTGATCCTGGGCGAACTGGCGCCGGGCGCGCGGCTGGACGAACAGGCGCTGGCGCGCCGCTACGACGCAGGCCTCGCCGGGGTGCGCGACGCGCTGGGACGGCTGGCGCTGGAAGGCCTGGTGGTGCGCAAGCCGCGCTCGGGCACCATCGTCGCGCCGCTGGACCTGATCGACGTGCGCCAGGCGTTCGAGGCGCGGCGACTGATCGAGCCGCACTGCGCGGCGCTCGCGGCGCAGAACGCGACCCCAGCCGACATCGCGGCTCTGCGCGGCGCCTTCGAAGGCAGCGACGAGGCGGCCAGGAGCGGCGACGCCCGGGCGCTGGTGGCCATGGACCAGACCTTCCACCGGGCGCTGGCGCTGGCCACCGGCAACCTCACCCTGGCCAAAATCGTCATCCCGCTGCAGCACAAGGCGGCCAGATTCTGGATCTTCTCCATGGCCGACGACACGCCGGAAGAGCGGCTGGCGGAGGTGGAGCGCCACAAGGTGATCGCCGAGTGTGTCGCCCGCGGCGACGCCGACGCCGCCTACGAGGCCATGCTGGAGGCGCTGGGCGCCATCCTGGTCAACCGCGTCATCGCCGGGCGGGCGATGCCCGGCCAGAAGCTGGTGCGCTGATGGGCGTCCGGGGGGTTCTTGCCGCAGGCGTCTCGGCGGTGACGCTGGCGGCGGCCAGCGCGGCGTGGGCTGACGACGCCACGCCCGCACAGCCAGCGGCCGACGCGCCGGCCGCGTCCAACGAGGTCGTGGTGACCGCCGACCCAGCTGGGCTGATGGAGAAGAAGCCCGGCGACGCGGTCTTCGGTCTCACCAAGCCGCTGATCGCCACGCCGCGCTCGGCCAGCCTGGTCAGCGACACCACGATCCAGCGCTACGGCATCCGCAACATCAACGACGTCGTCGATGTCTCGCCCAGCACCTACACAGCGAGCTTCTACGGCATCCCCGGCTCGCTCGATGTGCGCGGCACGCTGGCGGAGAACTACTTCGACGGCTTCAAGCTGATCGAGAACCCCGGCACTTACCAGACGCCCATCGGCGACGCCGCCCAGATCGAGGTGGTGCGCGGGCCGCCATCGCCGATCTACGGCCCAGGCAAGGTCGGCGGCTTCCTCAACTTCACCCCGAAATCGGCCAGCAGCGAGAACCTCAGCGGCCCCGAAGGCGAGATCGAGGGAACCTACGGCAGCTACAACGAGCGCAACCTCAACGGCCAGTTCGGCACGCCGCTGAAGCTGGGCACGCACGAGGGCGGCCTCTACGCCTACGGCGAGTGGGACGACTCCGACAGCTTCTACGAAGGCGTCCATCCCGACCACCAGATCGGCGAAGTGTCGGTCAACTTCGACCTCGGCGCCGGCTGGCAATTCCTGGGCGACAGCTTCGTCTACCACTCCACCGGCGACGTGCAGACGCCCGGCTGGAACCGCCTGACGCCGCAGCTGATCGCCAGCCAGACCTACGTCACCGGCCGCAACACCACGCTGAGCGCGTCACCGGGCGTGCCTTACCTGACGCCGAACCAGGCGACGCCCAACGCCTTCTCGCCCTACCCATTCAACTTCACGTCCGTCGGCGGCGGATTCTATGACGTGTTCTTCGGCCAGACGGTCACCAGCCCGCCGTTGCCCGACTTCCAGCTGAACAGCCCCGGCGCCGGGACGACCGTGAAGCTGAGCCCGCGCGACGTCTTCGTGGGCGCCGCGGATTTCTCCGACACCCTGGTTCCGGCCGTGGTCGCTGGGCTGCAGAAGACTTTCGCAGACGACAGCACGCTGAAGCTGCAGCTGTTCTACAACGGCCTCGAGAACCAGCGCTTCGTCAGCTACGGCTTCCCGGCCTGGTTCCGCACCTCGACCTACGAAGGGCGCGTCACCTACGACTTCAAGCTGGGCGCCGCGGACAGCGACTTCCACGCCGACACCGTGGTGGGCGGCGGCTATCGCTACTACCAGGGCCGCGACATGCAGAGCTTCGACGACGGCCTGATCGCCGTCGATCGGCGCGACCTGACCGTTGGCGACACGCCCACCGACACCATCTGCGACCCGTTCCAGGTCGGCGACACCGGCGACGGTATCCCGTCCAACTGCCAGGGCTGGGAGTTCGACGTCCACTCGATCGAGGACGACGCCGGCGCCTTCTTCACCACCGACATCACCCTGTGGCGCAACCTCGATGTGACCGTCGGCGCCCGCTACGACCAGTACCACGTGGCCTCCACGGACACCGGCATCTTCGCCGCCGCATCGGTCGGCCTCGGGTTCGACCAGCCGGGGCCGGCGTCCGCCGACAAGGGCGCGCCGTCGTACACGGTGAGCGTCAGCTACCAGACGCCGTGGGGCCTGATGCCCTATGTCACCTATGCCCAGGACCATGCGCTGGAAGTGCAGCAGGGCGGCGACCTGAAGCCGAACCAGATCACCTCGCCCAACGACGGCTGGCTCTCCAACTCGACGCTGGCCGAGGGCGGGGTGAAGTTCCAGCTGTTCGACCACAAGCTGGTCGGCGCGCTGGACGGGTACTACCAGCAGCGCGAGGAGTTGACTGGGCTCAACGCCGCCAACCAGACCACACAGTCGACCGGCTTCGAGTTCGAGGCCAGGTGGCTGGCCACCCGCAACCTCAGTTTCACGCTGACGGGCGACACCCAGCACACCGAGGTGATCGGGCCGGACACCGGGACCTACTACGTGCCCACCTACGCGGTCTGCCAGAACAACGTGGCGTGCGAACTGAATAGCTGGGGCGGGGCCTATCTGGTGTTCAACTTTAGCCAGTCGCCGCTCGGCCATCCGGGCAACTACGACCTGACCACCATTCCGGCGAGCGTGGTCAGCCTCTACGCCAACTACACCTCCGACGCCCACAGCTGGGGCAAATGGGGTGTGACGATGGGCACGACCTACGCCAGCCAGACCTCCGGCACCATCGTCGGCGCTATCGTCTACCCGGGCTACGACCTGGTGAACGCCTCGGCCTTCGTCCGCAGCGGGCCCTGGGAAGCCGACCTGCGGGTCGAGAACCTGTTCAACACGCTCTATTTCACCCCCAACTCCGATCCGACCTATGTGAACATCGCCGCGATACCGGGCATGGGGCAGGAATGGCAGCTGACGCTGAAGCGGACGTTCTAGCCGTGTGGCGGCGCGCCCGGCCCTGGGCGCTGGTCGCCGCCTTCAGCCTGGTGCTGTTCGCCATCACCGCGGCCACTTACAACGCGCTGGGCGTCGTGTTGCCGGCCATGGTGGCCGACCAGCACTGGAGCTGGACCGAGGCCGGCTTCGGCTTCACGCTGCTGGGCGCCGCCACCGGCGCCTCGTCGTTCCTGCCGCAGATCATGATCCGCCGCGCCGGCGTGCGCGCCACTTTGATCGCTGGCACCGCGGTGATGACCGCCGGCTTCCTCTGCCTCGCCGAGGTGCACGGCGTGGCGCTCTATTTCATCGGCTGCGCGCTCTGCGGCGTCGGCTACCAGATGATGGCGCTGATCCCGGGCACCCACGTGCTGGCGGCGGAGTTCAAGCACCGCGCCCTGCCCTTCGGCGTCTACTTCACCTCCGCGGCGCTGGGCGGCGTCGCCGGGCCGCTGTCGGTGCTGGCGGCCATGGACGTATTCCACGGCGACTGGCGGCTGTTCTGGCTGGGCCAAGCCGGGCTCGCCATCGTTGTCGGCGTCGTCTGCGCGCTGATCGTGGGCGGCTCGGCGGCGCTGCAGCGCGAGTCGGCTGAGACCGACGCCGAGCTGGCGGCCGAGCTCGCCGGCGCCGGCCATCCCCGCGTCTACCGCACGGCCGTCGACTGGACGCCCCGCGCGGCGTTTCGCACATGGCAGTTCTACGTGCTGCTGGCTGCCTACTTCGGCCACCTGCTGATCGGCGTGACCGTCGCCAGCGTCTCGGTGGCGCACCTCACCCAGCGCGGTGTCACCGCCGGCGTCGCTGGCGCGATGCTGAGCCTGGAAGCGCTGATGCAGGCGGTGGGGCGCTCGCTGGGCGGCCTGGTCGGCGATCTGATCGATCCGCGCTGGCTGCTGCTGATCGGGCTGGCGTCGCTGGTGGTCGGCTCGGCGGCGCTCAGCGTCGCGTCGAGCTATCCGACCATGCTGCTCTATGCGGTCGGCAGCGGCATCGGCTTCGGCGTGACGCTGCTGGCGGTCACCGTGCTGCTGCTCAACTACTTCGGCCGCACCCACAATCTCGAGATCTTCGCGACCACCTGCCTGATCGGCGCGGTCTCGGCGCTGGGGCCCACCATCGGCGGGGCGTTGCGCGACGCCACTGGCGGCTTTTGCTCCACATTTCAGCTGTTCGCCGGCGTGATCGCGATTGTCTTCGTCGCCGCCGCGCTGATGCGTCCGCCTGACATTTCAAAGCAGCCGGCCAAGGGGTAGAAAACCCGCAGGAGGCGAATCCGCTCATGCCGGCCACGCCGCACGAATTCGGGGTCTTCCTGCCGGTCGCCAACGGCGGCTGGATCATCTCCGACGCGACGCCGCCGCTGGACGGTCTGTGGAAGCAGAATCTCGCCGCCGCCCAGGCCGCCGACCAGATCGGCCTCGACTTCATCATGTCGATGGGCAAGTGGCGCGGCTTCGGCGGCGCCACCAACCACTGGGGCGTGCAACTGGAGAGCGTGACGTTGATGGCGGGGCTGGCGGCGGTCACCAGCCGCGCCAAGCTCTGGGCCACCATCCACCCGATGCTGCAGAACCCGGCGGTGGCGGCCAAGATGATCGCCACGCTGGACCACATGTCCGGCGGCCGCGCCGGCCTTAACATCGTCGCCGGCGCCTTCCGCGCCGAATTCGAGCAGATGGGCGCCTGGGACGAGCGTCTTGACCACGACGAGCGCTATGCGCTGGCCGAAGAGTGGACGCACGTGGTCAAGCGCCTGTGGGACGAAGCCAGCGTCACCCACCACGGCCGCTATTTCGATCTGCAGGCCTGCGAATCCAACCCCAAGCCCTTGTCGAAGCCGCGTCCCGACCTGATCTGCGCAGGGATGTCGGAGCGGGGGTTCCAGTTCGCGGTGCGCGAGGCCGACGCCTGTTTCGTCGGCGGCTGGACCGCGGCGGACCGCCGGGCCGCCAGCCGCAAGGCGCGCGAGATGGCCGCCGGCTTCGGCAAACAGGTCAAGACCTACGCCATGTGCACGCTGGTCTACGCCGAGACCGACGCCAAGGCCGAGGCGATGGCCGAGCGCTACCGCGAAGGCGTCGACATGGGCGCGGTGATCGAGATGCTGAAGAATTGGGGCGTGCCGCCGGAGAAGCTGGACGGCGCGGCGCGCCAGCAAGGCGCCTTCATGACCCACACCGCGATCGGCTCGCCGGCCACCTGCGCCGCCAAACTGGAAGACTTCCTCGCCGGCTGCGAACTCGACGGGGTGATGCTGATCTTTCCGGACTATGTGGAGGGGTTGAAGATGTTCGGAGCCGACATCCTGCCGGGCTTGCGGATGGCGACGGCATGAGCGTCGCCGAGGCGCCGGCCAAGCGCGGGTTCGCCGACTGGGTCGGGGCCGACCACACCGCCCTGCTGGTCATGGACATGCAGGCCGACTTCGCCTCGCCGGACGGCGCCATGGGCCGCATGGGCGTCGACCTTTCCGGCGTGCCGGCTGCGCTGGCCGCCGCCGAGCGGCTGGTAGGCGCCGCCCGCGCCGCGGGGGCCCTGGTGGTGTTCGTGCGCCTGGAGACCGATCCGGCGCTGGATTCGCCGGTGTGGGTCGAGCGCATGCGCAGGCTGGGCGGCGATCCCGACCACGACCTCGAGCTCTGCCGCATCGGCGCGCCTGGCGCGGCCTTCGTCGGGCCACAGCCAGCCGAGGGCGAGATGGTGGTTTCCAAGCTGCGCTACAGCGCCTTCTACGGCACCGAACTCGACGAAGACCTGGCCGGGCGCGGCGTCGACACCGTGGTGCTGTGCGGGCTCACCACCGAGTGCTGCGTCGACTCCACCGCCCGCCATGGTTTCCACATGGACTACCACGTGTTCGTCGCCCGCGACGCCTGCGCCGCCTACGGCGCGGACCTGCACAAGGCGGCGCTGCGGAGCCTGGAGCTGAACTGCGCCATCCTCGCCGACGTCGGCGAGTTCGAGTCGGTCTGGCGCGTCTGAACATCTGAGGCTTGCCCCGCCGCCGGCTTTGGCCAACATCGGCGGCCATGACCCAAACGGGCGAAAAGGCGGACGGGAGGCCGCTGTCGGGCTTGCGCGTCGCCGAATTCGGCGGCGGGCCGGCGCTCGCCTGGTGTGGCAAGCTGTTCGCCGACTTCGGCGCCGAAGTGATCAAGGTCGAACCGCCGGGCGGCGATCCTGACCGCCGGGCCGAGCCGCTGGTCGATGTCGGCGGCGGCATCACCGAGAGCGCGGTCTTCGCCTGGCTCAATACCAACAAGAAGAGCATCACCGCCGCGCCCGGCGACCATGCGCGCCTCGCGGACATCGCCGCCGCTTGCGATGTGCTCATCGACGCCCGACCAGGCGCCTGGTCGGACGACGGGCCCGCGGGACAGCCGGCGCTGCGAGCGGCGAACCCGGCGCTTTGCATCGCCGCGATCAGCTGGTTCGGCGAGAGCGGACCTTATCGAGACTACGCAGCCACCGACGCCACGCTGCGGGCGCTGGCGGGCCAGGCGCGAGGCATGGGGCCGGCGGCGGCGCCGGTTCTGCAACCCCAGCACCAGAGCTGGCTGCCAGGGGCGCTGAGCGCGTTCTCCGCCCTGGTCGCCAGCCTGATCGGCGGCGGGCCCGGACGCCGCTTCGAGATCAGCCTCCACGACGCCAACGTGGTGGTGACCGAGTTCCAGGCCGCGGTGACTGTGGCGACGGGCAGCGAAGAGCGCCGACGGGGCCTCAACCGCTACTTCCCGGTCTTCCCCATCGGCGTCTATTCAACCAAGGACGGCTGGCTGGGCACGACCTCGCTCTCAGCCGACCAGTGGCGCGGCTTCTGCGACATGCTGGGGCTGCCGGAGCTGGCCACGCGCCCAGGTTTCCGCACCGCGCCGGAGCGGCTGGCGCGGGCCGACGAGGTGGACGCGGAGATCGGACCGGCCCTTCTCAAGCGCACCGCTCGCGAATGGGCCGACCTCGGCCTCGCCAAGCGGGTGCCGCTGGTGGTGGTTCCGACCATGGCCGACCTGCTGGCGACGCCCTCGCACCGCCAGCACGATGCGTTCGCGCAGGTGCGCATCGGCGAGGCGCGGTTCGAGGGACCGGCGCTGCCGCTGCACCTCAGCGCCACCCCGCCTGCCGCCGTGGGCGTCGCACCGCTCGCCGGCGCCGACGATGGCTGGCGCGCCGAACCTCGCCCCGCGCCTCGCGCCGCACCCGCCAAAGCGCTGCCGCTGGAGGGCGTGCGCATCGTCGACCTGACCATGGGCTGGGCTGGGCCGCTGGCGACGCGGCAGCTGGCCGACCTCGGCGCCGAGGTGATCAAGGTGGAGGGCCGCGCTTATCCCGACTGGTGGCGCGGCGGCGACTACGGCCCCGCGGCGCTGGAGGAGCGGCAGCACGAGAAGTCGCTCTACTTCAACTTCGTCAACCGCAACAAAGTCGGCGTCACCCTCGACCTGACTCAAGCCGAAGGCGCTGACCTGCTGCGTCGTCTCGTCGCCACAGCCGATGCGGTGGTGGAGAACTACGGCGGCGACGTGCTGCCGAGGCTCGGCCTGGACTACGCCAACCTGCGCCAGGCGCGGCCCGACCTGGTGATGGTGTCGATGTCCGCCTACGCGCCAGGGACCGACTGGGCCGACCTGCGCGCCTATGGCTCGACCTTGGAGCACGGCAGCGGCCTGCCCTCGGTGACCGGCGATGCTGACGCGCCGCCGACCATGTGCCACGTCGCCTATGGAGACCCTATTGGCGGCCTCAGCGCCTGCGCCGCGGCGCTCGTGGCGCTGCGCCATCGCCAGCGCACCGGCCAGGGCCAGCTGGTCGACCTCAGCCAGGTGGAGTGCATGCTGCCGCTGGTGGGCCCGTGGATCGTGGAGCAGGCGGCCACCGGCAAGGTCGGCCCGCGTCTCGGCAACCGGCACCCGGCCTTTGTCCCGCACGGCTGTTTCCCGTGCGACGGCGTCGACGCCTGGGTGGTGATCGCGGTGACCGACGACACCGCCTGGTGGCAGCTTTGCCAGGCGATCGGTCGGGGTGATCTGGCTGACGAGCCGGCGCTCGCGACAGCCGCGGGCCGCCGCGCCGCCGAGTATCGGCTGGAAGCGGCCATCGCCGATTGGACCCGCCAGCGCTCGCCGGACGAAGCGATGGAAGCGCTGCAGGCGGCGGGTGTCGCCGCTGGCGCAGCGCGCGGCTTCCACGAAGTGCTGCTGTACGAGCCGCACCTGACGGCGCGCGGCCACTGGCAGGACGTTCCTCGCCCGCACCTCGACTACACCCAGCAGCCCTCGCCGGTTTTCCGCGAGGACGGCGCGCCTTACCCGATCCGCCGTCCCGCCCCGACGCTGGGCCAGGCCACCCGCGAAGTGCTGAGCCGCATCCTGGGCCTGGACACTGCCGCTCTCGACCGGCTGGAAGCCGCCCAGGTGATCGGCGAGTCGCCGATTCCGATGGCCGAGCGCCGCCCGCGCAGCAGCGCCGTCCTCCATCAACAAGCCGCCGCCGACTGAAGGATAACCGATGGCCGCCACCATGCCCGACGACCGCTTGAAAACCTGGTTCCGCGCCGGCCGCAGCGTCGGCTGCCACTGGCTGGGCCTTGGCGCGCCAGTGCTGGCGGAACTGGCGGCCGACGCGGGGGCCGAAACCATCGTCTTCGATATCCAGCATGGGCGCTGGAGCAGCGCCGGCGTCCAAGACGCGGTGGCCATGGTCGCCGGCCGCGCGCCTTGTCTCGCCCGCGTTGCCGACGCCAGCTACTTCTCCATCGGCTGGGCGCTGGACGCCGGCGTGCACGGGGTGATCGTGCCGATGATCTCGACGCCCGAGCAGGCGGCGGACGTGGTGACGTCGTCCCGCTTCCCGCCTCTTGGGCGCCGCTCCGGCGGCGGCGCGCGTCCGATGGCCAACTTCGGCGACTATCGCCGCGCCACCGCTGAGGATCTGGTCGTCGCGGTGATGATCGAGACGGTCGAAGGCCTGGAGGCTTGCGAGGCCATCGCCGCGACGCCTGGCCTCGACATGATCTTCATCGGGCCGTCGGACCTGTCGCTGGCGCTGGGCACGCGCCAGGGCTCGGAGGTGTTCGAGGCGGCGCTGGCGCGCATTCTGACCGCCGGGCGCGCGGCGGGCGTCACCGTTGGCGTCTACACCGGCGCCGCGCAGGCGGCGGCGCGGGCCAAGCAGGGCTTCCAGCTCGTGGTCGCCGCTGACGACATCTCCGCCAACCGCGCCATCCCCGCCGCGGCCTGGAAGGCGTTCAAAGAGGCGGTGGGCTAAGTCGCTCAGTCGCCTCAGTCCACCCTTCCCCCTTGCGGGGAAGGGTCGGGGATGGGGGTGTTAGCTCGTTGCGCGTGACTGGTGGGCGCCAGCCGGAAGCGCTGAGCGCGCGCCCCCACCCCTAACCCCTCCCCGCAAGGGGGAGGGGAACGCATTCTGCGCGGAACAAAACTTTCTCCGCGACACAGTTGACCACGGCGCCAGTGCGGGGATTATCAGCGATAAGTTGGGAGACCGAGATGGCTGACGGGATGTTCGACGTACTGGACGACAAGCGGGCGCTGCACCGGCGGCGCGCCATGGAGACCCCGCTCGAGATCCTGAACCCGGCTTGGGCCTCGGCCTTCCGCGACGACGGCCACTGGGCCTACTTCGAGCGCCTGCGCGCCGAAGACCCGGTGCACTGGACCCCTGACAGCAACTACGGGTCGTTCTGGTCGATCACCAAGTACAACGACATCATGGCGATCGACACCAATCACCAGGTGTTCTCGTCGGCCAAGGGCATCGGCCTGCCGGCCAAGGCCAGCGCGCTGCCGCCGGAAGCTCGGGTGCAGCCGCGCGACGAACGCGACACCAGCGAAGATTCCAACAGCTTCATCAACATGGACCCGCCGGGCCACGACGTGCAGCGCAAGACCGTCAGCCCGGCCGTGGCGCCGTCACAGCTGCACCAGATGGCGCCGATCATCCGCGAACGCGCTGGCGCGATCCTCGACTCGTTGCCGATCGGCGAGCCGTTCGACTGGGTGGATCTGGTCTCCAAAGAGCTGACCACGATGACGCTGGCCACGCTGTTCGACTTCCCGTTCGAGGAGCGCCGCAAGCTGACGATGTGGTCGGACACCATGACCACCGCGCCCGGGCACGGCCCCTGGAACACCTACGAAGAGCGCCGGCAGCTGCTGGCCGACTGCCGCGCCTATTTCGTCAAGCTGTGGAACGAGCGGTGGGACGCGCCCCCGTCTGGCGACCTGATCTCTATGCTGGCGCATGGTCCGGACACGCGCCATTCGTCGATGGACCAGTACTTCTCGAACGTCACTCTGCTGATCATCGGGGGCAACGACACCACCCGGAACACGATCTCCGGCTCGATCTACGCCCTCAACCGCTTCCCCGACCAGTACGCCAAGCTGCGCGCCAACCCGGAACTGGTGCCGTCGATGGTGTCGGAGACCATCCGTTGGCAGACGCCGCTGGCGCACATGGCCCGCGTCGCCAACCAGGACTTCGAGTTCCAGGGCAAGCAGATCCACGCCGGCGACCGGGTGGTGATGTGGTACGTCTCGGGCAATCGCGACGACGAAGTGATACACGATCCGTATGCCTACATTATCGACCGCGATCGGCCGCGCACGCACCTTTCTTTCGGCTTCGGCGTGCACCGCTGTGTCGGCAATCGACTGGCCGAACTGCAGCTGACCATCATCTGGGAAGAGATCCTCAAGCGCTTCCCCGACATCCGCCTGCTCGAAGAGCCGCAACGCAGCTACTCGATTTTCATCAAGGGCTACGAGCGGATGCAGGTGCTGATTCCGTCGCGGAACTGACGCAGCCTTGCACTAGGGTTTCGGCGGTCATATTGCGGTTGCGACCCGGCGCCCGCGCAGTGCAGATTTTGGCATGGTTGATGTCGCAACACTGATTCCACCCGATCCGAAGGGCGAGTTCGCCTTCGAGGTGCATGAATACATCGTGCAGGCCGTGGATCGCCTCAGCCGGTTGCGCGACCGCGCTATCGCCGACGCGCTGGCGCCGCTGCAACTCGACGCGGTCAGCTATCGCACTCTGGTGGCCGCCGTGCGGGCGGAGAGCTGCCGCCCAGCGGCGCTGGCGGCGCTGCTGGGCTACGAGGCGGCCGACGTCGAGGACGCGGCGCGCCGCCTGGAGGACCGCGGCCTGCTGGCCTTCATCGGCGACGAGATCGGCCCGACTTCCGAGGGCCTGGAGCTGTTCAAGCGCACCATCCCCGTCGCCGTGCCGCTCAACGACCAGCTGATCGCCGGCATGGACGAGGCAGAGCAACGCGCACTGCTGCGCGGCCTGGAAAAGCTGCTGGGCAACCTGGGCGCGGCGCCCAAGGACGTGGTCAAGGAGTTCTACGCGCTGCAGCTCGCGCCGGCTCGGCCCGACTGAGGCCTCAGCCGCCGACCGAGTTCTTCGGCACGTCGCGGAACGGCCGGTCAGTGTCCAGCGAAGGCTCGCGCGGCATCCGCAGCACCCGCTCGGAGATGATGTTGCGCTGAATCTCGTCGGTGCCGCCGGCGATGGAGATGGCCGGCGTCGAGACCAGGATCTCCGCGATCACCCCATTCATCGGCCCGTCTTCGCCCGACAGCATGGCGTCGGCGCCGCTGATCAGCGTGTGCACGCGGTTGGCGGCCCGGGCTATGTGGCTGGCGGCGAGCTTGGCCAGCGAGCCCTCCGGACCCGGCGGCCGGCCTTGCGCCATCGCCGCGCGCGCCCGCCGCGCTGTCCACTCGGCCGAACGCGCCAGGGTCAGCAGCTTGGCGATCTCCTGGCGCACCACCGGGTCGGCGAGCCGGCCGGTCGCCTTGGCGCGCTCGATGACCAGGTCGACCCGCCCGGCGCGCTGCGGGTACCAGGTGTAAGGCGCCTGAGCGATGGCGTTCTCCGCCCGCTCTTCGTCGTGGACGCGGCCCTCGCCGCGCGAGGCCGCGCCGCCACGATTGCCGCCGGCGCCATCGAAGCCCCGCCGCTCGTGCATCAGCGTGGTGTTGGCCACCGCCCAGCCGCCGCCCAGCTCGCCCAGCAGGTGCTCAGGCGCGACGTCGGCGTCGGTGAAGAACACCTGGTTGAATGAGGCATGGCCGTTCAGCTGTCGTAGCGGCCGCACTTCCACGCCCGGCTGGCGCATGTCGATGAGGAAGTAGCTCAGCCCCTGGTGCTTGGGCACATCCCAATCTGTGCGCGCCACCAGCAGGCCCCAGTCGGCGTGGTGAGCGCTGGTGGTCCACACCTTCTGGCCGTTGACGACCCAGCGATTGCCCTTGAGGTCCGCCCGGGTCATCGCGCCAGCCAAATCCGACCCGCTGCCGGGCTCGCTGAACAGCTGGCACCACGAGTCCTCGCCGGTGAGCGTGCGGCGCAGGAACTTGCCCTTCTGATAGTCGTTGCCGTGCGCCAGGATGGTGGCCTGCGCCAGGCTGCGCGGGCCAGCACGGGCCACGTTCACGGCGCCGGCCCGGCGGATCTCCTCGTCGACCACCGCCGCCAATGGACCCGGTAGATCGCGTCCGCCCCAGGCCTTGGGCCAGGTCGGCGCGCCCCAGCCGCCGTCGATCAGCTTGTTGCGCCAGTCGATCAGGCTCTGGTCCGGGTCCCAGTTGGCCGCCAGCCACGCGCGCACTTCGGCGCGGACGCCGTCCTCGGCCGTCTCGGTGATGGTCGCGGTGTCCGCCATCTCAGTGTCCCCACGCCTGCATCATCCGCTCCCGGTGCCAGGTCGGGTCTCCGAGAAACACCTCCGAACTCTTGGCGCGCTTGAACCAGAGCTGGGTGTCGTTGTCCCAGGTGAAGCCAATACCGCCGTGGATCTGGATGGTGTGCAACGCGGTCTGCAGATAGGCCTCCGACGCCGCGGCCTTGGCCAGTGACGCCAGCGCCGGCGCCTCGGCGCTATCCTCCGCAGCGGCTTCGGCGGCGGTGTAAGCGGCGGATTTGGCCAGCTCCACCTCCAGCAGCATGTCGGCCTGCTTGTGCTTCATCGACTGGAATGAGGCGATCGGCCGGCCGAACTGCATACGCAGGTTGGCGTAGTCGAGCGCCGACTCCCGCAGCCGCTCCGCCCCGCCGACCATCTCGCTGGCGAGACAGGCCGCCGCTTGCGCCAAGGTCTTGGCGAAGGGCGCGGCGGCGCCGCCCGCCTCGCCCAGCAGCGCGCCCTCGACACCCGCGAACTCGAGCCGGGCGATCTTGCGCGTCGGGTCCAGCGCCTTCAGCGGCGCGCGCGTCAGGCCCGCCGCGTCCGCCTCCACCGCCAACAGTGACAAGCCCTCGTCGCCAGCGGAGCCAGGCGCCCGCGCCAACACCAGCACCAGGTCCGCCGTCGCCCCGTCGAGCACAAAGCTCTTCACGCCGTCGATCCGATACTTGCCGCCCGCCGCCGTGGCGGTGGCCTCGACGCCCGCGCCGTCCCACCGCCCGCTAGGCTCGGCGAAGGCCAGCGTCGCCACCCGCTCGCCCGCCACCAGCGGCGGCATCAGCGCCGCCTTCTGCGCGGCCGTAGCGCCGTTGAGGACCGCCGTCGTCGCCAGCACCGTCGAGGCGAAATAGGGCAGCGGGACCAGCGCCCGGCCCATCTCCTCCAGCACGATGCCCAGCTCGACGAAGCCGAAACCCTGGCCGCCGTACTCTTCCGGCACGTGCACGCCGCACAGTCCCAGCCGGCCGTTGAGGTCGCGCCAGCGCTCGGCTTCCCAGCCAGCGTCGGTCGCCATCATTCGGCGCACTTCCGACGGCGGCGAGGTCTCGGCGAACAGCCGCCGCAGCACCGCGCGGAACTCCTGCTGCTCGTCGCTGAAACTGAACTGCATCGTCCGGCTCCCTGACGCGTCGGCTCTGCGTCCGACGTCCGGGCCGCACCTATGCGCCATCAGACGCGGCTCGGCGAGCGGCCCACGCCGACAAACATCAATGTGGATCGTCCGAACCCGACCTAGCGTCTCAGGGGTTGCAATTTGGCAAGGCGGCCAATTCTCGAGTGCGCTCGCCGCCGCAGCATGCTTAACAGTTCGGATAACGTGGTTCGCGCCAGGGGTGGGGCGGTGTCGAACAGTAGGCATTTGTTGTCGGCTGTCAGGCTGGCTGCGTTGGGGGTCGGCCTCGCGGTCGGCGCCCGCGCGTTCGCCGACGAAGCGCCGCTGTCGTCAAACGATCCCAGCCAGGCCGCTCACGCGCCGGCGACTCCGGTTTCACCGCCGCTGAACACACCTGCAGCGGCGCCGGCGGCGTCCGCGGTGAGCGCCGCGGACAAGGCGCCGCGCTTCGTGCTGCAGGGGGCATCGTTCGACGGGGCGACGGTGATGTCGCCCGCCGCGCTGGCGCCGGCCTGGTCATCCTATCGCGGCAAGACCGTCAGCCTGGAAGACCTGCGCGCCATCGGCCGCGCCGCCGAAACCCTCTACGCCGCCTCCGGCCACCCGTTCGTCGCCATCCTGCTGAAGGTGCAGGAAGTGAAGGATGGCGTCGTGCACTTCGACGTCGTTGAGGGCAAGGTCTCCGACCTGTCTGTCCTCGGCTCGGACCCGGTCGCGAGGCGGCAGGCGACCGCGATGCTGGAGCCGGTGGTGAACCGCGCGCCGCTGGCGCTCGGCGACGTGGAGCAGGCCTACGAACTGGCCCGGCAAGTGCCCGGCCTGTCGGTCGCCGGCACGCTCCGGCAAGGCAGCCAGGCCGGCGGCATGGATCTGGTCGTGGCGGCTCGCCGCGACGAGCCGCTGCACGGCTACATCAACGTCAACAACCTCTACGCCGACTCCGTCGGCCCCTGGGGGGTGCTGGCCGGCTTCGACTACGACGGCCGCTCCGACTACGGCGACATGCTGTCGGCGCAGGTCTACACCTCGGTCCCCATCGACCGGCAGCTGCTGGTCCGCGGCGACTACGAGCGCGGCCTGGATGCCGCCGGCGCCCGCTTCACGCTCTCCGGGCTCTGGGGCACGGCTAACCCCAAAGATCTCGGCTCGACACCGCTGGAGATCGCCACCAGTGTCGCCAACGTGCGGGCGGAAGTCTCGCAGCCGATCTTCCAGCGACCGGCTTACAATCTCGTCGCCGACGTCTCCATCGAAGGCAGCGACCAGCAGACGCGGGTGTTCGTCACCGCGCCGCTCAGCGACGACCGCCTGCGCATTGTCACCGCCAGTCTCGCCGGCGAGATCAGCAGCGACTTCGGCCGCTGGTCCGGCTCGATCGAAGTGCGGCAGGGTCTGGATTTCGCGGACGCCAGCCGACCTGGCGACCTCGACCTCTCGCGCGTCGGCGGCGATCCGCAGGCCACCGAGTTCAAAGCGTCGTTCGAGACGGAGTCCGCCACGTTCCATCACGTCAGCTTCGCCACGCGGAGCGACTGGCAATACGCCTCGGCGCCTCTGGAAGCGCCGGAGCAATACGCCGTCGGCAATCTGACCATCGGCCGCGGCTATCAGCCCGGCGTGGCGCTGGCGGACGACGTCGTCGCCGGCTCGTTCGAGGTGCGCGTCGGGCCCTTCGCGATGAAGGACAACCTGCACATTCAGCCTTTCGCCTTCTACGACATGGCGCGGCTCTTCAATCGCGGCGTGGGCCCCTACACGCTGGACTCCGTCGGCGGCGGGTTGCGGCTGCAGGCGCCCGGCAAGTTCGAACTCGACCTGACGTACGCCGACCCGTTGTTGGCCCCGCCCGGCCAGCCACGGCCGTCGCCGCTGTTCCTGGTGAACCTCACCGCCAGCCTCAACGACATCTACGGCGTCATCCACCAGCGGCTTCAGAAGGAGACGGGCAAATGACGCCGACGCTCCGCACCGTCGCGCTCGGTCTCGCGGCTCTAACTCTTGCCGTGGCGCCGCTGGCGGCCCGCGCCGGCCCTGCGCTCCCCTCTGGCGGCCAGGTGCAAGCCGGTGCGGCGACCATTGGCGCGGCGTCGGGCGGCAGCCTGGCGATCACTCAGACCTCGCCCAAGGCGGTGATCGACTGGTCGAGCTTCTCCATCGGCGCGGGCGGCGCGGTCAGTTTCAACAACGGCGCCGGCGTCACCCTCAACCGTGTCACCGGCGGCTCGCTGTCGCAGATCGACGGCTTGCTGAGCGCCAGCGGCGGCGTCTATGTGCTGAACCCGCAAGGCGTCATCGTCGGCAAGAACGGCGTGGTGAACACCGGCGGCACGTTCGTGGCCTCCACACTGGCGCTGTCGAACGACAAGTTCCTCGCCGGCGGCTCCATGACCTTCGCGGGCGCCAGCACCGCGGCGGTCACCAACAACGGGATCATCCGCTCGGCCGGCGGCGACGTGGCGCTGCTGGGCGCGACGGTGACCAACAACGGCGAGATCGATGCGCCCAACGGCGACGTGGCGCTGGGCGGCGGGCTCACTATCAATCTGCTGGACCACGCCGGCGACGACGGCATGCTGTCGGTGACCGTCGGCGGCCCGGGTACGTCGGTGACCAACACCGGGCTGATCCAGGCCGCGGACGCCGAGCTGCGCGCCAATGGCGGCGACGTCTACGCGCTGGCGGTGGGCACCGGCTCACATATCCAGGTGCAGGGCGTCAGCGAGAACGACGGCCACGTCTGGCTGATCGCCGACGGCGGCGCAGCCACGGCGCAAGGCGAGATCGACGCGTCGAGAGCCGGCGGCGCGGGCGGTGAGGTGGAAACCTCCGGCGAGAGCGTGAACTTCAGCGGCCTTAGCGTTTACGCTGGCGACTGGCTGGTCGATCCGGTGAGCCTGCAGGTGGATCAGACCGCCGCCAATACGATCGCCACGAACCTGGCGACGACCAACGTCACGCTGCAGACAACGGCGACCGGCGCCAGCGGCCCCGGCAATCAGTTTTCCGGCGCCGGCGACATCGATGTCGACGCGCCAATCTCATGGTCGAGCGCCAATACCCTGTCGCTCAGCGCCTATGGCTCGGTCCTGGTCGCCGCGCCAATCACCGTGGCTGGCCCTGGCAAACTGGTTATTGCGACCGGCCAAGGCGGCACAATCGGTAATCTCACCTTCGGCTTCTCGGACAGCATCTCGATTTCGGGCGCGACCAGCTTCAGCGAGACGACGGGCAGCATCCAATTCGTCGGCGCGCCGAACAGCGGACAGGCGCTGACCATCAACGGGCAGCCCTACACGCTGATCTACTCCGAAGCGGACCTGCTCGGCGTCAACAACGACCTCGCCGGCCACTACGCCGTGGCGGACAATTTCGAACTCGGCGGCTTTTTCTTCACGCAATCACCGATCGCGCCGAACGTGAGCGCTCCGTTCACCGGCGTGTTCGAGGGCCTCGGCAACCAGATCAGCGGCCTTACCATCGACCAGTTCATTCCTACCACCCAGCAGCTCAACGGCTACACCGGCTTCGGGACGGTCGGCCTGATCGGCATGGTCGGCGCCGGCGGCGTCATGCGCGACCTGACGCTCAACAACGCGTTGATCCAGGGCGGCGACGGCATGACCACCGGCATCGCGGCCGGTATCGACCAGGGCGAACTGCTCAACGTCCACACGTCCGGCGAAGTGGACGGCGGCGACACGCTTAGTGCGGGCTCCAATACTTTCAACTTCGCCTCGGTGGGCGGCCTGGTCGCCCAGGTCAACGAAGGTGGCATGGTCGTGAACTCCTCTTCTTCGGCTGACGCCAGCGGCGGCGCGGCGTTCGTCGGCGGCCTCGTGGGCGTGGCCGGCGCGGGCGCTGTCATCACCAATTCCTTCGCCACCGGCACTGCCACAGTCGGCGACGAACCCGCGGCAGGACAAGACGCGTTCGCCGGCGGTCTGGCCGGTCTTGTCTTCGGCTACCAGATCGACGGCACCCTGGACGCGGCCTCCCTCAGCAACGACTACGCAACCGGCGCGGTGTTCGGCGGCCGCAACGCCATCGTCGGCGGCTTCGCCGGCGTCATCCAGGGCGCGATGGTTACGGCGTCCTACGCCACCGGCCCGGCGAACCTGGCGAGCGCGGGCGTCGCCGACAACACCTTGTTCGTCAACACGGCCGGCGGCTTCGCCGGCGCGATCGATCAGCAGACCACCGTCACGATGTCCTACGCCAGCGGCCAGGTGTCGCTGGCGACGTCGTCGGCCGTGGTCGGCAACGCCGGCGGATTTGTCGGCGTGCTCCAGGGACCGGGCGGGCTGGCGTCAAACGACTACGCGGTCGGGGGCGTCGCAATCGTCGGTGGCCATGGCGGAGAGGCCGGCGGCTTCGCCGGCGTCATCCAGAACGGAGCCAGCGCCGACCACGTCTACGCGAGCGGCGTGATTTCCGACGCCGGCGGCCTGGCCGGCGGCGTCGTGTCGGTGCTCGGCACCGCGCCAGGCGGCCCCAACCAGCCACCCAATCCCGCCGGCACACTCACCGACGCTTATTGGGATGAGGGCACGACCGGGATCGGCCTGGGCTACACCTTGTTCGGCGCGGGGTCGGCCATCAATGTCGCCGGCATCGGAGGCGGCACCGCAATCAATCCCTACGCCGCGGCGAGCTACGCCAACCTCGATCTCACCAACACCTGGTTCATCATCGACGGCGAGACACGGCCGATCCTGCGCGCTGAATTCACGCCGAACCCGGTCAACGCCCATCAGCTGCAACTGATGGATCTCAATCTGTCCTTCGGCTACTTCCTGAGCAGCAACATTGACGCTTCGGGCACCACCAACGCCGCCGAAGTCTGGAATACCGCCAACGGCTTTGTTCCCGTCGGCAATCTGACGACGCCGTTCGCCGGCACGATCAACGGCCGCGACTTCACGATCGGCAACCTGCACAGCACCGTTCAGAGCGGCGCCGCGATAAGCTTCGGCGCCAGTCAGCTCTCGGAGGGGCAAGCGGGGCTGATCGGCTTTCAGCAGAGCGGCAACATCCTGGCTTTGAACCTGTCCGGTGCGGTCATCACCGGCGGCGATGGGGTCGCGGTCGGCGGGCTTGTGGGCATCGAGGATGGCGAACTGATCGCGGACAGCGTGACCGGCAGCCTGATCACGGGCGGCAGCAGCGTCATGGTCGGACCCAGCGCCGCCGACGCCGCCGTGGGCGGCCTGGCCGGCATCCTGGTCGGTTCGGGCGGTGTCACGGGCACGGTGATCAACGCTTCAACCTCGGGCGCCGTGATCGGCGTCGACGCCTCGGTCGGAGGGCTGGTGGGCTCGGCGCAGGGCGCGACGATCTCGTCATCCACATCGTCGGCGACCGTCACCGACGGCGACAGCGCCGTTCAGGGTCCCTTCGCCGGCGGCCTGGTCGGCGAGGCGAGCGGCGGCGCCCAGACCATGCTGATCGAGAACTCCTGGGCGTCTGGCGACGTGACGACGGGTGTCGGCGGCGCCGCGGGCGGCCTGGTGGGCCTCACTGACGTGGCTCAGATCTCCGGTTCCTTCGCCACCGGAAACGTCGTTGGCGGGACCAATTCCGCGACAGCCGGGCTCGTCGGGGCGCTCATCGCCAGCCAGATCAACTCGTCCTACGCGACCGGCAGTGTGTCCGCACCCACGGTGGGAACAGCGGGATCGATCAACGACGTCGGCGGCCTGGTCGCCAACGAGATCTCCAGCAGCACGATCAGCGGCTCCTGGGCCAGCGGCAGCGTCTCGGCCGCCGCTGGCAGCTCGAACCAGGTGGCGGTCGGCGGCCTGGTCGCGGTGGTCGGGAGCAGCAGCCAGGTCAGCGACTCCTACGCGCTCGGAGCGGTGAGCGTCTCAGGCTCGTCGCCGCAGGCGCTGGCCGGCGGCCTCGTCGGCGACCTGCAGGGCGGCAGCATCGGCAACGACTACGCCACCGGCGCCGTGACCGGCACGGTGGCGGGCGGCCTGATCGGCCAGATGGAGTCCGGCACGGCCGGGTCCAACAGCTACTGGGACGAAGGGACCACCGGCCTGACCGGCGCCATTGGCTCCAACCTCAGCGGCGGCACCCCGAACTTCGTCGCCGTCGGCGGGTCCAGCGGTCTCAGCGCCTACCAGTCGTCGTCCTACGCCAACTTCGACAGCAACTGGTTCTACTTCAACGGCGAGACCCGGCCGATCCAGACGGACGAGTTTTCGACCACCATCACCAACAGCCACCAGCTCGAGCTGATGTCGACGAACCTCAGCGGCAGCTACACGCTGGGCAACAGTTTCAGCGCCGCCGACACGGCGGCGGGGCCGAGCGGCCTCTGGAACCCCGCCAACGCCTTCGTCCCGGTGGGCGCGACCGCGGCGGCGCCGTTCACCGGCAAATTGCTCGGGAACGACTTCACAGTCTCAGGCCTGTCGATCATCGACACGGCGAGCCCCGGGATTCAGGCAGGCTATGGCGGCCTGACCAACGGGGCCGCCGGCCTGTTCGGTTTCACCCGCTTTGCGACGATCGAGTTTCTGCACCTCAACGGCACGGTCGTCGGCGGCGACGGCATGTCGGTCGGCCTGCTCGCCGGCCAATCTGAGAGCCAGGTGTTCGACGTGACTGCCTCCGGCACTGTCATCGGCGGAAACGATGTCAACGATGTAAGCGGTCTTCGAGAGGCTTCCGTTGGCGGTCTGATCGGAACGGTCGGACAGTTCAGCGGCACTCACACATCGTCATCCACAGCTGCCGTAACGGGCGGAGCCGCAAATGTTGGTGGTCTCATCGGTGACGCTGACTCAGGTACCGGCTTTGCCAACCTCAGCAACGACTCGGCTTCAGGCTTGGTGACCGCCGGCGCGTACAACGGTCAGATTCCGAACGTCGGCGGCTTGATCGGCAGCAGCGAGGGCTTGACGAGTATCGGCACGTCATACGCGACCGGCAATGTCGTCGCTGGTGGCTCGTCGTTCGTGGGGGGCCTGATCGGTTCGGCCGACAGGGCCAATCTCACCCTCGTATATGCGACCGGATCAGTCACCGTCGCGGCAGGCGCCGGCGGGGTCCAGAATCAGGTCGGCGGACTCATCGGCGTCATGGGCCCTGGCGTTGTGCAGCGCGCGTCCTCGAGTGGCGCGGTGAATGTGACGACCGTGTCAGGGACGCCATCGCAGGTTGGCGGCTTTATCGGTGACGACCAGGGCGGTTCGATCTCGGAAGCGGACTCTCAGAGCCCGGTGACCACCAATGGCAACGGGTTCAACTTCCTCGGCGGTTTTGCCGGCGTCGTCGACGACAACGGGACCATCACCCAAGTCTACGCCGCTGGGCCGGTAAGTGGGGCGGGCGATGTGGCTGGGCTGGTGGGCCTGCTAGGCAGCAGTGGCATACCGAGCGCGCCCAACGGTATTTTGACGAACAGCTATTGGGACGAGGGCGTCACCGGCCAGACCACCGGTTTCAACCTCGGCGTATCAGGATCGACCGCGACGGGCGTCGTTGGCATGGGCGGCGCTACGGGCGTCGACCCGTTTGCGCAATCAACCTACGCCGGATGGACGTTCGACAACTTCGATTGGGCGCCGCCATCGGCCGGCTTCTATCCCGCGATGACGGGCATCGCGCATGTCCTCGTGATCACCGCGGGAAGCGTGACCAGCCAGTTCGGCGCGTTCCCCGTCGGCACCTCTTCCCTCAGCGAACCGCAAATCACGTCGACGCTTCAGAGCTCAGAGTTCAATTTCATCGAGGAACCGGACGTCGCACTGCTCAACCAACGCAACGCCTCATCCGGTTTTATCGACGCTGGCAGCTACGGGATCGCGCTCTCTGGCGCGGTCGTGACTGATGGCAACTCGGTTCCCTATCGGATCATCTATGTAAACGGCCAGCTGACCGTCACCCAGAAGCCCCTGACCGCCTCGCTTACCGGTCAGACGAGCAAGGTCTACGACGGTACCAACGGGGCGACGCTCAATTCATCCGACTACAGCCTGACCGGCGTCGTCGCTGGCGACAGCGTCACGCTGGCGAGCCCGACAAGCGGAACCTACGCCAACCAGAACGTCGGGACCGGCATCGGCGTCAGCGTCAACGGCTTCACCCTCGGTGGCGCTGACGCGGCCAACTACAGCGTGAACGCCGGCACGAGCGCGGCGGCCGGAACCATCACGCCCAAGCAGCTCACCGCCTCGCTGACCGGCACGGTGCAGAAGAACTTCGATGGAACCACCGTCGCGACCCTGGCGGCGGGCAACTACCTGCTCACCGGCGTCGTGTCCGGCGACCACGTGGCGCTGAACGACCCCGCGCAAGGCAGCTACGACACCGCCGCGGCTGGGACCGGCAAAGCTGTGACAGTGACCGGCTTGGCGCTGAGCGGCGCTCAGGCCAGCGACTACACGGTCAACGCCACCGCCATCGCCAGCATCGGCGTGATCCTCGCGCCGACCCCGCCACCGCCGCAGCAGCAGCAGCAGCCTCAGACTCAGCCCGCGGGATCGTGCGTCGAGGGTTCCGCCGGCTGCGGCACGCCCGCCCCCACCGTGCAGACCCAGATCGTCAGCTTCTCGCCCGAACAGAGCCTGACTCAGGACCTCGCGGACAGCTCCGGCTCACTCGATGGCGGGGCTTCCAATGAAACCGACACTGGCGGCGGCGGCGCGGCGGGCGGCTCCAACGCCTCCGACAGTTCCAGCCCCACCAGCGCGCCGGTGCGCTCGGCGGTGATCAGCGTGTTCGGGCTCAGCAACACCAGTTCGCCCAATGACCTGTTCGGCGACAATTCGCCAGTGACCGGCGCCGGCAACGGCGACCTCTGGGTCGGCGCCGACCAGGACCTGGTCGACCTGCCTGATCCGAACCTGCCGCCGCCGCCGGACGAGAAAAAGAAGAAGACGCCATGAACCTGCGCCACGTCCTGGCCACCGTGGCCGCGGTCGTCATCGTCTGCTTCGTCGGCGGTCAGGCCCCGGTCCGCGCCGACTCGCTGGACTTCGCGCTGGGCGCCAACGCCGAGCAGCAGGTCTGCCGCGCCGTCGCTCGCTTCGACGCGCCCAAAGGCGCGCATGCGGCCGACATCTACTGCGGGGCCTGGGAGACGCCGTCGGGCCGGTTGACGGTGTTCGGCCACGCCGCGGATGCCACCGCCGCGCTCGCGGCGGTTTGTCAGGGCGCCAAGACCACGCTGCAGGACGCCAATTTTACCGAGCTTGGCCAGGTGGCCTGCGAGAGCGCGACCCAGACCGGCCTGAAGCGCTACGCACTGGTCGCCAAGCGCGGCGATCAGGTGGCGATCGGCGACGTCTATCCGTCCGACTGGTCGCCGCTGCTCAACGCCGCCCGGGTGCTGACCGGCGCCGCCAAGCCGGCCGCCGTCGCGTCCGGCTCGGGGGTGACGCCAGGACTGGCGGAGATCCAGGCGGTGTTCCCCTCCGGACCGCCCGGACAAGGCGCCGAGCTGAACTACGAGCTGCTGCGGCGGCGGGCCTACGAGTACAATCTGATGTGGGAGTTCGCCGCGTCCGAGCGCGACTTCGAGGCGCTGCTGGCGGCCCAGCGCAAGGTGGCGCCCGACGACGCCGACGGCGAGGCCGAGATCCTGGCCGAGATCGGCCTCAACATGTCGAGCGCGCGCCGGTTCGCCGACGCCGACGCCACGCTCAACTTGGCGGAGACCCGCGCCCGCGCCGCCGCCGACGGCCTGCTGGTCACCAAGATCGACAACTACCGGGCTATCGACGCGCTGAACCAGCGCCGCTTCACTGTCGCCTTGCGGCTGGCCGGCGCGGCCAACCAGGCCCGGGCGGCGCTCGCCGGCGGTGGCGGCCGCGGCGCCGCGACGATCAGCGCTGGCGACGTCGGCCGGGTCGAGCGCCAGGCGACCAGCCTCAGCCAGCGCAGCCTGTTGATCTCGCTCACCAACACCCAGCCAGTCGACAAGGCCGCCGTCCTCGACGCCCAGGCCGACTATGTGGCCGGTGTGGCGGCGCGCTCGCTTGGGCAGGACGAAGCCGCGGCCGGCTACCTGACGCAGGCGCAGACGGTGCTCCAGCAGATCGCGTCACCGCCGGACTGGCTGATCGGCGACATCGCGGGCGAACGCGCCAGCCTCGACCTCGCCGCCGGCCGCAACGCCGAGGCCGCCCAGATCACCGAGCGCGGCCTCGAAGAACTGCGCACGGTTGCCCCCTCCACCCGCGCCGAGGCGCACCTCTGGATGACGCTGGAGGCCGCACAGGCAGCGCTGGGCCAGACCGACGCCGCCATGGCCAGCGGCGCAAACGCCATCAGCATCTACGCGCAGCAGACTGAGCAGCCTGGGTTGCCGCCGGACGTCGCCGCCGGCCGGCTCTCGCTGCTCCAACGCGCCTACGATGCGACCGGCGACGCCAAAGCCGCGGCCGCTTACTTCCAGACCCTGTCGCTGGTGTGGGACGGCGCGGCGGCGCGTACGACGGCGCAGCTGGCCGCTCGCCTGGTGCTGCACGACGCCGGCGACGCCGCCCGCGCCTACCAGGACGCCGAGCGCGCTTACCTTGCCGCCTATGCCCGGCGTGAAGCGCTGGCCGGCGATCCTGACGCCCCGGCCGACCAGGTGGCGCAGGCGGACGCCAATGCTCAGCACACCGCGCAGGCCCTGTCCGCGGCGGAAGCGGCGCTGCGCGACCGCGCGCCGGCGTATCTCGAGCTGCTCAGCCCCGAAGCAGCGCCGGCCGACCTGCAGGCCGTGCTTGGTCCCAGCGAGGCCTATCTGCGTATCGCCATGGCCAGCGACGGCGGCTACGGCGTGCTGGTGACGAAGGCCGGCGTGCTGCCTTACCGCATCACGCTCACCGGAGCGGAGGTCGATGCGCTCACCGACCGGCTGCGGCGCACCACCCACCTGCGCGGACGCAGCCTGCCCGACTACGATCTCGACGCGGCGCAAAAGCTGTTCGCCGGCTTGCTGGCGCCCGCCTGGGGCCAGCTTTCCGGGGTGCAGGACCTCGATATCGACGTCAGCGGCTCGCTGGCGTCGCTGCCGTTCGCCGCCCTGGTCGCCAGTCCCCCTGACGCAGCGACGTTGCAGCGGATCAAGGATTCCCAGGACTACACTGGCGTCGACTGGCTGGCGCGGCACGTAACCGTCGCCAACGCTCTGGGCCCGGCGTCGTTCGTCCGGCTGCGCAAACAGCCGCCGCCGCAGAGCGCCAGCCTCAGCGCGGTGATCTACGGCGACTACGCGCGCGATCCCGCCGGCGTGTCCGCGCGGCTGGCCGCCACCGAGGGCCTGTCGCCGGCGTGCCAGACCGACGTTGAGCGGACGCTCGAACGCATGGGCCCGCTGCACGAGACCGCCGATGAGGCCAAGGGTGTCGCCGCCAGCTTCGCTCAGGCGCATGTGTTGCTGGGGCCGAGCTTCACCGACGCCAGCTTCATGCAGGACCCCGCTGCCGCCAACGCCGACGTCATCGTGTTCGCCACCCACGGGGTCCTGGGGCTGTCGTCGTGCTTCGCCGAGCCGTCGCTGCTCACCTCGCTGGGCCCTACCGGCAGTGGCCTGATCGAGGCCTCTCAGCTGCTCGACCGGCAGCTGGCCGCGCGCCTCGTCATCCTCTCGGCGTGCGACACCGCCGCGGCCGGCCAGGTCGACGCCGCCCGCACCGGTCTCGACGACGGTGGCGATGCGCTCAGCGGCCTGGCCCGCGGCTTCATCTACGCCGGCGCCCGCAATGTGATGGCCACTGAGTGGGAGGTCGACGCCGCCACTTCGCAGGCCGAGATCACCGCCATGGTCGCGGCCGCCAACAAGCCGGGCGTGCCAGTGCGCGCCGCCCTGGCCACCGCCGAACGCTCGCTCTACAGCCAGGCTGAGACGGCGCATCCCTTCTACTGGGCGGCGTTCATCCTGGTCGGCGACGGCGGCGGCCAGCTGGCGCCGTCAGCCGAGACGAAGCAGGCTGGCCTATGAGGCAGGAGGGCGCGTGCGCGCACTGATCGCAACGCTATTGGGCGTGACATTGCTCGCCGGGGCCGGGCAGGCCTCGGCCGATTGCCAGGGCGCGGGCGTCATCCTGCGCATCGAGGGGCGCCCGCAGGACGTCCAGATCGTGCGACCCAACGGCGTCGCTGGCGCCCGGCCACGGGTGCTCGACGTGGTCTGCGAGGGCGACGTCATCCGGCCGCTCGCGCCGACCTATGTGGTGCTCGGGGTGGACGGCCGCGGCAACGTCACCGTCAACCCCTCGCAGACCTATGTGGTGCCGGCGCGCGCCGGCGCGCCCAGCCTTGCCGGCAACGCCTATCGCGTCATCAGCGACCAGGTGATGCCCGACATGAAGCGCCTGCCGTGGAACGTCGTGGTCAAGGGCGCGGGCAACGACTTCGGCTTCGCCTTGCCGGCCATGATCGGCGGCGGCGAACTGCTGCGCCCCGGGGCCCGGCCGCTGCTGGTCCGCATGGTCGGCGGCGTCGCGCCCTACAAAGTCAAGCTGACCGGCCCGCAGGGCGACCTGATCGGGCAGGCCTCGAGCAATACCCACAGCGTGGTCCTGCCGGCGACCCAGCTCGGCGTTGGCCGCTACCTGCTCGCCGTCACCGACGTCGATGGTGACGAGCTTGAGGCGCCGCTGACCGTCGTGGACGCCGATCCCCCCGACTACGGCGACGTCGCCTCCATTCCTGACGAAGAAGTGCGAGCCGCGGCGGCCGCCAGCCTGCTCGGGCGGCAGGCCGCCGCCACCTGGTCGTTCGAAGCCGAACAGCGTCTCGCCGCCGCCCCCGAACACGGGCTGGACCGCGACAAGGTCTACGAACTCATCGAGAGCTACGGCGCAGAGTAGCTGGCGTCGCCCGCTGACGCCCTAAGCCTCCAGCTCGATGTCCCAGTAGAGGTAGTCGAGCCAGCTGGCGTGGAGGTGATTGGGGGGGAATTTGCGGCCGTGTTCCTGCAGCTCGTACATGCTTGGGCGATGCGGGACGCGGCGGGGGTGCATGTCGGCCTCGCGTGGGGTGCGCCCGCCCTTGCCCAGGTTGCAGCGCGCGCAGGCGGCGACGATGTTCTCCCAGGTGGTGCGGCCGCCGCGCGAGCGAGGCTGCACGTGGTCGAAGGTCAGGTCGTCTCCCGCGCCGCAGTACTGGCAGGCGAATGAGTCGCGCAGGAAGACGTTGAACCGGGTGAAGGCGGGCGGCCGATCCTGCGCCACGTACTGCTTCAGCGACACCACGCTGGGCAGGGGCATCTCGAAGCTCGGTGAGTGGATGCGCTTGTCGTAGGTCGACACCACGTCGACGCGGCCAAGGAAGACCGCTTTGACAGTCTCCTGCCAGGGCCACAGCGACAGCGGATAGTAGCTGAGCGGCCGGTAGTCGGCGTTCAGCACCAGGGCGGGCCAGCCGGACGGCAGGCGGCTAAGCACCTGCACGGCGCGCCTCCGGGGAATTCCAGCACTCTAGCGGGCTACAGAAACTGAAGACGCGCCTCCTCGCGGCCAGGGCCAAGGGAATCAGCGGGGCCGCTTAAACCCAGATTCCACGACACCCGCGTGACGGCAAGGGCCAGGTTAGGCGCGAAGTAACCGGCGCGAACTACGATGGCCCGACGACAACGGCTTTTTCAGGAGCCTCGCGGATGACGCCCGCCCTTTCCGACCTGATCGACCGCAGCCGGGCCGCCGGCCGGATCGCCGACGCCGACGTCGTCGCGATGCGCGGCGAAGTGTACGGCGCCGACACCGTCGCCCCCGACGAGATGGCCGCGCTACTGGCGTTGGATGGCGTGTTGGCCATGCGCACCCCTTCATGGGCGAACTTTCTCTACGACGCCATGAGCGACGCGATGCTGCGGCAGACCGATCCGCAAGGCTACATCGACGACGGCGAGGCGGCTTCGGTGATGCAGGCAATGGGCGCAGCGCCAGCGGTGGATGGCGCGCTAGGCGCGCTGGCGCGCGTGATCGCCGAGGCCGACGCGGTTCCGGCGTCGCTGGAAAGCTATGCGCTGGCCAAAGCGAAGGCGGCGGTGACGAGCGTCGGCGCGGTGAGCGCGGCGGACGTCGACATGCTGCGCCGGCTGGTGTTCGCCGGTGGCGGCGAAGGGGCGCTGGGCGTGACCCGGGCGGAAGCCGACGCGCTCTTCGACATCAACAACGCCTGTCACGAGGCGGCCAACGACCCAGCCTGGGCTGATTTCTTCGGCAAGGCGATCGCCGACAGCCTGACCGCGGTCAGCCCGTTCGCCGCCCCGAGCCGCGAGCAAGAGAAAGCCGACGAGGCCTGGCTGACCCAGAAGCCCACGCTTGGCGGCTTCCTGGGCGGCATGGCGAAGACGCCCAACGTTGGCGGCTTCGTGCGCGACCTGCCGGACATTCTCGATCCGTTCAGGACCGAGGCGAACGAATGGGTGGACGCCAACGCCGCCATCGATCGCGACGAGGCCGCCGCGGCCGAAATCACCGACGAGGAAGCGCGGTGGCTGGTGGGACGCCTGAGCCAAAGCCGTCTGAACGATGCGGAGCGGGCGCTGATCGCGGCGCTCAGGGTAAGCGCGGGGCCGGTGAGCCAGCTGCTGCAACCGCTGCTGGTCGGCGCGCCTCAGGCGCCTTCGCCAGCCGTGGCCGCAAAAGCCGCGCCAGCCCAGGCCGCGGCGACGCCCAGCGACACGCCCGCCGCGCCCGTATTCGGCCATCGCAAAGCGATGCCCGGCTGACGCTGAAAAACGACCGATTTCCGAGATTTGTGAGCGCCGGCCTTGCACGGCTGGCGGTCTGACGCGTTAGAGGGACGGCGCGTGCGCCGCCCCTCAGGTGCGTCTGCCTTTCATGGCGTCCGCGACCTTAGATGCCGACGAACGCGGTGCCGGCGCCGAGCGCCAGACCCAGGAAGAGCGTGATCGCGACAGTGGTGCGATCGAGAAAACGAGCGAGAGACATATCCGTGTTCCTTCTTCAGAGTGATCGGGCCTCTAGGGGAGTGGCGACTTCGATCTGGACGGTGTTTAAATAGCACTCATCTGAACGGTGTCAACATGATCTTTACAGCGTTCGGATAAGAAAATAGGGTGGGATCAATGAGAGAAACTGGAAACGCTCACCCTCGTCCCTATCACCACGGCGACCTCTCGCGGGCGCTGGTGGACGCCGGGCGCAGAATCCTTGAGCAGGAAGGCGCCGCGGCGCTGTCGCTCAGGGCCGTCGCACGCGAGGCCGGTGTCAGTCCCGCCGCCCCCTATCACCACTTCAAGGACAAGACCGAGCTGCTGGAAGCTGTGGCGCACGAAGGCTGGGAAGCGCTGGGCGAGGCCATCGCCGAGGCCCGCCGCACCGCCGTCACGCCTGGCGACGCACTCAGCGACATCGGCATCGCCTACCTGCGTTTCGCCCGCGAGAACCCGGCGCTTTACCGGCTGATGTACGACACCACCCGCGACCGGACGGCGATGCCGCAGACCGCGCACGAGGATGAGAGCGGCTATGCCAACGTCCAACAGGCGCTGGTCGAGGCCGGCGCCAATCCCGACCAGCAGGAGCTGGCGCTCGCCACCATCGCGCTCTGGTGCGCGGCGCACGGCCTGGCCGAGATGGCCAACTTCAAGGAATTCGCCGAGTTGAAGACCGCGATGGGCGGCGAAGAGCCGTTCCTGCGCGCCATCCTGCGCCATTACGGCGTCTTTCACGGCCACACCACGCACTAATCGATGGCGTCGCGCTTCGCGCCCTCGCCCACTGGCTTTCTGCACAAGGGGCACGCGTTCTCGGCCCTGAGCGCCTGGCGCGCTGCGGCCGGGGGCCGTTTCGTGCTGCGTATTGAGGACATCGACTTTACCCGTTGCCGGCCTGAGTTCGAGGCGGCGATCTACGAGGACCTGGCGTGGCTGGGGCTGGCCTGGGAGACCCCGGTGCTGCGCCAGTCGGAGCACGTCGCCGCCTACATGGCGGCGCTGGCGCGGCTGCGGAGCGACGGCCTCGTCTATCGCTCGTTCAAGACCCGGCGCGAGATCCTGGACGAGATGGCCAGCGCTCCGCACGGGCCTCTGGAGGGCTATCGAGGCGCGCCGCTGGCGGCGGACGAGGAAGCCGCGCGGCTGGCGGCTGGCGAGCCCTTCGCCTGGCGCCTGAACCTCGCCGAGGCGCAGGCCCGCGTTGGCGGATTGACCTTCACGGAACACGGCGATGGCGCGGAGTCAGGCGACGTGACCGTCGACCCCGCAACAGCCGGCGACGTGGTGCTGGCGCGAAAGGATGTTGGTGTGGCCTACCACCTGGCGGTGGTGGTGGACGACGCGCGGCAGGAGATCGACGAGGTGGTGCGGGGCGTCGACCTCTTCGAAGCGACCCACATCCAGCGGGTGCTGCAGACGCTGCTGGGCTTGCCCGCGCCGCGCTACCGCCACCACAGGCTTCTCCTCGGCCCGGATGGCAAGCGGCTGGCCAAGCGTGACGGGGCCGAGACCTTGCGCGCCATCCGTGAGCGCGGGGTGAGCGCTGCCGATATTAGAGAGGAGCTGGGCTTCGCCTGAGCCAGTGGCTGTAGGCGTATGCGGTCTGGAAACCTTCGGACCGGTAGAGCGCGACAGCGCTTCCGTTGCTCTCTTCTACCTGCAGGTAGCCCTGTGACGCGCCAGCAGCGCGGGCGAAGTCGGTCAGAGATCGGAACACCCGGCGCGCCAGACCGCGGCGCCGGAATGCCGGCGCCGTGCGCATCCCGACGACGCCAGCGAAGTCGCCTTCCACGACACAGGCGCCCACGGCGGCCGGCACACCGTCCTGGCGCAGCAGCGCGAAGGCGCGCGGCGTTGGCGTCTGCGCCAGGGCCTCGAGCCGCTCGGCCGCGTCGTCGGCGTGGCCAAACGCGGCATCCGCGAAGACGACGCAATAATTCGCGTTCGGCTCACCCAGCAGCGCGACATCGCTGTCGCCGCCTGCGGCGAGCGGGCCCACCATCGTCAAGGTCGGCCGATCGGGCTGATATCCGCGCGCTGACAGCAGGCTCGCGAGGTCCACAGATGTATCTTCTACGATCAGCTTGAAGCGCGGCGCGAAGCCTCGCGCGGCGTACCAAGCCTCCACCGCGTCGATGGCTTCCTGGACCGGCCGGTCCGGGGCGCCCAACGCCCAGCAGGTATTGAGCCGACCGGAGATGCCCCGCGACGCGTAGAGTCGCCAGTCCCCCAGACTATCGCTCTGGGTCGCCGGCCACCCGCGCGCCGACACCGGCTCCAGTTCCGTGGGAAGCATGCTCGCGCCCATCCCGGAAACAAGACGGGCGCCGGTTGGACCCGGCGCCCGCTGATGTTCGGCCGTCCTGTGACGCTTAGAGCGCCCGCAGGTTGACCGCAGCCGTGCGTCCCCGCTCGGCTTGAAGCTCGTAAGCGACCTTCTGGCCTTCGTTCAGGCCGCGCAGGCCAGCCCGCTCGACCGCACTCACGTGCACGAAGACATCCTTGCCGCCATCGTCGGGCTGGATGAAGCCGAACCCCTTGGCGGAATTGAACCATTTGACTGTGCCGTTGGCCATGTCGACTCTGTTCTCCCGGACAAAAGCCCTTCCTTGGAACGCCCCCACCCATCCAAAACGCGCGGGGGCGCACAATCTCCTGACGTCTGGGAAGCGGCTCCTTCGTATCCTGCGAAGGCGCCTCCTAACGGAGGGACTTCGCGGGCGCGATCGTCTGCAGGCCCATAGCACGGATTGCGGGCGGGAAATGCGCACGCCGGCCGCGACGGGTCAACCCGTTTCCCCGGCGCCGGACTGGCGCAAAGCCAAGGCTCAGCTTGGCTTTTCCAACGCTTCGATCACGCGGCGGGCGTCGTCGGTCGACCAGTCGGCGCCGCCGGAGACGGTGGCCCGCACGTTGCCCGCGGGGTCGATGAGCACGGTGGTCGGCAGCCCGGGCGCCTTGAACCCGTAGGCCAGCGCATAGGATGCATCGCCGTAGAACGGCAGCGGCGGACGCTTGGCGATGAAGTCCTCGGCGTTCGCGCGGTCCTCCTCGCGGTCGACGCTCACCGGAACGACGGCTACCGGCTGTCCGGCGAACGCCGTCTGCAGCTTGGCCAGCGTCGGCATCTCTTCCACGCAGGGCCCGCACCAGGTGGCCCAAAGGTTGAGCACCACCACCTTGCCCTTGAACTCCGCCAGCGTGTGCGGCTTGCCCGCGGCGTCGGTGAAGGGGCTCGTCGGCGCGAGCGACGGCTGCGCAACCACCGCCAGCGACTTCATCGAACCGGTGGCGAGGCTTTTGAGGTCGCCGGGTTTGGAAGAGCACCCGGGGATGACGTATAGAGCCGCCGCCATCGCGACCCAGGCGCACACGGCGCCCCACCCCCACTGATTGCGGATCATCACGCGCCTCATGTCGCCAAACACCACCGAGCCCCAAGGGCACTTACTATGGGGCGGCCGGTTCGCCGCCAAGCCCGGGGCGCTGATGCAGGCGATCAACGTCTCCATCGGCTTCGACCGGCGACTGGCCCGCGAGGACCTGGCCGGCTCCCGGGCTCACGTCACCATGCTGGCGGCGCAGGGGATCATCTCCGCGGAAGATGAGACCGCGATCCTGGCCGGACTGGACACCATCGGCGCCGAGATCGAAGCCGGCGCCTTCCCGTTCCGCGAGGAATTCGAGGATATCCACTTCAACGTCGAGAAGCGGTTGGAGGAACTGATCGGCGCGCCCGCCGGCCGGCTGCACACCGCCCGCTCGCGCAACGATCAGATCGCGCTCGATTTCCGCCTTTGGGTCCGCGAGGCCTGCGACCGCACGCTGGACCAGATCCTGGGGCTCCAGCGCGCCCTGCTGGGACAGGCCGAGCGACACGCGGACACGCTGATGCCCGGCTTTACCCACCTGCAAAGCGCCCAGCCGGTGACCTTTGGCCACCACATGCTGGCTTACGTCGAGATGTTCGGCCGCGACGCCGGCCGCTTCGCCGACGCTCGCACGCGGATGAACCAAAGCCCGCTGGGCGCCGCGGCGCTGGCCGGCACCTCGTTTCCGATCGACCGCCATATGACCGCCAGCGCGCTGGGCTTCGACGCGCCGATGGCCAACAGCCTCGACGCCGTTTCGGCGCGAGACTTTGCTCTGGAGGCGCTGGCGGCGGGCGGCATCCTGGCGCTGAACCTCTCGCGGCTGGCCGAAGAGATCGTGCTCTGGATGACGCCGCAGTTCGGTTTCATCGCCTTGCCCGACCACTTCACCACCGGCTCGTCGATCATGCCGCAGAAGCGCAATCCAGACGCCGCCGAGCTGACGCGGGCCAAGACAGGGCGCGTGCTGGGCGCCTTCACGGCGCTGTCGCTGGTGATGAAGGGCCTGCCGCTCGCCTATTCGAAGGACATGCAGGAGGACAAGGTCCCGGCGTTCGAGGCCTTCGACGCCCTGGAAGTGGCGCTGGCGGCGACCACCGGCATGGTGGCCGAGCTGACGCCGAACGCCGGGCGCATGGCCGCCGCCGCCGGCGCCGCCTTCGCCACCGCCACCGACCTCGCCGATTGGCTGGTGCGCACGCTGCAAATCCCGTTCCGCCAGGCCCACCACATCGCCGGCCAGGCGGTGAAGCTGGCCGAGACGAAAGGCCTGGAGCTGGCCGATCTGCCGCTCGCGGACTTGCAGGGACTGGAGCCCCGCATCACTTCCGACGTTTACGCGGTGCTGACCCCCGAGGCCTCGGCTTCCAGCCGGACCAGCTACGGCGGGACAGCGCCCTCGGAAGTGCGCGCCCAGGTCGCGCGCTGGAAGGAGATTCTGGCATGACGCGCATGATCCTTGCGGCGGCGATCCTCGCCGCCTTGGCCGGCTGCGGCCGGCAAAGCGACCTCGAGCGGCCTGGCCCGATCTTCGGACCCAAGGACGCCGCCACCTACGGTCAACAGACCCGCGACCAGGCCGCCGCCGCCGCCAACGCCAGCGCCGCCGGCGAGCCGGGCCAACCGCCGCAGTCGGGCCCGAACGCGGACCCTTACGCCAACCCCGCCCCGCCGGCCCAGGCGCCGATCCCCGGCGAAAAGACCTATCCCTCCGGCGCGCCCCACACCGGCGGATGAACCACTTCGAGCTTCTGGGGGGCGAGCTCGCCTGTGAACAGGTCCCGCTGACGCGCGTCGCCGCCGAGGTGGGCACGCCTGTCTACGTCTATTCGACCGCGACGCTGGAGCGGCACTACCGGGTGCTGCGCGAGGCCCTGACCGCGCACCCCGGCCTCGGCGAGCCGCTGATCGCTTACGCGGTGAAGGCCAACTCCAACGTCGCGGTGCTGGCGACTCTCGCCCGGCTGGGCGCCGGCGCCGACACCGTCAGCGAAGGCGAGATCCGCCGCGCGCTGGCCGCCGGCGTGCCCGCCGCGCGCATCGTTTTTTCCGGCGTCGGCAAGACCGCCGCGGAGCTGGCTTTCGCCCTCGACGCCCGCGTCGCCGAGATCAACGTCGAGAGCGAGCCGGAACTCGCCCTGCTCGCCCGCATCGCCGCCGACAAGGGCGTGCGCGCGCCGATCGCCATCCGGGTCAATCCGGAGGTGGGGGCGGGCGGCCATTCGAAGATCAGCACCGGCCATGCCGAGAGCAAGTTCGGCGTGCCGCTCTCCGAGGCCGAGCGGCTCTACGCCAACGCCGCCAACACCGCCTCGCTCCGCCTCATGGGCGTTGCGAGCCACATCGGCAGCCAGATCACCGACCTGGCGCCCTTAAAGGACGCGTTCGTGCGCATGCGCAGCCTGGTGGAGCGCCTGCGCGGCGAGGGGCATGCCATCGAGCGGCTGGACCTGGGCGGCGGCCTCGGCGTGCCCTACTTCCACCAGCCTGACCCGCCGACGCCGGCCGACTATGCGGCGATGCTGGCCGAAACCGTCGGCGGCCTTGGCCTGCAGCTCAGCTTCGAGCCCGGGCGCGTCATCGCCGCTAACGCCGGGGTGCTGCTGGCCAGCGTCATCCACGTCAACGCGCGCCCCGACGGCCGCCGTTTCCTGGTCCTGGACGCGGCCATGAACGACCTCATCCGCCCGGCCATGTACGACGCCTATCACGACATCCGCCCCGTGCGCCCTCGGCAGGGCCCGGCGGTGACCTACGACGTCGTCGGCCCCATCTGCGAGACCGGCGACACTTTCACCCGCGACCGCCTGCTGCCGCCGCTTGAGGCCGGCGACCTCGTCGCCTTCATGACCGCCGGCGCCTACGGCTCGTCGATGGCCAGCGAATACAACAGCCGCCTGCTGGTGCCCGAAGTGCTGGTCCGCGGCGGCGACTACGCGGTGATCCGCGAGCGCCCAAGCTACGACGACATGCTGAGGCGCGAACGCCTGCCGGACTGGATGTGACTGCCTTGACCACGCAACGCATGGCGCCCATCCTCAGCTTGCAACGAGGTGTGCAATGCGGACAATCGTCATTGAGAAGCTGACGCCGGCGGAGAAGCTGGAGCTGATCGGCGAACTTTGGGACAGCCTCGATGCAGTCGACGTGCCCCTGACCGCGAACCAGCGCGCCGAGCTGGATCGTCGCCTTGCAGACCCTGACCTTCAAAGCGGCGCGCCCTGGGAAGAGGTGAAGGCCAGACTGTTGCAGCGTCTGCGTTGAGCCTCAGGCTCAGAGCGACCAGCGCCGCCGAGGCGGACATCGCAGAGGCCGTGGACTGGTATGAGTCACAAGCGCTCGGGCTCGCCGCCAGTCTGATCTTCGACTTGGACGCGGCCTATGCCCGTATCTTGTCGAACCCTTTGCAATTCGCAGTCGTGCACAACGACACGCGACGGGTGCTGCTCAAGCGCTTCCCGTACGCCGTGATCTACAAGCTGGTCGGTGACGATGTCCTGGTGACGGCTTGCTTTCACACAAGTCGTGACCCAGCCAGTTGGAAGGCGCGCATCTGACGCAAGCCCTCAGTCCGCCGCCGCGATGTACGGCAGCCCCCGCAGCCTTCCCTCGGCATCCATACCATAGCCGACTAGGAAGCGGGCCGGGGCGTCCCAGGCGGCGAAGTCGGGCTCGATGGCGCGGGGTGTCGGCCACGGCTTGCGGGCGAAGACGCAGGTGATCACCTCGCGGGCGCCGGCGTCGCGCACCAGCCTCGCGGCCTCGCTCAGCGACAGGCCCGTGTCCACCACGTCGTCCAGCACCAGCGCCTGGCGCCCGGCCAGCGGGCGCTGCAGGTCGGCGCGCACCTGGCAGCGGCCGCGGCTGGCGCGCTCGTCGCCGTAAGACGCCAGCCACAACGCATCGAAGGCCACATGACGGCCGAGCCGGGCCAGCGCCCGGGTGATGTCGGCGGCGAACCAGAGCCCCCCGGTGAGCAGGCACACGGCCACCGCGTCGTCCGCGAGCCGAGGCGCCAGCGTCGCGGCGAGGCGCGTCACCCGCTCGGTGACCTCGGCTTCCGAGATCAGCGTCTGCAGCGCCGCCGGCTCGCTCATTTCGCGGCCGCCGCATTCGACGAAGCGGTGTTGGCGGCGCCTTCCTCGGTGACGACAGGCGCGGCGGCGGCGTTGCTGTCCGCGCCGAACACCGGCGTCTGGTCCGGCCCGCGCAGCGACGTCGAGCCCGGCGCCGCGACGGCGTTGCTGGCCGCGCTTGTCGTCGCCACCCCCTGGCTGTGCGCGCCCACCGCGAAATCCACTTGCAGGTCGCTGGCCGAGAACGGCGGATCGAACACCGCCGCCAGGAAATGGCGTGTCGCCCCTGGCGGAATGCGCCCGTTGGACAGGGTGTCGATGAGGCCGGCGACGCGCTTGCCCTGGGCGTTGTTGAGCGTGATGCGCAGCGGCGGCGCCATCACCTCATGGCTGGTGATGTTGCGGATCACGCCGGAGACGTTGAGCGTGGCGCGGCCGTCCTGCAGCGACGGCTCGGCGTGGATGTTCTCGATCACCAGGCCCACGGCGTTCACCGGCAGGCCGATGGCGGCGTAGGCCGAAGCGGTCTGCGGCCATATCCCGACCACCTGCTGGCGAAACAGGATCGCCGCGCCGATCAGCAGCGCGATCACCACGGCCGCGCCGGCCCAGGCCGCGCCGGTCACCGCCGCCTGGCGCAGCTTCTTGTCTTCCTCGGCGCGGCTGCGGAAGGCGCGCGGCAGATCCTCGGCCGTCAGCGCCGGCTCCGGCTCAGTTTCGGCCGGCTTGGCGATCGCGCCTTCCTCGGGCGACACGCTCAGCTCCAGCGGCGCGTCCGGTTTGGCGGTCCAGCGATGGCCGCAAGCGGCGCACCTCACCGTCCGTCCGCCGGGTCCGATCTGACCGTCCGGGACGAAATAGCCGGTGGCGCACTCGGGACAGGTCAGTATCATGCGGTTCGAATCGGACGCCTGAGCGAAACCCACTTCGAGGTCGCCGATTTCCGCGCGCATGTCCAGGAAGCCAAACGCCACGCCGGCCGGCGCACCTGACGACGGACCGCCGCCGGCGGTGGTCCGCTTCGACGGCGTGTCCATGCGCTACGGCCGCGAGCCGGAGGTGCTGAGGGACCTCTCGTTCGAGCTGCCGCGCGGCTCGTTCCACTTCGTCACCGGCCCATCCGGCTCCGGCAAGACCACGCTGCTGAAACTCACCTACCTGGCCGAACAGGCCTCTCGCGGCCGCATCGAAATCTTTGGCCAGGACCTGGCCACCCTCAGACGCAAGGACCGGCCGGTGATGCGCCGCCGCATCGGCGTGGTGTTCCAGGAATTCCGCCTGCTCGACCACCTGTCGGTATTCGACAACGCCGCGCTCGGGCCCCGCATCGCCGGGCGCAAGCCGGCGGACTACCGCGCCGACGTCGCCGACCTGCTGCAATGGGTAGGGCTGGGCGCGCGCATGCACGCTATGCCCACCGCGCTCTCCGGCGGCGAGAAGCAGCGCCTGGCCATCGCCCGCGCTGTGATCAACCGCCCCGACCTGCTGCTGGCCGACGAGCCGACCGGCAACGTCGACGAGGCAATGGCGATGCGCATCCTGCGGCTCTTCACCGAGCTCAACCGCGTCGGCGCGACCGTGCTGATCGCCAGCCACGACACCGACCTGGTCATGCGCTCAGGCCTGCCGGTGCTGCAACTCGACGCAGGGCGGCTTGCGCCGCACCCGAGCCTGGCGGCACAAACGTCGGCATGAGCCGCGCCGCATGAGCCTCGACGTGACCCGCTGGTGGCCGGCGCCGCTGCTGCCCCGACGCGACGGTCGCGCGCCGGCGCTGCTGTTCGTGATCGCGGCGCTATCGTTCCTGGCCGGGCTTGCCGCTATCGGCGCCTTCGCCGGCGAGCGCGCCGCCGAGGGCTGGCGCACCGAGCTCGCCGGATCGGCCACCGTCATCGTCAGCCCGCAAGGCACCGACACGCCGGACGCCGCCGCCGCGCGCGCCGCCGAGGTGGTGAGCGGGGTCAAGGGCGTCGCCGAAGCCGAGGCGCTGGACGCCGCCAAGGCCGAGGCGCTGCTGGCGCCCACCGTGGCGCTGTCGCCTGACCTGCCAGTGCCGCGGCTGGTGGCGGTTCGGCTCGACGCCAAGGCGCCCGCCAGCGGCGAGGATCTGCGCCGGGCGCTGAAGGCCGCCGGCGTCGACGCGGTGGTGGACGACCACAGCCGCTGGACCGCGCAGATCATGCGCGCCGGCGCCTCCATCGAAGCCACCGCGGCGGGCCTTTTCGTGCTGATCCTGGCGGTGCTGGGCGCGGTGGTCGCCTACGCCACGCGCGAAGGCCTCACCGCGCGCCGCGACGTGGTGGAAGCGTTGCATCTGGCCGGCGCCACAGACGCCTTCGTGGCGCGGCTGTTCCAGGCCAGGTTCGCGCGGGCCGCGGCGCAGGCCGGCATCGTCGGCGCGCTGCTGGCCGTCCTGGCGGCGGTGATGGCCAAGCAGCTCAGCGTCGGCGACGAGCAACTGACCGCGCTCCTGCCCATTGCCTGGAGCGACCTGGCCGCGCCGGCGCCGGTGCCGGTTCTGGGCGCGCTGGTGGCCGCGATCACCGGCCGCGCCACCGCCATGGCCGTGCTGCGAGGCTATCCGTGAGGCCAGCGCCGTGAGGACCCTGGCCGCGCTCCTGGTGGTGCTGTTGGTGCTGGGCTGCGGCCTGCTGGCCTTCGCCGCCCGCGTTGACCGCTCGACCCCCGCGCCGGACCCGCCCAGCGCCGACGGCGTCGTCGCCCTCACCGGCGGCTCCGACCAGCGCCTGGCCGCGGCGCTGCAGCTGCTGCAAGCCGGCAAGGCCAAGCGCATGCTGATCAGCGGGGTAAATAGCGAGGTGACCCGGGCGCAGCTGCAGCTGGTGATGGGCGCCGCCAAGCCCACATTCGACTGTTGTGTCGACCTCGGCTTCACCGCCGAGAACACCGTCGGCAACGCCCGCGAGACCGCCGGCTGGGCCCGCCAGCATGGCTTCAAGACGCTTATCCTGGTCACCGCCGACTACCACATGCCCCGGGCGCGGCTGGAGCTGGCCTCGGCAATGCCGGAAGCCACGATCTATCCCTACCCCGTGGCCACCACCGAGCTACGCGCCGGCAGCTGGTGGAAGACGCCGCAGAGCGCCGAACGCCTGACGCTGGAATATGCCAAGTACCTGGCGGTGCTGGCCCGCGAGACCGTGCTCAGCCTGGGCGCCAAACACGCCAAGACCGCCTGAGGACCTGCATGACCGCCATCCGCACGCTGTCCTTCACCCTGGCGTTCTACCTGTTCTCGCTGGTGCTCTCGATCCTGATGCTGCCGCTGCTGATCTGCCCGTGGCGCTGGACCATGGCCGCCTTCCGCTTCTGGGCGAACAGCATCTTCGTGCTGCTGGCCGTCTTCGCCGGGGTGAAGGTCGAGCTGCGCGGCCGCGAGCACATCCCCAAGGGCGCCGCGCTGGTGGCCGCCAAGCACCAGTGCATGTTCGACGTCTTCGCGCAGTTCGCCTGGCTGGACGACAGCTGCTGGGTGATGCGCAAGGAGCTGATGCGCATCCCGCTGTTCAACTTCTACGCCTGGAAGGTGCGGATGATCGTGCTCGACCGCGAGGGCGGCTCGAACGCGCTACGCAAGCTGGTCCGCGACGCCCGCGAGCGGCTGGAGGAAGCGCCGCGGCCGGTGGCGATCTTCCCGGAAGGCACCCGCGGCAAGCCTGGCGTCGCGGGCGTGTACCAGCCGGGCGTCGCCGGTCTCTACCGCGACCTGGAGCTGCCCTGCTATCCGGTGGCCACCAACTCCGGCGTTCACTGGCCGATGCCCGGCAAGAACCGCCCGACCGGCACCATCGTCTTCGAATACCTGCCGCCAATCCCCGCCAGCCTGAAGCGCGCCGAGTTCATGCGCCGGCTGGAAGAGCAGGTAGAGACGGCGTCCAACGCCCTGCTCAGCGCCTAGACCGGCGATGAAGCCCGTCGCGGAGGTGGTGATGGCTCTGGTGCGGCGCGTCAGTGGGGCGGAGACGATCGACGCCGGGACCCGGCTCTTCCACGACCTTGGCCTGACCGGCGAACAGGCCATCGAGTTGCTGAGCCAGGTCGGCGCGACCTTCGATGTCTCGTTCTCCGCCTTCGAGCGCGACCGCTACTTCCCCGACGATGACGAGGCCGTTGGCGACGAGCTCAGCCGCCTCCTCAGCCTGGCTCCTCGCGACAAGGCCCCGTTCACCGTCGGTCATCTCATCGCGGTCGCGGAGACGGGCGGGTGGTTCGATCCGGTCTAGGACCCCGCTGCTTCCCGCGCCTCGACCATCGCCAGCAGCGTCTCCATCGAGCGGTCGCGGATGCCCTCATCGTGCAGGTGCTCAGTGAGATCGCGCAGGTAGTCGACGTTGCGCCCCGAGAGGCCGGTGGCGCCGGCGATCAGCTCGGCCTGGCGCTCCAGCGACAGCACGCCGGCCCACTGCGGATGAGCCTTGTCGGAGAGGAAGGTGAGCGCCTCGACATGGCGGCAGTCTGCCAGCCGCACAGTCGCGCGAGCCTCGACGTAGGTCTCGGTCGGCTGCTCGCGCTCCATCAGGTAGGCGTACACTGCCGGGTAGTCCGCCTCCGCGACGCGGTAGGCCGCCCCGCGCACCGAGCCGCCAGGCGCCAGGCCCAGCACCAGCCCACGCCGCGCCGGCGTGCCGCGGTGGTGGACCGAATAGATGCAGAAGGCGCGCCGGCGGCCATGGAGCCAAGCTCCCTGGCGCTCTAGAAACGCGAACCCCGGTCGCCACATCAGCGAGCCGTAGCCGAAGACCCAATGCTCGTGCGCCACCTGACCTCCGCCCGCCGATGAGTGATAGCGACCCAGCCCAAGCCGGCAAGGGCGCCGGCCAGCCGCGTCGGCTCGGCCTGATCATCCCGTGGGGGATCGCCGTGCTGCTGGTCATCGTCTGGAGCGGCGCGTGGCTCGCCGTCAGTCAAGGCGCCGCCGAGCGCATCGACGCCGGTGTCGCGGCGCTCCGCCAGCAAGGCTGGCAGGTGAGCTGGCAGGCGCGCCGCATCGGCGGCTACCCGTTCCGCGTCGAGGCCGACTTCGATCAGCTCCGCGTCGTCGATCCGTCCGGCTGGGGCGTGGCGGCGCCCTCTGTGCGCACCCAGGCCTCGATGCTGGCGCTGGGCGACATCTTCGTCGGCACGCAGAGCGGCCTGACGCTGCTGCGACCGCAGGGCGGCCCCGTGGCCATCGCCGCGCCGCTGATCCGCGCCAGTATCCAGCATTGGGACCAGCGCCCGCCGCAGCTGGCGATCGTGATCAACGGACCGGTGCTGACGCCGGCGCCGGGCGCCGCGCCATTCTGGCTGCAGCGCGCCACCGACCTGCAGCTCTACTCGCGGCCCGGCCCGGACGATCAGGGCGCGGCCGACGTCGTCATGCACGGCGCGGTGGTCACGGCCGACAGCGCGCTCGGCAAGATCGCCGGGACCGGACCCATCGACCTGACCTTCAATCCGGTGCTGAAGCGCGTCAGCGCCTTCAAGGGCGCCGGCTGGCGCGCGTCGGTGCTGGCCTGGGCGCACGGCGGCGGGACCATCGCGGTCAACTACTTCTCGCTCACCTCGCCGACGCTGAAGCTGGCCTCCCACGACGGCGCGCTGGTGGTGAGCGACGACGGCCATCTGGAAGGCGCGGCGCAGGCGACCCTTGCCAAGGCCGAGGGCAGTGAGGAAGCGCCCATCGCCTTCAACAACGGTCAGGCGTGGCTGAACGGACAGCCGGTGACCGCCGCGCCACGCGCCTTCTGACCGCCGCCGGGGGTGCGCGCCGCGCCGGCGCCGTGTAAGAGCGCGCCGCTATGACCACCCCCAGGCGCCCCCAGGCCAAGGCCGGCATCCTCGACATCACGCCCTACAAGCCGGGCAAGTCGACCGCCGAGGGCGTGGCCCATCCGGTGAAGCTTTCGGGCAACGAGAACATCCTGGGCTGCAGCCCGAAGGCGCGCGAGGCCTACGTCGCCGCCGCCAGCGAACTGAACGTCTATCCCGATGGCCGCGGCACGGTGCTGCGCCACGCCATCTGCGAGCGCTACCGCATCGAGCCTGAGCGGCTGGTGCTGGGCTGCGGCACCGACGAGATCCTGCACCTGATCAACCAGGTGTTCCTCGAGCCCGGCGACAACATCGTGCAAGGCGAATACGCCTTCGGCGCCTATGGCATCGGCGCCCGCGCCTGCCAGGCAGAGGTGCGCAGCGCGCCGGAGCCGAACTACCGCATCGACGTCGAGGAGATGCTGAAGCTGGTCGACGAGCGGACCAAGCTGGTTTTCATCACCAATCCGGCCAACCCCACCGGCACGTTCACCACCATCGAGGAGCTGCGCCGCCTGCACGACGGCCTGCCGCCCGAGACGGTCCTGGTGATCGACGCCGCGTATTCCGAGTTCTGCACCGATCCGACCTTCACCGACGGCCTCGACATGGCGCGGACGGCCGACAACATCATCGTCACCCACACCTTCTCCAAGATCCACGGGCTGGCGGCGCTGCGGGTCGGCTGGGGCTACTGCCCGGAACCCATCGCCGACGCCATCGACCGCATCCGGCCGCCCTTCAACGTCTCCATCCCGGCGCTGGAAGCCGCCGTGGTGGCGCTGGCCGACGAGGACTTCCAGGCGCAATCGCTGGCGCTGGTCGAGCGCTGGCGCCCGTGGCTGACGCAGCAGTTCGGTGGCCTCGGCCTGCCGGTGACGCCGTCCGGCGCCAACTTCGTGCTGGTCCACTTCCCGGCGACGCCCCGCAAGACCGCCGCCGAGGCCGAGGTCTTCCTCGCCCGTCGCGGCCTCATCGTCCGCGGCGTCGCCAACTACGGCCTGCCCAACGCCCTGCGCATCACCATCGGCCTCGAAGCGCACAACCGCGCCCTGGTGGAGGCGCTGGCGGCGTTCCTGGCCGGCGCCGAGGCTTGACCGGCCGGCGCCTGCGCCGCTAGGAGGCGCGCCGTGACCCGGATCGCTCGCCAAGCCCTGAGCTATTACCGCCCGCTCGCATAGCGAAGCGGCTGGTCACTCACGTCCCCGCCGCCATGGCCGGGGTCTCATCAAAAGGACGGTCTCGGCCGAGAACCCGAAGGAACCGCCCGATGCCCGACCAGACTCCCGCCCCGGCCCCAGCGCCGCCGACCTATGCGCGCATGGCGGTGATCGGCTGCGGCCTGATGGGCTCGTCGGTGATCCGCGCCGCGCGGGCCAAGGGCGCGGTGGGCGCCGTCGCCGTCTGTGACGCCAGCGAAGCGCACCGCCGTGAGATCGCCGAGTTGGGCTACGCCGACCTGGTCACCGCCGACGCCGCCGAGGCCGCGCGGGACGCCGATCTGATCGTGTTCGCCGTGCCGGTGATGGCCATGGGCCCGGCGATGGCCGCCGCCGCGCCGGGCGTCAAAGCCGGCGCCACCATCACCGACCTCGGCTCGGTGAAAGCCGCCGTGGCCGAAGCGCTGCAGGCCAACGCGCCGGCGGACGTTTTCGTCATCCCAGGCCACCCGGTCGCCGGCACCGAGCAGTCCGGCCCCGCCGCCGGCTTCGCCACCCTGTTCGAGAACCGCTGGAACATCCTGACCCCACAGAAGCGCACCGACGCGCCTTACCAGGCGGCGCTGGAGCAGCTGACCGAGTTCTGGATGCGCCTCGGCGCCCGGGTCGAGCTGATGGACGAGAAGCACCACGACCTCGTCCTGGCCGTCACCTCTCACCTGCCCCACCTGATCGCCTACAACATCGTCGGCACCGCCGCCGACCTTGAGGAGGTCACCCAGGGCGAGGTGATGAAGTACTCCGCCGGCGGCTTTCGCGATTTCACTCGCATCGCCGCGTCCGACCCGATCATGTGGCGCGACGTGTTCCTCACCAACAAGGACGCGGTGCTGGAAATCCTCGGCCGCTTCACCGAGGACCTGCAGGCGCTGTCGCGAGCGATCCGCTGGGGCGAAGGCGAGAAACTGCAGGAGCTTTTCACGCGCACCCGCGAAATCCGCCTCGGCATAGTCGCCGCCGGCCAGGAGAACGCCGAGCCGAACTTCGGCCGGGACCGGAAGAGCTAACGTCGGTGTGTGCGGGTGTGTATGACGATTGACTTGAGCTTACGGTGTGTATAGATACACATGGATAGTCGTGAAGTCATTCGCAGGTTGGAGGCCAATGGCTGGGTCGAGGTGCGCCAGAGGGGTTCCCACAAGCAATTCAAGCATCCGACCAGGCCCGGCGTCGTCACTGTGCCCAGCCCAAAGAAAGACCTGCCGCGCGGCACGCTGAGATCGATCGAACGCGCTAGCGGCGTCGGCATGGAATAGGACCTAGATGAGCGCCTACATCGCCTTGATCCACAAAGAGCCTGACAGCGACTACGGCGTTTCGTTTCCCGACCTGCCCGGCGTCGTCACCGCCGGCGCTGACCTCGACGAGGCGCGCGCCATGGCGGCGGAAGCGCTGGCGTTCCATCTTGAGGGTTTGGCGGAAGACCAGGCGCCAATCCCCGAGCCATCCTCCCTTGAGGACATCATGGCCAACCGCGAGAACCGCGACGCGGTCGCCGTCCTTGTTCCTGCGCCTATGGCGCCGGTGCGGACCGTCAGGGTCAACATCACCCTGCCTGAGACGGCCCTGCGTGCGATCGACGCTTTCGCCGAAGCCCACGGCCTTACCCGCTCCGGTTTTTTAGCCCGCGCCGCCAGCCGCGCCATGGGCGAGGCGCGCGAAGAGGCGCAGGGCTGAGTTGAACGTCCCCCGATTCGGAAGATGCCCTTTCCCGGGGCCTGGAAGGGGCGCCCAGCCCCGCGCCGGGGGTGTCCGGTAGGGGTACTACAAGTAATGTCTCGAACCCGCTCTACGCCGCTCCTGGGGCCTCGGCGACGCTCGTCCCAGTCACGCCTGCGAATCCGGCTCCGCGTCATCGCCGCAGGCCAGCAGGGGAAAGGTCGGCCGCCAAATCGGGAATTGTCGGTACTGCATCCGGACACCGCAACGCGGTAGAGTTGCGGCTTGGGCTGAAGAGGGTGGTGCGATGAAGACGTGCCTGACGCCAACGATGGCGCTGATTTCTCTTCTGGCAATTGCGCCTATTCCGTCGGTCGCAGACCAGCCAGCAGGGTCCGCTGGCGTCATCAGCCAAGAAGAGCAAGCCATCTACGAGTCGGTGCTTGGGTCCTGGCTAGGAGAGGATCAAGGGCGGCACCTCGTGAACCAGGAGCTAAGCGCCGCGCCTTCCTCGGCCAATCCGGGGTTCGCAGATTGCGCGCATGGTCTCCGCTTCCGCAGCGACGTTCCCCGCGGTAGCAGCCAACAGTCCCTCTTAGGCGTCCATTTCAGCCTTCAGGGCATCGAACTGGTCGACGGGCGCAAGTGGAAGCCCGCTGACCCGGGCCAGGCAATCTCCACGGGCGAGTCTGTCCAGACGGCAGTTCAAGAAGGCTTCTCGGGGGCGTTGATCTCATTCTCGCGGATCGCTTTCAGCCAAGATGGCAAGGAAGCGCTGGTGAAGTTCTCAATGGTCTGCGGTTCGCTATGCGGAACGGGATCGATGGTTCACCTCCACAAATCAGCCGCGGGTTGGTCGGTTCTGAGCCACTGCGGCAACTGGATCTCCTGAACCTTCTCGCGGCCAGCGGAAGATCGATCCGCTCCCGATCATGCGATTGGACTGACGTGGCGGCACGGTGTTCTCCTCGCGCAAACTGAGCGCGCCCTCCGGCCAGGAGAACGCCGAACCGAACTTCGGGCGGGATCGCAAGGGCTGAGCGGCGGGTCAGCCTTCAGATGGCGTTTCCCGGGGCCTGGAGGGGGCGCCGAGCCCCGCGGCGGGGGTGTCCGCTAGGGTACTACTAGTAACGGCAGAAGAACGCTCCACGACGCTCCTGGGACGATGGCGGGGCTCGATGGCCGGGCCATGCTCGACTTTCAAAGGAAGTCGCGCCTGTCCCCTGCGGCTACTTGGTCCGCGTGTAGATGCACTTCGCCATCCCCTCGATGACTTCGATGGTGTTGTTGTCGTCCACCGTGAAGGCTTCCTCCCTGACCATGTTCACCATCACCCGGTTGTTCCCCAGCGGGCTGTAGCTGGACACAGGCTCCACGGTCAGCTTGCCGTTGACGACCCAGCTGAAGCGATTGGCAGTGAACGCCAGGTCGGACCTGGTGCAGTCGTACCCGGTATAGTCCGGATCGACGACCTGCCGGCTCAGATGCCACTGGCCGATCAGCACGTTCGAGCCACCGGCGTTGGCGGCGCCGCAGCCGCTCAGGGCCATGGTAGCCGCGATGACGCCGCGAACTATGAAAGCTTGAGGGCGCTGCATCTGGATGGATCCAATCTGAGAGGCGACCGCGACCGCCGGTTCGGTGAAGCTTGTCGTAAGCCTAGGTCCGCGTCGGCGCCGGTCGCCCCCCACTTCTGGGGGTGCCTACGGTTGCGGCGGCCTCTCCGGCGTCAGATGCGGGACCTTCGCCGGCGCGAACCCCGCGGCGACCCCCTCGCGGACATGCCTGCCGGCCGAAGTCGACCCGACCCGTACGGTTTGTTAGCCGAGGCGTGCGAGGGTTGGGTCCGCGAAGCTGGTTCCGGGATCAGGCACATGCGCAACCTCGCCGTCGCCCTCTGCGCTTTCGTCCTCGCCGCCTGCCAGGCAGGCGCCGCGCCGGCTGACGATCCTCACATGGTGGCCGACCGAAGCGTCGCCGCCCCTCTGACCGCAGTGCAGCTGCTGCTGAGACAGGGCGATGAGGCTGACGCCGTCCAGGCGTTGACCCCTATCGTCGCGCCCGACGTGCTCGACCGTCTGTCGCCGGAACTTGGCCATCGGGTAGTCGCCACCTACGCTCTCGCCGCCCTGGACAGCGAGCAGGCGTCGAAAGCGCATTGGGCCTACCAGATCGCGACGCAAAGTCCGCTGGCGACCACCGACGACTGGCTGGGCCGGCTGATGTCGGCCGCGGTCGCATCGGATCCGGAAGACGCTTATGCGGCTTTCGAGCACCTGCGACTCGCGGCGCCAGACCATGTGCGCACGATCAACCAGCGGGTTCTCGTCTGGATCGACCAGGCGTTCGGTGCGCTGCCGAACGCAGCCGAGGCGCAGCTGCAGTTGGCGCAAGTGCTGTCCCCGCTCTCCAACCTCGATCCGAGGGTCGACCTCAATCCGATCTGGCTGCAAGGCGCGACGGCGGCGCTCGCCAACGGCGATGAGGCGACAGCGATGTCGTTCGCGCGGCGGATCGGCAGCCCTCTGGTGATGGCGCAGTTGCGCGCCGACCGGCGCTTTGATGAGCTGGTCGCGAAGAACCCGGCCGCCTTCAATGTGCATGCTGTTGGCGCAGCCGAGCTGGCGAGAGCTCAGAAGCTGGCTGGGGCCGATCCCGACCACCGTGCGCCGCAATACGCTGTCGCTGTGGCGCTTGAGCGGTTGGGCCGCTACTCCGAAGCCCTGGACGAACTCGATGCGGCGATGGCGGCCGGTCCCGCCTGGAGGGAGGACGACGCGTACCAGTACGACCTTATCGCGCGCAAGGTAACGGTGCTCAGCGAGCTTGGACGGAACGACGAGGCCCTCGCCATAACCTCAGCCATGTGCGCGCTCTGCACCGACAAAGTTCGCTTCGACATGCAGCAGGCGCACATCCTCATCGGCCTGAACCGTCCGGGTGAAGCGCTGGCGATGCTTCGCCACCGTCAACCAGAGAGCCTCGACATGGCCGGCGCCGCGGACCTGGCCGCGCTCCGGGCTTGCGCCCTTCACGGCGTCGGGCGCCAGGCGGACGCCGCCGCGCAGCTGGCCGACATCCTTCCGCTGCAGCGGGCCGATCCCGACGCTTATCTGGGCGCCGTTGCCTGCGCGGGTAGCGACGAAGAAATCGCCATGGCGCTTGTGAACATGCTGGGCGACCCGCAGTTGCGAGCGGTGGCGCTCGGAGCGCTGCAGGTCTACCGCGAGGGGCAGCCGGCGCCGCTGACAGCAGCCTTCCGCGACCGCTTGGCGAAGATCGCCCAGCGGCCCGATGTCCAGGCCGCGCTCCTGAAGGTGGGACGCGTCGAAACCTACGACTTTCCCAGGTACGCCATCGTCGGCTGAGCAAGCCGCCCGGTGAACTGAGCTGAGGGGACATGCTCGACTTTCAAAAGAAAGTCGTGCGTGTCCCCCGTTCCTACTGCCCTACCCGCGCGGCGCACTCACGTCGCAGGTTCATCAGCACTTTCGGCGTGTCCGAGCGCAGCGCCTGGCGCACCAGCATCGACGGCGCCGGAATGTTGGCCGCCACCAGGTTCTCGTAGATCACCCGCGTGCCGCGCCCGCCGTTCAGCGGCTCGAAGCGCCAGACGCCGTCCTCGATCCTCAGGTCGCCGCTGAGGCGGTGGAAGCGGATGACGGTGTAGGGCTCGTAGTCGGAGCGATAGACGTTGCGGATCGGCGGCATGATCAGGTTGCCGTGGGTCACCTGCTCGCGCACGTCCCAGGTCCCGCCAGGGTCGGCGCTGAGCACACGGCAGGGATCGCCGTTGGCGATCAGCTTGGGCATCTCCCGGCAATCGGTCATCACCGCCCACACCAGCTTTGGCGGCGCGGGAATGTCGACCGCGGCGTGGATCAGGCCGGCGCCTTGGGCCTCGCCCTGCACCTCCGCCCAAGCCTGGCCGCTGGACAATGTCTGCAACGCTGGGCCGGTGGGCTCCCACGCGAAGGCCGGCGGTGCGATCGTCGCCGCCGCCAGAACCAGCCCCAGGGTCCGCATGCCGTCCTCCACGCCGACCACCCCCTTTCACTACGGGGGCGGATGGCGGATGGATCAACCGTCCACCGGTTGCATGGAACGCGATCAACGAACAATGGTACGGCAATGATCCGCCAGCTCGCCCTCGCTTTCGTCGCCCTCGCGGCCGCGACATCCGCCATCGCGGACCCCGTGCCGGTGCGGCTGGACACCGGCTTGGTCAGCGGCGCAGGGCTCCCGGACGGCGTGCTGGCCTTCAAAGGCGTCCCGTACGCCGCACCGCCCGTCGGACCTTTGCGCTGGCGCCCGCCGCAGCCCGCCCCTCGCTGGGATGGTATGCGGGCCGCCACCGCATTCGGCGCGGTCTGCCCGCAAGCTGAGAGCCGCGCGCTGCCGGCCGGGACCGCTCAGAGCGAAGACTGCCTGACGCTCAACGTCTGGGCCCCGCCAGCCGCCAAGGGCGCGCCCGTGATGGTCTGGCTGCACGGCGGCGGCGATGACACCGGCACGGCCAGCCAGCCGCAGTTCGACGGCGACGTGTTCGCCAAGGACGGCGTCGTGTTCGTTTCGGTGGACTACCGCCTGGGCGCGCTGGGCTGGTTCGCCCACCCGGCGCTGACCAAGGAGGCGGGCCCTGGCGCGCCGCTCGCCAACTACGGCCTGATGGACGAGATCGCGGCGCTCAAATGGGTGAAGCGCAACATCGCCGCGTTTGGCGGCGATCCGGCGCGGGTGACGGTGGCCGGCGAGAGTTCCGGCGGCCAGGCCGTGCTGTTCCTGCTGGCGACGCCCGCCGCGCGCGGCCTCTTCGCTCAGGCCGTCGTCGAGTCCGGCGCCGGCTGGGGCGGCTTCGACGACCTCGCCAAAGCCGAAGCGCACGGCGCGGCGCTGGCGGCCAAGGCCGGCGCGCCGGCGGACGCCACCGCGGAACAGCTACGCGCTTTGCCAGTCTCGGCGCTCGTTGCAGCCGGCGGCGGTCTGGGCGTGACCGTCGATGGGCGTCTGGTCGCCGCCACCCCGTCGCAGGCCTTCGACGCCGCCCGCGAGGCCAAGGTACCGCTGCTGATCGGCTCCAACAGCGGCGAAGACTCGCTGCTGGAGGGCAGCGATCCGGCCAACATGCTGAAGGATTTCGCCCCGGACCAGCTAACCGCCCTGCGCACCGCCTACGGCGCCGAGGCGCCCGACGACGCCACGCTGGGCCGGGACATCTTCCGCGACGAATGGATGGGCGCGCCGGCCCGCTGGTTCGCCGCCCGCCACAGCCGCGCCGCGCCGGCCTGGCTCTACCAGTTCGACTACAATCCGACGGTGCTGCGCCCTCGCCGCACCCGCGCCAGCCACGGCATGGAGATGCTGTTCGTGTTCGCCGCCATGGCCCGCGCGCCGCTGCCACTGATCGCCGTGGGCGGCGACGCGGCCGAGATGGCGTTGGTGCACGGCTGCTGGGTCGCCTTCGTCAAGACCGGCAAGCCGGGCTGCCCCGGCGGGGTGACGTGGCCGGCGTACGATCCGGCCACCGACCAGACCATGGTGTTCGGCCCGGACGGCGCGGCAGCGCAGGCCCACTTCCGCAAGGGTCCCTACGATCTGCTGGGCGCGGCAAGAGACGCGACGCAGCCGCGATGATCGTTCCTTCTCCCCTTGCGGGAGAAGGTGGCCGAAGGCCGGATGAGGGGTCTCGCTGACGTATGGGTATGACTTGCCAGACGCCGCTCGGCTCTGCTCGCCGACCCCTCATCCGTCAGCTTCGCTGACACCTTCTCCCGCAAGGGGAGAAGGGCGCTGGCTCAGATGCTCCCCCACCGCCTCGATGGCTTCCACCAGGCCCATGCGCTGCAGCTCCACGCCCTCCGGCAACCCGGAGAACAGCCGCGTCGGCGCCTGGGCGTCCAGCATCACGAACACGCCGCGGTCGTCGGCTCTGCGGATCAGGCGGCCGAAGGCCTGAGCGATGCGGCCTCGGGCGATGGCGTCGTCGTACGTTTTGCCGCCGAAACGGCCCCGCCTGGCCTTGTGTAGGATGTCCGGGCGCGGCCAGGGGATGCGGTCGAACACCAGCAGGCGCAACGCTCGCCCTGGCACATCGACGCCGTCGCGGATGGCGTCGGTGCCCAGCAGGCACGAGTCTTCCTCGGCGCGGAAGATGTCCACCAGCGCCCCGGCCTCCAGCGGATCGATGTGCTGGGCGTAGAGCGCCAGGCCCTTGTCGGCGAGCGGCGAGGCGATGCGCTCGTGCACCGCCCGCAGCCGGCGGATGGCCGTGAACAGCCCCAACGCGCCGCCGCCCGCCGCCAGGAACAGCTCGCGCATCGCCGCCGCCACCTGCCGCGCGTCGTCCCGCGCCACATCGGTGACCACGATGGCCCGCGCGTTGGACCCATAGTCGAAGGGCGAGGCCAGCCGCAGGGTCTTCGGGCGATCGGTGAACCGGGCCGAGCCGGTGCGCATCTCGGCCAGAGCGAAGGGGTCGTCCAGGGTCGAGTCGGCCAGGGTGGCGCTGGTCACCAGCACGCCGTGGGCGGGCTTCAGCACCGCCGCGGCCAGCGGCTCGGTGGGATCGACCCAGTGGCGGCGCGCGGCGGCGTCGACCACGCGGCCGTACATGACGTTGGCGTCGAACCAGTCGACGAAATCGGGGTCGTCGTCGGCGTTCTCCTCCAGCGCTTTCAGCATCGAACGCCAGGCCGGCAGCATCATCCGCGCCCGCCGGTCGAGGCCGCGCAAAGCGCCTTCGATCCTGGCCCGATCGCCGGTGGGCAGCGTGTCGGAGTCCTCGTCCAGCACGTCGTCCAGGTGCCGCGCCAGCGCCAGCAGCGGCGCCTCGATCGCGCCGAGCGCAACAGCGGCCTTGGCCGCCGTCTCGCGCACCAGCTCCAGCGCCGGGCGTGCCTGGCACTCCATGCCGAGCTCCGAAGGATCGGCCCGGGCCTGCAGCTGCTCCAGCACCGCCACCAGGAACTGCTCGATCGGCCCGAACGGGCTGACCTCGCCGCCCATCGGCGCGATGCGGCCCGACCAGCCTTCCCCCGGCAGCTGGGCGGCGGCGCGCGTCGCGGCGATCATCGCCTCGCGCGCCGTCTCGCGGTCGGCCAGCACCTCGGACAGCCGCGCTTCCAGGCCTCGGCCGCGCCGGCCGCGCCCCTCCGGTCCACGGATCCAGCGGCGCAGTTCGGCGGCCTCGGCGCCGGAGAGCGCGGCGGCGAAGGCGCTGTCGGCGGCGTCGAACAGGTGGTGCCCTTCGTCGAAAACGATGCGCTTCAGCTGCGTGGTCTCGGCGTCGGCCTTCTGACCGCGCGCGGCCCGCGCCCCATCAAAGGCGGCTTGGGTCATCACCAGCGCATGGTTGGCGATCACCAGGTCGGCGCGCTTGGAGGCGCGGATGGCGCGCTCGATGAAGCAGACCCGGTAGTGCGGGCAGCCGGCGTGCACGCACTCGCCGCGCCGGTCGACCAGGTTGGACGCCGAGGCCTGCGCCGCCGGGCCAATGGCGAACAGCGTCGGTAGCCACGCCGGGAAGTCGCCGCCGGTCATGTCGCCGTCGCGGCTGGCTCTGGCCCAGCGCGCCACCAGCCCCAGGCCGATCAGGTCGGCATTGCCCAGCGCCGCGGCGTTGATGTTGTCCTGAAGATTGAGCAGGCAGAGGTAGTTCTCGCGGCCTTTGCGCACCACCGCCTTGCGCGCGCGCACCACCGGATCGGGAAACAGCGCGTGGCTCTCGCGCTCGATCTGCCGCTGCAGCGCCCGGGTGTAGGTCGAGATCCACACCGCCGGGCCGTTGGTCTCGGCCCAGAGCGAGGCTGGGGCCAGATAGCCGAGAGTCTTGCCGACGCCGGTGCCGGCCTCGGCCAGCATCATCCGCGGCTCGCCTTCGCGGTCGCGCGGCTGGAAGGCGAAGGCGGTCTCGGCGGCGAAGGCGGCCTGCGCCGGCCGCGCCTCGTCAAGGCCAGCGCGGTCCAGCAGCGTGGCGAGGCGGCCGGCGGCGGCGTTCGGATCGATGGGCTTGGAGCCCGCTTCGCCCGACGGCGCCTGGTCTTCCCACTCGGTCAGCCGCGACCACACCTCGAGCCCGGAGCCACGCCACGGCCGGCCAAGCGGCTTGGAACGTAGTGCGCCGATGATGGCCGGCGCCCAGGCCCAGCTGGCGCGGCCCAACGTCTCGGCCAGCGCCAACGCCTCTTCGCGGCTGGGCGTCGGCGCCTCCGCCAGTTCCGCCAGCAGCCGCGCCGCCACGTCGCGCAACGCCGCCGCCTGCTCGGCCGCGCCTTTCGGCTCCGGCAGGCCCAGCGCCAGCGCCAGCCCCGCCGCCGAAGGCGCGCAGAACCTCGCCGGCCGCACAAAAGCGAACAGCTCCAGTGCATCGAAGAAGCGCGCTGAGCGCGGCGGTGCGTTCATTCCCAGCCGCCGCGCCGTCAGCCCGGCGTGCGCCATCAGCACCGGACCGGCTTCCATCAGCTCCCGCGCCGCCGGCGGCCGCAGCAGCCGCGGCTCGCCGCCGTCCGCCACGCCAGCCCGCGGTCCCGGCAACACCACCAGCGCAGGCGCAAGATCGAGACTCGGAGAGAGCGCGTTCACGAACTGGTATTAGCCGATGCCAGGTTGAAACAGAAAGAGAACATTGGCCAGACCAATGCGTGATGTTATCTTTGCTCGCATGGCGGATGACGCACACAAGGTTTGGGACGTGTCCGACAGCGACAGCGACAAGCTGCGGCAGTTGGTCGAGCGCGCCCAGCAGGAGGGGCCACAGACGCTCGCCGTCGATGGCGAGCCAACCGCGGCGGTCATTTCGCTCGCCGAACTCCGGCTGTTGCAGGAGCGCAAGCCCACGTTCAAGGAATTTCTACTTTCATTTCCATCGCTTGATGAGCTCGACCTGGGGAGGGACTCGACGCCACCGCGCGACGTCGATCTTTGAGTTTTCTGCTCGACACCAATGCGCTGAGTGCGCTCGTCGGCGACCGGCCTGAGCCGCATTTCGCTCGATGGTGGGATAGCGTGGCCGAAGACGATCTGTTCGTCAGTGTTCTCAGCATCGGCGAAATCCAGCGCGGGCTTGCGCGACTAGCGCCCGGCCGCCGGCGGCGAGGCCTTGCTGAAGCTACTGACCGTCTCGTGGCGGAATATGCCGATCGGGTTCTGCCGATCGACGAAGACATCGCGCGACGTTGGGGCGACCTCTCGGCCAGATACCGAGCGTCTGGCATCGTCGTCGGCGTCGTTGATGAACTCATCGCCGCGACGGCGCTCACGGCCAACCTGGTGTTGGTGACACGCAACGTCCGTCACTTCGACCACGCGGGCTGCGCGCTTCTCAATCCGTGGCCATCGTGAAGAAGGACGACGGCCGCGCTCTCAGCTCCCTGCCGCCGCGGTTCGCCGCGTGGTTTGGCGAGCGTGGGTGGCAGGCGCGGCCGCATCAGCTGGCGATGGTGGAGAAGGGGCGCGAAGGCCGGCACGCGCTGCTGATCGCGCCCACCGGCGGCGGCAAGACGCTGGCCGGCTTCCTCCCCAGCCTGATCGAACTGGCCGAGCGGCCGCCCAGCAACGCACCGCGCGGGGTGCACACACTCTACCTCTCGCCGCTGAAGGCGCTGGCGGTGGACATCGAGCGCAACCTGATGGCGCCCATCGCCGAGATGGGGCTCAACATCCGCGCGGAGTCCCGCACTGGCGACACGGGCGTCTCGCGCCGCCAGCGCCAGCGAGTGAAGCCGCCGGACATGCTGCTGACCACGCCAGAGCAGTTGGCGCTGTTCGTCGCCTGGGAAGGCGCGCGGCGCTATTTCGAGGACCTGCGCTGCGTCATCGTCGATGAGGCCCACGCCATCTGGCCCTCCAAGCGCGGCGACCTGCTCTCGCTCGACCTGGCGCGGCTGCAGCAGTTCGCGCCGAACCTGCGGCGCGTCGCCCTCTCGGCCACCGTCGACGACCCTGACGTGATCCGCCGCTGGCTCTCGCCCACCGGCCAAGCGGACGTGGACCTGGTGCGCGGCTCCGGCGGCGCGCCGCCGGTGGTGGATGTGCTGCTCTCCGAAGGCCGCGTGCCCTGGCACGGCCACACGGCGCACCACGCGATGCCGGAAGTGTACGAACAGATCAAACGCGCCCGCATCGCCCTCGTCTTCGTGAACACCCGCTTCCAGGCCGAGTTCGCGTTCCAGGAGCTGTGGCGGCTCAACGACGACAACCTGCCCATCGCTTTGCACCACGGCTCGCTCGCGGCCGAGCAGCGCCGCAGGGTGGAGGCGGCGATGGCCAGAGGCGCGCTCCGGGCCGTGGTCTGCACCTCCACCCTCGACCTCGGCATCGACTGGGGCGACGTCGACCTGGTCATCCAGCTGGCCTCGCCCAAGGGCGCCTCGCGGATGGTGCAGCGGATCGGCCGCGCCAACCACCGTCTGGACGAGCCCAGCCACGCGCTCTTCGTGCCAGCCAATCGCTTCGAGATGCTGGAATGCCAGGCCGCCCGCGAGGCAATCGCCGAAAACGCCCTCGACGCCGAGCCAGAGCACGCAGGCGCGCTGGACGTGCTGGCCCAGCATGTGATGGCCGTCGCTTGCTCCGAGCCCTTCGACCTCTTGGCGCTCTACGACGAAGTGCGCAGCGCGCGCCCCTACCGCGAGATTGCGTGGGAAGACTTCGAGGCGGTGATCGATTTCGTCTCCACCGGCGGCTACGCGCTGAAGACCTACGACCGCTTCAAGCGCATCGTGAAGGGCCTCGACGGCCTCTGGCGCGTCCGCAACGAAGAGACCGCCCTTCGCCACCGGATGAACTCCGGCGCCATCGTCTCGCCGGCGATGCTCAGTGTACGGATGGCCGGCCGCCGCGGGTCCGTCGGCCGCAAGCTGGGCGAGGTGGAGGAAGGCTACCTGGAGGTGCTGGAGCCCGGTGACACCTTCATCTTCGCCGGCCAGGTGCTGATGCTGGTGGGCGTCACCGGCCTCGACGTGCTGGTGCGCCCCGCCGCCGACAAGGAGCCGAAGATGCCCTCGTGGGGCGGCTCCAAGTTCGCCATCTCCACCTTCCTGGCCAAGAAAGTCCGCCATCTGATGAGCGATGGCGCACGCTGGGACGTGCTGCCCGACGACGTGCGCGAATGGCTGGAGATCCAGCGCGACAAGTCGGCGATCCCGGCCGAGGACGAGATGCTGCTGGAGACCTTCCCGCACCACAAGCGCCACTTCATGGTGGCTTACCCGTTCGAGGGCCGCCTGGCCCACACCACCCTGGCCATGCTGCTGACCCGGCGGCTGGAGCGGGCCGGCGCCGGACCCCTGGGCTTCGTCTGCAACGACTACGCGGTGACCATCTGGTCGCTGAACCCCATGGACAGCCTCGACCTAAGCGACCTCTTCTCCGAGGACATGCTTGGCGACGACCTCGAATCCTGGCTTCTCGAAAGCAGCATGATGAAGGCGGCGTTCAAGGCCTGCGCGCTGATCTCCGGTCTGGTGGAGCGGCGCTTCCGGGGCGAGCAGAAGGCGGGGCGGGCGATCACCTTCTCCACCGACCTGGTCTACGACGTGCTGCGCCGCCACCAGCCCGACCACCTGCTGCTGCGCTGCGCGAGAGCTGACGCGGCGCGCGGCCTGGTGGATGTCGGCCGCCTCGGACTGCTGCTGGCGCGCATCAAGGGCGGCATCCGGCACGCGAAGCTGGAGCACCTGTCGCCTTTCTCGGTGCCGATGATGCTGGAGATCGGCCAGCAGCGCTCGCCGGGCACGGCGCGCGAGACCATCCTGATGGAAGCCGCCGAAATGCTGATTGCTGAGGCCACCGCGTGAACCCGGCTCAAGCCCCTCGCTACGCCTTCGCGCTCTCGCCCTGCGGTGGCCTGCGGCTGGAGGTCGCTGGCGCGCTGGTGTTGCTGCGACCGTCAGGCGCCCTCTGGCTCGAGGCCGAGCGCACGCTGGTGGTGGCCGATCTGCACCTGGAAAAGGGCTCGGCTTACGCGGCGCGCGGCCAGATGCTGCCGCCTTACGACACCCGCGAAACCCTGGCGCGGCTCACCGCCGAGGCGGCGCAGCTGCGGCCCAGGCGCATCGTGCTCTTGGGCGACACCTTCCACGACGGCGGCGCCGAAGCGCGGATCGCGCCGGCCGACGCTCAGGCGCTGGCGACGCTAGGCGCCGTCGCCGAGTTGGTCTGGATCGTCGGTAACCACGACGCGGACGGGCCAAAGGCGCTGCCGGGCGTTATCGCCGATCGTCTCGCCATCGCTGGCCTGGGTCTCGTGCACGAACCGGCGCCAGCCCCATCGCCAGGCGAAGTCGCCGGCCACCTGCATCCCAGCGCCAAGGTCAAGGGCCGCGCCGGCAGTGTGCGGCGGCGCTGCTTCGTCACCGACGGCGAGCGCCTGATCCTGCCGGCCTTCGGCGCCTTCGCCGGCGGCCTCAACGTCCGCGACGCCGCCTTCGCAAGGCTGTTCGCCCGCCGCCCGCTGGCGGTGGCCATCAGCGCCGGCCGAGCCCACCCGGTGGGCTGGGAGATGCTGGGCGGGGATTAGTTGGCTCTCCTCCCCCGCTGGGGGAGGTGCCGCGAAGCGACGGAGGGGGCGTATCGGCGCGGGGACTCACTTGCCCCCTCCGTCAGTCCATTCGGACTGACGCCTCCCCCGGCGGGGGAGGAGAACGTCTACTGCGTATAGACCGCCAGTTTGCCGATGGTGGCCGCGTCAGGGGCGCCGCTCACCGGCAGGCCCTGGTCGCGCTGGTAGGCGGCGAGCGCCAGTTTCAGCGCCGGCGAGCCCACGCCGTCAGTCGGACCCTGGTAGTAGCCGAGCTGGTTCAGCGCGCGCTGAGCGGTGACCAGGTCTGGCGAACTGGCGGCTGCCGGCGCCGCGGCGGCCAACGCGACGCCGGTGTCCGGTGGCGAGGGCTGGAACTGCGCGGCGGCGCTCTCGGCGACGGCCTTGGCGTCAGGCGTCAGGCTGGCGGCCACCCGGGCCGCGCCGGCCTTGGCCTCCGCGTCGCCCGCATGACCCGCGATCAGGTACCACTTGTAGGCCTCGGCGAGATTCTGGCCGACACCGTCGCCGTGCTCGTAGATGGCGGCGAGATTGAACTGGCTGTCCAGCAGGCCGAGCTCGGCCGCGCGGCGGAACCACTCGGCCGCCGCGGCGACGTTCTTCGGACCGCCGACGCCGTCGTGTTCGTCTAACGCCAGATTGTGCATGGCGGTGCGGTCACCGCCCTCGGCGGCGCGCTCCAGCCAGCCGCGCGCCTGCGCCGCGTCCTTCTTCAGCCCCGCCTTGCCGTCCTGGTAGAGCTGCGAGAGGTAGAACTGCGCCGGCGCGTAGCCGCCGTTTGCCAGCTTGGTGAGGTCGGCGAGGCCGCCCTTCTCGCCAGCGGTGATCTTGGCCACCGCGGCGGAATAGGGACCGGAGAGATCGGGCCCCGCCGGTTGCAGGTTCGGCTTCGGCGCGAGCGCGACGGCGGCGAGCGGCGCGCCATTGGCGCCTGCGTCGGCCGGCTGCCCATCGTGTTCGATGGCCAGGGCGTCGGCGACCCGCTTCGGCAGCGCACCGCCCGGTTGGCCCTCGTAGAACATGTAGCCGCCAGCCGCGAGGCCGACGGCGGCCAGGGCGCTGGCCACCATCAACGGGCCGGACATGCCGCCGTCGCGGCGCTTGGCGCGGCCGAACGACAGGCTCTCCAGCACACCTTCCTCAGGGCCGGAACGCTTTGGCGCGGCCTTGTCGGTGGCGGCTCTGGCGGCGGCCCGCGCGCGGTCGATCACCTCGCGGGTCGTCATGGCGGTGGGCGGGGCCGAGGCGGCGGTGATCTGCTCGGCGGTCGGCGGCGCCAGCACGTGCTCGTCCATGTCGAAGCCGACGTTGGGCTCCAGCGTGGCGCTCTCGAACGGGTCGTGCCTGGGCGACTGCGCATCGGCGACGTCGCGCGGAGCGGCCGGCAGCGTCGACGGGAAGGTCGCGGCGGCGGCGAAGTCATCTTCCTCGAACGCCGGCGCACGTGGCGCGGCGGGGGGCGGCGCGGAGAACGCCGAAGCAGCCGGCATCGGCGCGGAGAACGTCGGGGCGGCCGGCTCGCCCGCCGCGAAGTCGCGCTCGGGCGGCGGCGTGTTGAAGGCCGGGAACGGCGCGGCGCCGAAGCCGTCGTCGTCATCGTCGCGGTCGAAGGGCGAAGCAGCGGTGCGCACCTGCTCTTCGGTGCGGCGCTGGTTGTCGGCCATGCGGTCGTCGAGCTTCTGGCGCGCCGACTCCAGCAGCTGCGCCGTGCGCTCCTCGCTCTGGCGGATACGGTCGGCCAGTTCGGTGATCGAGCGGTCCTGGCGCTGGCCGATGCGCTCGGTGACGCGGGCCACCTGTTCGCCGACGTCGTCGATGGCCTGAGCCGAACGGCGCTCGGCGTTGGCGATGCGGTCGGCCAGGCGCTCGGTGATGCGGGCGATCTCGCCGCCCAGCTTCTCCAGCGCCTGCGCCTGCACGGAATCGGCCCTCAGCAGCCGGTCCTCGACCACGCTGGCGATGCGCGCCAGATCGGCGCCCACCCTGTCGGCCACCTCGGCGCTGCCGCGCTCGGCGGATTGCACCCGGCGGTTCAGCGTCTGCGCCACGTCCAGCACTTCGCGGCCCATGCGCTCCAGAGCGCCGGCGGAGCGGCGTTCGGCGGCGTCGACGTGCTCGGTCATCTGCGCCAGCGCCTGCTCGACGCGGTCGAAGCGGGCGTCGGCGGCGGCGGCCAGTTGCTGGCCCAGCTCGGCGCGCACCGCATCGACGCGGGCGGCCAGGCTCTCGGCGATGCCGGCGACGCCGTCGCCCTCGGTCTCGGCGCGGCGCAGGCGCGCATCCAGCGCCCCGCAGGTGGTCTTCAGCTCGCGCATGGCGCTGAGCGTGGCGTTTTCGGCGCCGTCGAGCCGCGCCACCCGGCCGCGCAGCTCGTCCAGGCTCTCGCGATGGCGCTTTTCGCCTTCGTAGACGTGGCCGGCGACCTTGCCGATGGCGCCTTCCAGCGCGCGCAGGGCTTCCGTCGAGCGCGGACCTGCCGCCTCGTCCTCGACCTTCCGCAGTCTTTCGCTCAGCGAGTGGGTGTCACCTTTGACCTGTTCGGCCAGGCGCTCGGCCTCGACCTTCACCTCCTGCACCTCGCCGTCCAGGCGGGCGCCAGTCTGCATCTGTTCGCGCTCGCCGGCGTCGATGCGGGCGATCACCTCACGCACCGAGCGCTCCACCCCCGCGATGGCAAGGGCCTGGCGGCTCTCGGCGTTCTCGATCCGGTCGGAAAGACGCTCCAGAGCAGCGGTCACGCGGCCGACCTCTTCGTCTCGCGGCGGCTCGTAGCGTGCGGCGTCGTAGCGTGGCCCACCGTCGCGCGGGTTCGCAACCTCGTAGCGCGGGGCGACGTGCTGGCGCTGCGGCTCGGCGTACGCCGGCGCGGGCTGTCCGAAGAATTCCTGTGAGGTCGCGTCCTCCGGCCCCTCGGCCATCAGCTGCGACACCCATTCATTAAGGCTCAGTCCGGAACGGCGGGCCAGGTCCTCGGCCATCGCGCGGCTTGCCGGATCGACATACCTGGCTCGTGGAGCCCCCGCGGTCATATCGAATCGATCTCCCAGCACGGAACTGGGACGCTAACCACCGATTCCTAGTGTGTAAACGAGACCAAACCGCAATATCTTGCGACAATCTCACACAGCTGTGGACGCGGCGGTCCGTGCCCATCAGCCTTCCAGTTCTGAACCGGCCCGGTTAATCAAAGTTTAAGCGAGCGGAAGGGAATTAAGACTTCAGATGGACGCGATCTTAACGGGCGCTGGCATCGCGCTCGCCATTGCACTGGCGGCGTTGTTCGGCTGGCTGGGCGCTCGGCCCGTCAATCCCCTCAAGGGCCCGCGCCTGGTGCCCTACCGCATGCTGATGCTGGTCTGCGCCGCCCCGGTGCTGATCCTGGGCACCCACCTGGTCAGCGTCCTGCAAGGCCCGGGACACTAGACGCTTCCCGGCGAAACCGCGCGGTGCTCACGCCGCCTGGCGGGGTTCGGCGCGTTCAGGCGGGCCGCGGCGGGTCAGGCCGGCCATGCCGCCGGAGGACATAAGGCCGACGTCCGCCATCAGGATCGGGATCGCCCATTTGCGCGCCGCGGCGATGTAACGCGGCAGCCAGAGCGGGTCGTACTTGTCCTTGTAACGGCGCACGCCCTGGAAGTTGTAGATGTCCTCGCCGCGCTCGAACAGCAGCCGGCCCACCCGCGACATGATCGGCGCCAGCGGCCGGTCCTCCAGGCCCGCCAGTGGGGCCATGCCGAACTCGAAGGCGCGGTAGCCCTGGGCCCGCCCCCAGGCGATCAGCTCGACAAACAGAAAGTCCATCACGTCCTTGGGCGCATCCTCGGCGTAGCGCATCAGGTCGATCGAGAAGGCGCCGCGCCCCGCCGTGGTCCAGAGCGTCGCGAACGCGACGACCGCGCCGCCCAGCCGCACCACCGCGACCGGGAATTCGTCGACGTAAGCCGGGTCGAAGTGGCCGAGGCTGAAGGTCTTCTCCGCGCCCTGGTGGCCGGCGAGCCAACCGTCGGAGATGCGGCCCAGTTCGGCCATCGCGACGCCAGCGCCGCCCACCGGCAACACCTCGAACGACGCGCCCTCCTCGCCCGCCTTGCGCCACGACCGGCGCAGGTTGCCCCGCCGCCGGCCTTCCAGCGAGAAACTCTCCAGCGGCACCGCGGCGCTCTCGCCGATCTTCTGGATCGAGAAGCCGAGGTCGACGATGTCCGGCAGGTCGTCAGGGCCCAGGCCATAGAACGCCGGGCGCGCGGCGTGCGCATTGGCCAGTTCGCGGAAGGCCCAAAACAGCTCCAGGCGCTCGTCTCGGCGGCCGACGGGCCCGCCCAGCGCCACCCAGGAGCGGCCGCGCACCCCGAACATCAGGAACGAGCGACCGCTGTCGGAGAACAGGAACCGTTTGTCGCCCAGCAGAGCCAGGTTGGCGCCGGGCTCGGCCCCCTCGGCGGCGGCCAGGATGGCGCGCACCCGGGAGAAGTCAGGATCGTCCTCGCCCACCACGCGGGGCGTCGCCGGCGTCGCCACCAGCCGCCAGATGCCGAACGCCAGCAGCAGCACCGCGGCGGCCGCCGACGAGCGGATCGCCCGCGCCGCGTCGGCGTCGGCGATGGCGCCGACCCAGGTCTTGTTGGCGAAGTCGGCGTGCTGGAACGACCACCAGCCGGCGATCGCCGCCCCTGCCAGCGCCGCCAGCGCCGAGACCATCCAGCCGGGGGTCACTTCCATCCGCGACAGGCGCGCGGCCCGGGGAAACGCGGCGTGAAACGGCAGCAGCGCGAAGAAGAGCACGCTCAGCACCAGCGCCTCTTCCCACATGAACGCCTTGGTCAGCGCCAGCACCGCCGCCACCGGCAACAGCGCCACGCTTGCGCCCCAGGCCGCGTCCAGTCGCCGCGACAGCCCGAAGGCGATCAGCAGCAAGGCGAGGCCGATGATGCTGGACAGGAAGTGGCTGATCTCGATGAGGATCATCGGCGTGAACTGCGCCAGCCACAGAAAGCGCATCGGATCCGACGGCGTCGCGCCGGAGAACAGCAGCATGACGCCGCCCCCCGCCACGCCGATCGCCAGCGCCCACGGCGCGAGGCCCAGCGCCGCCAGCCGAAATTCGCGCAACCAGCGCATGCCGCTCCCCAGGGCTGCCCTGCACAACCATAGCTTATTCGCGCGGGCCGCGCCGCCGGATGCTTTGCTGGCGCTTACGTTGACGTTAAGGTGAAAGTCAAAAGAGCGGCCTTTCGGGAGGCACGACATGGCTGACTTCGGCGGCGATCTGACCGCGTTCCGCAGCGAGGTGAAAAGCTACCTCGCGGCGCACTATCCGCCCGAACTGAAAGACCCCGCGTCCGGCCGTCCCGAGGCGATGTGGGGCGGCAGAGCCTTCGCGGGCAGCGACGATCCGCAGATCCGCTGGATGAAGGCGGTGGCCGCAAAGGGCTGGACCGCGCCGATGTGGCCCAAGCAATACGGCGGCGGCGGCCTCAACGCCCAAGAGGCTCGGGTGGTCGAGCAGGAGCTGGCGCCTTACCGGCCGCCGCTGGTCTCGTTCGGCATCTGGATGCTGGGGCCGGTGCTGCTGGAGTTCGCGAGCGAGGCGCAGAAGGCCGAATACCTGCCCAAGATCATCCAGGGCGAGATCCGCTGGTGCCAGGGCTACTCCGAGCCGGGCGCAGGCTCCGACCTCGCTTCCTTGCAGACTCGCTGCGAGGACAAGGGCGACCACTGGCTGATCAACGGCTCGAAGATCTGGACCAGCTACGCCAACCGCGCCGACTGGTGCTTCTGCCTGGTGCGCACCGATCCCAACGCCAAGCACGCCGGCATCAGCTTCGTGCTCATCGACATGAAGACGCCCGGCGTCGAGACCCGACCGATCCAGCTGATCAGCGGCGAGAGCCCGTTCTGCGAGACCTTCTTCACCGACGTGAAGATCCCCAAGGAGAACCTGGTCGGCCAGCTCAACAAGGGCTGGGACATCGCCAAGCGGCTGCTGCAGTACGAGCGCCAGAACATCTCCGGCGGCTTCGGCGGCGGTGGCGGCGCCGGCGGCGCGGCCGGCGATCTGGGCGAACTCGCCAAGCGCTACGTCGGCGTGGACGAGACCGGCCGTGTGGCCGATGCCGATCTGCGCGGCCGCATCACCCGCAACAAGATGGATTTCCAGGCTTTCGGCCTGACCACCGCCCGCATCAACGCCGAGTCCCGCGCCTCCAACGGCCCGTCGGCCGCCACTTCGATCATCAAATACGCCGCCGCGGCCTTCGCGCAGGAGCGCTCGGAGCTGATGGTGGAGACCATGGGCGCGCAGGGTCTCGGCTGGGAGGGGGACGCCTTCACGCCGGGCGAACTCACCGCCGTCCACGGCTGGCTGCGCGCCAAGGCCAACTCCATCGAAGGCGGCACCTCAGAGGTGAATCTCAACGTCGTTTCCAAGCGCGTGCTCGGATTGCCCGACCTGAAATAGCCCATACCCTTGCGCTGAAATTCTGCGCGCCTATTACGTATTTCGAATTCGAACGATTGTTTTGCGGAGTGGATTGAGATGGCGGATTTTGGCGGCGACGCCGAAGCCTTCCGGCTGGAGGCGCGCTCCTGGCTGGAAGCGAACTTCCCGCAAAGCCTGCGCAAGAATCCGATGGCCCAGATGGCCGCTCAGATGGGCGGCGACGAGAGCGGCGACGCCAAGCTGTGGCGCGAGCGCATGGGCGCCAAGGGCTGGGGCACGCCGACCTGGCCGAAGGACTACGGCGGCGGCGGCCTGAGCCGCCAGGAAGCGCGGGTGCTGGCCGAGGAGATGGGCCGCATCGGCGCGCGCAATCCCATCGGCGGCATGGGCGTGATGATGTTCGGCCCGACGCTGATCGAGGTCGGCACGGAAGCGCTGAAACACCAGCACATCCCCCTGATCACACGCGGCGAGCTGCGCTGGTGCCAGGGCTACTCCGAGCCGGGCTCCGGCTCCGACCTCGCCTCTTTGCAGACCCGCGCCGAGGACAAGGGCGACCACTGGCTGGTCAACGGCCAGAAGATCTGGACCTCGGGCGCCAACCTCGCCGACTGGTGCTTCTGCCTGGTGCGCACCGACCCCAAGGCCAAGAAGCACGAGGGCATCTCGTTCCTGCTGATCGACATGAAGACGCCCGGCGTCGAGACCCGGCCGATCCGGCTGATCAACGGCACCAGCCCGTTCTGCGAGACCTTCTTCACCGACGTGAAGGTGCCGAAAGACCAGATGATGGGCCCGCTCAACGGCGGCTGGACCATCGCCAAGCGCCTGCTCCAGTTCGAGCGCGACAACATCTCCACCGGCCTCGGCGGCGGTGGCGTCGGTGCGCCGGCGGCCCCTCTGGCGGTCGAGGACTACGCCAAGAAGTACGTGGGCCTGGATGAAACCGGCCGGCTGGCCGACGCCGACCTGCGCCGGCGCATCATCGACCACAAGATGGAGAACCGCGCCTTCCAGCTCACCGTGCGCCGCGCCGCCGACGAGGCCAGGTCCAACCAGGGCCCCAGCGCCGCGACCTCGATCATGAAGTACGCCGGGGCCAAGATCGCCCAGGACCGCACCGAGCTGGTCATTGAAGCGATGGGCGCCAGCGGCCTCGGCTGGGAAGGCGAGGGCTTCGACTCCAACGAGCTGCAAAGTGTGCGCGGCTGGTTGCGCGCCAAAGCCAATTCCATCGAAGGCGGCACCTCGGAGATCAACCTGAACGTGGTCTCCAAGCGTGTGTTAGGATTGCCCGATCCAAAGACGAACTGACTTAACCGGGGCCAAGCGCCCAATCCGAATTTGACCGAGGAGAGTGATTTCAAAATGGCAGATACTGATCTCGAAGCGTTCCGCACCGAAGCGCGCACCTGGCTTGAAGCCAACGCCCCCAAGTCCATCCGTCGCCAACCCGACCCCACGATGGAGCAGATGGAAGGCGGCCTGCGGCCAACCGAAGACCAGGACCTGTGGCGCAAGCGCATGGGCGAGAAGGGCTGGGGCACGGCGACCTGGCCGAAGGAATACGGCGGCGGCGGCCTCTCCAACGCCGAGGCGCGGGTGCTGCAGCAGGAAATGCAGCGCATCGGCGTCACCAACCCAATCCAGGGCATGGGTCCGGGCATGTTCGGCCACACCCTGCTCGAGTACGGCACCGAAGAGCAGAAGATCCGCCACCTGCGCCCGATCTCGCGCGGCGAACTGCGCTGGTGCCAGGGCTACTCCGAGCCGAACGCCGGCTCCGACCTGGCCTCCTTGCAGACCAAGGCCGAGGACAAGGGCGACCATTGGGAAATCAACGGTCAGAAGATCTGGACCTCCGGCGCCCACTTCGCCGACTGGTGCTTCTGCCTGACCCGCACCGATCCGAAGGCCAAGAAGCACGAGGGCATCAGCTTCATCCTGGTCAACATGCGCCAGCCGGGGAAGGTCGAAGCCCGGCCGATCAAGATGATCTCCGGCGCCTCCGGCCAGTGCGAAACCTTCTTCACCGGCGCCAGAGCCGAGAAGGACGACCTGGTCGGCCCGCTCAACGGCGGCTGGACCGTGGCCAAGCGCCTGCTGCAGCACGAACGCTCCGGTCAGGGCGGCGGGCGGATGATGGGCGGCGGCGCCGGCCCGACCATCCAGGACATGGCCAAGAAGTACGTGGGCGTGGACGAGAAAGGCCGTCTGGCCGACTCCGACCTGCGCTCGCGCCTCGCCAGTCACATGATCAACGCCAAGGCCCACCAGCTCACGCTGCAGCGCGCGCTGGCCGAGGCCCGAGGCAACCTCAACCCCAGCGCCACCACCTCGGTGATGAAGAACTCCGGCACCCAGATCGGCCAGGAACGGTCGGAACTGACGCTGGAAATCTTCGGCACCCAAGGCCTCGGCTGGGACGGCGACACCTTCACCAAGGAAGAGAAGGCGGCCGTGCGCGGCTGGCTTGGCGGCAAGGCCACCACCATTTTCGGTGGCTCGCAGGAGGTGCAGAGCAACATCATCTCCAAGCGCATCCTGGGCCTGCCGGACACGACGCAATCGACCTGATGGCTTGAGTAACCCCGCCAGCCGGGCGCCAGACCTGGCGGCGGGACGGGGTGTGAAATCCAGGACCGCGCGAGGGCGCGCGGTCCCTCCCCTTGAGGGGGAGGACGAAGGGAGGACGACATGGCCGATTTCGGCGCGACGGAACTGGAGGCTTTCCGGGCGGAAGCGCGCAGTTGGCTCGAGGCCAACTATCCGCAGTCCCTGCGCGATGATCCGGCGCCTCTGAGCGCGTTCCTCGGGGGCACGGGAAAGTCGGACGGCGACGTCGACCTCTGGCGAAAGCGAATGGGCGAGAAGGGCTGGGGCGTACCGACCTGGCCGCGGCAGTACGGCGGCGGCGGCCTTTCGGCGGCCGAGGCGCGGGTGCTGTCCGAGGAAATGGCCCGCATCGGCGCGATCAATCCGATCGGCGGCATGGGCGTCATCATGTTCGGCCCGACGCTGCTTGAGTACGGCACCGAGGCGCAGATCCAGGAGCATATCCCCAGGATCGCCCGCGGCGAGGTGCGCTGGTGCCAGGGCTACTCCGAGCCCGGCTCCGGCTCCGATCTCGCTTCACTGACCACACGCGCCGAAGACAAGGGCGACCACTGGCTGATCAACGGCCAGAAGATCTGGACCAGCGGCGCGCAGTACGCCGACATGTGCTTCTGCCTCGTGCGCACCGATCCGAAGGCCAGGAAGCACGAGGGCATCAGTTTCCTGATGATCCCGATGCACCAGCCGGGCGTCGAGCCGCGCCCGATCCGGCTGATCAACGATTCATCGCCGTTCTGCGAAACCTTCTTCACCGACGCCAAGGCGCCGAAAGAGAACCTCGTGGGCCCGCTCAACGGCGGCTGGACGGTCGGCAAACGCCTGCTGCAGCACGAGCGCCAGGGCATCTCCGGCGCCGGCGGCGCGAGCGCCCGTCCGATGATGGCTGGCGGCCCGCTGAACGAGATGGCGCGCGACTATGTCGGCGTGGACGATGACGGGCGGCTCGCGGATGCGGATCTCCGCAAGCGCCTCACCGAGCACCTGATGGAGGCGCGCGCGTTCGCGCTCACCGGCCGGCGGGCCGCGCTCGAGGACCGTTCCAACCGCGGGCCAAGCGCGTCCAGCTCGATCCTCAAGAACGTCGGATCGAAAGTCCGGTCGGACTCCGCCGAACTGGCGCTGGAGATCATGGGCCACCAGGGCCTCGGCTGGGGCGGCGACGACTTCAACGACGCCGAGATCGCCATCGTGCGCACCTGGCTGGGTGGCAAGGCCGGCACCATCGCCGGCGGCTCCTACGAAGTTCAGAACAACATCATTTCCAAACGCATCCTGGGGCTGCCCGATCAGCCGCAGGCCAACGCTGGTCCGGGCGGAGGACAACATGGCTGATTTTGGCGGCGAACCCGAAGCTTTCCGCGCCGAGGCGCGCGCCTGGATCGAGGCGAACTTTCCCAAGTCGCTGCGGCGTAGCGCCGACACGCCCGCCGATCCCGAGGCTGGCGAGGATCGCTCGGAAGACGCGCAGCTCTGGAAGCGTCGCATGGGCGAGAAGGGCTGGGGCACGCCCACCTGGCCGAAGGAACTCGGCGGTGGCGGCCTTTCGCCGGCCGAAGCCCGCGTCGTGCAGCAGGAGCTGGCCGCGGCCGGCGCGCCCAACCCCATCGGCGGCATGGGCGTCGGCATGTTCGGCCCGACGCTGCTCGAATACGGCAACGACGAGCAGCTGAAGCGTCACATCCCGCCGATCATCAAGGGCGAGCTGCGTTGGTGCCAGGGCTTCTCCGAGCCCAGCTCCGGTTCCGACCTCGCCTCCTTGCAGACCAAGGCCGAGGACAAGGGCGACCACTTCCTGGTCAACGGCCAGAAGATCTGGACCAGCGGCGCTCAGTACGCCGACTGGTGCTTCTGCCTGGTGCGCACCGACCCCAAGGCCAAAAAGCACGAAGGCATCAGCTTCATCCTGATCGACATGAAGACGCCCGGCGTCGATCCGCGGCCGATCCGGCTGATCAACGACACCCAGCCCTTCTGCGAAACCTTCTTCACCGACGTGAAGGTGCCGAAAGAGAACCTGGTCGGCCCGCTGAACGGCGGCTGGAGCATCGCCAAGCGCCTGCTGCAGTTCGAGCGCCAGGGCATCGGCTCGCCGGCCCGCGCCGGCCAGGCCGGTCCCGGTCAACTCGGCGCCTCCGTCAACGAACTGGCCAAGAAGTACGTCGGGGTCGACGAGAAGGGCCGGCTGGCCGACGGCGACCTCAGGAGCCGCATCACCACCCACCTGATGGACTCCAAGGCCCACGCCCTCACCGGCGAGCGCATCGCGCTGGAAGCGAAGTCCAACCGCGGCCCCAGCGCCACGTCTTCGATCATGAAGAACGCCGGCACCATGCTGCGCAAGGAGAAGGCCGAGCTGGCGGTGGAGATCATGGGCCATCAGGGCGTCGGCTGGGGCGGCGACGGCTTCACCCCGGACGAAGTGCAGGCGATCAAGGTGATGCTGCGCTCCAAGTCCGGCACCATCGCCGGCGGCTCTCAGGAAGTGCAGAACAACATCATCTCCAAGCGCATCCTGGGTCTTCCCGACATGACGCATTCCACCTAAACGTCGATCATCTAGGCGGGCCTGGGGCCCGTTGCTCGAGGAGACTGAACGCACATGGCTGACTTCGGAGGCGATATCGACGCCTTCCGCGCCGACGTTAAGGCGTGGCTCGAAGCCAATTTTCCCGCGTCCCTGAAAGGGCGCGGCGGCATGACGGGCATCGAAGGCGAGAGCGACCGCAGCTCCGACGTCCAGGCCTGGACCAAGGCCATGGGCGAAAAGGGCTGGGGCGTTCCGACCTGGCCCAGGGCCTACGGCGGCGGTGGCCTTTCGCCGGCCGAAGCGCGGGTGCTGCAGCAGGAGATGGGCCGCATCGGCGCCTGGAACCCGATCGGCGGCATGGGCACGATGATGTTCGGCCCCACCCTGCTTGAGTACGGCAACGAGGACCAGAAGCAGGAGCACATCCGCGCCATCGCCAGGCAGGAAGTGCGCTGGTGCCAGGGCTTCTCCGAGCCGGGCGCGGGCTCCGACCTCGCCTCCTTGCAGACCAAGGCCGTGGACATGGGCGACCACTTCCTGGTCAACGGCTCCAAGATCTGGACCTCGGGCGGCCAGTGGGCCGACATGTGCTTCTGCCTGGTGCGCACCGACACCACCAAGAAGCACGAGGGCATCTCGTTCCTCCTGATCGACATGCATGACCCGGGCGTGGAAGTGCGCCCGATCAAGCTGATCGCCGGCGCCTCGCCCTTCTGCGAGACCTTCTTCACCGACGTGAAGGTGCCGAAGGAAAACCTGGTCGGGCCGCTCAACGGCGGCTGGACCATCGCCAAGCGGCTGCTGCAGCACGAACGCAACGGCCTCTCCGGCGGTGGCGGCGGGGGTGGCGGCGGCGGCATGTTCGGCGTGGGCGGCTCGCCCTCCAGCGTTGCCAAGACCTACGTCGGCACGGACGAAGCCGGCCGCATCGACGACACCGACATCCGCTCGCGCGTCACCCAGCACGAGATGGATGCCAAGGCCTTCCAGCTCACCGCCATGCGGATGATGTCGGAAGCGCGTTCCAATCAAGGGCCTTCGACCGCCACCTCGATCATGAAGAACGCCGGCACCAAGGTCGGGATCGACCGCGCCGAACTGATCCTTGAGCTGATGGGCACGCAAGGGCTCGGCTGGGAAGGCGACGGCTTCAGGCCGGAAGAGCTCTCCGCCGTGCGCGGCTGGCTCGGCGGCAAAGCCACCACCATCTTCGGCGGCTCCGCCGAGATCCAGAACAACATCATTTCCAAGCGGATTCTGGGCCTGCCCGATCCGCTCGGCTCGTCATCGAACTAAAGAGGAAGGAAGCAAGATGGCCGTTCTTACCGAAGAACAATCAATGCTGCGCGACGCGGCGCGCACCTGGACGCAGGAGAAGTCTCCCGTCTCGGCGTTCCGCAAGATGCGCGATAGCGGACAGGCCCTGGGCTACGACCCGGCGCACTTCGCCGAGATGGCGGAAATGGGCTGGACCGGGGTGATCATCCCCGAGGAATACGGCGGGTCCGACTTCGGCTACCTGAGCCTGGGTCTGGTGCTGGAAGAGACCGGCCGCACCCTCACCGCCTCGCCGCTGCTGGCCACCGCGCTCGCCGCCGCCAGCGCGCTGATCCTGGGCGGCACCTCCGCGCAGAAGGAAGCCTGGCTGCCGAAGATCGCCGCCGGCGAAACCGTCGGCACGCTGGCCATCGAGGAAGGCCCGCACCACGCCCCCGAAAAGGTGGCGCTGGCCGCGACCAAGTCCGGCAATGGCTACACCCTCTCCGGCAAGAAGACCTTCGTGCTGGAAGGCATGGCCGCCGGCCTGCTCGTCACTTCGGCGCGCACCTCCGGCAAGCCGGGCGACAAGGACGGCATCACGCTCTTCCTCGTCCCCGCCGACGCCAAGGGCGTGACCCGCACGGCGCTGAAGCTGGCCGACAGCCGCGGCGCCGCGAACGTCAGCTTCGACAACGTCGCGCTCGGCGCTGACGCGGTGCTCGGCGAAGAGGGTAAGGGCTGGGACCTGCTGGAAAAGGTGCTCGACCGCGCCCGCGCCGGCCTCGCCGCCGAAATGCTCGGCTCGGCCGTGCAGGCCTTCGAGACCACCCTCGACTACCTGAAGACCCGCGTGCAGTTCGGCCAGGTGATCGGCTCGTTCCAGGCGCTGCAACACCGCGCGGCCAAGATGTTCACCGACCTCGAACTGGCGCGCTCGTGCGTCGAAGCGGCGCTCACCGCCATCGACAACGACAGCCCGGACGTGCCGGAGCTCGTCTCTTTGGCCAAGGCCAAGGTCGGCGACACGCTGCACCTGGTCTCCAACGAGATGGTGCAGATGCACGGCGGCATCGGCATGACCGACGCTCACGACGCCGGCTTCTATCTGAAGCGCGCCCGCGCCACCGAAGCCACCTTCGGCGGCCAGGCCTACCACCGCGACCGCTACGCGCGGATCAACGGCTACTGATCCCGGCGCCCGCTCCGGCGGGCTTCGCGACAGACTTACTGGGGCCCGGGCTGAAACGTCCGGGCCCTTTGCTTTGCCAGCAGTTCGAAGCGCTCAGCGCCAAACCGCACCGACGCCGAACGAGACAAGCGTCGCGAAGAGGTCGGTGGCGTTGTGCGCAAGCGCCGGCACGAGCAGACTGCGGCTTTTCTCGAACCAGTAGCCGTAGAGGGCGCCCAGCACGAACGCGTAGGTCATCTGAAACACCGCGACGTACCAGGGCGCCGCGCCGATGGCCTGGAAGTGCGCGGCGGCGAACAGGAGCGCCGCCACCAGCGTTGCGCCGCTGATCTCCAGGCGGCGGATGCGCAGCGCCGGCAGGGCTGCCTGGGCGAGAAGGCCGATCGCCAGGCTCCGGAACAGGACTTCCTCGGTCGGGCCGACGTAGACGCCCTCGAACAAGCCCCAACCCGCGATGCTGCCGACCGACAGCGGGTGGTCCGGCGCGGGCGGCTGGCCGGCGATGATATTGGGGACGTAGCGGACCAGCGTGAACAGGGCCGCCACGACGAGGCTCGAGGCCACCGCTCGCCCGATGTCCGCCCGGCCTCGCGGCAGCCGCAGCCCGAAGTCGAAGCCACCGCCGATCACCTTGATCGCTGCAATGACCACGAGGCTGAGGGCCGCCTGTACGGTGTGATGCGCCAGCACGCGGGCCAGGTCGTGCCCCGCCAGCGGCGCGGTCACCCGGGACGCGATCCACGGGATGCCAAAGGCCGCGGCAGCAGCGGCGGCGATCAGCCCCGCGCTTCGAGCCGGCGCACGGCGCCGTTGCCCGTCGTCCATGCCCCGCACCCCCCTGCTCAACCTATCCCGGCGGCCGGATCGTCATCTCCACCGCCACCACGTCGCCCGCCGTCACGCCAGCCGCCTTTCGCACCGCGGCCTTGATCGGCAGCAGGTAGCCGCCGTCCTTGGGGAACAGCGAGGTGGTGAAAGGCACGCCAGCGACGTGTGCCTCCACCGGCACGCAGCCCCAGCCGTAGGAGGCGACTTTCGCCGCCCACCGCACCTCCTCCACCTGCCCCACCGGGATCGGCGCATAGAACCACGGCGCCGGCCCCCGCCAGTGGATCACGGTGGCGTCGAAGGCGATCTCAAGCAGCGCGTCGTGTGTCATGCCCGTTTCAGTCCCGCGCACCCTTCTCCCCTTGCGGGAGAAGGTGGCCCGAAGGGCCGGATGAGGGGTCGCGCCACCGCCAGTGATTGGCTTGCACGAAGCAAATCGCTAAGGCCACGTCGACCCCTCATCCGTCAGCTTCGCTGACACCTTCTCCCGCAGGGGGAGAAGGGACCAAGCCTACCCGTCACCGAGCCTCAAGCCTTTACGAACTCCCTCGGCACGCGGCCACCGCCTTGCCGGGCGAACATCCAGCCCGGGTACTCCGGCGACAGGGCCGAGACCTCGTCCAGGCGCTTCAGCTCGTCCTCGCTCAGCGCCAGCTCGGCGGCGGCGAGGTTGTCCTCCAGCTGCTCGGTGTTGCGCGCGCCGATGATCACCGAGGTCACGAACGGCTTGGCCAGCACATAGGCCAGCGCCACCCGCGCCACCGACACGCCCCGCGCCGTCGCGACTTCGCGCATCGCATCGATGATCGGCCAGGAGCGCTCCTTGTCCACCGGCGGGAAGTCGAAGCTGGTGCGGCGAGCGCCCTGCGGCCCGCTCATATCGCGCTCGAACTTGCCGGACAGGAAGCCGCCGGCCAGCGGCGACCACACCATCAGGCCGACGCCTTCGCTGGCCATCATCGGTACGATCTCGCGCTCCAGGTCGCGCCCGGCGATGGAGTAGTAGGCCTGCACCGTCTCGACCCGCGCCAGGTTCTTGTGGTCGCTGATGCCCACCGCCTTGGCGATCTTCCAGGCGGCCCAGTTGGAGCAGCCGATGTATCTGACCAGGCCCTCGCGCACGAGGTCGTCCAGCGCCCGCAGCGTCTCGTCCAAGGGCGTGACCGGGTCGTTGCCGTGGATCTGATAGAGGTCGATGTGGTCAAGGCCGAGCCGCTCCAGGCTGGCCTTCACCCCATCCATGATGTGGCCGCGCGAGGCGCCGCGGTCGTTGGGCCCGCGCCCCATCTCGCCGAACACCTTGGTCGCCACCACCACGTCGGAGCGCTTCACGCCAAGGTCGCGCAGCGCCTGCCCCACCAGCCGCTCGGAGACGCCCTGCGAATAGACGTCGGCCGTGTCGATGAAGTTGACGCCCGCTTCCAGCGCCTTGCCGATCACGTCGCTGGTCTGCTTCTGGTCGAGGTCGCCGATCATCGACCAGATGCCGCCGGAGCCGCCGCCGAAGGTCATGGCGCCCAGGCAGATTTCCGAGACGTAGAGGCCGGAGCGGCCGAGCTGGCGATAGCGCATGGAGTGCCCTTCTGTGTGAGCGGAACGTGCCGGTGCTTACGTCTGGGCCGGCGCCCCGGCACGCGAGTTTTTCTGCGCCTCTTGCGGCGGCGCGCCGGCGCGCCCATCCGTTAGCGGATGGACTGGGACCGGCTCGACGCGGGCAAGTTCGAGGACGAAGCGGCGGCGGTCCAGCGCCTGCTGGCCGCCGAGCCGCTGGGCGCGGACGCCGCGGCTGTGCAAGCCACGGCCATCGAGCTGGTCGCCGAAGCGCGCCGGCGCGCCAGACGCCAGGGCGTGGTCGAAAGCTTCCTGCAGGAGTTCGGCCTCTCGACGCCCGAGGGCCTGGCCTTGATGTGCCTGGCCGAAGCGCTGCTGCGCACCCCGGACGAGACCACCCGCGACGCGCTGATCGCCGAGAAGCTGGGCTCGGCCGATTGGGCCAGCCACGTCGGCCGCTCCGATAGCCTCTTCGTCAACGCCGGGACCTGGGGGCTGATGCTGTCGGGCCACCTGGTGGAGCCGGACGCCGACGCCCGCCGCGACCTCGCCGGGTTCCTGCGGCGCCTCGCGGGTCGCATCGGCGAGCCGGTGATCCGCCGCGCCGTCGCCAGCGCCATTGGCGTCATGGGCGACCAGTTCGTCCTCGGCCGCACCATCGAGGCGGCCCTCGCCCGGGCCGCGCGGCAGGGCTTCGTCTGCAGCTTCGACATGCTGGGCGAGGGCGCGCGCACCTACGACGACGCCGAGCGCTACGAGGCCGCCTACCTCGCCGCCATCGCCGCAGTGGGCGACGCGGCCGGCGGCCTGGGGCCGGAAGCCGGGCACGGCATATCGGTGAAGCTCTCGGCTCTGCACCCGCGCTACGAGGCGGTGCAGGAGGCGCGCGTCTTCGCCGAGCTTTATCCGCGCCTGAAGCGCGTCGCCGAGGCCGCCGCCGAGCACGACATCAACCTCACGCTCGACGCCGAAGAGGCCGACCGCCTGGCGCTGTCGCTGAAGCTGCTCGACCGGCTGGCGCGCGAGCCGTCCCTGGGCGACTGGCGCGGCCTCGGCCTCGCCATTCAGGCCTACCAGAAACGCGGGGTCGCGGTGGTCAACGCCGTCGCCGACCTCGCCAGGGACAGCGGCCGGCGGCTGACGGCGCGGCTGGTGAAGGGCGCCTATTGGGACGCCGAGATCAAGCGCGCCCAGGTCGGCGGCCGGCCCGACTACCCGGTCTTCACCACCAAGCCGGCCACCGACCTCTCCTACCTCGCCTGCGTCGACGCCCTGCTGGCCGCCGCGCCGCACGTCTACGGCCAGTTCGCCACCCACAACGCCCACACCCTGGCCGCTGTGAGGGCGCTGGCGACGCGCCGCGGCGTGCGCTGCGAGCGCCAGCGGCTGCATGGCATGGGCGAGGCGCTGCACGCCGCCGCCGGCGCCCGCTGGGGCGAGTTCCCGCTACGCGTCTACGCCCCTGTCGGCGGCCACGAGGACCTGCTGCCCTATCTGGTGCGCCGCCTCCTGGAGAACGGCGCCAACACCTCCTTCGTGCACGCGCTGCTCGACGAGGACGTGCCGGCCGGCGACGTGGTCGCCGATCCGGTTGCGGCGGTGCGCGCGCATCCAGTCCGCAATGCGAAAATCCCCCTGCCGCGCGACACCGTGATGCCCGAGCGCCGCAGCGCCGCCGGCGTCGACCTCTCCATCGCCGCCGAGCGGGGGCGGCTGTCGGCAGCGGCGCGCGCCTTGTCGCTGCCGGCCGCTCCGGTCGACGCCACGCCAGCTGAGATCGAGCGCGCCTTCGCCGCCGCCCACGCCGCGCAAGGCGCCTGGGACGCGGCGGGCGGCGCGGCGCGTGGCCGGCTGCTGCGCGCCGTCGCCGACCGCATCGAGGCCAGCCTGGAAGCGCTGGTGGCGCTGCTGGCCCGCGAAGCCGGCAAGACCCTGGCCGATGGCGTCAGCGAGGTGCGCGAGGCCGCCGACTTCTGCCGCTACTACGCCGCCATCGCCGAGCGCGACTTCGCCGGCCCGCGTCCGCTGCCCGGCCCCGCCGGCGAGCGCAACGCGCTGGAGCTGCACGGCCGGGGCGTCATCGTCGCCATCAGCCCGTGGAACTTCCCGCTCTCGATCTTCACCGGCCAGGTCGCCGCGGCGCTCGCCGCCGGCAATGCGGTGCTGGCCAAGGCCGCCGAGCAGACGCCGCGCATGGGCGCCGCCGCCGTGCGCCTCTTCCACGCCGCCGGGCTCGATCCACGCCTGCTGGCGCTCGTCCCAGGCCCTGGCGAAAGCGTCGGCCAGGCGCTGATCCCCCACCCCGGCTGCGACGGCGTCGCCTTCACCGGCGGCACGGACACCGCCACCGCCATCAACCGCCGCCTCGCCGCGCGCGACGGCCCCATCATCCCCTTCGTCGCCGAGACGGGCGGCCTTAACGCCATGTTCGTCGACACCACGGCGCTGAAGGAACAGGTGATCGACGACGCCGTCGTCTCCGCCTTCGGCTCGGCGGGCCAGCGCTGCTCGGCCCTGCGCCTGCTGATCTGTCCCGACGAGACCGCCGACGCCCTCATCGCCGGCATCGCCGGCGCAATGGACGCGCTCGTCATCGGCGACCCGGCCGACCCGGCGACCGACGTCGGCCCTGTGATCGATCGCCAGGCCAAGGCGGCGCTGGAAGCGCACGTGGCGCGGCTGGAGAGCACGGCGCGGATCGTGAAGCGCTTGCCCTCATTGACCGGCAGCTACTTCGGCCCGGTCCTCGCGGAAATCCCACACGCCGGCTTCCTCACCCGCGAAGTCTTCGGCCCGATCCTGCACGTGCTGCGCTATCCGCCGGGCGGCCTGGAAGCCGCCGCCAAGGCGCTCGCCGCGACGCGCTATGGCCTGACGCTGGGCGTGCACAGCCGCCTGGAGAGCTTCGAGGGCGCGGTGCGCGGCCTGGTCCCCGCCGGCAACGCCTACGTCAACCGCTCGATGATCGGCGCCGTGGTCGGCGTGCAGCCCTTCGGCGGCGAAGGCCTTTCAGGCACCGGCCCCAAAGCCGGCGGGCCCTACGCGCTGACAAGGTTCGCGGTGGAGCGCGTGGTGAGCGTCAACACCGCTGCCCAAGGTGGCGACCCGGCGCTGTTTGACCTCTGATCGAGCGCCACTCGGCGGCGGTGGCCTAAGAGGTCACACGAAGATCACGAAGGATGCGAAGGACACGAAGGCGCGCTTCGCGCGCAAAAACCTACAAACGCTGGCGCTCCGATTTGTCGGCGCGCCGATGGCGCGCCCCTTCGTGTGCTTCGCGCCCTTCTTGATCTTCGTGTGACCTTTTTTGAATCCTCGGTCAGGAGGCGTCCTATTCGCAGTAGACCCGCACCTTGGCGTCGCCGCTGTCCACATCGACCGCGAAGTCGCCGAGCTGTTCGATCAGCTCTTCGAGGTTCTCGGGCTTGATGGTGTTGATGTCGAAGGGGATGCCCTCGCGGGCCATGGCGCGGTTGACCTCGTCGCGGGCCTTGGGCGGGATCAGGGCGCTCAGCTTCACCCCGGCGCGCAGCAGCTGCATCGGGATGCGCACGTTGACCTTGGTCGGCCCTTCGTCGTCATTGGCGTTCACCTCGACGCGGAAGTACTTCGGCCCGGATCCACGCGGCACGGCTTCGTAGAGCGCGGCGGGCTTCGGGCGCTCCATCGCGCTCAGCAGCTTGTCGGCCTCGTCGGCGGTGATCTTGCCTTCGCCCAGCATGGACAGGATGCGCTTGCGGTCTTCGCTCATGGCGACGGCCTCCTTCTTTAGAAGATGCGGATGCGGACGAGCGCGTCCGGCGTGTCGACGTCGACCTTGGTCCCCGACATGGTGAGCAGAACCGCGCCGAGGGTGGTGATGGTGCGGAACGGCGGGACCCGGTCCTTCTCCGGCGCCAGGTAGAGCAGCGGCGTCAGCAGCAGCGCGAACGGCGCCAGCAGCACCCAGAGCGGCGTCAGCGGCAGCCACAGGGTCAGCACCGTGCGCTTGGCGACCTTCAGCTCCGAAGCGGGAACCGGCGGCCGGTGCACTGGCGGCGTCGCGAGCCGGCGTGCCGGCAGTCGGGGCCTGGGCGCGGGGACGCCGGAGGCGCCGCGCGCCTCGGCGACGGCGTCGCGCAGGCCGGCGTGAAAGATGTCGCTCATTGGCCTTCCTCCAGGGCGGCGATGGCGTCGGCGGCGGTGATCTCGCCGCGGGCGAGTCTGTCCAGCACGTCGGCTCTCGCCGGCGCCGGGCTCTCGTCGACGAACTCCAGGCTGGCGGCGATGCGGTTCAGCCGCGCCTTCACGGTCGGGTAGCTGACGCCGAACATCTGCTCCATCTCCTTGATCGAGCCATGGCTGCGCAGGAAGGCGGCGACGAACACCTGGTCCTCGTCGGCGAGGCGGGCCAGCTGCGGCGGCGCGAACGCCCCCTCGATGGCGATGTCCCGATCGGCCAGGCGCACCCGCTCGACCACGAACGCCTGTCCGCCGGTGAGCCGGGTGAGTTCGCGCCAGTCGCTGGATTCGGGTCGGTTCGTTGGCATGAATCAATTTTCTCAAGTTAAAAATTAAAAAACTCAATTCAACTTGTCAAGCCGCATGGGATTTCCGAGACCACAGCCATCAGACGGCGTCACTGACGCGACTCGCGACGCCGGGCCACGCGGGGGCTGACAAGGGGGCGGTCGGCGTGCGATCTTGCGATCAAAGGAATGGGAGTTCCCGTATGTCCGACGACAAGAAGCCCGACGCGAAGCCTGAAGACGACAATTTCCAGAAGGCGCTGAACAGCGAGCACCACCAGGCCAAGCGCGGCGTGGATGACAGCGGCGAGATCGTGTCGTCGGCCGGCGGCGAGCTGATCGACGGCCGCATCGCCGACATCACCGACGGCGACAAGTCGCACCACCGCAAGAAGTAGCCGGCCTGCGGACCGGGCGCCCGCCCGATCCGCCGCCGCCAACGCTTCACCGACCTGGCTGGCGCGTCCGGCGCGCCAGCCAGTTTTCGCGTGTGAGCTTCCAGATCACCGCCACGCCAGGACCGCTGACGTAGGCCCGCGGCACGCGCTCGACGATCTCCGCGCCCTGCTTTTCCTTGATCCGATGCGAGCCGACGTTCACCTCGGCGTTGTTGAGCCAAAGGTGCGGCCAGCGGAGGTCCTCGAAAGCGTACTGCGTCACCCGGTTGGCGGCCTCGGTCATCAGGCCCCGGCCCCAGTATTTCGGATCCAGCCAGAACCCGCGCATGTCGCGGCTCTCGCCGTCGTCGGCCCAGAGGGTGATCGCACCGATGGCCTCGCCGTCGCCGCGCTTCAACGTCAGCACCCAGTGGCTTTTGCGGCCCTCCGCCATTTCGCGGGCGGCGGTTGCCCGCCAATGGGTCGCCGCGCCGTCGGCTGGATAGGGCCAGGGCACGTGGGCGTGCAGGTAGCGCACCACGTTCCACTGCTCGAAGCCGGCCTGCACAGCCGGAATGTCGCGCTCGCTCTGCGGCCGCAGGATCAGGCGCGGCGTCTCCAGCTGCGGCGTCGGCGGCATGCGCAGATGCTCGGGGAACGGTTTTTCGGGTTCGGCGGTCATGGTCTCGTCTTTTCCGGTTGGCCGGACGGACGGGGACCTGAAGGTTTTTCTCCCAGAGCCCCGACCGCCGCGGCGGGGCTCCTGGGGTTTGTGCTGCTAGTCGGCCAGCACGACACACCCAGCGCCCCGGTGACGGGCGTTGGAATTGGTCGAGCTACCTTGGCCGAAGCGCAGCATGGGGCGGCCCTCTAAGGGGCGTTCGCCTGGAAGTAAAGCGCGGCGTTTCATCGATGTGGAGACGATCATGCTCGCGGACGCGACCTTGCAGACCATCATCTGGACCGCCGACACGGGCGCCGCGGCCAGGTTCTACGGCGACATTCTGGGCCTGACCCAGCTTCGCACCTCGCACGGCGCCCTGGTCTATGCGGTGGGCGCTGGGGAGCTTCGCGTCTCGCCGGTGCCGTCGACCACGCCCAGCCCCCACACCGTGCTCGGCTTCGAAGTCGCCGACGTCCGGGCCGTGGCGCGGGCGCTGAAGGCGCGGGGGATCGAGCCCGAACGCCACCCCGGTTTCGCGCACGACGCCGACGGCGTCTGGCGCGCGCCGGACGGCGCCCAGGTCGTGTGGTTCCGCGACCCCGACGGCAACCTGTTGTCGGCGGTCCGCTACAGCGTCTGAGCCGGCGCGCCCGGGCCACAGCGCACCCCGCGCATCGGGTCGAAGCCGTAGCCAGCTGGCTGGCGCCCGGAGGCGATGTAAGCGGCGATGCCAGGCCGCGCCTGCATGCGCTGGCGGAACTCGCTCAGCGCCGCTGGCATCGCCGTGGGGAAGTACGCGGCGATCTCATCGAGCACGTTGAGCGCCAGGTGGTCGGCGCAGGTCACCGCCGCGCCGGCCCACCACGGCCCCGCGCCGAACCAGCGCGCCAGCGTCGCCAGCCGCGGCGCCAGGGCCGCTGCAGCGAACGCCTCGGCGGCGCCCGGCGCCAGCGACGTCTCCGACCAGAAGTGGTCGGTGACCGCGTTTTGCGCCTCACGCAGCGCCTCCATGGCCACATCCACGCGCCAGGCACCGTCCGGCCCGGCCGGCTCGAAGCCCAGCCGCCGCCCCGCCCAGCGGCAGATCGCATGGCTCTGCGGTATGGCGAGGCCGTCCGCTTCCAAGAGCGGCATCTGGCCGAACGGCATCGAGGGTTTCAGCGCGCCCCACTCGGCGCTGGTCACCCGCCGCTCGTCGAGCGGCGCGCCGGCGTCGGCGAACATCAGCCGGATCGGCTCGCCGAGACCGCGGAACGCGAAATAGGTCAGACGGGGGTTGGTCATCGGGGCCTCGCTGGCAGTGTGGGACTTAGACGATTGGCCGACCGCGGAATCGACAAACCGCCGGCTAGAAGCGCAGGTTGTCGGTGTATGGCAGTGCTGGAGGTGCGTGAATGCGACGGACAGTGATGGCTCTGGTGCTGGCGGCGACAGCCGCGCCCGCGCTGACCCAGACGCCCGATCCGAACGTGGCGGCGGTCTGGGCGCAGGAGGACCGCTACTGGGCCGACGCCCAGTCGAACAACTTCAAGGACTTTCTGACCCTGTTCGACGACCGTTTCACCGGCTGGGCCTGCGACGCCAGCCAGCCGGAGACCAAGGCGCAGCTTACGCCGGCGCCGGCCGGCGTCACCGTCACCGCGGCGCTCGACCGCAAGACCGCCGCCAGCGCGCCTGGCGTCGTGGTGGCGAGTTACCGCGCCGTGCAGACCGCCAGCGTCGCCGGCGCCCAGCAACAACAGCGCATCCTCGACTTCACCCACGTCTGGGTCGCCAAGGGCGGTGGCTGGAAGCTGATCGGCGGCATGTGCCGCGACGCGCCGGCGGACTGAGCTCACAGGGCGATCACATCGGCGTGGCGGGAATGCCACGGCCGCGTCGAACGCGTTAACGAGTCGCGAACGATTCGGAACCCGACGCCGGCTTGGCTGTTTGGACTCGCGAAAGCCGGGCGCAGCCTTCGGCGCGCCGGCAGCGAGGAAGTCTCATGTCTGCCAGTCATCTCGTCGTCTTCCCGTCTCAGGGCGACCGCGAATCCCCCGCCGACCGTATCAGGCGCCTGCAGGTCGAAGCGCGCGAACTCGCGCACGAGCACCTGGAGCTGCTGGCCAACTCCCTGGTCGAGGTGTCCCGATTGGCCGAGGAAGTGTCGGAGGGGGGCGAGATCTACCCGGTGGGCGCGCGCGAATTCGCTCGCCGGCTTGCCGACGAAACGACCAAGCACGCCTTCACCCTGAGCGGCATCGTCGAGCGGGCCTGAACCTCCACTCTGCGCCCTGGCGGCGCAGTTTGCATCGTGCGGCGAAGCGTCTAAGCTCCGGTTCGTGGGGGAACGGAGGAGCGCCGGTTGCGCCAGTTCGCCCTGATCCTGGCCTGGGTATTTGCTTGCGGATCGGTCGCCGCCGCCGCGGTCGATCCTGGCGCGCTGCGCGAGGCGGGGGATTGGCGTCTTAGCGCTGTCGGCGGGCGCATCGCCTGCACCCTCACCTTCACCACCCAGGCTGGCGTCGGCGGCTATGAGGTCAAGGCGCCGCTGGCTTGCCGCCGCGCCTTCCCGGCGTTGAAGGACGTGGCCGCTTGGGCGGTGGACGACAAGGGCGGCATCGTGCTCTCCGACGCTAAGGCCGCGATGATCGTCACTTTCCCGGCGCAGGGCGCCAGCCCTTACGAGGCCAAGGCGCCCGACGGTCACACCTGGCGGCTGGAGCCGCTGAAGCCGCTGGCCGAACCGCCTGCGCCCACGCCGCCGACGCCGGTGCCGCCGCCCGTCGCGCCGCCCGTCCCCGCCGCGCCGGCCACGCCGCCCGCCTAAAAGCTTTTCACACCGAGCTTTCTTTGGTGGGCGCGCGTTCGAACCGCAAAAGCGATTCCACTTTTGCTGAACGCGCTTGAGGCGATAAGACCGGCGGGTCATGTCGCAGCGCGAAACCCCGACCGAAGTCTTCAAGCGCGCCCTCGCTCACGCGGCGCGGTCGCTGGCCGAGCAGCCGGACCTTGAGGTGGTGTTTTCCGCCGATGGGCCGAGCCTCAACGGCCATCGCGCCGTGCTGCCGCATCCGCCCCGCGAGCTTTCCGGCGTCGAGACCACCCGCATCCGTGGCCTCGCCGACCAGCTGGCGTTGCGCGTCGCGCACCACGATGACGCGGTGCACGGCCGTTCGCGGCCGAAGTCCGTTGAAGGCCAGCAGGTCTACGACGCGCTGGAGCAGGCGCGCATCGAGGCGATCGGCGCCAACGCCCTGGGCGGCGTGCGCGAAAACCTGGCGGCGGTGTGGGAGCACACCTTGCAGCGCAAGGGCCTCGACCATCTGGTCGACCCCGCCGCCGCGCCGATGGCCGATATCGTGGCGCTGATGGCGCGCGAGCGGATGACGGGCGAGCCGCCGCCGCCCAGCGCCAAGGCCCTGGTCGACGCCTTCCGCGAGCAGATCGAAGCCAAGGCCGGCCCGGACCTCGATCGGCTTCTGGACAGCGTCGAGGACCAGCGCGCCTTCGGGCGCATCGCCCGGGCCATCGTCCGCGACATGGAGTACGGCGACGACCTCTCGGATGCGCCCGACCAGGACATGCAGGAGGACGAAAGCGCCGACGGCGAGGCCGAGGCCAGCAACGAAGGCGAGGGCGAAGGCGAAGAGCAGTCCCCGCAGAGCGCCACGCTCGACGACTCGGAGAAGACCCACAAGGAGTCCGAGACCGCCGAAAGCAGCATGACCGAGGTGGAAGACGACGAGAACGCCGAGGACTCCGAAGACGAGCTGGACGCCGGCGAAGGCGATCGCCCGGCCCGGCCCGACCTGAAGGATCCCGGCCGCGCCGAGCCCGCTTACAAGGTCTTCACCACCGCCCACGACGAGATGGTCACCGCCGAGGAGCTGTGCGAACCGGAAGAGCTGACGCGGCTGCGCGCCTACCTCGACCAGCAGCTGGCGCACCTCTCCAACGTCGTCGCCCGCCTCGCCAACCGCCTGCAGCGCCGCCTGCTGGCGCAGCAGAACCGCACCTGGACCTTCGATCTCGAGGAGGGCCTGCTCGACGTCGCTCGCCTCACCCGCGTCATCGTCGACCCCACCGCGCCGCTCAGCTTCAAGATCGAGGAAGACACCGAGTTCCGCGACACCGTGGTGACGCTGCTGATCGACAATTCCGGCTCCATGCGCGGCCGGCCGATTATGGTGGCCGCTGTCTGCGCCGACATCCTGGCGCGCACGCTGGAGCGCTGCGGCGTCAAGGTCGAGATCCTCGGCTTCACCACCCGGGCCTGGAAAGGCGGCGCCAGCCGCGACGACTGGCTGAAGAACGGCAAGCCGCCGTCTCCCGGCCGCCTCAACGACCTGCGCCACATCGTCTACAAGTCGGCCGACGCGCCCTGGCGGCGCGCCCGCAAGAACCTCGGTCTGATGATGCGCGAGGGCCTGTTGAAGGAGAACATCGACGGCGAGGCGCTGATGTGGGCGCACCACCGCATGCTGAGCCGCGCCGAGCAGCGCCGCATCCTGATGGTGATCTCCGACGGCGCGCCGGTGGACGACTCGACGCTGTCGGTGAACTCCGGCCACTACCTGGAGCGCCACCTGCGCAAGGTGATCGGCGAGATCGAGGCCAAGAGCCCGGTGGAGCTGATCGCCATCGGCATCGGCCACGACGTCACCCGCTACTACCGGCGCGCGGTGACCATCGTCGACGTGGAGCAGCTGGGCGGGGCGATGACCGAGCAGCTGGCGTCGCTGTTCGAGGAAGAGCCGCGGGCGGTGACCAAGGCGGCGGCGGAAATGCTGAAGGCCCCGCCGTCGACCCATGGTCCGGCGGCCAAAACGGCGGTGCGCGACGTGCGCGGCGCCCTCACTTGAGGCCAGCCTGCGTCGCGGACTACCGCGAGGCGGCCCGCCGGCGCCTGCCCCGCGTGCTCTTCGACTACATCGACGGCGGCGCCTACGCCGAGACCACGCTGGCCGCCAACGTGGCCGACCTGCAGGCGCTGAAGCTGCGGCAGCGAGTGCTGACCAACGTCGCCACGCTCAACACCGAGACTGAGCTTTTCGGCCAGACGCTGTCGATGCCCGTGGTGCTCGCGCCAGTGGGCCTGGCCGGCATGTACGCCCGCCGCGGCGAGGCGCAGGCGGCGAAGGCGGCGAAGGACGCCGGCGTGCCCTTCACCCTCTCCACGGTGGGCGTCTGCACCGCCGGGGAGGTCGCCGCGGCCGCCGGAAGCCCGCCCTGGTTCCAGCTCTACATGACCCGCGACCGCGGCTTCATGGCTGAAGTGTTGGCCGCCACCGCGGCCCTCGGCTGCCCGGTGCTGGTCTTCACCGTCGACCTGCCGGTGGCCGGCGCGCGCTACCGCGACGCCCGCAACGGCATGCTGGCGACGACGCCGGCGCAACGTTTCAATCAGGCCATCGACGGCCTTTCTCACCCCGCCTGGCTCTGGGACGTGCAGCTGAACGGCGGCCCGCACACGCTGGGCACGGTGGCCACCGCCGCCAAGGACCTGAAGCGGCTGGTGGAGTTCTTCGGCTGGATCGGCGCCAACTTCGACGCGGCCATCACCTGGGATGACCTGGCCTGGGTGCGCGAGCGCTGGAAGGGGCCGATCGTGCTGAAAGGGGTGCTCGACATCGCCGACGCCCGCCGGGCGGCGGAGCTGGGCGTGGACGGCATCGTGGTCTCCAACCACGGCGGGCGGCAGCTGGACGGCGCCGCCTCGACCATCAGCGTACTGCCCGCCATCGCTCAGGCGGTGGGCGATCGCACCACCGTGCTGATGGACGGCGGCGTGCGCTCTGGCCTCGACGTGCTGAAGGCGCTGGCCAGCGGCGCCAAAGGCGTGCTGATCGGCCGCGCCTGGGCCTACGCGCTGGGCGGCGGCGGCGGCGCGGGCGTCGCTCACATGCTGCAGATTCTGCGCCAGGAGCTGCGCGTGGCGATGGCGCTGACGGGTTGTGTGGATGTACGTTCCGCCAGCGCCGAACTGCTGGCGCCATAGCCCAAACGACCATTTTCAAACCGAGAGGATTACCCAGCATGGCCATGCAACAGATCGCCCTGCCGACGCCCGACGGCGACGCGCGCGCCTTCACCTTCACCCCCTCCACCGGCCAGGGCCCCTGGCCCGGCGTGGTGTTCTTCATGGACGCCCCGGCGATCCGCCCGGCGCTCTACGAGATGAGCCAGCGCCTCGCCGACCACGGCTACTTCGTGCTGCTGCCGGACCTGTTCTGGCGCGCCGGCCCCTACGAGCCGATGAACATGCGCGAGGCTTTCGCCAGCGACGAAGCGCGCCGCGCCGCCTTCGGCAAGCTGATGGGCTCGACCAACCCCGAGAAGCAGGTCAGCGACGCCAAGGCCTGCCTGGACTACCTCGCGGCCAACCCCAACGTGATCAAGGGCTCCAAGGTCGGCATCACCGGCTATTGCATGGGCGCCGGCGTGGTCATGCGCACCGCCGGGACCTATCCGGACCGCATCGGCGCCGCCGCCGGCTTCCACGGCGGGCGCCTCGCCACCGACGCCCCCGACAGCCCGCACCTGCTGGCCCCGAAGATCACCGCCAAGGTGCTGATCGCGGGCGCCGACGAGGACGCCGGCTTCCCGCCCGAACAGGCCGACAAGCTGCGCGACGCCCTCAACGCCGCGGGCGTTCGCAACGAAGTGACCATCTACAAGGGCGCCCGCCACGGCTACACCATGCCCGACCTCCCGGTTTACAGCGCCGAAGCCGCCGAACGCCACTGGACCGAAATGCTCGCCCTCTTCGACGAGACCCTGAAGGAAAAGGTGGGGGCGTAGCACCCTCCCTTCCCCCTTGAGGGGAAGGCCGGGGATGGGGGGCGCTGGCGAAGGCCTGGCGGTCCCCAGCAGCCCAAGATTCAACCACGGAAAACACGAAAAACACGGACTCGGCGCCGACTCGGCAACATCGGCGAAGCCAGCCAACCGCGTGATCGCGCCTTCGGCGCAAGAGCAGCAAGCACGCCCCGAAGTCCGTGTTTTTCGTGTTTTCCGTGGCCAGCTCTTTGGATCGGGCCGCCGCACTGAGGCTCGCCTAGAGCCCCCAACCCTTCCCTCCAGACAACTCTAAGGGCCCGGTCAGTTCGCCGTGCCGCCCTCCAGCGCGATCTCGACGTCCTCCCACAGCGTCGCGATTTCGCGCGCCGCGGCGTCGTCGCCCATTTCCTCGGCTGAGCGGCCGGTTTCCAGGCCGACCTGGTAGACCGTGCGCATCCGCACGATGGTCGTCGCCACCTGGACCTTCATGTAGTCGAGCGCCCTGAGCGAGCGGCGCACCAGCGGCGATTCCACGCCCTCGCGCTTGGCCGGCGCCTGGGTGACCACCGCCAGCGCCGGCTTGCACAGCTTGCGTACGATCGAGAGCGTCGGCGCGAGGCCGGCGATATCGATCAGCGTCGGGCGCACCACCAGCACCGCCAGATCCGCCAGCACGATGGCTTCGGTCACCGCTTCCACCGCGCCGGCGGCGGTGTCGATCACCAGCAGCGACTTCTTCAGCCCGATTGCGGCGAACTGCGCCGCCATCAGCCGCTCGCCGGTGGAGGTGACCAGCGCTGGCCCCTCGGCGTCGCGGGCGGTCATGATGTTGTAGGCCGACTTCTGCGGGTCGACGTCGACCAGCATGGTGTCCAGCCCACGCAGATGCGCGGCCAGCGCCAGGTGGGTCGCCACCGTGGTCTTCCCCGAGCCGCCCTTCAGGGCGATGACCGCCAGCGTCTTCAACTATCGCTCGCCACGCCACATGTGCCCGCCCGAGCATAGCCCGTGCCACTTTGGCGGAACCAGGGCGGGCAACCGTTCCGGGCGCCCTTCTCCCCTTGCGGGAGAAGGTGGCCCGTAGGGCCGGATGAGGGGTCGTGCCTACGCGTGGGATTTGCTTGCTGGACGCTAGCCGGAAAGGGACCGTCGACCCCTCATCCGTCGCTTCGCGACACCTTCTCCCGCAGGGGGAGAAGGAGCCCTTGCAGGCCCTAAGCCGCCGCCGCCGTCGCCGCCGCGGCCGTCTTGGCCTTGACCTGCTTCTTGATCTTCAGCGCGCGGGCCGAGAGGCCTTCGTCGCGGGCGCCCAGCAGGAAGGCGTCGAGGCCGCCCTTGTAGTCCACGGTGCGCAGCGCCGCGTTGGAGATGCGCAGCGCGAAGGTCTGGCCCAGCGAATCCGACTGCAGCTTCACCGGCGCCAGCGCCGGCAGGAAGCGGCGCTTGGACTTCACGTTGGAGTGGCTCACGTGGTGGCCGATCATGGGGCCGACCCCGGTGAGTTCGCAGCGGCGCGACATCGCTCTCTAAGCCTTCTCGTCAACGGCAATCGCGCACGGAGCCCAGGGCCCCGCGCGGGAGGCGGCGATATAGTCGGAACGGACCGCCAGCGTCAAGGCGAAGCGCCTTACCTCCCCCGCGCAGCGGGGCGAGCAACCATGTGAGTTTGGTTATGCGGGGAGCCAGGGTGTTCCGCGGCCGAGGACGGCGTTGGCTGCCTCGATGAGTTTTCGCATGACGGCGACGAGGACGACCTTCGGTTTTTTGCCGGCGTTGGCGAGGCGCTGAGCGAAGGCCTTGAAGCCTGGATCGATGCGCCTGGCGACGGTGGCGGCGAGATAGACCATGCGTCTGACGCGGGCTCTGCCGCCGAAGATATGTCGCTGGCCCTGGGTCTTGCCGCTGTCGCGGTCGAAGGGAGCGACGCCGAGCAGGCTGGCGGCCTGGCCACGGTCCATGGCGCCCAGCTCGGGCATGCGCAGCACGAGGCTGGCGGCGACGATCTGGCCGACGCCCGGCAGCGAGATGACGAGAGCGAAGCGGCGCGCCAGCTGAGGGTGTTGGGCGATGCGGTCTGTCAGGTCCTTGGCCAGTCGCCGCTTCCAGGCCTTCAGGCTGGCCAGTTGCGCCTCGTACTGCGCCCTCAGGTCGGGCAGGGCGACGTGCTCGAGCATGGTCTTCAGCTGGGCGACCAGTTCGGCGGCCTGTTCGTAGGCGGTGAGGCGGTCGCCGAGCTCGACGATGAGCGGATCGGCGGCGGCGCGGACCAGGTCGGTCTGAGCGGTGGCCTGAGCGATCACGGCCGCGTCGATCTTGTCGTTCTTGGCCTTGATCCGCTTGAAGCGCGCGAAGGCGCGGACCTGCGCCGGCTGGTGCGTCACCACCTCCAGCCCGAAGCCTCGCAGGTAAGCGCTCACCCCTCGCTCGTAGCCGCCGCTGGCCTCGATTCCCACGCGGTCGACGTCGCGCTCCAGCAACCACGCCAGAAGCGCGCGCCAGCCAGCCTCGTTGTTGTTGAACGAGGCCGACCCTTCCAGGCCATGCGCCGCCACGTCCAGCTTCGCCTTCGCCGCATCGATCCCGGCGGCCCTCGTGCTAGTCTTCACTTGTTCCAACGACCCCTCCTTGTGGCTCCGGACCTTCAAGTCCCTGCAACCATCCGGGTCATGGAACGCCGACGGTGGCCCTGCTCGCCCACAGCCCCAAAGGCTCAGGGGAAAACGGCCCCTCCGACGGTGGTCCGCCTGGCGGTGGTGCGTCAGGCGGACTGTCCCGGAAGACCGACCAACCCTAGCACCCACCCCACAAACAAGGGGGACCGTCGGCCGAGCGCAGCGAAGAGCCGATGGTGGAGGGGGCAAGCCGCCGCCGCGATCTCACCGCAGCGATCGGGCGCAATGCCCGATCGGCACCTTTGGCCCGCCCCCTCCACCACCCGCTCTTCGGCGGGTGGTCCCCCTCCCGCCGCTTCGCGGGGGAGGTAGGGCCCGCGCACCGGATCAGGCCGGCAGCAGCACGGTGTCGACGACGTGGATCACGCCGTTGGACTGCATCACATCGCCGATGGTCACGTGGGCTTCGCGGCCCTTGGCGTCGGTGAGGGTGATCATATTGCCCGACGCGGTGACCGTCAGGTCCTCGCCCTGCACCGTCTTCAGCATCGCCTTGCCGCCGCCGTCGCGCACCTGTTGCAGCAGGTCCGCCGCGGTCAGGCGGCCCGGCACCACGTGGTAGGTGAGCACGGTGGTGAGCTGGCCCTTGTTCTCGGGCTTCAGCAGGGTGTCGACCGTGCCCGCCGGCAGTTTGGCGAAGGCTTCGTTGGTCGGCGCGAACACCGTGAACGGCCCGGGGGTCTCAAGGGTGGCGACGAGGCCGGCGGCCTTCACCGCGGCGACCAGCGTGGTGTGGTCCTTCGAGTTGACGGCGTTCTGTATGATGTCGCGCTGCGGGTACATGGCCGCGCCGCCCACCATCGGGTCGCCAGACATGGCGCTGCCCATCTGGGCCTGAGCGGCGCCAGCGGCGGCGCCCAGAGCGAGCACCACCGCGCTCGCCGCGAGCACGCGGCGAAGGGAAATCGAGTTCATCTGTTTGAGGTCCTTGAGGTTTTGTCTGCCGCCTCGCGGCGACATCCACCCTTACGCAGGCTCCCAGAACTTGGATCGCTGAACGTCTGAAAATTTCGGACGGCGCGTTTTTTTAGTCCACCACGCATCCGAAATCCGCTGCCGCCCCGTAGCGCCTTTTCGTGAAGCGGGTGGGGAACGCTCTCTTTGCGCTCAAGAGACGAGACTTAAGGGGATCAAATGTCTTCTCGCAGATTGGGCCTGGCCGCGATGGCGGCGGGCCTGGCGATGGCGGCCGGGGCCGCGCACGCCGATCCGCTCATGGAGAGCGGCGGCCTCCTCGACAGCGGCAAGTTGCTGCTGACCGGCGGGGTTTCCAACATCGAAGGCGCCAGCGGCGGCGGTATCGCCACCTGGGCGACCATCGCCGGCTACGAATCGAACGACGGCGTCGGCGGCAACGTGCACGGCACCTTCGTCGGCACGCCCAACTATTCGCTGACCGACTACGGCGCGGCGGTGGGGCTCTTCAACCGGCTCGAGCTTTCCTACGCCCACGAGGCCTTCGACACCGGCTCGACCGGCAAGGAACTCGGCCTCGGCCAGGGCTTCACCTTCGGCCAGGACGTCTATGGCGCCAAGGTGCGGGTGATCGGCGACCTGGTCTACGACCAGAACACCCTGCTCCCACAGATCGCCGCCGGCGTGCAGTACAAGGTCAATGACCAGCCGGCGATCGTCCACGCGGTGGGCGCGGTCAGCAACAGCAGCACCGACTTCTACATCGCCGCCACCAAGCTCTTTTTGAACTACAATCTCCTGGTCGACACCACGGTGCGCTTCGCCAAGGGCAACCAGACCGGCCTCCTGGGCTTCGGCGGCGACAAAGGCGGCGATGCCTACAAGGCCGCGTTCGAAGGCTCGCTGGCTTACCTGATCGACAAGCATTGGGCGGTCGGCGCCGAGGTGCGCACCAAGCCCAACAACCTCGGCTTTGCCCGCGAAGACACCTGGTACGACGTGTTCGCGGCCTACGCGATCAACAAGCACGTCTCGGCCACGATCGCCTACGCCAACCTCGGCAGCATCGCCACCATCCCCAATCAGAACGCCGTCTACGTCTCGCTGCAGGCCGGTTTCTAGGCCGCCGCGAGCAGGAGCTATGTCCATGACCTTCAAGCACTTCGCGCTCGCCGCGGCTCTCGCCGCGACCAGCCTCACCGCCCCGCCGGCCCTCGCGCAGGATACAGCGCCGATGGGCGCCCCGATGGCCGCGCCCTCCAGCCCCAACGCCGGCGCCACACCCATCGCCGGCGACGCCGTCTACAAGGCTTTCCATGAGAAGGACGGCATCCAGCGCATCATGGATGACTTCATCCAGCGTATCACCACCGACCCGCGCATCGGCCGCCGCTTCAACGGCGCCAACCTCGACCGGCTCAACCTGCTGCTGGTGCAGCAGGTCTGCTACCTGACCGGGGGCCCTTGCGAATACACCGGCCGCGACATGAAGACCGTGCACGCCAGCATGGGTCTGAAGAACGACGACTTCAACGCGCTGGCCGAAGACCTGCAGCTCTCCATGGACCGCGAGCAGGTGCCGTTCTGGGCGCAGAACCAGCTGCTGGCCAAGCTGGCGCCGATGCAGCACCAGATCGTCACGAAGTAGAGGGATCGGGGCATGCACGAAGATCCCAATCGTCGCGGGGTGCTGCGGCTGGCGGCCATGACCACGGTGCTGGCGGGCGCCGCGCTAGGTGGCCAGGCCCGCGCCGCGGCCACCACCGCCAAGGCGGACGTGAAGTACCAGTACACGCCCAAGGGCGACGACCACTGCGCGGTCTGCACTTCGTTCATTCCGGCCGTCGACGGCAGCGGCGGACCTGGGACCTGCAAGATCGTGGTGGGTCCGATCCCGCAGAACGGCTGGTGCGTGTTGTTCGCCCACAAGTAACCGCTTCGCCTGCGCGCCACCGCTCGCGTCAGCTGCCTGAAGAGCCGCCTCCCGAAACCTCTGGCCGTCTTATGCCCCCGTGACGGCCAGGGGCGAGGCTCTGCGGGCAGGCGCAGGCCGATAGGCCAAGGTCGTCTGGCGCCGGCCTTGGCCGCCCTTTCTCCCAAAGCTCGCCGACAGCCCAAGCTTGACTTGGCCCCCGCCGGCCCCCTTGCTGCCGAAGTCACCTCCAAGAAGGTCTTCGCGTCTGCCATGTCCGACCAAGACGACGACGCGTTCGCGGCCCTGATCGCGCAGTGGGACAAACGGCTGGCCGACGCCGGCGCGGCGCTGGACGCCGAGGCCCCGCCGCCGGCGCTCTGGGAGCGCATCAGCGCCCGCATCGACGATCTGGAAGCCGCGCACGGCACGCGCACGGTGGGCGCTGGCAGCGGCGTCTGGGAGCCCACCTCGCCCGGCGTCCAGCGCAAGCGCCTGCACATTGACGCCAATGCCGGCTGGCAGGCGTTCCTGGTCCGCATCGACCCCGGCGCCACCGTGCCGGCGCACGCGCACCCGATCCTGGAAGAATGCCTGGTGTTGGAAGGGGCGTTCGAGCTGGACGGCCAGACCATTCGCAAAGGCGACTTCCACCTCGCCTTCGCTGGCCACGGCCACAGCGACATCCACAGTCCCGGCGGCGCGTTGCTCTACATCCGCGCAAGCCTCTGATCCGATCGACCTTCACCGTCGTATGGGCAGCGTCCAAGTGACGCTAGGTTAGCGCCGGGGGTTTCGGCGCACGCGCGAGTGGGGTCGTTGAATGCCGCAAACCGCTTTGTCCGCCGATCTGGCGCGGCTCCTGATCCGCGTGGGCGTCGGCGACCGCATCGCCTTCAAGGACCTCTACGACGCCACCAGCCGGCGCCTGTTCGGCGTGGCGCTGACCATCCTGAAGCGTCGCGAGCTGGCCGAGGACGTGCTGCAGGAAGCCTACGTGCGGGTCTGGACCCAGGCGCGCTCGTTCGACCCGGCGCGCGGGCCGGCGATGGCCTGGCTGTCGCGCATCGTGCGCAATCTCGCCATCGACGCGCTGCGCCGCGAACGCGGCCGCACCGAAGACCTCGAAGATCACGCCGACACCCTCAGCGCGCCGGCCGCCCCGCTGGCCGAGCGCGCCGACCTCTCCCGCGGCCTCGCCCGCCTCGGCGAAGACCAGCGCCAGATCATCCGCCTCGCCTTCGTGCAGGGCTACACCCACGAGGAGCTGGTGACGCGCCTCGGTGTCCCCCTCGGCACCGCCAAATCCCGCGTCCGCCGCGGCCTCCAGCAACTGCGCGCCTACTTCGACGCCGACGAGGCTCTGGCCGGCGTGGCTTGATCCATCGGGTCCCCGTCGGTCTCAGGATTAGCCACGGAAAACACGGAAGACACGGACTTCGCTCGTCCTGAAACGCCGGCGAAGCCGGCCATAGGTCTCTCGATGCGCCCGTGGCGCGCTCTTCGTCAGGGAGGAAGGCGCGGCGTCCGTGTTTTCCGTGTTTTCCGTGGCCAGACCTGGGGTCACGCCGCCCCGCAGGCGGCGGCCCGGGACGCTTCGTCGTACCTCCGGGGACAGTGGAACGAGCTGTGCCGTAGTGTTCCAAACTGATTCAGACACAACAGCTTGTGGGGAACAAAGCTTGAATCGCGCCAGGTAAGTGATTCGGACACGGTTCGTTTCGCGCCCGTTCCGCCTGTTAACCATAAGCCTTCAGACCTCGAAAACCATTGTGTTCCGAAAGCGGCTGACCCGTCCTTCCGCCTTGCAAATAACTGACCAGTCAGTTATCAACGACCAATGACGAGCGTTGAGACCGCCCCTCGCTGGCGTCGCCGCAAAGACGCGCGGCCGGCCGAGATCGTCGCCGCGGCGCTGGCGGTGTTCGCCGAGAAGGGCTTCGCGGCGGCCAGGCTCGACGACATCGCCGCCCGCGCCGGCGTCTCCAAGGGCGCGCTCTATCTCTACTTCGCCACCAAGGAAGACCTGTTCCGCGCCGTGGTGCGCGACGCGGCCTCGCCCAACCTCGCGGCGGTGCGCCAGTTGGCGGCGGCCTACGACGGCGGCTTCGCCCAGCTGGCCCGCGCCATCGCCCCGCTGATGGCCCGCATCGCCACCACCACGCCGCTGGGCGGGGTGGTGAAGATGGTGATCGGCGAGTCGCGCAACTTCCCCGAGCTGGCCAAGGTCTGGCACGACGCGCTGGTGTCCGAAGCGCTGGAGACCATCGCCGGCGTCATCGCCAAGGCGCAGGCCAGGGGCGAAGTGAAGGCGGGCGATCCGCGCGCCTACGCCATCGGGCTGATCTCGCCGATGCTGGTGGGCGTGCTCTGGCGCGAGACCTTCGAGCCGGTGGGCGCGCCCGGCTTCGACATCCCGGCGCTGGCCGCCCAGCACGTCGAGACGGTGCTGACCGGGATGCTGGCCGCCCAGGCGAGCGCGTCATGAACCCGCAACGCCTCATCGTCGCCGCGCTGGCGCTGGCCGCCATCTGCCTCGCCGCCTTCGCCTTCCTGACCCCGAGCCTGAAGCCGGCCAAAACCCTCTCCGGCTATATCGAGGGCGAGCCGCTCTACCTCGCCGCGCCCATCGCCGGGCAGCTGACCCGCGTCGACGTGGTCCGTGGCCAGGACGTGGTCGCCGGCCAGGCCCTCTTCACCGTCGACACCAGCACCCTCGCCGCGCAGGGCCAGCAGGCGTCCGGCCAGATCGCCCAGGCCACGGCGGCCATCGCCACCGCCGAGGCCGCCCGCGACGCCGCCGCCGCGCAGGTGGGCGTCGCCCTAGCCAACGCCGCTGAAGCCGACACCGAAGTCGCCCGGGTCGAGCACGTCCAGGCGTTGGGCCACGGCGCGGTCTCGCAGCAGGACGTCGACAAGGACCGCGCGACCGCTCAGGCCGCTCACGCCCAACTCGACACCGCCCGCAAGCAGGCCGCCAGCGCCGCCGCGCAGGTCGGCCAGGCGCAGGGCCAGCTGGCCCAGGCGCAAGGGGCCAAGGCCGACGCCGGCGCCCGTCTCGGTCAGGCCGCGCCCACCGCCCCGGCCGCTGCACGGGTCGAGGACGTGTTCTTCCAACCCGGCGAATGGGCGGCGGCGAACCAGCCGGTGGTAGCCTTGCTGCCGGACGGCCGCGTGCGCCTGCGCTTCTTCGCGCCAGAGACCGAAGTCGCTCACTACCGCATCGGCCGCCAGGTGCGTTTCGCCTGCGACGGCTGCGCCGCCGGGCTCACAGCCACCATCAACTACGTCAGCCCCCGCCCGGAGTTCACCCCGCCGGTGATCTACAGCCTGCAGTCGCGCGACCGGCTGGTGTTCCTGGTGGAGGCGCTGCCAGCGAACCCGCGCGGGCTCGCCCCCGGCCTGCCAGTCGACGTCAGCCCGCTCGGTCCCTGATGCCCGACGCCATCGACGTCCGCGGGCTCTCCAAGCACTTCGGCGACAAGACCGTGGTCGACAACGTCGAGCTCAAGCTGGCGGAGGGCCGCATCTGCGGCTTCCTCGGCCCCAACGGCTCCGGCAAGACCACGACACTGCGCATGCTGTGCGGCCTGCTGACGGCCGACAGCGGCGAAGGAACCTGTCTTGGCTTCGACTTCCGCACTCAGTCGGAGGAGATCAAGCGCCGCACCGGCTACATGACGCAGCGGTTCTCGCTCTACGAGGACCTGACCATCGAGGAGAACCTCGACTTCATCGCCCGCGTCTACGGCCTCGACCGGCGGCGCGAGCGGGTGCAGGCGGCGCTGGAAGGCCTGGGCCTCGCCGAGCGCCGCGCGCAGCTGGCGGGCGCGCTCTCCGGCGGCTGGAAGCAGCGCCTGGCGCTGGCGGGTGCGACCCTGCACGAGCCGAAGCTGCTGCTGCTCGACGAGCCGACCGCGGGGGTCGATCCGCGCGCGCGCCGCACCTTCTGGGACCAGATCCACCGCCTGGCCGATAGCGGCCTGACCGTGCTCGTCTCCACCCACTACATGGACGAGGCCGAGCGCTGCCACGAGATCGCCTACATCCTGCACGGCCGGCTGCTGGCGCGCGGGACCGTGGCCGAGGTGCTGAAGGCCGCTCGGCTGGTCACCTTCGTCGGCGAGGGCGAGGAGATCGGCCAGCTGGCGCCGGAGATCGCGCAAAAACCCGGCGTCGAGACCGCGGCGGCGTTCGGCCAGACGCTGCATGTCGCCGGCCCCGACCGCGCGGCGCTGGAAGCGGCGATCGCCCCTTACCGCCGCTCGCCGTTCGAGTGGCGAGAGGCGTCGGCGACGCTGGAGGATGTCTTCATCCACCTGATGGACGAGGCGGGCGCCGAAGCGGCATGAGCTTCTTCTCGCCTTCGCGGGTGCTGGCGGTGCTGGTCAAGGAATTCACCCAGCTGCGCCGCGACCGGCTGACTTACGCCATGATCCTGGTGCTGCCGGTGGTGCAGCTGATGCTGTTCGGCTACGCCATCAACGACCTGCCGCGCCATCTGCCGACGGCGGTGCTGGTGCAGGAGGATACGGTCTTCGCCCGCTCGGTGCTGGCGGCGATGCGCAACAGCGCCTTCTTCGACGTCACCACCGTCGCCCGCTCGCCGAGCGACCTCGACACCTTGCTGCGCAAGGGCCAGGTCCAGTTCGCGGTCACCATCCCGGGCGATTTCACCCGGCGGGTGATCCGCGGCGAGGACCCGCAGATCCTGGTCGAGGCCGACGCCAGCGATCCCACCGCCACCTCCGCGGCGGTCGCCGCGCTCTCCGGCCTGCCGGGACAGGCGCTGGCGCGCGACCTCGGCGGCCTGCCGGCGGCGCGCGGCCAGGTCAGCCAGCCGTTCGCCGTGGTGGTGCACAACCTCTACAATCCCGACGCGATCAGCGCCTACAACATCGTGCCCGGCCTCCTGGGCGTGATCCTCTCGATGACGCTGGTGATGATGACCGCGCTGGCGGTTACCCGCGAGCGCGAGCGTGGCACGATGGAATTCCTGCTCTCGACCCCGGTCGAGCCGCTGGAAGTGATGGTCGGCAAGCTGGCGCCCTATGTGATCGTCGGCCTGATCCAGACCGCGATCGTGCTGATCCTGGCCGCGGTCATGTTCCAGGTGCCGATGCACGGCGGCTGGATCGGTCTCGGCGTCGGCATCTTCCTGTTCATCGTCGGCAGCCTGGCGCTGGGGTTCCTGATCTCCACCGTCGCCCGCAGCCAGCTGCAGGCGATGCAGATGGCGGTGTTCTACATCCTGCCCTCGATCCTGCTCTCGGGCTTCATGTTCCCGTTCCGCGGCATGCCGGGCTGGGCCCAGGTGCTGGGGACCGCGATCCCGGTGACCCACTTTCTGCGCATCGTGCGCGGCGCGTTGCTGAAGGGCCAGTCGCTGGCCGATGCCTGGCCGAGCCTGGCCGCGCTCGGCGTCTTCGTCTGCGTCGTCACCGCCCTGGCCATCGCCCGCTACCAGCGCACGCTGGATTGACCGTTTGAGGGGAGTATGATTGAATAGGATCACAACCGGGAAGCGATGATGCGAACGACGCGTCAGATGAGCATCACCCTGCCGACCAAGATGGCGGAGATGGTGAGAGAAAAGGTGGCTTCGGGCGCGTACGCCTCGGAGAGCGAAGTGATTCGCGACGGCTTGAGGTCGCTGCAGGAACGCGAAGCCGCGATGGAACGATGGCTGCGCAATGAGGTCGTGCCAGCCTACGACGAATATATAGCCGACCCGTCGAGCGCGGTTCCCCTGGACGAAGCGTTCGACCGGGTCATGGGCGAACTCGAGAAACGAGACAAAGCGAAGCGCGCGTGAACCGTCGGGCCGTCTTCGGCCGACGAGCTTTGGCGGATCTTCGGGAGAACGGAGCCTGGATCGCCGAGCGTGCAAGCGATCGCACCGCGGCTCGATACCTGCACCGCCTGCGGGCCTGCTGCGAACGGTTCGATATCTTCCCGGAACGGGGTACGCTTCGTGGCGATTTGCGTCCCGGCATCAGGATCATTGGATTCGAGCGGCGCATCACCGTCGCCTTCCCGGTCTTCGAAGAAGCGGTGCTGATTGCGTGCCTCTTTTACGGCGGTCGCGACATCGAGAGCGCTTTTGCGGAGGACGGTGGCGACGTCGACTGACACCGAGCCATTGAGTCGCGCCGAATCCTCCGCCACATCCAGGTCGTCATGAGCGACCGCCCCTTCGGCCAGGCGCCTTCGCGCATCGTCGCGGTGCTGGGGCCGACCAATACCGGCAAGACGCATCTGGCGGTCGAGCGGATGCTCGGCCACGCCTCGGGCATGATCGGCCTGCCGCTCAGGCTGCTGGCGCGGGAGATTTATGACCGGGTGGCCGCCGCGCGCGGCGCCCGCTCGGTGGCGCTGATCACCGGCGAGGAGAAGATCGTCCCGCCGCGGGCGCACTATTTCGTCTGCACGGTGGAGGCTATGCCGCTCGCGCGCGAGGTCGAGTTCCTGGCGGTGGACGAGATCCAGCTCTGCGCCGACCCGGAGCGCGGCCATGTCTTCACCCAGCGGCTGCTCGCCGCCCGCGGCCGGTACGAGACCATGTTGCTGGGCTCGGGCACGATGGCGCCGCTGATTCGGCGGCTGCTGCCCGGCGTCGAGATCGTCGCCCGCGAGCGGTTCTCCAAGCTCACCTACGAAGGGCCGAAGAAGATCACCCGGCTGCCGCGCCGCACCGCCGTGGTCGCCTTCTCCGCCGCCGAGGTCTACGCCATCGCCGAGCTGATCCGCCGCCAGCGCGGCGGGGCGGCGGTGGTGATGGGAACCTTGAGCCCGCGCACCCGCAACGCCCAGGTGGCGCTTTATCAGTCCGGCGAGGTCGACTTCCTGGTGGCGACCGACGCCATCGGCATGGGCCTGAACATGGACCTGGGCCACGTCGCCTTCGCCGGCCTGACCAAGTTCGACGGGCGGCGCCTGCGGCCGCTGCATCCGCATGAGGTCGGCCAGATCGCCGGCCGCGCCGGGCGCTTCCGCCGCGACGGCACGTTCGGGGTCACCGGCGCCTGCGCGCCGATGGACGACGATATCGTGACCCAGGTCGAGGAGCACCGGTTCGAGCCGGTCACGAGCGCGCTGTGGCGCAACGACCGGCTTGATTTCGGCGGGCTGCCCGACCTGCTGCGCTCGCTTTCGGCCCCCACGCCGCGCGCCGGGCTGAAAGGCTCGGAGGAGGCGCTGGACGAGACGACGCTGCGCGCGCTCGCCGCCGACGAGGGGGTCGCCGCCCGCTGCCAGGGCCGCTCGGCGCTGCTCCGACTATGGGACGCCTGCCAGACGCCGGACTTCCGCAAGACCACGCTTGAAGACCACGTTCGGTTGGCGGGGACCCTGTTCGGGCACCTGACCGAGGGCGACGGCCTGGTGCCGGACGCCTGGATGGCGGGCCAGTTCCGCCAGGTCGACCGCACCGAGGGCGAGATCGACGCGCTCTCGATGCGGCTCGCCAACGTGCGCACCCTGGCCTACGTCGCCAACCGGCCCGACTGGCTGGCCGATCCCGAACACTGGCAGGCCGTCACTCGCGCTCTGGAGGACCGGCTCTCCGACACCTTGCACGAAAAACTGATGGGCCGGTTCATCGACCGGCGCACCAGCGCGCTGATGCGCGGGCTGGGCCAGGCGGAGGAACTGCTGGCCGGCGTCGCGGCGGACGGGAGCGTGACGATCGAGGGCCATTTCGTCGGCCGCCTGAACGGCCTTGCCTTCGAAGGCGAGCGCGGGGCGACGACGCTGGAAGCCAGGGCCCTGCGCGCCGCCGCCCAGCGCGCGGTCGGCCCAGAGATCGCCCGCCGTCTCGGCCGTATCGCCGCCGAGCCGGACGAGGCGTTCGCGCTGGCGCCGGACGGGATCGTGCTCTGGCGCGGCGAGGCGGCCGGCGCCTTGGCTGGCGACCGCCCGTTCGCGCCGCGGGTGCGGCTCTACGGCGAGCTCGGCGCCGCGCCGGCCAGGGAGCGCGCGGCGCGGCGGCTGGAGGCGTTCCTCGCCGCCGAGGCCGGCCGGCGCCTGCCGTCGCTGCGCAAGCTGGAGGAGGCGGTCGCCTCCGGCGCGCTCAAGGGGCTGCCCCGCGGCCTCGCCTACCGCCTGATCGAGGCCGGCGGCGTGCTCGCGCGCGCCGGACTGGAGGCCGAGGTGAAGGGCCTGAGCCAGGCCGAGCGGCGGGCGTTGCGCAGCCTGGGCGTCCGGCTCGGTGCGATCACGCTGTTCCTGCCCGAGCTGGCCGGACCCGCCCGCGCCTTTGCCCGCCCGTTCGCCCTCGCCGCCGCGCCGGACTGGACACCGGCCCACGCCGGGGTCGTCGCGCTGCCGACGCCCGCGCCGGCCGCCCGGGCCGTGGCGCTGCGCGGCCTCGCCGCCGTCGGCCGCCACGCCGTGCCGGTCGAGCAGCTCGAGCGGCTGGACGAGCTGCTGCGCTCGGCCGCCAGGCAGGGCGAGGGCGTGCTGTTCTCGGACCAGGCGCGCGAGGAGCTCGGCTGGAGCGACGCCGACGCCCGCGCCGTCCTGCGCGCCCTCGGCTGGGCCCCGGTCGGCCGCGGCCCCTCGCAGGTATGGCGCCGCCGCGCCGAGCCGAAGCGAGCGCCGAAGGCGGCCGAACCGAGCGCCGCCTCGCCGTTCGCCGCGCTGGCCGCGCTGCGCCCGGCCGCGAAACGACGGCGCCGCCGCCCTCAGCGGGCCGCCCGTGGCTGACGAGGCCGTCCGCGCCGACGTCTGGCTCTGGCGCGCGCGCTTCTGCAAGACCCGCGCGCTCGCCGCCCGGCTGGTCGAGGGCGGCCGGGTGCGGCTGACCCGCGCCGGCCGGGAGAGCCGGCTCGACAAGCCAGCGCGCTCGGTGAAGCCGGGCGACGCGCTCGTGTTCGCCATCGCCGGCCGGCTGCATGCGGTCAGGATCGAGGCCCTGGGCGTGCGGCGAGGTCCCCCGATCGAGGCGCGGGCGCTATATTCGGATCTCGACGCGCCGCCGGCCTCGTGAGGAAAGCTGCAAGCGGCCACAGCCCCTCGGCATTGACAAGCCGGCGTGCGCGCTGACAAACACCGCGGCCCCGACCACCAGAGTCCCAATGACCTACATCGTCACCGATCCCTGCATCAAATGTAAGTACATGGATTGCGTCGAGGTGTGTCCGGTCGACTGCTTCTACGAGGGCGAGAACTTCCTCGCCATCAATCCCGACGAATGCATCGACTGCGGCGTCTGCGAGCCGGAATGTCCGGTCGATGCGATCAAGCCGGACACCGAGGACGACCCCGACGGCAAGTGGCTGAAGGTCAACACCGACTTCGCCAAGATCTGGCCCAACATCACGCTGAAGGGCGTGCCGCCGCCCGACGCCGATGATTTCGAGCGTGAAACCGACAAGTTCGATCGCTATTTCAGCGAGAAACCCGGCCAGGGTTCCTGAGCACCTCACAGTGTTGCGTAACCGCGGTCAGTGACCGGCCTCGTTACAAACCTTTCAATCATCTGTCTTTTGTGCTAGGGTCGCTTGCGACGTAGGGGCAGGTCCAGCCTTGTTCCATGTCGATCGACACGAGCCCCAATCCTTCCTCTTCGAGCGCTGAGCGAAGTCGAAGGCGTCCCTATCCGAAGGACGACCTCACATCCGTTGCGACGGCGCGGCCGCCTCTTTCGCGGAGGCCCGGCTGTCGCCCTCGGAGGAGAAGAGATTGGACGCCGCGAGTGGGTGCGGCGAGCCATTGAAAAGGACCCGATGACCATGAGCACCAAGAGCGAACTCGATTTCAAGGTTGGCGATTCCGTCGTCTACCCGGCCCACGGCGTGGGCGCGGTGGTGGGCGTCGAGAACCAGGAAGTCGCCGGCCTTTCGCTCGAGGTCTACGTCATCACCTTCGACCACGAGAAGATGACCCTGCGCGTTCCCACCCGGAAGGCCAAGACCGCCGGCTTGCGCTCGCTGGCGGCCACCAACGTGGTCTCCCAGGCCCTGACCACGCTGAAGGGCCGCGCGCGCATCAAGCGCACCATGTGGAGCCGCCGCGCCCAGGAATACGAGGCCAAGATCAACTCCGGCGACCTGATCTCGATCGCCGAGGTGGTGCGCGACCTGCACCGCTCGGAAAGCCAGCCGGAGCAGTCCTACTCCGAGCGCCAACTCTATGAATCGGCGCTCGACCGCATGGCCCGCGAAGTCGCCGCCATCGAGCGCATCGACCGCGAGGCGGCGATCGGCATCCTGCACAAGAGCCTGCAGAAGGCGGCGTAAGAGCGCGCGCCGGCGCCTTCACCAGATCCTGAACAGCGTCAGCAGCGGCGCCCGCGGGGCGTGACCCGGCGGGCCGGCGCGCCTATCTTGCGGGCATGACCGAGACGCTCGACGCCGCCCCCGAGACGCTGGACGAGATTCCTCGCGAACCGACCCAGGACGGGCCGTCGATCAGGCTCTACATCGTCGACGGGTCCGGCTTCATCTTCCGCGCCTTCCACGCCCTGCCGCCGCTGACCCGCAAGACCGACGGCTTGCCGGTCGGCGCGGTCTCGGGCTTCTGCAACATGCTCTGGAAGCTGCTGGTCGACATGAAGGCCGCGCCGGACGCGCCGACCCACCTGGCGGTGGTGTTCGACAAGTCCGAGGTCACCTTCCGCAACAAACTCTACGCCGACTACAAGGCCCATCGCCCGCCGCCGCCGGAAGACCTCGTGCCACAGTTCCCGCTGGTGCGCGAGGCGACGCGGGCGTTCGGCGTGCCCTGTCTGGAGCTCGGCGGCTACGAGGCCGACGACATCATCGCCGCCTACGCCTGCAAGGTGCGCGACGCCGGCGGCGAGGTGGTGATCGTCTCCTCCGACAAGGACCTGATGCAGCTGGTGGGGCCGCAGGTCTCGATGCTGGACACGATGAAGAACGTGCGCATCGGCATTCCCGAGGTGATGGAGAAGTTCGGGGTCGGGCCGGAGAAGGTGGTCGAGGTGCAGGCGCTCTGCGGCGATTCCGTCGACAACGTGCCTGGCGCGCCCGGCATCGGCGTCAAGACCGCCTCGGCGCTGATCAACGAGTACGGCGACCTCGACTCGCTGCTGGCCCGGGCCGGCGAGATCAAGCAGGACAAGCGCCGCCAGACCCTGATCGACTTCGCCGACCAGATCCGGCTCTCGCGCCAGCTGGTGCAGCTGGACTGCGATACGCCGCTGCCTGAGCCGTTGGAGGCGCTCGCGGTGGACGATCCCGACCCGCAGACGCTGGCCGAGTTCTTGGAGCGAATGGAGTTCCGCACCCTGGCGCGCCGGGTCGTCGAGGCTCGGTCCGGCGGGGCGCCGGCGCCGGCGCCGAAGCGGCCCGAGCCGCAGGCGCCGCAGCCGATCGACACCGCGCTCTATGCCTGTGTCAGCGATCTCGCCGCGCTGGAGATCTGGATCGCCAGGGCGCGGGAGGCGGGGATCGTCGCTTTCGACGCCGAGACCGACGGGCCTTCCTCCTCCACGTCGGAGCTTTGCGGCGTGTCGCTGGCCGTCGCGCCCGGCGAGGCCTGCTACATTCCGCTCGCCCATGCCCCGGGCGACGGCCTGGCGCTGGGCGGCGACGGCGCGTTCGGCCAGATCGCCATGGCCGAGGCGCTCGAACGGCTGAAGCCGCTGCTGGAGGACCCCGGCGTCCTCAAGGTCGGCCACAACGCCAAGTACGACATCGCCGTCTTCGCCCGGCTCGGCATCGAAGTGGGTCCGATCGAGGACACCATGCTGATCTCCTATGCGCTGGAGGGCGGGGCGCACCCTCACGGCATGGACGAGTTGGCGCAGCTGTGGCTCAGCCACCAGCCGATCAGCCTGAAATCGGTGGTCGGAAGCGGCAAGGCGCTGAAGAGCTTCCGGCACGTCGAGCTGGCGGCGGCGACCTGCTACGCCGCCGAGGACGCCGACATCACCATGCGGCTCTACCGGCTGCTGCGACCGCGGCTCGCCCGCGAAGGCCTGCTGACGGTCTACGAGACGCTGGAGCGGCCGCTGCCGCACGTGCTGGCGCAGATGGAGCTGGCGGGCGTCCGGATCGATCCGGACCAGCTGCGCCGGCTCTCCAACGACTTCTCCCAGCGCATGGCCGACTTCGAGGCCGAGGCGACGGCCCTGGTCGGCCGGCCGTTCAACCTCGGCAGCCCCAAGCAGATCGGCGACGTGCTGTTCGGCGAGATGGGTCTGCCGGGCGGCAAGAAGACCGCCACCGGGGTGTGGTCCACCGACGCCTCGGTGCTGGAGCAACTCGCGGTCGACGGCCACCCGCTGCCGCGGCTGCTGCTCGACTGGCGCCAGCTCTCCAAGCTGAAGGGCACCTATACCGACGCCCTGGGCCAGGCCGTGGCCGGGCGGACCGGGCGCGTCCACACCTCGTTCGCGCTGGCCTCGACCACCACCGGCCGGATTTCGTCCAACGACCCCAACCTGCAGAACATCCCGGTGCGCACCGAAGAGGGCCGCAAGATCCGCCGCGCCTTCGTCGCCGAGCCGGGCAACGTGCTGATCAGCGCCGACTACAGCCAGATCGAGCTGCGGCTGGTGGCCCACATCGGCGATATCCCGCAGCTGAAGCGCGCGTTCCTCGACGGGCTCGACATCCACGCCTCCACCGCCTCGGAGATGTTCGGCGTGCCGGTGCAGGGCATGCCGGCCGAGACGCGCCGCCGCGCCAAGGCGATCAATTTCGGCATCATCTACGGCATCTCGGCGTTCGGACTCGCCAACCAGCTGTCGATCCCGCAGGACGAGGCCGGGGCCTACATCAAGACCTATTTCGAGCGCTTTCCCGGCGTGCGCGCCTACATGGACCGGATGCGCCACACGGTGCGCACCCAGGGCTACGTGACCAACCTGTTCGGCCGCAAGATCCACATCCCGGCGGCGACCTCGAAGTCCATCCACGACCGCCAGTTCGCCGAGCGCGCGGCGATCAACGCGCCGATCCAGGGCGCCGCGGCCGACGTGATCCGCCGGGCCATGGTGCGCATGCCCGCGGCGCTCAAGGCCGAGGGCCTCAGCGCGCGGATGCTGCTGCAGGTGCACGACGAACTGGTGTTCGAGGCCCCCGCCGCGGAGGCCGAGGCCACCTGCGCGGTCGCCAAGCGGGTGATGGAGCGCGCCGCCGACCCGATCGTGCAGCTCTCGGTCCCGCTGGTCGTCGACGCCCGCGCCGCCACCAACTGGGAGGAGGCGCACTAAGCGCATCATTCCCCTCTCCCTTCCCGCAAGTGGGAAGGGAGAAGTGCGCATTGCTCCGCCGGCGATTCTTCGGCACGACAGCGGCGGAGGAGCCGCTTGGGTATCGCCACGAACGCCGACGGACGCTGCGCCTGGGCCAATCCCAGGGAGCCGCTCTACGTTGCCTACCACGACGAGGAGTGGGGGTGCCGGAGTACGATCCGAGGGCGCTCTGGGAAAAGCTGGTGCTGGACGGGTTCCAGGCCGGGCTGGCCTGGATCACCATCCTGAAGAAGCGCGAGGCGTTCCGCGCCGCGTTCGCGGACTTCGATCCTGAGGTCGTCGCCCGCTACGGCGAGGCCGACCGGGCGCGGCTGATGGCCGACGCCGGCATCGTCCGCTCCAACGCCAAGATCGACGCCGCCATCGCCGGCGCCCGCATCTTCCTGGGCATGCGCGATAAGGGCGAGGATTTCACCCGGTTCCTGTGGGACTTCGTCGGCGGCGCGCCGATCCAGAACCGCTGGAGCGGCATCGAGCAGGTCCCGGCCCAGACCGCCGAGGCCGTCGAGATGGCCAAGGCGCTGAAGGCCAAGGGCTTCAAGTTCACTGGGCCGGTGATCGTCTACGCCTTCATGCAGGCGGTCGGCATGGTCAACGACCACGTGGTCGGCTGCCCGCGGCATGCGGCGGTGGCCAGGCTGGCCCATGACCTCGAGGCGCCGCTGTGACGCCCCACATGCGGCTGGAGAGAGCCTCGCCCGGCCCGGTCTGCGGCGTCGACGAAGCCGGCCGCGGGCCGTGGGCGGGGCCGGTCTGCGCCGCGGCGGTGATCCTGAAGCCGCGCGGCGTGCCCAAGGGCGTCGACGATTCCAAGAAGCTCAGCGCGCTGCGACGAGAGGCGCTCGAGATCGAGATCAAGCAGCGGGCCGTGGCCTGGGGCGTCGGCTTCGCCTCGGTCGAGGAGATCGCCACGCTCAACATCCTGCACGCCACCGGCCTGGCCATGCGCCGGGCGGTCGAAGCCATGGCCGTCGCGCCGATCTATGCGCTGGTCGACGGCAACTACCGCTTCGAGCTGGGGTGCGAGGTGAAGACCGTGGTCGGCGGCGATGCGATCTGCGCCTCGATCGCCGCCGCCTCGATCCTGGCCAAGACCGCCCGCGACCGGCTGATGGC
>DASXZG010000122.1:0-3694 GCA_036502045.1 Caulobacteraceae bacterium | reverse complement strand
AGGCCGACGTTGGTGGCGGCCAGGATGTCCTGGCAGGCCTTGCGGCTGTCGGGCATGCCGTCGACCTGGAAGTAGGCGTAGAGGCCGGCCTGCGGTCGCCCCGCCAGCCGCACCCGCGGCATCGCTTGCAGCGCGTCGCAGACGATGCCCATGCCGGTCTCGCAATAGCGGCGCATGTGGGCCACGAACGGCTCGCCCTGCTCCAGCGCCGCGACGCCGGCGTGCTGCAGGAAGGCCGGGATGCCACTGGTGGTGTACTGCACCATCATCGCCAGCGTCGGCCCGAGCGACGGCGGGTGGACCATCCAGCCCATGCGCCAGCCGGTCATCGCCCAGCTCTTGGAGAAGCTGTTGACGACGATCAGCCGGTCTTCCGGGTCTGCGATATCGAGGATGGTGGGCGCGGCGTGGCGGCCGAACGCCAGCCGGTTGTAGACCTCGTCGGCGATCAGCCAGACGCCGCGGGCGCGGCAGGCTTCCAGCAGCGCCTTCTGGGTCTCCATGGGAACCATGGCGCCGGTGGGATTGCCGGGCGAGGCGAAGAAGACCGCCCGGGTGCGGCGGTCCATGGTCGCCACCACCCGGTCCACATCCAGCACCCAGCCGCCTTGGGTCAGGTCCATCGGCGCCGAGCGCACCTCTGCCCCAACCAGCTGCGCCATGCCGCCAGCGTTGGGCCACACCGGATCGACGGCGATGAAGTTGTCGCCGGCCTCGCAGCTGAGCTGAGTGGCCAGCATGATGGCGTTCATGCCCGAGAGGGTGACGGTGATCCGCTCGGGTCCGATCGGCGCCGCGCCCAGGCCGCTGAGATAGGTCGCCAGCGCCTGGCGCAGCTCCGGGATGCCGTTTTGCTGGCTGTAGAACACGTGCCCGTCGGACACGGCCTTGGCCATGGCCGCGCCGATGAAGTCCGGCGCGCGCAGATCGCCCTCGCCAAACCACAACGGGATGACGGTCGGATCGCCGAAGCGGTCCTTAGCGAGGCTTGCGATGTTCTCCAGCGAAATGGCGCGAATCTGTTCGCGCGCGCCGGCCAGGGCGTCCATGCGCCCTACTAGCCGGCTGCTTACGACTGCGCCACCGGCGAGGCGTGCTTCAGCTTGTCAGGATTGGCGACGACGTAGATGGCGGCGATGCGCCCGGCCCCATCTGGCTCGAAGGCGATGGTGCGCACGCCGTCCTCGCTCTCGATCACCGCGCCCAGGTAACCGTTGATCCGCGCCAGCCGCACATGCTGCGACGCGCCGTAGGGCCAGCTTTCGCGCCAGGCCAGGCCCTGAATCAGCGCTACCACGTCGTCGCGACCAACCAGCGGGCGCAGCGCGGCTTTCCGCTTGCCACCGCCGTCAGTGATCATCACCGCGTCCTCCGCCAGCAGCGACTTCAGCGTGGCAAAGTCGCCCGCCTGTGAGGCGGCCATGAACGCCATCGCCAGGCGCGCTGCTTCGTCCTGCGACACGGCATAGCGGGGCTTGGCGTCGTGCACGTGGTCGCGGGCCCGGCTGGCCAGCTGCCGGCAGGCCGGCTCGGTGCGCCCCAGCGTCTCGGCGATGTCGGCGAACGAGGCGTCGAACACGTCGTGCAGCAGGAACACCGCCCGCTCCAGCGGCGACAGCCGCTCCAGCGCCAGCAGGAACGCCACCGAGACTTCTTCGGCGCGCTCCAGCGGGTCTTCCGCCAGGTCCTCGATCAGCGGGTCGGGGAGCCACGGTCCGCGATAGGCGCGGCGGCGGGCCTTGTCGGCGCGCAGGCGGTCAAGGCAGAGCCGCGTGGCCGTGCGGACCAGCCAGCCGGCGGGATCGGCCACCGCGGCGTGGTCGGCGCCTTGCCAGCGCAGCCAGGCGTCCTGCGCCACGTCTTCGGCCTCCGCCACGCCGCCCAGCATGCGGTAGGCGAGCCGCACCAGCCGCGGGCGCTCGGCTTCGAACGGGTCGGCCGGGCTCATGCGGCGAGCGGCACGAGGGGCAACGGACGCGCGAACGGCGCGGCGACGCCCGCCACCACCACCTTCGAGCAGGTGACGCCGTGCCCCAGGGCGTATTTCAGCGTCGGGTACATGCGCGCCGTGGTGAGACTCATCGCCATGGCGATCAAGGCTTTCCGGCCCCACAGGCGCAGGATCTCGCTGCGCGCGGCGTCGGCGGCGTCGAGGTCGCGGGCCAGCGAGGCCTTGGCGAAGCGGTAGCCCAGCGCCGCTTTCTCGCCCATCGCCGCTTCGTCGCCGGCGAGGATGGCGCGCAGCACCTGCGGCCGGGCGCCCGCCGCCAGCGCCATGTCGACGCCGATCTGGGTGCAGGGCCCGCAGTCCTCGTGCAGCGTACCAACGAGGCCCGCCGCCGTGATCGCCTCGCCGGGCCCAGCTTTGTGGTTGGTGAGGCCGGTGACCACCCCGAACTTGGCGAAGGTGATCGGATCGGCGTCGACGATCTCGTGCAGATAGGTGGCGTCGTAGCCGAACGGGCGCTCGAGCTTGCCCCGAATGTAGCTGTGCAGCAGCGCCTTAAGCATGGCGGGTCTCCTTGAGGGGCCAGACGATCCAGATGGCGACGAGCGCCGGCAGGATCACGGCGGGAAAGTCACGGGCGAGGTCGGCAAGGCCGGCCGGCGCGCCGATGGCGTCGGTGAGATGGATAAGGGCGTGCAGCGCCAGGAACAGCGTCGCTGCGGCGCCGGCGCCGATGGCCGTGCGCGACGGCCGCAGCGCCAGCCAGGCGAACGCCACGCCAACCACGGCATAGGCCGCGCCGATGTCCTTGACGAAGTGCGGGTTGAAAGGACCGGTCTCGGTGACGCCGGGAACCGCGCCATACCACCAGCGGCCGGCCACCAGCATGACGAGGCCGTTGGCGCCCAGCGCCAGCGCGATCAGGGCCGCCACGCCGCGCCTCAAAGGGGAAAAGCGTTCCATGCAAGCCAGGACGCTCGAGCCGGACGGATTGTGACACGCGCCCTGCAGCGGGACCGACACAAAGCGCGGCTAGAAAGCCCAAAAAACGCGCTGTGACAGTCGCTTATGCGCGCGATTTACCATGACTCACGAAAAAGGCGCCGGCCGCCTCATCTCTGTCATTCTGCCGACACTCAAGATCGGTTAGAGTGTGCCGGCGTTGGGGGGCGCATCGCAAGTTGCGGAGAGGCGCCCATGACTGAGTGCTTGCTACCTGCAGAGACCCCAGCGGAGCTCGCCGAGCCGCCCCGCACCCGCGTGCTGATCGTCGACGACGACAAGCGCAGCCGCGCCATCTGCGCCAGCTATTGCGACCTCTTCGACCACACCAGCGAAACGGCGCATTCTGGCGCCGAGGCGGTGGCGGCGATGCGGCGTTCGGCCTTCGACGTGGTGGTGCTGAACGTGCACATGGCCACGGCCGGCGGCGTCGAGATGCTGCGCGCGCTACGCGGCCTGCCAGGCGCCGCCGCCGCGACGCCGATCGTCGGTCTGGCCGCGCTCGGCAAGGATGACGAGTCGCAGCGCTGGCTCGCCGCCGGCCTCAGCGCCGTGGTCGCCAAGCCCGTCACCGCCTCGCGCTTCTTCGCCGCGCTGAGCTCGGCCGTGAAGCCGGAAGACGGCGGCGCAAGGAGCTGGGCGCCGGCGCGGTAATCCTCCCCCGCTGGGGGAGGCGTCAGTCCGCTAGCGGACTGACGGAGGGGGCAAGTCGGTGGCTATCCCCGCGCGCCCCCTCCACCGCTT
>DASXZG010000121.1:0-1949 GCA_036502045.1 Caulobacteraceae bacterium | reverse complement strand
GCTCGTCTGGTCGGGCGGGAGCGGCAGTCGCTGCGTGATGCTGTGGTGCGCTACAACGCCGAGGGCCTGGCAGGGCTGCACGACCGCCCTCGGTCGGGTCCCCACGGGAAGCTGGACGAGGAGCAGCGCGACAGCTTGCGGGCTTGGGTGCTGCAAGGCCCCGATCCAGAGGCGGACGGGATGAGCACCTACCGGCTGATCGACATTGCTGCCCACATCGACCACGAGTGGAGCGTGAGCTACACGCTGTCCGCCCTCTCCAAGTTGCTACGACGGATCGGTCTATCCTGGCAGAAAGCACGGCCCGCACACCCGCAGGGCGATGTCGAAGCGCGCGAGCTATATAAAAAAACTGGCCGCCGAGCTGGAAGCGCTTGTCGCCGCCCACCCCGGGAAGACGTTGCAGCTATGGTTTGAAGACGAAGCGCGGGAGGGCCAGAAAGGCCGCACCGGCCATCGCTGGTTCAGCCGCGGCAAGCGTCCGCCAGGACGCTGCGACAAGCGTTTCCTGTCCACCCACATCTTCGCCGCCGTCCCGCCCGGCACCGACGATGGCTTCGCCCTCGTGCTGCCGGAGGCTACTGCCGCGACCATGGATCTGTTCCTTGAGCGCTTCTCCGAAACCCTGCCTGCTGGCGTGCACGCCGCGCTCGTGCTCGACGGAGCCGGATGGCATGGCAAGGCGGCACTGAACGTGCCTGACAACGTTACCTTGCTGACGCTCCCTCCGTATTCGCCGGAGCTCAATCCGGTGGAGCGGGTCCGGCTGTATCTGCGGGAACGCTATCTCTCGTTCCGCCTTCACCAAAACGAGGAGGCTATCGTAGACGCGCTCTGCACGGCATGGAATGCGCTCCGCGCCGAGATCGGGCGGCTCACAACCCTCACCAGCTATCCATGGATCATCCGCGCACGCGAACAGGTGGAAACTTGAGACAACGGGTATGATACCGCGCCAGCACCGGCCCGCGCGGCCGGCGCGGCGGCCGGCGCAGCGATGCCGGGCGGTCCGCTGCCGGGCGCCCGGCGCTCCGGCGCGGCGGTGCGGCGAGCGTCCCGGCGGCGAAGCGCGCATGAAGTGCTGCGAGACGCCGCAGCATGCGCGAGAGGTAGTGCCAGAGCACCAGCGCCAGCGGCCCCGCCCTGTCGTCGCTCCGCCCGACGCCCTCGGCCATCGCCCGCTTCAGCGCCTCGATGAAGTAGGCGAAGCGGTGGATGACGTTTGTTGGGGGCGGGGCGTCGTGCGGCAAAGTGGGAACATAGTGTTAGTTAGCAGATATGTCAAGTCTTGGAGCCGGTTCGCCGTGACCGTCATCGCAAGCCGCCATGGACGGCGTGGCGATCCATCGCCACGCCTGACGCCCGATTGACATAGATCAGTCCGGTGGCGCGAGCGGTCGCCTAAACCGGCGCATGCGCGCGGCACGCAGCGCGGCGTCGGAAGACGGGAGTGCCCCATGCGAGCCTTGGTGTACGCCGCGGCCTGGCTGGCGGCCATCGCGTTCCCTGCCGGTGCGCAGGCGCCCGCTCCCGTGCGCGTCGGAACCGTGATCGCGCAGGAACGCCCGATCATCCGCGGCGTGGAGTTCGTCGGCCGCGTCGAGGCGATCGAGCGGGTCGATGTGCGGGCGCGCGTGACCGGTTATCTCGACGCCGTCCTGTTCAAGGAGGGGGACACGGTCAAGGAAAATGCCCCGCTCTTCCGGATCGAGCAGGACCCCTTTCAAGCCGCCGTCCAGCAGGCCCAGGGCGCGCTCCTGCGGGCGCAGGCCGACTACACCAACGCGACACTGCAGGCGCAGCGGGCAGAGGAGCTGGTCAAGACGAGTGTGACGTCGGTTGCCGAACGGGACCGGAAGGTGGCGGAGCAGAAGAAGGCGCAGGGCGATGTGGTGACCGCCGACGCCAATCTGAAAACCGCCCAGATCAATCTCGGCTACACCGAGATC
>DASXZG010000120.1:0-3670 GCA_036502045.1 Caulobacteraceae bacterium | reverse complement strand
CGGCCCTGCTCCCCCACAGCCCGCAAGGCTCAGGTGGATACGGCCCCTCCGACGGCTGTCCGCCTGGTGCGCAAACACCAGGCGGACGTCCCGGAAGACCCAGCCAAGCTAGCAGCCCTTCAACAGACAAGGTGGATTCGGAGCACGTCGGAGACGGGGTTCTAAGACGGAGGGGGCGCTTCGCGCCGCCTGCGCCAGACGCCCCCTCCGTCAGCCGCCCCCGCCTTCGCGGGTGCGTCCGCCACCTCCCACGCCTCTTCGGGCGGGTGAGGAGAAAGTGCCTTAAACCCCCGCCCGTCCCGCCGGCAGCCTCGCAATGATCGCCCGCTCTTCCGCATACGGATCGTTCACCGCGCGGCTGATCACGTTGAAGATCATCGTCGAGCGTGAGCGCGCGTCGTAGCGGGGCCAGGAGGGCAGGCCGGTGGCGTTGGGACTGCCGGTGTGGGCGAAAGCGATCCAGGCCGGCGCCATCTGGTCGGCCACTTTCTGCGCGTCGGCGGCCACGGGTCCCAGCAGCGAGGCCGACTTGCCGACGTTGTCGAACACCAGCGGGATGTCGAGCGCGTGCGGCGAGCGCAGGTTGTCCACCGGGGTCTGGAACTCCAGCCGGTAGACATAGGCCGGCGCCGGTCCCAGCGCCGCCTTGCGCTCGGCCAGCGCGATGGTGCCGGCGCCCATGCCGCGGTCGGTGGTAATGAGGAAGTAGAGGTCGCTGGCCGAGGCGTCGGGGCGCAACCGGCGGAAGTTGGCGATCAGTTTGTCGGCGTCGACGCCGGCGGGCAGCGCGGTCGCCAGCGCGCCCTTCAGGCTGTTGAAATCGAGGCTGAAGTCCGCGGGCTTGGCCCCCAGGATGGTGGTCTCCGTGGCGTTGGAGCCGACGATCACCGGCACGTTGGCTGAAACGCCGGGGGCGTCTGGGCTGAATGGATCGCGCGGCAGGTAGCGGCCGTCCATCACCGGCCCGAAGCGATGGCCGGCCTTGGTCACCTTGTCCAGCGCATCGACCAGGCGCGGGACTTCGACCGAGTTAAGATCGCTGGGATGGTTCTCCGAGACACCGACGGCCTTGCAGATGGCGCGCGCGGTCTCGGTGGCGGCGTCAGGGTGGATGGCCACCAGGCCTGGGCCGCTCTGGATGGCGGCGCGGTGAAAGAGGCCGACCGCGTCCGGCATCGCCAGCAGCGTCGAGACTTTCCCGCCGCCGCCGCTCTCGCCGAAGATGGTCACGCGGCCGGGGTCGCCGCCGAAATTGGCGATGTTGTCGCGCACCCATTGCAGCGCGAAGACCAGGTCGAGCTGACCAACGTTGCCGCTGGCCGCGTACTGTGGCCCGCCCAGCTGGGCGAGGTAGAGGTAGCCGAACATGTTGAGGCGGTGGTTGAGCGTCACCACCACCACGTCGCCGCGCTGGCACAGCCTGACGCCGTCGAAGGCCAGCGACGAGCCGGAAAGGTCGCTGAAGCCGCCGCCGTGCAGCCACACCATCACCGGCCGCTTCTTCCCGTCGGCCAGTCCCGGCGTCCACACGTTGAGCACCAGGCAGTCTTCGCTCTCGCCGGTGTCGACGCGCCAGCTCGACCAGGCGGTGGGCAGCTTGGCGCCCACCTGCGGACACTGGTCGCCGTACTTCTGCGTCGGCCGCGTCCCGCCCCAGCGCGGCGGCGGCTCGGGTGGCATGAAGCGATCGGCGCCGCCGGTGGGCGCGCCGTAGGGGATGCCTTTGAAGACGTTGATCCCGTCCTCGAACGTGCCTTTCACCGCGCCATAGACGGTCTCGCCCACCGGGCCCGGCCCGCCGCCGTCAAACACCGGCATCTGCGGCAGCGTGGGCATCGTCACCTTCGGCAGCTTCGGCAGCGTCAGCGCCTTGGCCGCGCCAGCGCTCAGCGCCAGCGCCGCCGCGCCAGCCAGAACCGCGCGCCGATCCGCGCCTTCGAAACTCTCCGTCATGGCTGGAACGCTCCCCACTACTGCCGCCGGGCAATCTAGCGGTTTGGCTGGTCTTGAACACCTCTCCCGGAGGGGAGAGGGAGGGGCCCGCTCGCGCAGCGAGTGGGAGGGTGAGGGGTGACGGCGCCTGCCGCTTAGGGCTCGATCGGCAGTCCCGCGCAAGCAGTGGCCGCGCGCACCGGGTTGCACACCGCGATCGCGCCGTTCGGGAGCCGCGCTTGGTAACTGGAGAGGCGCGTGTCGGGCTGCATGTAGTCGGTGGAGACGTACTGCGCGCCGGAGGCCAGCGCCGCGTCGCGCCGGCTGGTGTCGTTGCCGCGCGCCTCGACGGTGTCGGCGTCGGCTCTCGTGCGCACCACCATGCCAGCCTTGATGTCGGCCTGGATGCGCGGGATGTCCGAGCGCTCGTTCAGGGTGATGTAGGCGGCGTCGGCGTCGCTCTCGCTGGGCGAATTGACGAACAGCACCCGCCCTTCGAGCGTCTTGCGGCCGCCGCGATAGGCGTCGACGTGCGCCTGCCCCTCATCCAGCGCGAACAGCACCTTGCCACGCGAGGCGCCCAGCGTCGGCCAGCCACGGGTCGTCACGGCTTCCCGGAGCGTGGGCAGCCCGCCGCGCACGTCGTCCGGCGTGATCAGCTCCGAGGCCTTGAACACCGAGCGGATCTCCGCATCGAGCGCGTCATAGGCGGCGGTAGTGAACGGCAGCTCGTCGGTCCCGCCGGGCGCGTGGGTCTTCTCGTCGTTGGTGTTCATGGTGATCAGGATCGGCACGTGGCGCGGATGAGCCCGCGACCAGTCGCGGATGATGGTCAGGCAGGCGACGAAGGTCAGGCAGTTGGAGGTGTAGTCGACGTCCTGGATGTGCAGCACCTTCAGGCCCGGCTTCGACATGGTCGCCGTCCACGCTGGCTCGAGGGTGAGATTGGCGAGCTTGGCGCCGGCTGGGTGGGCGTAGCGGCCGCCGTCCGGGTCATAGGCCAGGTCCAGCTCCAGAGCCCGGGCGCCGTCGTTCAGCTGGTCCGCCAGCGGGCCATGGTTGTAGTCGAGCCCTTGCCAGGTCTTGGGCGCGACGATGCGGATCAGCGCCATCACCGGCTCTGGCGTGCGCATGTGGTAGCTGTTGTGGGTGCCGACCGCGAGGATGTCGTTGAGGCGCAGGTTGGCGTCCATCCAGGCCTGCGCGCAGTGCGGCCCGGCCTTGGCCGCGTCCGCCGCATGCAGATCGCAGGCGCTGGCTGCGCTGCTGGCCACGAACGCCGCCGCCAGCGCCAGCCCGATGATGCGCCCGCCCATGCCCCACGCCTCCGTTTGCCGGAGACTAGCGCGGATACGTGACGAGCGCCGCCGCTGGTTGCAGGCGAGAACCCCTTCCCCCTTGCGGGGAAGGGGCAGGGGATGGGGGTGCTAGATCGGTGCTGGTGATTGGCGAGCTGGCCGGCAAACGCACAGTCAACACCCCCACCCCTAACCCCTCCCCGCAAGGGGGAGGGGAGCGGGCGCCGAACCTTGCTGGAGTCTAAGCCGCCAGCCGTCGCCAGACCTGGCGGTCGGCGATCAGGTTGTTCAACTGGCCGTCGCGCTGGCGTTTGTAGAGCCAGGCCATCACGTCGAAGCTGATCTGCGCGAACTGCGACGTCACCAGCTCCGGCGGGCAATCGAACCCTGGCGCCACGAACAGCGCGCCGTTGATCTTGGGGGCCTTGGTGGCGATCAGC
>DASXZG010000119.1:0-2375 GCA_036502045.1 Caulobacteraceae bacterium | reverse complement strand
CGCCAGCCGCGTCGACTTTCGCCTGGAGAGCCCGGACCGGCCCTACTGCTATCTGGAAGTGAAGAACGTGCACCTGAAGCGCGGCGGCACGCTGGCCGAGTTCCCCGACTGCGTCGCCGCGCGCTCGTCGAAGCACCTGCGTGAGCTCACCACGATGGTGGCGGAGGGCCACCGCGCGGCGGTGCTGTTCGTGGTGCAGCGGACTGACTGCGACGCTTTCTCCGCCTGCGCCGATCTCGACCCGAAGTTCGCCGCCGCGCTCGGCGCCGCCGCCGACGTCGGGGTGGAAGTGCTGGTCTACGCCTGCGCCAACACGTCGGAGGACGTGCGCATCACGCAGAGGTTGCCCTGGGCGCGTTAGGACCTTACTGCTCTCTATTGCGACATATTGACTCCACAGTATGGTGCAAATAGGAGTCTTGAGTCTCTAGCACTCACCCGAGAGACTCTCATGCCGACCCTGCTCGACATCCTTCCGTCCGACCGTCGCGACGCCGCCGCCGCGGCTTTGGCGCAGGCGTTCGGCGGCGCGCCGCTCACCGCGGCCAGCGCTGTCAGCGGCGGCGTTTCGGCCCTCACCTATCGCCTGGAGGTCGGCGGCCGCGCCTATGCCCTGCGCCTGGAAAGCCAGCGGCCGGGCCAACGGGACCCCTCGTCAAGCTACGCCTGCCTGGTGCTGGCGGCGGCGGCCGGCGTGGCGCCGCCGGTGCGATATGCGGACGCGCCAACCGGCATTGCGATCCTCGACTTCGTGCAGCCAGTCCCGCTGGAGCAGTTCCCCGGCGGGGCCGAGGCGCTGGCCGGCAACCTGGGCCGGCTGATTGGACAGCTGCAGGCGATCGCCGACTATCCCACGTTCTCCGACTATCGCTCGCTGCTGCGGCGCATGCTCACCTTCATCGCCTGCGCCGGCGTGTTCGCGCCTGGCCTACTGACGCCCCACCTCGAGGCCTTCGAGCGGCTGCAAGCGGCCTATCCGTGGGACGCCGAGCCGGCGCTCGCCAGCCACAACGACCCCAACCTGCGCAACGTGCTCTTCGACGGGCGCCGGCTCTGGCTGATCGACTGGGAGACCGCGTATCGCAACGACCCGCTGGTCGATGTCTCGATCCTCGCCAACGAACTGGGATCGGCGGACGCTGCTTTGGTGGCTGCCTGGCGACCGGCGGCGGCGGGCCAGGCGGCGCGGCTGATGCTGATGCGCCAGTTCGTGCGGCTCTACTACGCGTGCCTGATCTTCGTGCGCTTCGCGTTCGCACCGCCGGCGACGCCGGACACCGACCTCGCCGCGCCCAGCGTCGATGAGTTCCGCGCCATGGTGACCGACGGACGCCTGGCGATGGGATCGCCGGAACTCGTCTTCACCCTCGGCAAGATGCACCTCGCCGCTTTCCTGGCCTACGCGCGTGGGCCGCTGGTCGCCGCGGCGCTGAAGGAACTCGGGGCGACATAACTCGTGGCGTTCGCGATTCTGGTATCAAGGCGCCCGATGGCAGACGAACCGAAGGCGCCCGGCGGACGGCGCGGGCCCGGGCCCGCCGACGAACGCGGCCGCGCCGTGGCCACGGAACTGCGCCGGCGCGGGATGTCCGATGCGGAGATCGACCAGACGCTGCGCAAGAAGAAGCGCCGGCGGCTGGCCGAATTCGACGTGCTGAAATCGGGCCACGTGATCGCCGATCCGGGGCTGGGCAAAGGGCGCGGCCGGCGCGCCGCAAGGGAGCCGGCGACCCACGGGCGGCTGTCGCGCGAGCTCTGCACCGTGGAAGAAGCGGCCGCGCAGCTCGGCCTGCACAACCGCACGGTGCTGCGCTTCATCCGCACCGGACGCCTGACGGCGGCGAAAGTGGGCAAGAGCTACCGCATCCGGCGCGCCGATCTGGAAGCAATGGCCGGCCTGCCGCCGGAGCCGGCGGCGGCGACGCCGTCAGTGACCTCGATCATCGACATTCCACAGGTGGACGCGGACCTGGCGCGGCGCTGGTCTCGGACCGTGACCGGGGCCTTGGGGGGCCGGCGTGACGCCAGGTCGCCGTTGCGCGCCGACGTGATCCACGACCCGGAACGCTCGGCGCTGAAGATCGTGGTGGTGGGCGCGCCGGAAGACGCGGCCGACTTCCTGGCGCTGGTGCGGGTGTGGATCGCTCAGCTGCGGCCGTGAGGGCGTTGAAGTTCTGTGATAGGGTTGCGACATAGGTTCTGAAGCGATCCGCAGTTCGCTGGGTCCGGAGCGAGAGAGCAATGTCGTTCGTCGAGGACATGCTGGAGGCGGAGATCCGCACCGGCGAGATCAAGATTCACGGGCCGGAAGGCTTCGAGGGCATGCGCGTCGCCGGCCGGCTGGCCGCCGAGTGCCTCGACATGCTGGTTCCCTA
>DASXZG010000118.1:0-35247 GCA_036502045.1 Caulobacteraceae bacterium | reverse complement strand
CCGGCAGAAGGTCCTTGATCCGATCCCATTGGTCGTCGCGCAGGCCATAGCGGCGCATCGGTCAGCTCCGAATCAGCTGACCCGCTATGAATCACTCAGATTCCTCCAAGGGAATCCGCTAATTGAGGACGCGCCCTAGCTGAACCGGTCAGCCCGGGACGACAAAGTGAATTGGAATGGCGACTTTCTTCCCGACAGCCGGTTCGCCGTCGCAAGCAAGCGGGTTCATGCGAAACGACGCTGAGAGCTTAAGAGCAGCACGGCCGAAGCCCATATCCGGTGGGTCTTCGGAATAGACTCGGCAGCCGCGCAAGCGACCATCGCGGCGCACGGAACAGATGATCTTCACCTCGCCTTCGACGCTCATTTGGTTCGCCCGAGGCGGATAGTAGCGCGCCATATCAGCGTCCTTCGGCAGAGCCGCCCAGTGGCAGCCGGTTAGGACCTTGGGCATTGGAGGCAACTCAACCGGCGGCGGCGGCGGGATCGACAACGGCTCCGGCTGCGCTGAGGCATCCTGAGAGGCAGCTGCAGCGCCCGCCACACAGAGCAAGGCAGCGCCGACATGACTAACCCAGCGGTACATGCCGAGCCTCCTGGCCATCCGGAGCTAAGGCGTCACCACGTTGCCGCCGGTCATGGGCTGGGGAACGCCGGTGGTGCCGGGGAAGGAGATCGGCAGGCCGAAGTAGGCGCGGGCGGCGAGGAAGGCGAAGGCTTCGGCCTCGATGGAATCGCCGCGCCAGTGAACCTCTTCGGCCGTGAGCACCGGCAGTTCGCACTTCTCGCGGATGTAGGCCATCAGCGTCGGGTTGAGGCGGCCGCCGCCGGTGACGACCAGGCGCAGCGGGATCTCCGAGCAGCTCTTCAGGCCACGCGCCACGGCCTCGGCGGTGAAGGCGGTGAGCGTGGCGGCGGCGTCCTCCAGCGACAGCGGGCTGACGCGGTCGATGGAGAAGTCGAAGCGGTCGAGCGATTTCGGCCCGCGGGTCTCGAAGTAGCGGTGGGCGAGGTAGCCTTTCAGCACGCGGTCGTGGACGTGGCCGACGCGGGCGAAGTCGCCGTTCTCGTCGCAGCGCTTGTCGGTGCGGTCCTGCACCATCAGGTCGATCATGCCGACGCCGGGGCCGGTGTCGAAGGCTTCCAGCTCGCCGTCGCTCTTCACCAGCGTCAGGTTGGCGACGCCGCCCAGGTTGAGGATGGCGGTGGGGATGTGCAGGTTGGAATAGCGCACCAGCGCGGCGTGATAGACCGGGGCCAGCGGCGCCCCCTGCCCGCCGGCCGCGACGTCGTCCTGGCGCAGGTTGTAGACCACCGGCACGCCCAGCCCGCTCGCCACCGCCTGGGCGTCGACCAGCTGGATGGTGCGGCCGGCGGGGCGATCCGGGCCGGGCGGCGCGTGCAGCACCGTCTGGCCTTGCAGGCCGATCAGGTCGAGGTCCTGCGGCAGGATGCGGTTGTCGCGCATGAAGGCTTCGCCGGCGGCGATGTGCTCGGCGGCGACGGCCGCGGCGGCCGGCGCGAAACTGGCGGGGGTCGGGTCGCCCTCGCGCAGCTTCAAGGCGTCGCGGATGGCGGCCTCGAGCAGTTCGCGGGCGCTGGGATCGAGTTTCTTTTCGCCGGCGGGGCCGAGGCCGGTGATCTCCTCGCCGTCGTCGGTCTCGATCACCGCCATGTCGACGGCGTCGAGCGAAGTGCCGGTCATGAAGCCGAGGACGCGCATGCCGCGACTTGACTGCCACAGCCGCCGCCCTCTATCCAGCGCCCCGATGACCAGCGCCAGCCAACGCCGCCGCTATTACCGCTCGCACAGCTAGCGAGCGGCCGGATCATCATGCCCAGCCGCCTTGAAGGTCGGCGTCGGGCTCTTGCCAAGAGACGGTCTCCGGCCGAAAGGCCAAACCCCTAGGAGCCGTCATGTCACCCGCCTTCAAGTCCGACGCCCTGCGCACGCTGCAGGACCGCGGCTACATCCACCAGGTCACCGAACCCGAAGCGCTCGACGCCGCGTTCAACGCCGGCGTGGTGACGGCGTACGTCGGCTACGACTGCACGGCGGACTCGCTGCACATCGGCAGCCTCATCTCGATCATGATGATGCGCTGGCTGCAGAGATGCGGGCATCGCCCCATCGCGCTGATGGGCGGCGGCACCACCAAGGTAGGCGATCCTTCTGACAAGGACACGCAGCGGCCGCTGCTCAGCGACGCGGTCATCGCGGCGAATATCACCGGCATCAAGGGCGTGTTCGCCAAGTTCCTGCGCTTCGGCGACGGCCCGACCGACGCCATCATGGCCAACAACGCCAACTGGCTGGAGAAGCTGGGCTACGTCGACTTCCTGCGCGAGTATGGCGTGCACTTCACCATCAATCGCATGCTGGCGTTCGACTCGGTGAAGCTGCGGCTGGAACGCGAGCAGCCGCTGACGTTCCTCGAGTTCAACTACATGCTGATGCAGGCCACCGACTTCCTGGAGCTGGCCCGCCGGCACGGCTGCACGTTGCAGATGGGCGGCTCCGACCAGTGGGGCAACATCATCAACGGTGTCGAGCTCAACCGGCGCATGGACGCGCGGCAGGCGTTCGGCCTGACCACGCCGCTGCTCACCACCGCCTCGGGCGAGAAGATGGGCAAGACGGTGGGCGGGGCGGTGTGGCTGAACGCCGACCGGCTGAGCCCTTACGACTACTGGCAGATGTGGCGGAACACCGAGGACGCCGACGTCGGCCGCTTCCTGAAGCTGTTCACCGAGTTGCCGCTGGACGAGATCGGGCGCCTGGCGGCGCTGGGCGGCGCGGAGATCAACGAGGCCAAGAAGGTGCTGGCCAACGAGGCCACCACGCTGCTGCACGGGGCGGAAGCCGCCGTGGCGGCGGCGGAGACCTCGCGGGTGGCGTTCGAGGAAGGGCGGCTGTCGGATGATCTGCCGACGGTGGAAGTGGCGCGGGCGGCGATCGAGGCGGGCTTGCCGCTGGCGGCGATCGTTGCGGACGCCGGACTGGCCGCTTCGCGCGGCGAAGCCCGGCGGCTGGCCCAAGGCGGCGGCCTGCGCGTCAACGACGTGGTGGTCAGCGACGGCCAGCACGTGCTGACGACCGCCGACCTCAACACCGACGGCGTGGTGAAACTCGCCGCCGGCCGCAAGAAGATCGTCCTGATCAAAGCTATCTGAGGAGACCTGCCCATGCCCCTGTCCCCCGGCGACGCCGCGCCTGACTTCGATCTGCCCAGTGACGATGGGCGCGTCTCGCTGGGGGCGCTGAAGGGCAAGACGGTGGTGCTGTATTTCTATCCGAAGGACGACACCACCGGCTGCACCGCCGAGGCGCAGGCGTTCACTGGCGCGGCGAAGGACTTTGATTCGGCTGGCGCGGTCGTGGTCGGGGTCTCCAAGGACTCGGCGGCGAGCCACGGCAAGTTCCGGGCGAAGTACGATCTGGCGGTGAAACTGGGCTCGGCCAAGGACGACGACGTGGTCGAGCGCTACGGCGCCTGGGTCGAAAAGAGCATGTACGGGCGCAAGTACATGGGCATCGAGCGCTGCACCTTCCTGATCGATGGCAAGGGCGTCATCCGCCACATTTGGCGCAAGGTGAAGGTGCCCGGGCACGCCGCCGAGGTGCTGCGCGAGGCGCAGGCATTGGCGCGGGCTTGACGAGAGTCGCCGGCGCCCGCGTCAGGCTGTCACAGGCGCTGACCCCTGCCAGCCGCAGTCAACCCAAGCGTCGGCCGCGATCTCGATTACCTCCCTATACTGACACTTCGGGTGTGTTTTCTTACTCGCCCGCGGCGCGAGCCTGCGCGCCATCGTGGCGAACTTGTGTTCGAATTGTGTCTGAGCGGTTGACGACACATGCGGATGGAAACATGGGTTGCGCTCCGTCCCCAGATGAGGGCATATCGCCCAGCCGACGGACTTTCGCGGGGCCCCGGACGCCATGAGCCTAAGACGCTTCGCGCGCCTCGCCCTTTGGCTGGAAGAGCTGTTCCCAGAACGACATATCTATTTGCGCTCGGGCGGCGAGATGCGCGGCTACGTGCTCACCAGCCAGCGCCAGGTGATGATCGCGGCGGCGGTCGCGGCCACCGGACTTTGGCTTGGCGTCACCACCGCGACGACGTTCGTCACCGTGTTCACGCCCTCGAAAAGTGACCAGGAGGTCGCCAAGACCGAGGCGCGTTACGAGCGCTGGATCGCCGACCGCGATGCGCGCCTGTCCAGCGCCGTGGCGCAGCTGAACACCAACGGCGGCTCGTTCCAGGACCTGGCGGCCAATGTCGAGAAGCGCCACGCGGCGCTGACGCTGCTGCTGAGCGACCTGAGAGGCGCGCCGGGCGCGGCCCAGGCGCTGTTGCCTGCGCTGGCCACCGCCGGCCAGGCGCAGGCCTCGCCCGCCCAGCGCATCGCCGCCGTGCAGCAGGACCAGGACCGGCTGATCGACGCGGCCGACACCTTCGCCAAGAACCGCGCCGACCGGCTGAAGCTGGCGTTCCGGCTCGCCGGCCTCGATCCGGCGGCCTACAGCACCGACGCCAACGGCCTCGGCGGCCCGCTGATCGAGGGCAAGGACCCCCGCGCGCTCGCCGCCGTTCTGGACGTGGACGAGGACTTTGCGGTGCGGCTTCAGCACGCCGTGGCCGATCTCTCCGACATGCAGGACCTGGCCTCGAGCGAGGGCTCGCTGCCGCTGGCCGCGCCCACCGTCGGCACCCGCGAAAGCAGCGGCTTCGGCGTCCGCGTCGACCCTTTCACCGGGCAGCCCGCCTTCCACCCAGGCCAGGACTTCGCCGGCGCGTACGGCACGCCGATCTACGTCACCGCGCCCGGCATCGTCTCGTTCACCGGCCAGCGCACCGGCTACGGCAACACCATCGAGGTGGACCACGGCCATGGCTTCAAGACCCGTTACGCTCACCTCTCGGCCATCTCGGTCGGCGTGGGCCAGCAAGTGGCCGTGGGCCAGCGCATCGGCGCCATGGGCTCCACCGGCCGCTCCACCGGCGACCACCTGCACTACGAGGTGTGGGTCGACGGCAAACCCCAAAATCCCCTCCGCTTTCTGAAGGCCGGCGCAGATGTTCAGCAAACCCAATTCTAACAACGCCCAGCAGCCCCCGGCGACGCCGGCCACGCCTGCGACGCCCGCTGCCGCTGCTCCAGCGCCGGTCACGGCGTCGCCGGAACTGTCCCGTGCGCCCGTTCCGGCTCGCCCGCGCGGCGGATCGCTGATCGCGTCGGACATGATCCTGGAAGGCGACATCTCCGGTGGCGGCGAGATCCAGATCGAAGGCACCGTGAAGGGCGACGTGCGCGTCGAGCACGTGACTGTCGGCGACGGCGGTCAGGTGGAAGGCGGTATCCACGCCGAAGCGGTGGAAGTGCGCGGTAAGGTGACCGGCTCGATCACCGCCAAGCAAGTGCGCCTCTACGGCGCCTGCCACGTGGATGGCGACATCACCCACGAGCAGCTGGCGATGGAGACGGGCGCGTTCTTCCAGGGCCGCTCGCTGCGCCTGCAACGTCCGGCGACGGCGCCTGCGGCGCGCCCGGCGACGAGCAGCACGCCAGCCGCTTCGACCACGCCGCCCGCCTCGACCACGCCGCCCCGCGACTCGGGTCTGGACGCCAAGTCGGCGCCCGCCGCGCAGGCCTAGGCGCCGTTCGCCGCAGTCCGGACCGGCGCGGCGGAGGATCGGTACAGCCGCCAGGCTGAAATCGCCGCGTTGATCGCGCCGCCGCACACGGCGACGACAAGCGCGATGTGTACGCCGAGATCGACGCCGTACTGTGCCTGGACGAGCACCGTCGGCGCGACGCCGACGCCGGTGATGGCGACCAAGGCGCCGATGCGCATGGCCAGCAGCGCCACGACGATCGTCGCGATGGCCAAGGCGAGATCCAGGGCCGCGGCGGCGGGGCGGCGGCCGAGACCGGCCAGCTTGGCGAGGTTGACCGCGATCACGCCGGCCGACAGCGCCAGCACCTGCCAGTAGAGCCCCGCCAGCTGCGGCGTGAGGGCGAAGTGCATCACGCCGCCGGTCTTGGCAGGGATATCCGACGGCCAGAAGTGAATCAGGCCGATCCACCACAGGATGAACAGCGACTGGCCGACGATGCCGGCGACCCAGTCGACCCAGGTCTGACGGCGCACCCGGCGCCGCGCCACATGGGTGCGCGGCAGGTCGCTCACGCTCCAGGATTCCGTCATCCGGCGAAACGCGCCGCTCCGCTCCAGCCCCGCGAAGATCACGGTGATGATGCCGATGCTGACGAACGCGCCGTTCCAGGCCACCGCCAGCGCCATGCCAAGGCCGTGGGCGGCGTCGCCGTGGCTGCCGATCGTCGCGACGACGGCGGCGATCACAGCCGAGGCGGCCATCACCGCCAGCACCAGCTTCAGCACCAGCGAGAAGACGGGATAGACGGCAGGCCCGATCAGGTAGCGCTGGCGCCCATAGCGGGCGGCGACGACGACCGGATTGCCGAACTCCAGCAGCAGCGCCTCGTCCTCGCTGCGGGTCGGCGCGCGACCAAGCTCGGCCTGCTTTTCTTCGCGCCGGTTCAGCAGCACATCGCGCAGCTCGGCCAGGATGTCGTCGCGGCCCTCGCTGGGCAGGAACCAGCGGACGCTTTCGAGATAACGGTCGATCAGCTCCATAGCGGGCCTCCGTTCAGATCAGGTGGTCGAGGGTGGTGTTGATGGCGCGCCACTCGGCGACGAGTTCGGCGAGCAAGCCCGCGCCGTCGGGCGAGAGGCGGTAGAAGCGCTTGTTGCGCTTGTCCTCTTCGCGCCATTCGCTGGTGAGCAGGCCCTGGCTCTCCAGGCGCCGCAGCATTGGGTAGAGCGCGCCTTCGTCGATGGCGAGGCCCGCGTCCGCCAGTTCCTTGCGCAGCGTGTAGCCGTAGCGCTCGGCCTTCAGGGCGGCGAGCACGGCCAGCACCAGGCTGCCGCGTCGCAGCTCCAGTCTCAGCTTCTCGTAGGTGTCATCGTCCAGAGGCATGTGCGCCACATAGTGTGTGATACACGGTGTGTGCCACACAGTATATCGCCAGTCAACGGCGTGGGTGGTCGAGGTTCCCTACCCTACGGAAGCTTCCGCGACGCGCCAGCAGGCAACGGCGCCGACCAGCGCGAGCGGCGCGGCCAGCGCGAACAGCCAGACGGCGGCCGTGTCGGCCCCCGCCAATGTCACGCCCGCCGTGAGGCCGGCCAGATTGGCGACGATGCCGGCGAAGCAGGCGCCGGCGGCGTTGCCGACCTGGCGCACGCTGTTGATGCCGGCGGAGGCCAGTTCGCGCTCCGGCTCCGGCGCAGCGGCGATGACGCGGCGGTCGATGTAGCCGGAGGTAAGGCCGAAGCCCGCGCCCAGCACCGCGGCGGCGACCAGGATGGCCGGCAGCGGGCCGCCGCGCATCACCACCGCCAGCATCGCCAGCGCCACCACCACGCAGACGCCGCCCAGCCGGATGATCGGCGCGTGCCAGCGCTCGGGCAGGCCCGCGACGAGCAGCGCCGCGCCGGTCCAGCCGGCGCTCTCCAGGCCTACTGCATAGCCCGCCATCAGCGGCGAGAAGCCGTAGAGCTTCTGCAGGATCGCTGGGCCGTAGACCGAGAAGCCGGCGGCGGCGGCGGTCAGAGCGAAGAACGAGATGTACGCGGCCCCGATGACGCTGCGCGGGTCGCCGGCCTCGCGTGGGAAGAGGCTGTGCTCGGGGTCGGTGGGCCAGCGAGCGGCGAGCACGAACACCGCCAGGCTGGCGACGCAGAGACCGCCGGCGGCGATGGCGCTGGAGACCAGGTCGGCCGCGCCAACCAGGCCGACGCCCGCCAGCACCAGCGCCAGCTGCGCCCAGGGCGTGCGGCCGCTGACCGGCCCGGCGCTGTCACGCAGCAGCCAGCCGGACGCCGCCACGAACGCCAGGCACTGCAGCGCGAAGGCCCAGAACAGCCCCCGCCAGTGGCCGCCTTGGGCGAAGAGCGCGCCGACGATGGGGCCCAGCACCAGCGCCACGCCCCAAATGCTGGTCATCAGTCCGAACACGCGTGGCAGGTGGCGCGCCGGGAAGATCGCGCCCAGCGCCGCATAGCAGGCGCCCAGCACCCAGCCTGCGCCCAGGCCCTGCACCCAGCGCCCCGCCACCAGCGCCAGCATGCTGGGCGCTAGCGCGCTGACCGCGCAGCCAACGGCGGTCAACAGCCCCGCCGCCATCATGGCGTTGCGCAGGCCTGTCCGCGCCGAGAGCCGCGCCGCCGTCGCGCCGGAAAGGATGGCGCCCACCATGTAAGCGGCGGTCGCCCAGCTGAAGTAAGTGTAGCCGCCCAGCGCGCGGCCGATGGTGGGCATGATGGTGGTGGTCACCATCGAGTCGGCCGCGTTCAGCCACACGCCCAGGCAGATGAGCGCCAGGCGCGCCGCCCGACCCTCCGCAATCAGGTTTCTCCAGCCAGGTTCGGCCATCGGGGGGGTTCCGCCAGGAACCGGCGGCGGCTCTGCGGCCGCGCGCCGGCGCGTCAGGCGGCCGTGTCCCGCGTGGCGCCGACCCGCTGAGCCAGCGAGGCCGCCATGAAGGCGTCGAGATCGCCATCGAGCACGGCGCCGGTGTCGGAGGTCTCGACGTTGGTCCTGAGGTCCTTGACCATCTGGTACGGCTGCAGGACGTACGAGCGGATCTGGTGGCCCCAGCCGATGTCGGTCTTGGCGTCCTCGATGGCCGCGGCGGCGGCTTCGCGCTTCTGCAGCTCCAGCTCGTAGAGCCTGGCGCGCAGCTGCTTCCACGCCTCGTCGCGGTTCTGGTGCTGACTGCGCTGGTTCTGGCAGGCCACGGCGATGCCGGTCGGGATGTGCGTCAGCCGCACGGCTGAATCGGTCTTGTTGACGTGCTGGCCGCCGGCGCCGGACGAGCGGTAGGTGTCGGTGCGCACGTCGGCCGGGTTGATCTCGATCTCGATCTTGTCGTCGACCACGGGATAGACCCACACCGAGGCGAAGCTGGTGTGGCGCCGGGCGCTGGAATCGTAAGGCGAGATGCGCACCAGGCGGTGGATGCCGGCTTCGGTCTTCAGCCAGCCGTAAGCGTTGGTTCCGCTGATCCGCACGGTGGCCGACTTGATGCCGGCCTGCTCGCCCGAGGTCTCCTCGGTGAACTCGACGGTCATGTCGTGGGCGGTGGCCCAGCGGGTGTACATGCGCAGCAGCATGTTGGCCCAGTCGTTGGACTCGGTGCCGCCGGCGCCCGCGTTGACTTCGAGGTAGCAGTCGTTGGCGTCGGCTTCGCCGGAGAGCAACGCTTCCAGCTCGGCGCGGCCGGCGAGGTCTTTGAGCAGCGCGAGCTGGCTCGCCGCATCGTCCAGCGAGGCCTGGTCGCCCTCGGCGTCGGCGAGTTCGGCGAACTCCATCGCGTCGGCGAGGTCGCGTTCGAGGCGCTGCACACGGCCAACCTGGTCGGCGAGCCGGGTGCGCTCGCGCATCAGCGTCTGCGCGGCGTCGGCGTCGTCCCAGAGGGTCGGATCCTCGGCCTTGGCGTTCAGTTCATCGAGTTGCCGGAGCGCCGACGCCCAGTCAAAGACGCCTCCTCAGCAGTTCCACCGACTGCTGGATCTCGGCCGAGGCCGCTTCGATATCCGCTCGCACGCCTGAACTCCTACAACGAGGCCGGGCACATAGGGCCGCCGACCGGCGATGACAATCAGAAGAGGCCGCTCATGTCGTCGGGCTTGGTGGCCTTGACGGGGCCCGGCGGCGGATTGGGCGCGGTGGGCGTTGCGGGCGCGCCAGACCCGGAGGGCGCGGCGCCGCCTGTTCCACCCCCACCCGGCGCGCCGAGGCGGACGCCGGCGCCTGGCTCAGTGCCTGGCTGGAAGGCTTCCCGGTTCGGACCCACCTCGGCGAACACGGTGCCGGGCGGGGCGACGAAGTCGAGCTTCGGCGCGCCTTTCAGCGCTTCCTTCATGAACTCGATGAAGATCGGCACCGCGGCCACGGCGCCGGTCTCGCCGTGTCCCAGCGAGCGGTTGTCGTCGAAACCGACAAAGGTGCCGACCACGATCTGCGGCGTGAAACCGATGAACCAGGCGCTGCGGAAGTCGTTGGTGGTGCCGGTCTTGCCGCCCACCGGCCAGTTCAGCTCGCGGGCCTGGATGGCGGTGCCGTGCTGGACCACGCCCTGCAGCATGGTGGCGATCTGGTAGGCGGTGATCGGGTCGACGACCTGCTGGCCCTCGGGCGCGAACTCCGGCCCATCGGCGCCGGAGAAGTCGCTCTGGCAGCCGTGGCACTCGCGGTCGTCGGCCCGGTAGATGGCGCGGCCGTCGCGATCTTCCACCAGCTCCATCATGTGCGGATTGATGCGCCGGCCGCCGTTGAGGAAGGCCGCGTAGGCGGCGGTGATCTTGAACGGGGTGGTCTCGCCGGCGCCCAGCGCCATGGCCAGGTCCGGGTCCATCTTGTTGACCACGCCGAACTTAATGGCGTTGGCGACGATCTTCTGCATGCCGACCTGCTCGGCGATGCGCACCGTCATGGTGTTGAGCGACAGTTCCAGCCCGCGGCGGAAGATCAGCGGGCCAGGGAAGTTGTGCTCGTAGTTCTCGGGCGTCCACACTTGGCCGTTGGCGCCCGGCAGCGAGATCGGGCCGGCTGAGACGATGCTGGCGGGGGTGAAACCGTTCTGCAGCGCGGTGGCGTAGACGAACGGCTTGAAGGACGAGCCGGGCTGCCGATACGCCTGGGTGGCGCGGTTGAAGCTCGACAGCGAGAACGAGTAGCCGCCCACCATCGCCAGCACCCGGCCGGTATTGGGGTCCATTACCACCATGGCCCCGTTGACCTGGGGCACCTGGCGCAGGTGGTAGCCGCCACCAGTGTCGGCCGGCTCGACGAAGATCAGATCCCCGGTGGCCAGCCCCTTGCCGGCCTTCTCCCAGGCGATGTCCTCCGGCAGCAGAAAGCTGTGCTCCGAGTTGGACGCGAGCTGGATCTTCACCGCGCCGGCGGTGTCCTCGACCACCGCCACCAGCCACTTCTTGCGCTCGGACGGCGGCTGGTGCTGCAGCGCCGCCTGCTGCCAGCCGGGCGCGATCGCCACCTTGCCCCAGGCGCCGCGCCAGCCGTGGCGGTGGTCGTAGGTCTCCAGCCCGTCCATCAGCGCGATGCGCGCGGCGGTTTGCAGGCGCGGATCCAGGGTGGTGCGCACGTAGTAGCCGCCCTGGTTCACCGCGTCGCCGAACTGGCCCAGCGCCTGGCGGCGCACCTCTTCGACGAAGTAGTCGGCGTCATGGTACTGCGCGCGCTGCGGCGGCTGCACCATGATCGGCTCTTTCAGCGCCGCGCGCACGTCGGCGCCGCGGGCCCAGCCGAGCTGGCCCATGGCGATCAGGATGGCGTTGCGGCGCAGCAGCGCGGCCTGCATGTGGCGCGCGGGATTGTAGTTGTCGGGCCCCTTGGGCAACGCCGCCAGGAAGGCGCACTGCGCCAGGTCGAGGTCGGAGATCGAGCGGCCGAAGTAGTTGTAGGCGGCGGCGCCGACGCCGTAGGAGTCGTGCCCCAGCCAGATTTCGTTGAGATAAAGCTCGAGGATCTGCTTCTTGGTCAGCGCCTGCTCCAGGCGGGTGGCCAGGATGGCTTCCTTCAGCTTACGGCCGATGGTCTGCTCGTTGGTGAGCAGCACGGTCTTGGCCACCTGCTGGGTGATGGTCGAGCCGCCCTCGGGCCGGCGCCCCTGCAGGATGTTGAAGATGTCCTTGAGCATGGCGCGGCCGACGCCGTTCACGTCGACGCCGCCGTGGGTGAAGAAGTTGTGGTCCTCGGCGGCCAGGAAGCTCTCGTAGAGCTGCGGCGGGATCTGGTCGAAGGGCACGTAGATGCGCCGCTCGGTGGAGTACTCGCCGATCAGAGTGCCGTCCCAGGCGTAGACGCGGGTGGCCGTGGGCGGATGGTAGTCCACCAGCTCGGCGGCGTTGGGCATGTCGTGGAACAGCCAGCCCATGTAGATGGCCAGACAGAGGCCAGCCACAGCCACCAGGCTGAGCAGCGTCACCCCGGCGATCGCGGACCAGCGTCCGATGGAAACCAACCGAGCGACTCCCCGAAGCGGGCGCGAGCGCCCTCGCCTCGTCTAGCGCGGCGAAGCTCAGGCGCCAATGCGGCGGGGTGGACGATGGATCGGGTGCGCAGACGCCGCGGGTTGGTGGTGTCCCCGCTTGAAATCCGCTGTCGTTGACCAGCAGTGGCGCCGAACGAGGGGCGGCGCTATCGTCGGACGGATGAAGCTTGCGCTCGTCTGGTTCATGCGCTGGGCGCCGGGAGCCGTCCTCGTCGCGATCGGCGTCGCCAGTATCGCCGCTGGCTATGTGCCTGCGCTTGAGCATCGTATCGGCCACGGACCGTTGCCGCTGTCTATCGGAGTCATTGTCTTCGGAAGCCTCAGCTTGGCGCTGGCGGTCTGGATAACGAGCGTGGAAAAGCGCTACCGGCAGTTCATCGCATCGAGGCGAGCCAATGCCTAACGGCCCACGCGGCGAGAAGCGACCCGGCGACGTGAGTCGCGCCAGGGCCAACGCTCGCGAGCCGGTGGTGAAGCCTGTGGTGGCCGCGCCGAAGCCCCCGCGCCTCGGCTTCCTAGCAGGTAAGATCAGTGTCCCCGACGATTTCGATTCGATGTTCGAGGACGAGATTGCCGAGATGTTCGGCGTCGAGGACTGAGGCCCGCCCCTACTCTTCCGCCAGCTTGGTCTGGCCGGCGAAGTAGGCGTCGATGGATTGGGCGATGCGCTCGGCAAGGGCAGCGCGGTCGGCCGGGTCGTTGAGGCGGGCCTCGTCGTCCGGATTGGTGATGAAGCCCATTTCCAGCAGCGCTGCCGGCACGTCGGGGGCCAGCAGCACGAAATAGTCGGCGTCGCGCTGACTTCGCGGCAGCAGCGGCGCGCGGTCGCCGACGCTCTCGATCAGATCCTGAGCGAACACGGCCGAGCGGTTGCGGGTGGAGCGCTGGGTGAGATCGAGCAGGATCTGACCCACCGCCTGGTCGCCGTTGGCGGCCTGCTGCAGGAACCATTCGTGCTGACCCAGCACATAGCCCACGCGGGATTCGCCGCGCTCGGAGAGCGTGTAGATGCTGGCGCCGTGGATGGACGCATCCGGCCCGGAGTCGGCGTGCAGCGACAGAAAGAGGTCGGCGCCGGCGCGGCGGGCGATCTTCACCCGATCTTCCAGCGGAATGAACACGTCGGAGTTGCGCGTCATCACCACGGTGTAGCGGCCGGTGCGCTCCAGCTTGGCCTTCAAAGCCAGCGCAGTGGCGAGAGTGACGTTCTTTTCGTAGCTGTCCGCGCCCTCGGCGCCGGGGTCCTTGCCCCCGTGGCCAGGGTCGATGACGATCACCTTCTTCGCGTGCGGCGGCGGGGCCTGGTAAGCGGCGGCGAAAGCCTGAGCGCGCATCGGCTTGGCGGCGGCTATGACGGCCGGGGCCGCGGCGGCGGGCGCGGCGATGTCGATCACGTAGCGGTAGTCGGTGACGCCGTCGGCCGGCGGCAGCAGGAAGCGGCGCTCGATCTCGGCTTTCTGGGCCAGCTCCAGCGTCAGCCGGGCGCCGCCATCGGCGTTGTCGATACGCCAGGCGCGGACGAGGCCGTGCCCGGCGCCGCTCATGCCGCTGTCGGCGGAGGCTCCGGCCAGGATGAGCGCCAGGCTGGCGGGGTCGGCGTCGTCATCGATGCGACCGCTGGCCGCACGCTTGAGGTCGACCACAACCCGGGTTTCAGTCGAATCGCCGCCCAGGCGCACCTGCACCACGTCGGCGCCGGAGGGCCTGACGGCGTCCGCCGCAACCGCAACGGCGCATGCGCCGGCGAGCGCGAGCCCCAGCGCAAACCTGCCCCAACGCGATGTCAGACCCTGCAACAACGCCCCACGCCCAAGAAAAACTTGGTGATTTGGTTCTTAGCCCCACTATCCCGGCCCCGCGTAGAGAAACCGTTAAGCCAGACTTGTCCTGGGCGCCGCAGCTTCCCAAGTGCGACCTATTGTTGCTAGATTGCGCGCTTGCGCTCCCGAGCGTCCGAAGCCGGACCTTTGGCTCGGGATCGCAAGCCGACAGCGTCGGGGCCTCGCGCATTCGAGCGACGACGCATCCTTCATCGCGCGCTCCCGCAAGGACAGCGCGTACGGAACCGAAATTGATGGGCAGCGCCCTCATCGCCCCCAAAGCGATCGCCTCTGAAACGATCGTCCCCGCAGTCGGGGTCCGGGCGAATGGCGCGCCACACAGCATGAGCCGGCGACCGGGCCCAGCGCCCGCCGCGCGCCGCGGAGAGCTATTTAATGACACGCAAAATGTTGATCGACGCCGCCCACCCGGAAGAGACGCGGGTGGTGGTTCTGGACGGAACCCGGGTTGAAGAGTTCGACTTCGAGAGCCTGAGCCGCAAACAGCTTCGCGGCAACATCTACCTCGCCAAGGTCACCCGGGTCGAACCCAGCCTGCAGGCGGCTTTCGTCGAGTATGGCGGCAATCGCCACGGCTTCCTGGCCTTCAACGAAATCCACCCGGACTACTACCAGATCCCGCACGCCGACCGCGAAGCGCTGATGCGCGAGGCGGCCGAGAGCGATGACGACGAAGGCGGCGGCAATCACCGCGCGCCGGACGCCGACGATGACGACGCCGAAGCCATGGGCGGCCTCGAGGACGAGGTCGATCAGGACGAGGAAGTCGAGCGCCGCCGCCGACGCATGCTGCGCCGCTACAAGATCCAGGATGTGATCAAGCGCCGGCAGATCATGCTGGTGCAGGTGGTGAAGGAAGAGCGCGGCAACAAAGGCGCGGCGCTGACCACCTACCTGTCGCTGGCCGGCCGCTACTGCGTCCTGATGCCCAACACCGACCGTGGCGGCGGCATCAGCCGCAAGATCACCTCGGCGACGGACCGCAAGAAGCTGCGCACGGTGGTGCAGAGCCTGTCAGTACCGTCGGGCATGGGCCTGATCGTCCGCACGGCCGGCGAGAAGCGCACCAAGGCCGAGATCAAGCGCGACTACGACTATCTTGAGCGCACCTGGGAGAACATCCGCGACACCACCATGCACTCGGTGGCCCCGGCCCTCATCTACGAGGAAGAGGACCTGGTGAAGCGGGCGATCCGCGACCTCTACGACAAAGACCTGGACGGCATCTGGGTGGAGGGCGAAGCCGGCTACAAGGAAGCGCGCGAGTTCATGCGCGTGCTGATGCCGGCGCAGGCCAAGAAGGTGCAGGCGTACCGCGAACCGGTGCCGCTGTTCGTGCGCCACCGCATCGAAGACCACCTGTCGCAGATCTATTCGCCGGTCGCTCCGCTGAAGAGCGGCGGCTATCTGGTGATCAACCAGACCGAGGCGCTGGTCGCCATCGACGTCAACTCCGGCCGGGCGACGCGCGAGCGCAACATCGAAGCCACGGCGCTGAAGACCAACATGGAGGCGGCCGAAGAGGCCTGCCGGCAACTGCGCCTGCGCGACCTCGCCGGCCTCATCGTGATCGACTTCATCGATATGGAGGAGTCGAAGAACAACCGCGCTGTCGAGAAGCGCCTGAAGGACTGTCTGAAGGACGACCGCGCCCGCATTCAGGTGGGCAAGATCTCGTCGTTCGGCCTGATGGAGCTGTCGCGCCAGCGTCGGCGCACCGGCATTCTCGAAGGAACCACCCATGTCTGCCCGCATTGCCAGGGCGCCGGACGGGTGCGCTCGGTGGAGTCCAGCGCCCTGTCGGCGCTGCGCGCGGCGGAGATGGAAGGCCTGCGCGGCGGCGGCGAAGTGGTGCTGCGCGTCCACAACGACGTCGGCCTCTACATCCTCAACGCCAAGCGCGACTACCTGGTGAAGCTACGCCAGACCCACGGGCTGTGGGTCAATGTGGTGCTGGACTCGACCATGGCCGGCGCCGAGCACGCCATCGAGCGGGTCTCCAGCGAAGCCCCGCCCCTGCGCACCTGGGAAGCCCCCGTGGCGCAACCCTACGAGCCACTGGAGGCCGAGGACGAGCTCGTCGAGGACGACATCGACGAAGACGACGACGAGCCGGTCGAGCTGGAGGCCGAAGAGGCCGACGCAGACGCGGACGAAGAGCGTGAGGGTGGCGGCGGCGACGACGATCGCCGCTCCCGCAGCCGTGGCCGCGGTGGCCGCCGCCGACGCGGGCGGCGCGGCGAAGAGCCCCGCGAGGCGCGCGAGCCTCGCGAAGCGCGGGAAGCCCGGCCGGCGCAACCGCAAGCGCAGCGCGAGCCGCAGGGCGACAGCGAATTCGATGGCGACGGCCGGCGCCGGCGGCGCCGGGGCCGGCGTGGCGGTCGGCGCATGCGCGAGGAACGGCCCGACGATGTCTACGCCTGGTCGTGGCCGGCGCGCCCCGTCGGCGACGACGCCTACCAATGGCGCGGACCGGCGCAGGCTCAGGTCGCCGCGCCGGCGCCTCAATTCGCGCCACGGTCCGCCCAAACCGCCCCTACGCCCGCGCCGGCTGTGGCTCACGCGCCGGCGGAACAGCTGGACATCGGACCCGGCGCGGTGGCGGTCATGGAGGCCGACACCGCGTCGGTGACCGTCGCGGCGACCGACGCCGCGAGCAACGACGAGGTTTGGGTGGAGCTGCCCGAAGCGGGCGAAAAGCCCAAGCGCCCGCGCCGGCGGCGCGGCAAGGCCACCGAGGCTGAGGTTGAAGTCGAGGTCGCCGAGGCGGATGTGGCCGAGGCGCCCGCCGAAGTCGCGCCGGCGCCCAGCGGCGTCGAGGCCCCGCCGATGGACGTCGAGCCGCCGACTCTGGTCGAAGCCGTCGCCGGGCCGGCGCCGGTCGAAGCCGCGCCCGCGCCGGTGGCCGCGACGCCGCCAGAACCCGATCCCAACGAGATCGTCGCCCCGCCCGTCACACCCAAACGCGGCTGGTGGCGCCGCGGCGGTTGACACGCTAACTTGCCGGCCGCGGGGGGCGCGACCGCTACGATCCGGAGAGAGTACTTGAGCCCTCGACTGCACTCCAAGGGCCGCTGGCTGCGTGTTGGCCTCGGCGTGGCGGCCACGCTCAGTCTGGCGCTCTCTCCGGTCGCCGCCGCCAACGCCCAGGACCAGGGGGACGCGCTCAACATCCTGCGCGACACCGAGATCGAGGGCATCCTGCACCAGGAGATGGACCCGATCTTCGCAGCCGCGAACATCGATCCGGCCCGCGTCGAACTCTACATCGTCGGCGACCGGGAGATGAACGCCGAGACCGGCGCCGGCTACCACATGATCGTCACTACCGGGCTGATCATGCAGGCGACGACGCCCAACCAGTTGCAGGGCGTGCTGGCGCACGAAACCGGCCACATGGAGCGCGGGGACGTCGCCCACTCCGGCGAGATGATGCATTCGGCGATCGCGCCGATGGTGGCGGCGCTGGGCCTGGGCCTCCTGGCGGCGCTGGCCGGCGCGCCTGACGCGGCGGCGGGGCTGATGTACTCCTCCCAGTACTTCGCCGAGCTGAACGTGCTGACCTATTCGCGCGAACAGGAGTCCCGCGCCGACGAAGCGGCGATCACCTACCTGGAGCGGGCCGGTTACTCGGCTCAGGGCCTGGTCGACTTTTTCAACACCTTCCGCTTCGAGGAAGTGTTCGACGACGAGAAGAAGTACCCCTACTTCCGCGACCACCCCTTGAGCGACGACCGCATCGAGGCGCTGTCGGTGCGGGCCCGGCAGCAGGCGCATTATGGCGTGCAGGACACGCCCGAGATGATCGCCCAGTTCCAGATCATGAAGGACAAGATCAAGGCCTTCACCAACCGCCCCTATCAGACCTTCATCGACTTCCCCGAGACCGACACCTCGTTCGCGGCCCGCTACGCCCGCGCCATCGCCTACTACCGCGAACTGGAGACCGACAAGGCGATGACCGCCATCGATGCGCTGATCGCCGAGAAGCCGGACGACCCTTATCTCTACGAGCTCAAGGGCCAGGCGCTGCTGGAGAGCGGTCGAGCCACCGAAGGCGAGGCGCCGCTGCGTCAGGCGGTGGCGCTGAAGCCGGACGCGCCGCTGATCCGGCTGCTGCTGGCCGAGGACCTGATCTCCGAAGACGACCACCGCAAACTGGATGACGCTATCGTCAACCTCAACCGCTCACTGGTGGTCGAGCCAGACAGCCCGCTGGCCTGGCAGTACCTCTCGGAGGCCTACGACGCCAAGGGCGACGAAGGCATGGCGCGGCTGGCGGCGGCCGAGCAGAACTTCAACCTCGGCCAGATGAAAGACGCCCGCGCCTTCGCCATGCGTGCGCGGGAATACCTGAAGAAGGGCACGCCAGAATGGAACCGGGCGACCGACATCGTACTGACGTCCGATCCGTCGCCTGACGACCTGAAACTGCTGGGCCAGCAAGGATGATCCGTACACTGTTGATGGTCGGCATCGCCGCGGCGGCGCTGGCGGTGGTCGCGTGCCAGAAGCAGGGCGGGGACGACGCGGCCTTCGGGGCGCGGGTGCAGGCCTATCTGATGGCCCACCCGGACGATCTGCAGAAGGCGCTCGACCACATGCAGTCGTACGAGCAGGACGCTCAGGCCAAGACCGAAGCTCTGGCCGACGCCAAGGCCAAGTCCGACCTGCCGGCGCTGCGCGCGGCGCTGGAGCGCGACCCGCGCGACTTCGTCGCCAATCCGGACGGCCGCGTCACCGTCACCGAGTTCTACGACTACCGTTGCCCGCACTGCATCAACATCGCCCCCAAGGTGGTGTCGCTGATCCGCCAGCACCCGGACGTGCGGTTCGTGTTCAAGGAAATGCCGATCTTCGGCGCCACGTCCGAACACGCCGCGCGCGCGGCCCTGGCGGCCAAGGCGCAGGGCAAGGACTATGTCGGGCTCTACGAGGCCTTCATGGCCGCCCATCCGCTCACCGACGACGCCATCGACCAACTTGCCGCCGCCAAGGGCGTCAACCTGACCGAGATGAACGACCCGGCGAACGTGGCCAAGGCCAACACGCAAATGCAGGACATCTCGAAGCTGGCGACACGCCTGGCCATCGACGGCACGCCGGGCTTCGTGGTTGGGGACACCATCGTCTACGGCGAGGACTATGACAGCCTGGCCGCGGCGATCGACAAGGCGGAGGGCCACACGTGAGCCAGGTGACGTACCACATCGTCGAGCACGACGGCGGCTGGGCCTATCAGGTCGACGGCGTCTATTCCGAGACCTTCCCCACGCATGACGCCGCCAAGGCGGCCGCGCGCCGCGCCGCCGGCGAGCAGCGCGCGCCGGGCGACGAAGTGGGCATCAGCTGGGAAGACGCCGGCGGCAAGTGGCACGAGGAAGTGTCCGAAGGCCACGACCGCCCGCAGACCGACGTCGAGGGCTGAGCCCTACTTCAGCTTCGCATCGAGCGTGATCTCGGCGTTGAGCACCCGTGAGACCGGACAATTCTTCTCGGCGGCTTCGGCGAGGCGCTTGAAGGTTTCCTCGTCCAACCCGGGCACGTCGGCGGTGAGCGTGAGCGCCGAGCGGGTGATCTTGAAACCCGACCCGTTCGGATCGAGGCTCACCGCGGCCTCGGTGGCCAGTTCGGTGGGCTCGTAGCCGGCCTGCTGCAACTGGAACGCCAGCGCCATGGTGAAGCAGCCAGCGTGGGCGGCGGCGATCAGCTCCTCCGGATTGGTCCCCTTCTGGTTCTCGAAGCGGGTCCGGTAGGAATAGGGCGTCTCTGAGAGCACGCCGGAGTCAGTGCTGAGGTCGCCGGCGCCGTCTCGGCCGGTCCCACGCCAGGCGGCGCGCGCTTTGCGGATCATCGGGCTCTCCATGGTTTTTCGCCTGCCTCAAGTGGGCGCCGGGAGCCCATTCCACGAGCCCAAGCCTGCGACAATCGGCGCCAGGCCTGGCGGCAGCGGCCTTAACCTTCGCGCGCGACCATGACCGACGGAAACGCCAACAGAGTGCCGATCGCACCATGCCAGAGTTCCTTCGCTCCTCGACCGAGCCTGTCGAAGCACCCGCCGCGGAGGCCGAGGCGCTGGCGCGCATCGCCCGCCTGGCTCGGGGCCTTCTGACAAACGCCGAATCGGCCGTCGTGCTGGTTAAGGACCTGCCGGCCGCCGCTGGCGCCCTGGCCTGGGGCGCGGACCTGGCCATCTCCAGCGGCAGACGCCAATGGGTCGCCGACGCTCTGGCGGACCCGCGCTGCGCCGCCGTTCCCGGCGCCGCCGGCGTCATCGTCGCACAGCCCATTCGAGGTCCCGAGGCGACGCCGGTCGGCGCGCTCGTCGTGTCCAGCCCGGAACGTCAAGCGTTCGGCGCCGACAAGCAGGCGCAACTCGCCGACCTCGCCGCGCTCGCCGCCGACGTCGTGGCTGGCGCCGCGATGGCCGAGCAGGTTCGCCAGGCCCGGTCCGAGCGCGATCTCGCGGCCCGCACCTTCGACAAACTCTTCCGCGCGCTGCCAATGTCGGCGGTGCTGACCGACCGCCAGGGACTCGTCTACGCCGCCAGCGAGGTGTGGGCCCAGAACCTGCGCCTGACGCTTGACGAGTCGATGGGCCGCTCGATCTACGACCTGGCGCCGAACACCTATGGGCCGTTCCGCGAAGCGCACGAACACTGCATGACCGGCGAACGGATCAGCGCCACCCAGGTGCCATCGCGGCGGCCGGATGGCGTACACTGGCTGAACACGGAGCTGACCCCCTGGCTCGGCGACGACGGCGAGCCGCTGGGCATGCTGATGGTGGTCGACGACATCACCGAGCTGGTCCAGACCATGCGCACGCTGGAGCGGACCCGCGAGAGCCTGAACCTCGCCCTCTCTTTGGCCGACATCCACGTCTGGGAACTGGATTTCGTTCGCAACACCCTGATCACGTCCGGCGGCGAGACGGCGGTGTACGACGAGCCTTTGACTCAGGACGAGCTGGCCGAGGACGGTTTTGCCCGCATCGATCCGCGCGACAAGCCGATTGTGAAGGCGGCGTGGCGCAAACATCTGAAGGAAGGCGCGCCCTATCGTCCGGTCTATCGGATCGCGCGCGCCGATGGTCGCGAAGTCTGGGTCGAAGGTTCCAGCACCTATGTGGTCGATGAGCGCGGCCGGCCGAAGCGGCTGGTCAACGCCATCCGCGACATCACCGCCCGCAAGCGCGACGAACGGGCGCTGGTCGTGGCCAAGGAGTCGGCCGAAGCCGCCAGCCTCGCCAAGAGCACCTTCCTCGCCACCATGAGCCACGAGATCCGCACGCCGCTGAACGGGGTGCTGGGCATGGCGCAGGCGATGGCCGCGGACGAACTTACCGAGACGCAGCGCGAGCGCCTGGGCGTGGTGCAGCAGTCCGGCCAGGCGCTGCTGGCGATCCTCAGCGACCTGCTGGACCTCTCGAAGATCGAAGCCGGCAAGCTGGAGCTGGAGCAGCGGCGCTTCGACGTGGCCGAGCTGGCGGGCGGCGCGCACGCCGCCTTCGACGCCATCGCCCGCGACAAGGAACTCAGCTTCGTGCTCGAGGTCGATCCGAAAGCCGCCGGCGTCTACCTTGGCGATCCCACCCGCGTGCGGCAGGTGCTGCACAACCTGATTTCCAATGCGCTGAAGTTCACCGAGCACGGCGAGGTGCGGGTCAGCGTCATTGGCGGCCACAAGAATCTGGCGCTGCGGGTCGGCGACACCGGCATCGGCATCCCGGCCGGTCGCCTCGCCAGCCTGTTCCAGCGCTTCGAGCAGGTCGACGCCTCCACCACGCGCCGTTTCGGCGGGTCTGGCCTGGGGCTGGCCATCTGCAGCGAGCTGGCGCAGCTGATGGGCGGCGAGGCGTCGGCCGAGAGCGTCGAGGGCCAGGGCAGCGTGTTCACGGTCCGCCTGCCGCTGCCTCGCGTCGGCCGGCGCATGGCCGCGCCGGCGCCGAAGAAGACGCGGCTGCCGCGCGCGCTCCGCCCCCGTCCCCGCGCCCCGCGGGTGCTGGCGGCCGAGGACAACGCCATGAACCAGCAGGTGCTGCGCATCCTGCTGCAGCAGGCTGGGCTGGACCCGGTCATCGTCGGCGACGGCCGGGCCGCGCTGGATGCCTGGCGCAGTGACGCCTGGGACCTCATCCTGATGGACGTGCAGATGCCGGTGATGGACGGCCCCAGCGCGACCCGGGAAATCCGCGCCGCCGAGGCCGCGACCGGTCGCCAGCACACGCAGATCGTGGCGCTGACCGCCAACGCCATGTCACACCAGGTGGGCGATTACCTTGCCGCTGGCATGGACGACTGCGTGGCCAAGCCAATCGAAGTTGGCGCGCTTTACGCCGCCGTGGCCGCGGCGTTGGAGCGGGCGTCGGCCGTGGAGTCGCGGGCCGCCTAAGCCAGAACGCCCTCGATCAGGGTCGCGAAGGCGGTCATCAGGCCGGTGAGGAACTTGCGCGTACCTTCAGCGACGATGTCGCCGTCGGGCGTGAACAACTGGGCCGCGCCGCCGATGTAGGCTTCCGGCTGCTGCAGCACCGGCATGTCGAGGAACACCAGCGACTGGCGCAGATGGTGGTTGGCGCCGAAGCCACCGATGGCGCCTGGCGAGACGCTGACCACAGCGCACGGCTTCTTCGACCAGACGCTCTTGCCATAGGGGCGCGAGCCGACGTCGATGGCGTTCTTCAGGCCGCCAGGCACGGATCGATTGTACTCCGGGGTGACGAACAGCACCGCGTCGGCGCCGCGCACCGCATCGCGGAAGCGCACCCAGGGCGCTGGCGGCGCGTCCGTGTCGAGATCCTCGTTGTAGAGGGGCAAGTCGCCGATCTCGACGATGCTCAGCTTCAGGTGCTCCGGCGCCAGCTCGCCCAGCGCCAGGGCCATCTTGCGGTTGAAGGAGGCCTTGCGCAGGCTTCCCACCAGCACGGCGACGTGGCGGTCGGTCATGCGGGCGCCAGCTGCTTGGCGCGAGCCGGGATGGTCTCCTCGATGAACTTGCGCATCACCGCGGCGACATCGGCCGGGCAGTCGAGGTTCGGCGAGTGGCCAATGCCGTGCCAGAAGCAGAGGCCCGTGCCCGCCGGATACTTCGCCCAGGTCGCCAGCATGGCGGAGACGGGGATCAGCGCGTCGGCGTCGCCGCCGCAGAGCAGCACCGGCATCGGCAGCGTCTTCACCCGCTCGCCCAGCGCCAGCGTCATCATCGACCGCATCGAGCCACGCAGGCGCCGCTCGGGGGTGTTGCGCATATCGGCCGCCATCTGCTGGATCAGATCGGCCGGCGCCAGACCGCGCGAGGCGTCGAGACCGTCGCCGGCGACGCCGCGGGCCAGTTGTTCGCGCCGCGCCGCCATCCGCGCATCGATCAGCTTGTCCATTTCGGCCGGATCAGCGGGCGCGCGGCCGTCCGGCGAGGATGGGTCGAGCAGCACAAGGCCCTTGAGCAGCTGCGGGTGGTCGACGGCAAACTGCGCGACCGTCGCGCCGCCCATCGAGTGGCCGGCCAGAGTAAAGTCGCGCCACCCGAGTTGGGTGAGGAGTTCGAACGCGTCGTCTGAGAACGGTTTGCAACCGAAGTCGGCCTCGTCAGGCGGGGCTTCGGAATTGCCGGCCCCGCGGTTGTTGATGGCGATGGAGGTGTAGCGATCGGCGGGCAGTGCTTCGGCCACCATGCGCCAGATTGGCGCCGAGGCCTGAAAGCCGTGGACGAACACGACCCGCTCCTGTCCGTGGCCATACTGGAAGTACTCCAGCTTGCCTTTGCTCAGCTGCGCGAACGCCATCGCGGCCCTCCCCTTTCAGGTTGAGAGGACATTCTAGCTCGCCGACGGGGCCTCGGGGAGAGCGACGGCGCGAACTTCGCCCATGAACCAGTCAAGGCCGGCGTCAGGTCCTTCGCGGCGGGCCATGGCCACCTCCCACGCCTCCATGGCGTCCGGGGGCTCTAACAGCTGCAGCTGGGCGGCGAGCGGGTGCTGCTCGGCGATCCGCCGCGAGTGGGTGCCGATCAGGTCGGACGCCGCCACCATGGCCAGCGCCGTCTCCCAGCGCGGCGCGAGGGCAGCGGTGACGACGGCGTTGGGACTGGGCATGGCGTCCTCGCCGATGGCCGGGCCGATGACGTTGTCGACATTGGAGCTGGACGAGACGAAGACGTGGCCGGTGGCGCGCCACTGCGTCGCGGTGATGGCGCCCTGGATGGTCGGATGGCCGCGCCGCACCGCAACACAGTAGCGGTCCTCGAACAGCGGCTCGCCCTCGAAGCCGGCCGGCGCGGTCTCGAAGCGCCCCAACGCCAGGTCGAGCTGACCGCGCTGCAGCGCGTCCAGCGCCACATAGCCACGCAGGAAGTGCAGCGTGAAGCCGACGCCGGGGGCCGTGGCGCGCAGCCGCGCCGCCAGCCGCGCCGCCAGCGCCTCGCCAGCGTACTCGGTGAGGCCGACCCGGAACCAGCGGCTGGAGCGGGCGCCGTCGAAGGTCGGGTCGGGCCGCAGCGCGGCGCCCATCAGGTCAATCAACGCGTCGATGCGAGGCGCCAGCTCCAGCGCGCGCGCCGTTGGCGTCAGGCCGTGAGGACGGCGCAGGAACAACCGATCGCCGAAAATGTCGCGCAGGCGTCCCAACGCGTGGCTCACGGCTGACTGGCTCAGCCCAAGATGCGCGGCGACGGCCGTCGTCTGGCCGCGCCGCGCGAGCTCGCGAAACACCAGCAACAGGCCGCCGTCCAGGCGACGGATATCGTCAGTGTCGATTTCTGTCATGCGCCCTATTCAGTAGCTGGGTTTCTCTGCCAGCGATAGGTCCTCCGTCAATATCAATGGAGGCTACTATGCGCACCCTAGGTATCACTTTCGGCGCCGCCGCCCTGTCACTGGTGGCTGGCGCCGTATTGGCAGATCCGACCGTCGCCAAAGCGCCCAAGCTCTGCGACGGCGTCTATGGCGCCGTGTCCGCGCTCACCGACTACCGGTTCGACGGGTTCAGCGAGAGCAATCGCGCGCCCACCGGGCAGGCGACGTTCTACTGCTACCGGAACGACGGCTGGTTCGTGGGGACGACGGTCACCGGCGTCGACTTCCTGGACGCGCCCAGGACACCGTTCGAGGCCGACTGGTACGCCGGGCGGCAGCTGACGCTGTCGAAGACCTGGAAGCTGAACCTGGAGCTGCTCTACGCCTCGTTCCCGGCGAAGCGCGCGCCAGGGCCAAGCTACGATCTGGTGGAACCGCAGGCCGAGCTGATCCACACCAAGGGCCGGCTGATGGTCGGCGCCATCGCCGGGTGGGAGGACAACGTCGCCGGCGACGGCCAGGAGTGGCACGCCAAGACGGAGGCGAGCTACCAACTGGCGCCGTGGTTGAGCCTTAGCGGCCACGCTGGCCGCTTCTTCGCGGCGAGCGGCGGCGACCACGACCATGACCACTGGGACGTGGGGGCCACCGCCACCTGGAAACGCGCCTCGCTGGACCTGCGCTACGGCGGGACCGACGAGCCGCTGGACCAGTGCTTCTACACCGACTGGTGCCGGCCTGGCGCCTACGCGACCTTCACCTGGCGTCTCGCCCCGTAATCAGGGCGGGGCGAACGGATCGGCGGCGCGCGGTTCGACGTCAACGCCGCCCGCCGCCGGGTGCGCGCCGTAGTAGCGCCAGAGCAGCGTGCCGCTGACCAGGCAGGAGACCAGGCCGAGCAGGATGGCGTAGCTCAGCGAGACGCCGTTCCAGGCCATTGCCGCGCCCACGACGCAGCCCAGTGCGCCGCCGACGTCCCAGGCGCCTTCGGTGGCGATGTGAAAGCGCAACGGGTCGGGCGAGGCTTTGGCGACGTTGTAGATCGCGGTCATCTCCACCGGAACGAACAAAGCCACCACGAAGGCGCCGGCCGCGTTGGCGAGCACGGCCAGCCAGGGATTGCCGACGCTGGCCGCGCGCAGAGCGAGCACCGCGGCTGTGACGACGAAGGCCAGCACGACGGCGCGCTGGCCGTGGCCGCGGTCGATGTGGCGGCCGAGGAAGGCGCTGATGCCGGCGCTGAGCAGCGCGGTCAGAGCGAGCACGCCGCCGTAGGCGGCGATGCTGCGGCTGAGGGTGACGAACAGCGCCACCTGGAAGACATAGTAGTAGGTGCCGCCCAGCCAGCCGTCGTTGAGGAAGATCGCCACGCCGAAACGGGCGGCGCGCGCCGCGCCAGGCGCGCTCTTGGGCACCGACACGTTGGGTGCGCCGAACAGCGGGATCGCCGCCGCCGCCTGTACGACGCCCACCAGCGTAAAGGTGATGACCGGCCCGACGGTGACCAGTCCCCAGGCGCCGGCCAGCGGCGCGACGATGCCGACGATCGCCGCCACCGCTTCGCGCGCCCCGATCTGGTGCCCGCGGTGCTCCTCGTCGCCCAGCGAGGCGAAGTAGGCGTGGTAGCAGGTCCAGTAGAAGGTCGCCGCGATGGAGCTGAGCACGCAATAGGCGATCAGCGCCCAGTTCAGGCCGTGGATGAAGGCCAGCAGCGGGTAGACCGCCCCTTCCGACAACACGCCGAAGATGAGCAGCGGCTTCAGCCCGAAGCGGATGCCGAGCGGCAGGATGGCGGGGCGGAAGAGGAACCGGCCGATGAGGATGCCGGTCATCGCGCAAAGCGTGAGCGGCACGGAGACGCCGGCGTGCAGGAAATAGGCGAGCACGAAGGCGCCGCCCGCGGCGCCGGCGATGCTGGCGACGGCGTAGTGCAGATTGACGCGATTGATCGCGTCGTTGCCGAAGAAGGCCATGAGGGAGTCCGGATTGAGATTTGGGAAGACGGCCCGCGCCCCAAGGGCGCCTGCGGCCGCAGCGCGTCAGTTGGCGCTAGTCAATCGATCCCAAAACGAAGCCTCCGGTTCGAGCGCGCAGTACGCCGCGTCGCCATCGAAAGCAAGGCCGCGGGGGCGTCTCAGCGTAGCCCCGGGCCACCCCGCTTGGAGCCAGTGAGCAGGATGACCCCGTAGAGTGCCGTCAGGCTCACGACGCCGATCGCCAGGGCGACAACCAGTCTGGTCCTGAAATAGGCCACCGCCGCGCCGACGATGGCGACGAAGATGGCCGTCACGAGCCAGCCTTGCCAGCTCGCCGGCTGCCATCCCCAGCTCGCATCTTTGGGGGCGAACCACCGTTGTTTCGTGATCATCGCGGGTCCTCCATCAGCTCCAGATGATCGTGGGCGGGTCTCTTTGCACCCCCGTGGTCTGGGCAGGGATCTCGCGCGGCCAGCCGAGCGTGAAGCACGCCTGCGGGACGTAGCCCTCAGGAACGCCCAACTCCGCTCGCACGCCAGCGTCGGCCAGCCACAGCAGCGGCGAGCCGACCCAGCAGGTTCCAAGGCCGCGGGCATGGGCTGAGATCATCAGGTTCTGGCCGCCGCGGCAGGCTTCCGGCAGGGCCTGGGTGTTGGTCTCGGCGCCAGAGATGACGATCGCCATTGGCGCATCGAAGAAGACGCTGAAGTCTGGCCGGCTCGCCCACGCGTAGCCGGGCGAACCAGGATTGTGCGCCACCGCATAGGCCTTGGCCCGCGCGCCGAAGTCGGCAAGCCGCCCTGCTCCTTCAATCACGTTGAACACCCACGGCCGCGTCCCGCTGACCGGCGTCGAGGGCGCGGTGGCCGCGTCGGCGATCACCGCCTCGATCAGCGCGTGGTCCACGGCCTCGTCGCGATAGGCCCGGATCGAGCGCCGTGTGGTCAGCGCCTCGATCGCGTCCATGGCTAGATCAGGCCGGCGAGCGGCGAGGACGGGTCGGCGTAAAGGCGCTTGGGCATGCGGCCGGCGAGATAGGCTTCGCGGCCGGCGATCACCGCATGCTTCATGGCGACCGCCATGCGCACCGGGTCCTTGGCCTCGGCGATGGCGGTGTTCATCAGGACGGCGTCGCAGCCTAGCTCCATCGCCAACGCGGCGTCCGACGCCGTGCCGACGCCGGCGTCGACCAGCACCGGGATCTTGGCCTGCTCGACAATCAGCCGGATGTTGACCGGGTTCTGCACGCCGAGGCCCGAGCCGATCGGCGCGCCGGCCGGCATGATCGCCGCGGCGCCCAGGTCCTCGGCCTTCTGGCACATCACCGGGTCGTCGGTGGCGTAGACCATCACCGAAAACCCGTCGGCGATCAGCAGCTTCAGCGCCCGCAGCGTCTCTTCCATGTCGGGGTAGAGGTGAGCGGTGCGAGTCAGCACCTCAAGCTTCACCAGATCCCAGCCGCCGGCTTCGCGGGCCAGCCGCAAGGTGCGCACGGCCTCCTCGCCGGTGAAGCAACCGGCGGTGTTGGGCACGAAGGTGAAGCGGTCGGGCCGCACGTGGTCAGTGAGCATCGGCTGGTTCGGATCGGACAGATTCACCCGGCGCAGCGCGACAGTGACCATCTCGGCGCCGGCGGCTTCGGCCGCGGCGGCGTTCTGGGCGTAGTCCTTGTACTTTCCGGTGCCGACGATCAACCGTGAGCGGAAGGTTCTGCCGGCCACGGTCCAGGTGTCGTCGGCGGCGATCTGCGAGCCGTCCATCCGTCTGCAACTCCAGGCGAGGCTGGGCGAAATGTCGCGGCCTCCAGCCCTCATATAGCGCGCCGCTGCAACCGCCGACACCGTGACAGCCGGTTTGATCGAGCGGCATAGTAAGACTCTGGGTGGCGCTTCCAAGTTCGGGGAGCCGGGGGGACATCCATGGGTGCGCTCAAGGTGTGGGCGGTGGGGTTGAGCGCGGCGCTGGCGCTGTGGCTCGCTTTCGCGCTCGCCGTCACCGCTCGCGCAGCGCCGCCGCCCTGCTGCCACGCCGCGTTCGGCCAGGTGGTGCAGATCGCGCTGGCCGAGCCGGTCGGCACCAAGATCCAGAAAGCCGGCGAGACCTTCGCCATCCGCCTCGCTCAGCCGCTGATCGTGAACGGCCGCGTGGTGCTACGCGCCGGGACGATGGGCGTCGGCGCGGTGGTGCAGTCGTCGGGACCCGGCATGGGCGGCAAAGCGGCCAAGCTGGTTCTCGCGGCGCGCTATCTCGAAGGCCCGGGCGGCCGGCGCATCCTGCTGCAGGGCCTGCAGCTGGCGGCCGCGGGCCACGACAACACCGAGACCGCGCAGGCGGTGGGGCTCACTGGCATCGCTTTCGGGCCGCTGGGGCTGGCGGCGCTGGCTGTGCCGGGCGGCAATGTGGAGTTTCCGGAAGGGACCACCTCCACCGCCAGGTTGGCCGCCGACGTCACCTTGCCCTCGCTCGGCCGCGCCACGCGCAACGAGCTCGACGACAATGTCGCCGCGGAGATCGGCTTCGCCAACACCCAGCGCGATGACGGTCCCATCGCGGTCGCCGCGCCGCCGCCTGGCAAGGCCCAGGTGGTGTTCTTCCGCGCCAAGTCGCTGATGGGCACCGGGCTCTGGTTCAAGGTGCGCGAGGACGGCGCAGAACTCGGCAAGCTCAGCAACGGCGCGTACTTCGTCGAGATCACTGAACCTGGCGTCCACCTCTACACAGCCACCACCGAGCCCGAAGCCAAGGACCACCTGACGCTGCAGATCGACCCAGGCGAGACCTATTTCGTCGAGGGCACGCTGACCAAGGGCCTGGCCATCGGCATGGCCGACCTGTCGCCATCCGACCGCGCGGCCTTCGACAAGGCCTCCAAATCGCTGAAGTTGGCCTCCCCACCTGGGGCCACCGACGAAGCCAGCAATGCGGTCAGCAACGCGGTGGCCGCTGAAGGGCCGGGGCGCTAGCCGCCGCCGACGAAGGCCACGATCTCGATGCGGTCGCCGTCGGCCAGGCGCGTGGCGGCATAAAGCGAGCGAGGCACGATCTCCAGGTTGCGTTCCACAGCCAGCTTGCGCTTGTCGAGGCCGAGCAGGCTCACCAGGGCGGCGATGTCGACCGCGCCCTCGATGATCCGTTCCTCGCCGTTGAGCGTAAGCCTCACGATCCCAATCCCACGAAAGACCGCCCTCTGAAATCAAACACTTGCGCCCCGCGCTTGTGAGCCGCCGAGGCGGCGGGTACAAGGCGCCGGTGCTGGACGGCGGGGCCGATGTCCAAACCTATCTATGTCTTGAGCGGCCCCAATCTCAATCTCCTGGGCGAGCGAGAGCCCGACATTTACGGCCACGCCACCCTGGCCGACATCCAGGGTCTGTGCGAAGCGCGCGCCGCCGCCAAAGGCCGGCAAGTGGTGTTCCGGCAGTCGAACCATGAGGGCCAGCTGATCGACTGGGTGCAGGAAGCGCGTGCAGCCGCTGGCGCTCTGGTGATCAATCCTGCCGGCTACGGCCATACCTCGGTGGCGCTATTGGACGCATTGAAGCTGCTCGCCATCCCGGTAGTGGAGTGCCATCTGTCGAACCCCGCCGCCCGCGAGTCGTTTCGCCATGCCACCTATGTGTCGCTGGCCGCGACCGGGGTGGTGTCGGGCTTCGGCCCGGCAAGCTATGAACTCGCCGTCGAGGCCGCGTGCGGCCTGGCGGCCGAATAAGAACAAGAACCGAGGTCCCATGCCCGATCCCAAGGCGCCTGCCGATCCGATCGACGCACGATTGGTGCGGCGCCTGGCCGCCATCCTCAACGACACCGGCCTGACCGAGATCGAGGTCGAGCGGGGCGACCTGCGGATCAAGGTGGCGCGCAATGTCGGTGGCATAGGCCCTGTGGTCTATGCCGCGCCTGCCGGCGCTCCTGCGCCCGCGGCCAGCATCTCGGCCGCGCCGGCTACCGGAAGCACGCCGACCTACGCCGACGGCGACCTGGTCAAATCGCCGATGGTCGGCACCGTCTACCTGCAGCCCGAGCCCGGCGCGCCGCCGTTCGTGCGCGTTGGCGACAACGTGGCCGAGGGTCAGACGCTGCTCATCGTCGAGGCCATGAAGACCATGAACCCGATCCCGGCGCCGAAGTCGGGGCGAGTGCTGGAGATGATGGTCAGCGACGGCCAGCCGGTGGAGTTCGGCGAGCCGCTGGCGGTGATCGGGTAGTGTTCGACAAGATCCTCATCGCCAATCGCGGCGAGATCGCGCTGCGCGTTCACCGCGCCTGCAAGGAAATGGGCATCGCCACGGTGGCGGTGCACTCCGAGGCCGACGCCAGCGCCATGCACGTGCGACTGGCCGACGAGAGCGTGTGCATCGGCCCCGCACCGGCATCGAAGAGCTATCTCAACATTCCGCAGATCATCGCCGCCTGCGAGATCACCGGCGCTCAGGCGGTTCATCCCGGCTACGGCTTTCTGTCGGAGAACGCCCGTTTCGCCGAGATCGTCGAGGCGCACGGCTACACCTTCATCGGGCCCAAGCCCGACCACATCCGCATGATGGGCGACAAGATCGCCGCCAAGGTGGCGGTGAAGACTGCCGGCATCCCGGTGGTGCCAGGATCGGACGGCGCGTTGCAGTCTGAAGCCGAGGCGATCGAGGCGGCGCACAAGATCGGCTTTCCGGTGCTGATCAAGGCAGCCGCCGGCGGCGGCGGACGGGGCATGAAAGTCGCGCGCACGGCTGCTGACCTGCCCGAGGCGCTCTCCACCGCGCGCTCGGAAGCCAAGGCCGCGTTCGGCGACGACTCCGTCTACCTGGAGCGTTACCTCGCCAGGCCCCGGCACATCGAAGTGCAGGTGATCGCCGACTCCTTCGGCGCGGTCTGTCACCTGGGCGAGCGCGACTGCTCGCTGCAGCGCCGCCATCAGAAGGTGATGGAGGAAGCGCCCTCCCCGGCCATCGACGCGTCGGCCAGGGCTAAGATCGGCGAGACAGTCACCAAGGCCATCGGCGCGCTGGGTTACCTCGGCGTCGGCACCATCGAGTTCCTGTACGAAGACGGCGAGTTCTTCTTCATCGAGATGAACACACGCCTGCAGGTCGAGCACCCGGTCACCGAGGCGATCACCGGCATCGACCTGGTGCGCGAGCAGATTCGCATCGCCGCCGGCCTGCCGCTGTCGTTCCGCCAGGAGGACGTGACCTTCGAGGGCCACGCCATCGAGTGCCGGATCAACGCTGAGAACCCGCGCACCTTCGCCGGCTCGCCCGGGCTGGTGACCGACTTCCACGCGCCGGGCGGGCTCGGCGTGCGCCTGGATAGCGGCCTCTACGCCGGCTACTTCGTGCCACCTGACTACGACAGCCTGATCGGCAAGCTGATCGTGCACGGCCGCGACCGCACCGAGTGCATCGCCCGCCTGAAGCGCTGCCTGGGCGAGATGGTCGTCGGCGGCATCGAGACCACCATCCCGCTCTTCCAGGACCTGCTGGCCGAGCCTGACATCCTCGATGGCCGCTACCACATCCACTGGCTGGAAGAGTGGCTGAAGGGTCTCGCTTGAATAACCCAAGCGGTTGGGTTATTCAGCTGCCGACGGTCCATCGTGCGCACGGTCTGCGGTTCGTCATCTTCGTTGACGATCACGAGCCAGCACACGTGCACGCGCTAGGCCACGGCGGAGAGGCGCGAGTGCAGATTGATGGGCCAAACGGCGAGCCGGATTTGCTCTCCGCAGTCGGCTTAAGCCATGCCACGGTGCGCAGAGCGTTTGCCGAAGTTGCGGCCGAACAGTCTCGGTTTCGCGCAGCTTGGCGACGGATACACGGCAAGGCGAATGACTGACATCACCGATGAACAGATCGATGCCGCTCTCAAGCGTGGCGAACACTTGGCGCGGACCGAGCCACGTGCGTCGCGCGTCCGCTATCGCCCAGCGTCGGGTACGATCGTCGTCGACCTGACCAACGGCTGCACGTTCACGTTTCCCGCGAGAGCCTTGCAGGGCCTTGCCGACGCTACCGATGCGCAACTGGCGCAAGTGGAAGTGCTGGGCGCTGGGATCGGGCTACATTGGGAAGACTTGGACGCGGATTTCACCGTTCCCGGCTTGCTAGTGGGACTGTTTGGCACGCGTCATTGGCTGCGCGAGCAGGCGCGCCGGGCCGGCAGCGCGACATCGCCCTCGAAGGCCGCGGCTGCCCGCGCCAACGGCCGTAAGGGCGGTCGTCCCAAAGCCACTGTCGGCTGACCTGCCGTGGAGCGGTTCGACGTCGAGGCGCTGATCGACTGCTACCGCCGGGGCGTGTTTCCCATGGCGGACGCGCGGCATGACCGGCGGGTGTTCCTGGTCGATCCGGCGCGGCGGGGGGTGCTGCCGCTGGACGGCTTCCACGTCTCGCACCGGCTGGCGCGCACGGTGCGCTCAAATCGCTTCGAAGTGCGCGTCGACACCGCCTTTCTGGAGGTGATCGAGGCCTGCGCGGCGCCTAGGGCCGGGCGGATGGAGACCTGGATTAACGAGCCGATCGAGCGGTTGTGCGGCGAGCTGTTCCGGCGCGGCCTGGCGCACAGTGTCGAAGCCTGGGCGGACGGGCGGCTGGTCGGCGGGCTCTACGGCGTCGCCATCGGCGGGGCGTTCTTTGGCGAAAGCATGTTCTCGGTCAGGCGCGACGCCAGCAAGGTGGCGCTGACCCACCTGGTCGCGCGGCTGCGAGCCGGCGGCTTCGCGCTGCTAGACGCGCAGTTCCTTACCGACCACCTAGCGACCTTCGGGGCCGAGGAGATCAGCCGCGCCACTTACGCCCGCCGGCTGGCGGCGGCGCTGGAGATCCACGCCGACTTCCTGCGGCTGCCTCAGGCGTGCGGGGGCGGCGAGGCCATGCAGGCGATCAGCCAAGCGTCGTAGATCGGGTGCTGGAACGGGTCGAGGCCCGGGGAGTTGGCGTACATCCAGCCGTGGAACACCTGGCGCGGCGGCGGCGGCGCGACGCCCTCGTCGCCCAGCGGCGCGGAGTCGATAACGACGTAGGCCTGAGCCTCAGGCGAAGCGGCGCCCAGGCCGGCGGTCTCACAGGACTTCACCTGGAAGACCAGGTTCTTGTAGCGAATCTTCTGACCCACCGGCACGGCGAAGCGCATGGTCTCGGCGGTGACCTTGTCCAGCGCCTGGATGATGGCGCCGGAGCTGTGCAGCGGCGCGGCGGGCGCAGGCGGCGGCGCGACGGGGGCCGGGGCGGCGTTGCTGGCGGCGGCGGACCTGACCGGTGTTCTCACCGAATTGCTATCGCCCGGATTCGGCACGGGCTGCGACTCGACCATCGGCGGGGCCTGGATGATCGGCACGCCCGGCGGCGCCTGGTCTTTGGCGTTGCTCTGGTCTGGACTGCTGGCGCTCTGATTGCCGCCCGGCGGTTGGGCCAGCGCGATCGCGCTGGCCGCGATGGCCGCGACGACGCCGGCGACAACGGCGCGACGCGCCCTGCGGGTCACTCGGGCCTCCAGGCCTCGTAGTCGCCACTGGCCGCAGCGCGCTCGCCGCCGCGCTGAATCGCGCCCTTCGGCCGCCAAGCCCAAATGGTGCCGGTGAGGTTGGGCACGTGGTCCAGCTCCCAGGCGCGGCGGCGCAGCGGATCCGTCGTCGGCGGTTCGTCGAACGTGTAGTGCAGCCAGCCGTGCCATTCGGCGGGCACCTTCGAGGCGTCGGCGTAGCCGTTGTAGATCACCCAGCGGCGCTTGCGCTCATCGTAGCTGTCGGAGTTGTCGCGCGCCTCGTAGTAGCGGTTGCCGAAGTCGTCCTGGCCGATGAAGACGCCGCGCCTGGCCACCGTGAAGCGGATGCCGATGGTGGCCGAGTTCCACCAAGTGAAGATCGATTTCAGCAACAGCCGCTCCGGCGCAGGGTCCGCCTGCTTATAGGTTCGCCCAGCGCCACCGTCCAGCACGGCGCACGGCCCCAGATGTTGTGGAAAGTCGTCGCACGCCACGCAACATCTATTCCCGCACGCCACGATGCGCCCTAGCCTTCCGCATCTGTCGTCCCTTTGAGTCTCGGTATGCGACCAGAGCTTAGGTTCTCCCTCCTTCCGCCGGACGCCGCGCCCGAACTGCGCTGGGTGGAGCGCGCGAACGAACTGGCTGAAGCGCTGGCGCCGACGCACTGGACCACGGCGCGGGTCGAGGCCTGGCTGGACTGGGCCGATACGTTGCCTTCCGACATGCCGGCAGACGCGCCAGCGTCGCTGTCGCTGGCGCACGCCGATCCTCTGCTGCATGCCGGGCCAGATCGCTACGCCCGCCGGCTGGCCGCCTGGGGACTGGCGCTGGGCGCGCTGGACGACGAAGACGCGGCGCTGGCGTTCCGGGCCGAGCTGTTCGCGGCGCTGACCACTGGCGTCATCGCCACCGGCGCGCAATTGCCGTTCGGCGCGCGCGTGCACCCGATCGCTGGCGACACCGCCGCGCCGCCGCCAACCACCACCCCGAAGATCGGAAGTCGCGAGTTCGCCGCGGCGGCGACTTTGCTGCGCGGCGGGCGGGGACTGGCGGC
>DASXZG010000117.1:0-31527 GCA_036502045.1 Caulobacteraceae bacterium | reverse complement strand
CCGGCAGAAGGTCCTTGATCCGATCCCATTGGTCGTCGCGCAGGCCATAGCGGCGCATCGGTCAGCTCCGAATCAGCTGACCCGCTATGAATCACTCAGATTCCTCCAAGGGAATCCGCTAATTGAGGACGCGCCCTAGCTTGCGCTGCTGTCGCGCGTCGCTGACACTCGCCGGGCGATGACCCGGCTCACCTACATCCGTGGCGGCCAGACCGCCGAGGGCGCGCCGTTTCGCCAGGTCTGGCGGCGCACGCTGGGCGACGGCGAAACGCCCGCCGCCGTCACTGTGCTCAATGGCGTCGCTCGCGAGCACTGGGTGCGCGACAACGAAGGCGCGTTCTCGATCAAGTGGGCGCCCGCCGGTCGCATGGTCTATCGATCCGAGGGCGCCAGCCACCACCTCGGCGGCCAGAGCGCGGTGATCCTCAACGCCGCCCAGCCCTACGAGCTGGAGTTCACCGACCGCGCCGGCACGGAGTCGCTCTGCGTCTTCGTCTCCGACGACCTGGTGGCCGAAGCCTGGCGCGATCTTGCCGATCCGGACGCCGTGGACGGCGAGGCGGCGGAGGCTTCGCCGCCGCAGTTCCCCGACCTGGTGTTCCGTATGCCGGATGATATCGCCGTCGAGCTGGCAAACCTGCGCAATGGCTTCGCTGGCCACGATCCCTCGGCATTGGCCGCGGAGGAAGAGCTGCTGAGCCTCGTGCGCCGGCTGGTCGCCACCGCGCACGGCCATCGCCGCTTCGCCCAGCGGCTACCGGCGCGCAAGGCCTCGACGCGGCGGCTGTTGGCGGCGCGGGTGCAGCGGGCCCGCGAGCTGATCGAAGCCAGTAGCGCCGAGCCGTCGCTGGACGAGCTTGCCCGCGCCAGCGCGCTCTCCAAGTTCCACCTGATCCGCCTGTTCAAGGCCGCGTTCGGCTGCACGCCCGCCGCCTACGCCGGCCAGCGCCGCATGCTCTCGGCGCGCACCCTGCTCCAGGCCACGCCGATGACCGTCGCCGCTATCGGCCAGGCGCTGGGCTACGAGAGCCCCAGCGCTTTCGTGCGCGCCTTTCGCCGCCATTTCGGCGTGCCGCCCTCGGCGATCCGGGTCTGAATTTCGCAATCCCGGCCAACGCGCCGCGGGCGTGCCATGGCTAAGGTCGTCCGGTCATTTGAGAGGATCGGACCATGGACCTGAAACTGGCGCAGCTTTCCTATCCGGTGTCGGACGTAGAGCGGGCAGTGGGCTTCTTCGAAGGCAAGCTCGGCTTGAAGCTGATGCTGCGGCCGCACGCCCACATGGCGTTCTTCGACCTCGGCGGCGGCATCGCGATGATGGTCGAGCGGGCCGACGATCTGCGCGCCGGATCGATCCTCTACCTCGCGTGCGACGACGTGGCGCAGGCCACTGCCGAGCTGCAGGCCAAAGGGATCGAGATCGTTTCGCCCCCGCACCGCATCACCGAGCAGCCGACCTACGACCTCTGGATGAGCTTCTTCAAGGAGCCCGACGGCCGCCTGATGGCCCTCCACATGACCGCCCCGAAAGGCTGGCGGCCGTCGTAGTCGAGCTTGGGCTTCTGGTTGCATTGAGTGCGCCGCTCGCTAAATTCAGCTAGCTTGAGCTAGTCTGGAGCAAACGATGCAGATCGGCGCCTTCGAAGCCAAGAACACGCTGGGTGCGCTGCTCGACCGGGTCGAGCAGGGCGAAGAAATCGTCATCACCCGCCACGGCAAACCGGTGGCGCGCTTGGCGCCGTGCGTCGCGGCCATCGATAAGGACGCGGCGAGGGCCGCGCTGGACCGCATCCGTCGCCGCGCCGGCGGCCTCGCGCCCACCACCTGGGACACTTTGAAAGCCGACCGGGATATGGGGCGGCCGTGAGCCTGGTGCTCGACAGCTCCGTGACCCTCGCATGGGTCTACCGCGACGAGACCACGGCTTCCGTCACTGCCGTGTTCGATCAGGTCGTGGCGACCGGCGGCTGGGTTCCTGGGCTGTGGCGCCTGGAAGTGGCCAACGTACTGGAGATGGGTGTTCGGCGCGGTCGGCACGACGCGGTTTTCCGGGATGCGACCCTTGCCGATCTCGCCCTGTTGCCGCTGCAGCTTGACCCTGAGACCGATCGTCACGCCTGGGAGGCGACGGCGCGCCTGGCGGCCCGCCACGGCCTGACGCTGTACGATGCCGCCTATCTGGAGCTGGCGCGCCGGCGCGATCTGCCGCTGGCGACGCTGGATGGCGAACTGCGCAGTGCAGCGAGCGCCGAAGACGTTGTTCTATTGGGAGAATAGCCCGCGGTTGGAGCGGGGCGGGACCCCTACTTCTTCAGGAAGCCGCCGTACTTGGCCGCGAAGCGCGAGACGCGGCCGCCGCGGTCCAGCAGCTGCTGGTTGCCGCCGGTCCAGGCCGGGTGCGTCTTCGGATCGATGTCCAGGTTGAGCGTCGCGCCTTCCTTGCCGTAGGTGGAACGCGTCTGGTACGTCGTGCCGTCCGTCATCACCACGTTGATGGTGTGATAGTCGGGATGAGTGTCTTGCTTCATGGGACTTTCGGACCGATCTGCGGCGCTTGACGGATCGTAGAACACCCGCCCGGACGGCGGGAGGCGCGCCTATACACGATGGGCGCTCGCAGAGGCAAGGGACCAGCGATGGCGAGTGACGTGGCCGGGGGGCGGCCGGGCGCCGGCCAGCTCCTGGCGGCGGAAATGCAATCGCAGGCCGCCGCCCGTGACGCCCGCCGCGATCTGCAGCCGCTGGCCCGCCTCTGGCCGTTCGTCCGCGCTCACATCGGCGACGCCATCTTCGCGGCGCTGTTCCTGACCGTTTCCGCGGCGGCGACGCTGGGCCTGACCTCGATGGCCCGCGAACTGATGGACAAGATCCGGCCGGACATCGCGCCCGGCGCGCTCAACAGCATCTTCCTGCAGGCCGGCGCCGTCGCTCTGCTGCTGTCGCTGTCGACGGCGGGCCGCCTCTTCTTCATCACACGGCTGGGCGAGCGGGTGATCGCCGACATGCGCGAGGCCTTCTATAAGCACGTCACCAGCCTGGATCAGGGCTTCTTCGCCGAGGTGCGCACCGGCGAGGTGCTGTCCAGGCTCACCACCGACATGACCATCGTCGAGACTATGGTCGGCACCTCGATCTCCGTGGCGCTGCGCAACCTGCTGACCTTCCTCGGCGCCTTCGCGCTGATGATGTGGATCTCGCCGGCCTTCACCGGCCTGGTGCTGCTGATCGCGGTGATCGTAGTGGCGCCGCTGGTGTTCGGCGGGCGCACCGTGCGACGGCTCTCGGTCTACGCTCAGGAGCGCTTCGCCAACGCCATCGCCTATGCCGGCGAGACCATCGACGGCCTCGACACCGTGCAGGCGTTCGGCCGCGAGGCGGCGGCCAATCGCCGCTTCTCCGAGAGCGTCGAGCTGGCCTTCCGCGCCTCGGTGTCGCGCATCCGGGCTCGCGCCCTGATGACTTTGCTGGTGATGATGTGCCTCTTCGGCGGCACCGGCGTCATCGTCTGGCAGGCCTCGCTGGCGGCATTCGTGCACCACGCGGCCGGCATCACCGGCGGCACCATCATCCAGTTCATCATCCTGGCGGGCCTGGCGGGTGGGTCGGTGGGCGCGCTGGGCGAGATGTGGGGCGATATCCAGAAAGCCGCCGGCGCCATGGAGCGGATCAGCGAGATCCTCGACGCCCAGCCGACCATCGCCGCGCCGCCCAACCCGCGGCCGCTGCCGGCCCCCGCTCGCGGCGAAGTGGCGTTCGAGGACGTCGACTTCGCCTATCCCGGCCGCCCCGACCTGGCGGCGCTCAGCCACTTCAGCCTGCAGGTAAAGCGCGGCGAGAGCGTCGCGCTGGTGGGTCCCTCGGGCGCCGGCAAGAGCACCGTGTTCAAGCTGCTGCTGCGCTTCTACGACCCGGTCAGCGGCGTGGTGCGCATCGACGGCGTCGATCTGCGCGACGCCGATCCGGCCGAGGTGCGCGCCCGCATGGCGCTGGTGGCGCAGGACGCGGGCCTGTTCTCCGGCTCGGCCATGGACAATCTGCGCTTCGGCAAAGAAGGCGCGGATGACGACACGCTACGCGCTGCGGCCAGAGCCGCCGAAGCCGCCGCCTTCCTGGAGGCGCTGCCCGATGGCTTCGACACCCCGCTGGGCGAGCGCGCCAAGACTCTCTCCGGCGGCCAGCGCCAGCGTCTCGCCATCGCCCGCGCCCTGGTCCGCGACGCGCCGATCCTGCTGCTCGACGAGGCCACCAGCGCCCTCGACGCCGAGAACGAGCGGCTGGTGCAGCTGGCGCTCGCCGGCGCCACCCACGGCCGCACCACGCTGATCATCGCCCACCGCCTGGCCACCGTGCTCGCCGCCGACCGCATCGTGGTGATGGACGCCGGCCGCGTCGTCGACGAAGGCCGCCACGCCGAACTCGTCGCCCGCGATGGCCTCTATGCGCGGCTCGCCGAGCTGCAATTCGGCCTGCAGGCGGCGTAAGCGTTCCCCTCCCCCTTGCGGGGAGGGGTTAGGGGTGGGGGTGCGAGCTCAGCGCTTCCGGTTGGCGCCGCCAATCACAAGCACACGGCCGACACCCCCATCCCCGACCCTTCCCCGCAAGGGGGAAGGGAGGCAGCGCATCGCCGGCTGAGATTGCGCAAGCCTTCGCCTCGCGCCACAAATCACCTGAGCAGCAAGGGAGCGCACATGGCCGCGACACTGACCTGGGGCGTCAAGGAGAGCTTCCGCGGCTACGTGGAGGGCGCTGGCGGCTCGATCGAGGTCGGCGGCGGCGCCGAGCGGGGCGCGGATGGCGCCTTTGCGTTCGAGGCGGCGCCGGGCGCGGGGCTGCGGCTGGGCGCCGACGGCAAGCCGCAAGGGCGCGGCGGCTTTGTCGGCGAAGTGCGCTTCGAGGCGCACGGCGGGATGCTGAAGGTGTTCCTCGCCGATCCCACCATCGAGATCTTCCCCACCGCCACGGTGATCACCGTCGCCGACAGCGAGGAACGCGACGTGCGGGTGGAACTGGCGACGCTCGACCTCGCCGGCGCGACCCGCGACGGCGGCCAGCTGGTCATCCCCGCCAAGCTGGCCAAGGACGGCTGGCGGGTGCTGGGCGACCATTACGCCCCCGGCACGCCCCTCGATCCGGTGCGCCTGACCCTGTGACCCGGCTGGCGCGGCTCGCGCGCTTCGCCGCGGTCGCGCTCGCGGCCGGCGCCTGCGTCGCCGCCGCGCCGGTGGGCGTGGTGCAGAAAGGTGTCGTCTTCACCGACTATCCGCCGCAGGCCAGCGTCGCCGAGCTGATGCGCCGCCTGCTGTCGCCGCTGCAGGTAGCAAAGCAACTGGACGAGAACGCCCGCTCCGGGCTGGGCGCGCCGCCGGCGCAGGCCTTCGATCCCGCCGGCGAGAGCTTCGCGCTCTACGTGCCGGCCAACAAGCCGCCCGCCGGCTATGGGCTCGTCGTCTACGTGCCGCCCTGGGACGACGCCGAGATCCCGCCGCGCTACACGCCGGTGCTCGACCAGCTGGGCGTGATCATGGTCAGCGCCGCGCACTCGGGCAACGCACAGGACACCGCCAACCGCCGCGTGCCCCTGGCGGTGCTGGCGGCCGCCAATGTCGCCACGCTTTACCCGGTCGACCCGTCGCGGGTGTTTGTCGCTGGCCTCTCCGGCGGCGGCCAGGTCGCCATGCGCATCGCTCTGGCCTACCCGGACGTTTTCCACGGCGCGATCCTGAACTCAGGCAGCAACGTGCTGGGCGACGCCGACGACGCCGCGCCGCCGCGCGACCTCTTCGAGCAGCTGCAGACCGGCTCGCGGCTGATCTACGTCACCGGCGAGAACGACGAGACCAACATCGACATCGACGCCGCCAGCCGCGCCTCGCTGCGCGACCTGTGCATGTTCAACATCGCCACCCAGACCGTGCCGCAGATGGGCCACGACCTGGCGCCGCCGTTGTCGTTCGCTCTGGCGCTCAAGACCCTGATGACGCCGATCAACACCGACGCAGCCAGACTCGCCGCCTGCCGCGCCAAGGTCGATGGCGCGATCGACGCACGCCTTGCCGCCGTCCAGGCCCAGCTCGCCGCCGGTCGCCGCGACGCCGCCCTGTCGGCGCTGGCCGACATCGATCGCCGCTACGGCGGCCTCGCCGCGCCGCGCAGCACCGACCTGGCGAAGTGATCCGCGCGCGCCGCCCGGCCAGCGCCTATCTTGTCGAGACGAACCACGGAGAACGGACATGGCGGAGCGGACCGCGCTGGTCGTCGGCGCATCGCGGGGGCTGGGCCTGGGTCTGGTCAAGGAGCTGGTCGGACGCGGCTGGCGCGTCATCGCCACGCTGCGCGCGCCGGCCAGCGCCAAGGGGCTGACCGACTTCGCAGCCGAGCACAAAGACCAGGTGCGGCTGGAAACGCTGGACCTGGAGGACAGCGCCGGCATCGACGCGCTGGCCCAGAAGCTGGGCGGCGAGACCCTCGACCTGCTGTTCGTGAACGCTGGCATCTCTCTGCGCGGCGTGCGCCCCAGCAACGCAAGCCGCGACGACGTCGCCAGGCTCTTCGTCACCAATGTGGTGGCGCCTTTGCATGTGGCCGAGGCGCTTGTCGGCCAGGTCAGGAAGGGCAGCGGCGTCATCGCCATGATGTCGTCGGGGCTGGGCAGCGTCGCCGCTGGCGGTCGCGGCGCGCCGGACCTCTACTCGGCCAGCAAGGCGGCGCTCAACAAGCTCACGCGCGGCTTTGCGGCGGGCGTCGGCGACGGGATCACCGTGCTCTCGATCAGCCCCGGCTGGGTCCGCACCGACATGGGCGGCCCGCAAGCCATGCTCTCGGTGGAAGACAGCTGCCGGGGCGTGATCGATGTGGTCGAGGCCAAGGCCGGCACGGGCGCGCACGGCTTCTACAATCAGGACGGCGCGAGCGTGCCTTGGTAGCGGCATAGCCGCCGTCTAGGCGGCGACCAGCTCCTCGGTGGTCACCTCGAACTGCACCAGCGTGGCAGGGCCGAAGGTGGAGGCGATGGCCACGTCGTGGGCGTCGCGGCCGCGGGCGATGAGCACCCGACCGATGCGGGGCTGGTTGTTGCGGGCGTCGAAGACGTACCAGCGGCCGCCGAGAAACACCTCGAACCAGGCGCTGAAATCCATCACGCCAGCGTCCGGCACGCCGATGTCGCCCAGATAGCCGGTGCAGTAGCGCGCCGGCACGTTCAGGCAGCGGCAAAAGGCGATGGCGAGGTGAGCGAAGTCGCGGCACACGCCCTGTGCTTCCTCGTAGGCCTCGAAGGCGCCGCGCGTTGGCCTGGCCTGCTGATAGTCGAAGCGGATGTGGCCGTGGACGAAGTCGGCGATGGCTTGCACCCGCGACCATCCGGGCGTGGTTTTGCCGAACAGCGACCAGGCCAGCTCGCTCAAACGGTCCGTCTCGCAGTAACGGCTGCCCAGCAGGTAGACCAGCACCTCATCCGGCAGATCCTGCACCGGCGCCTGGGCGGCGTCCGGGGCGTAGTCGTCGACGCGGCCGGAGTCGCGGATGACGAAGTCTGCCGACACCTCGAACCGTCCCGCCGGCGCCAGGACGCGGCTGACGATGTTGCCGAAGCCGTCGATGTACTGCCGGACGTCGGTGTTGGGCGAGGGGCGGATCCAGTCCGGCGTCTCGAGGTCGCCGCGCCGGTCGGGGTGCACGCTGAGCGTCAGCAACATCGGCACGGGCGCCGGGCAGTCGTAGGCGATGCGGAACCCGTTGCGTATGCGCACCAAGCGCTCCCTGACTTCAGCCAGACGGGATGTCCTGGCCGCTCACGTCAACGCGGCGGCCGGCGCCCAGTTGCTGCCTTCCTGCAAAGGTCGCGGATCGTCCTGCGATCGCACGTCGATCTCGACGTCCATGCCCAGGAAATCGCCAGCGTCGCCGCGCCAGGAGCCCCAGAGCGGCAGGGCCTGGCGTGGGTCCCGCGCCACGGCGACGCGGATCAGGTCGGTGTTGCCGACGAGGCCGTTGGTCGGATCGAACTCCACCCAGCCGCACGGGGGCAGGTAAACGCGCACCCAGGCATGGGTGTGGCCGCCGCCGGCCCGCGCCAGATGCCGCCCCGGGCAGTGGATGTAGCCTGACACGAACTGCGCCGCGAGGCCGAGGCTGCGCGCCGCCTCCATCATCAGCACCGCGAAGTCGCGACAGCTGCCGCCGCGGGTCTCCAGTGTCTCCCGTGGCGTTTGCGGATGACCGCGCAGCCGCGTGGCGTAGCGAAAGTCGCTGTAGATCGCCTGCGTCATGTCGACGAGCAGGGTCTGGAGGCGCGTCTCGCCGGCCGGGCGCACGAACCGCCGCGCCCACCGGTCCAGCACGCCGTCGGGATCGGGATCCTGCCGCTGCATGAACTGCGACAGGTCGGGCAGATCGTCTGGATCGTAAGCGGCCGGCCAGGTCGCCGCGTACGCCCCATGGCTGCCGGCGAACGCCGCGGCCGGCGTATGGGCCAACGTCACCCGGCTGTCGAAGGCAAGCTCGCTCGCCCCAGCCGTAAATTTCGCCGCGCCGAAGCAGTTGCCGACGACATCGTGGCCGTAGCGGATCTCGGCGGGCGTCGGAGAAATCTCGAGCGTCGCCGACAGGATGCGCTGGTCGAAGCTTTCCAGCGGCCGGAACATCATCTGATGGTCGCCGAAGCCCACTGGCTTGCGATAGCGATAGCGCGTCAGGTGTCGGATCGAGAGGACGGGCATGACGGCTACGGTGGCGGCAGTTTGAGCGAGTCGTCCAGGCGGCTGCTGGTCGCGGGCGATCCGCCTCCTGTCGTTGTGGAAAATCCAGGCGGCGGCTCGCCGCTGCTGCTGATCGGGGATCACGCTGGGCACGCCATCCCGGCCGCGCTGGGCGATCTGGGGGTCAGCGCCGCCGAGCTGCGCCGGCACATCGCCCTCGACATCGGCGTCGCCGGCCTGGGCGCCGCCCTGGCGCCGCGCCTGGACGCCGCGTTCCTGCATCAGCGGTACTCGCGCTTGGTGATCGACTGCAACCGCGACCCAAAGCACGCCGCATCGATCCCGCTCGAGAGCGACGGCACGGCCATTCCGGGCAATGTCGAACTGGCGCCTTTGGCCAGTCAGGCGCGCGCGGCGGCGGTGTTCCAGCCCTATCACGACCGCATCGCCGCCGAGCTCGACGCCCGCGCCGGCGCCGGGCGCCGCACGATCCTGGTCTCGCTGCACAGTTTCACGCCGGTGCTGGGCGCGGCGCCGCGCCCCTGGCGCTTCGGCGTCCTGCACCGCGGCGACTCGGCCTTCTCGCGGGCCGTGCTTGCCGGGCTGAGGGCGCGCTATGGCGACGAGGTCGGCGACAACCAGCCCTATGCGATGGACGGGACGGACTACACGGTCCCCCACCACGCTGGCAGTCGCGGTCTCGACTACCTGGAGCTGGAGGTGCGGCAGGACACCATCGCCGATCCAGCCGACCAGACGGCGGTCGCGGATGTCCTGGCGGCGGTCCTGACGGCCGCGCTGGCCTCCGACTAGAGCGCCAACTCCGGCTGGCGCCGCGCGATCGCCTTCAGCGCGTCCCGGCGGTTCTCCTTGAAGGCGGCGCCTTCGTGGGTGAGCAGCCAGCGCTTGCGCGACAGGCCGCCGCCGAAGCCGGTCAGCGAGCCGTCCGAGCCGATCACCCGATGGCAGGGCACCACGATGGCGATGGGGTTCTGGCCGTTGGCCAGGCCCACGGCGCGGAAGGCGCTGGGCTCGCCGATCTCCACCGCCAGTTGGCCATAGCTGCGCGTTTCGCCGGCGGGAATGCGCCGCAGCGCCGCCCACACCTTGCGCTGGAACGCGGTGCCGATGGTGGCGATCGGCACCCGGTCGAGGGCCTCGATATCGCCGCCGAAGTAGTCGGCGAAAGCCTGGCGGATCGGCGCCGGCGCTTGGCCGATCTCCACCGGCGTCGCGCCATATTGGCGGGTCAGCAGAGTCCGCAGGCCCGCTTCGTTGTCCCAGAAGTCGACGGCGCGCAGCACGCCCTCGTCGTCGGTGGCGATCAGAAAGGCGCCGATGGGGGCGTCAATCCGGTCGAGGATCAAGTACTTAGGCTGCATCACGGTCACGGTCGGTCTCCTTCAGTTCGAGGCCCGGCGTCTCTGACGACCAGAGGTGCAGGGCGGCGTAGGCGCGCCAGGGCCGCCAGGCCTCGGCGCGCTGGGCGAGTTCTTGTGGTGTGGGGCGCTTGCCGCCGGCGTCCGCCAACGCGCGCATCAGCCCGATGTCGGCGGCGGGGAAGGCGTCGGGCTCGCGTAGCTGGCGCATGGCGATGTACTGCGCGGTCCACTCGCCGATGCCGGGCAGGGCTTTCAGCGCCTTCACCGCGTCGTCGAGGCTGCGCTTGGGGCCGAAGATCGCCGGATCGGCGGCCACGGCCTGCGTCATCGCCGCCAGCGCATTGGCGCGCGATCGCGGCATGCCGAGCGTGGCGAAGTCGAAGGCCAGCAGGCGCTCGGGCGTCGGGAAGACATGGGTGAGGCCATCGCCGGCTAGCGCGTCCGGCAGCGGCGCGCCGCAGGCCGCGACCAGCTTGCCGGCGAGCAGCCGCGCGGCATGCACGGTGATCTGCTGGCCGAGGATGGCGCGGATGGCCAGCTCGAAGCCGTCCCAGGCCCCTGGCACCCGCAAGCCGGGCCGCGCCGCCACCAGCGGCGCCAGCGCCGGGTCCTGCGCCAGGTGGGCGCCAATCGCCGCCGGGTCGGCCGACAAGTCGAACACCCGCCGCACACGGGAGATGATGCTGGGCAGCGCGACGATCTTCGGGAAGCGCACGCTGACCGCGATGCGGTTCTTGGTGGCCGGCTCGACCTGGAGCACGCCCTGGTCGTCGCCGATGCCGATGCTGCGCGCGTAGCGCTGGCCCACGACGGCCTCGACACCCGGGATGGCGCGCAGGCTCAGGAACGCCAACATGGCCTCCCAGTCGTAGGGCGGCTTGTAGGGCAGCCAGACCCGCACCGCGTCGCCGCTCTCGCCGGAGCGATCGGGGCCTTCGAGGCGGCGCAGAGACGCTGGCGGGCGGGCATAAAGCTGCTGGAAGGTCTCGTTGAAGCGCCGCACGCTGCCGAAGCCCGACGCCATCGCCACTTCCGCCATCGGCAGCCGTGTCTCCTGGATCAGCTGTTTGGCCAGGAGCACGCGGCGGGTTTGCGCCACCGCCACCGGCGAGGCGCCCAGGTGCTGGCGGAACAGTCGCCGCAGCTGCCGCTCGCCGACACCCAGCCGGTCCGCCAGCGCCTCGACGTCGCCGTCATCCAGCGCACCGCCCTCGATCAGGGTCAGCGCACGGGCCACCGTGTTCGAGGTCCCGCGCCAGGCGGCGAGGTCGGGCGAGGTCTCCGGACGGCAGCGCAGGCAGGGTCGGAAGCCCGCTTCCTGCGCCGCGGCGGCGGTGGGGTAGAAGCGCACGTTGCGGCGCAGCGGGGTGCGCGCCGGGCAGATCGGCCGGCAGTAGATGCGGGTGGTCTTCACCGCCACGAACAGGCGTCCGTCGAAGCGGGCGTCCCTCGTGGTCAGGGCGCGGTAGCAGGCGTCGTCATCCATATCCATGACGCGAAGATGGGGGCCGCGCCGGGGATTGTCTCGCGGTTTTCGGACCTCAACCCCTACCATTCCCCCGCTCGCGGGGGAAAGGTCGCGACCGGCGAAGCGGGCGCGACAAAGGGGGCCCGAAGTCGCCTCCAAACTGTGTTCTGGTTCAGTCGAAACCCGACGACGGCCGGCCCCGCAGCGCCGCAATCGCCGAGTCCCGCGCCCGCGAGGCGGCGTTGACCTGGTCGGTGGCGAGGCCGTCGACGCCGTTGGCGAACAGCGCCGTCATCAGCTTCATGATGTCGCCGTGAATGTTGGCGTAGTTCGGCCCGCGCGGGTCGCCACGGCGCAGCGCCGGCGGCAGGAAGCTATTTTCCACGCGCGCCACCCTCGAGAACACCTGCAGCCCCGCGCTGCGGGCATCCATGACCAGCGTGGTCGGGACAGGGAAAGTCGCCGCGGACGGGTCCAGCACGAGGTCCTGATCTGGCGCGATCGCCTCGGCCCAGCTCTTGATCTGCGCCAGGCCGCCCTGGCTGGTCTGGCCGGCCGCCTGCGGTCCCGCCGGCACGATCTGCATGCGCCGGATCGATGAAAGCTTGCCGAACGCGATCAGCGCTTCCGGCTCCTCGGCCTGCACCCACACCGCCGCCGCGTCGGCGATGTAGCCCTCGAGCGTCAGCTCGTTGGCCAGCAACTCCACGACTCTGAGGTCGAGGTCGGCGAAGACCTTGGCGCGGATCACCCGGGCGCAGACCCCCACGGTGCGCGCCGTGCGCACGCAGCCGTCCCGCGCCACGCTCAGCACCTCCGCCAGCGTCAGCATCGGCTCCTTCAGGTCGTAGCGGGTGTTGTTCTGCGGGTGCAGCCCCGGCTGACGGTCCTTGCACAGCAGCGTCTTCAGCTCGGCGAGGGTGAAGTCCTCGACGAACCAACCGCTGACGTCCGCCCCGGCGATGGTCTTGGTGGCCTTGCGGGCGGCGAACTCGGGATGGGCGGCGATGTTGGTGGAGAGCGAAAGCTCGTTCTCGCGCCGGGCCACCAGGGCCCCGTCCTTGGTGGGAAACAGGTTCGCCTGGATGAAGTCGCAGCCTTCGGCCATCGCCTGGTCGTAAGCGGCGCGGGTGTCTTCCGGTCGCTCCTCGCCGGCGCCGCCCTCGGCGATGATTGAGGGCGGGAGCACCGAGGCGGCCCGCGCGAAACCCGCCGGCGTCAGCGCCGCCGCCGCGGCCAGCGCGCCGAAGCCCCGGCGGGTCAGCCGATCGGTCACGCCGCCGCGGCGGAGCGTAGCCGCTCCAGCATCAGCGCGTGCATCACCGGGCTGGCGGCGCACACCGAGCCCTTGTCGGGGCTGGCCTCGCCGCCTTCGGCGTCGGTGACCACGCCGCCGGCTTCCGCCACCAGCAGCAGCCCCGCGGCGATGTCCCAGGCGCCCAGGTCACGCTCCCAGAAGCCGTCGAAGCGTCCGGCCGCCACCCACGCCAGGTCCAGCGCCGCGGCGCCAAATCTGCGGATGCCCGCCACCTGCTGGGCGATCTGGTGCAGCTCCTTCAGGAACCGTGCATGTTGACCGTGGCCGCGGAACGGGATGCCGGTGGCCAGCACCGCCTCGTCCAGCCGCGTGCGCCCGGCGACCCGCAGACGCTTGTCGTTGAGATAGGCTCCACGCCCGCGTTCGGCCCAGAAATGGTCGTGAGTGGCCGGATTGTAGGTCACCGCCGCCACCACGATCCCATCGCGCTCCAGCGCGATGTTGACGGCGAAGTGCGGGATGGCGTGCAGGAAGTTGGTGGTGCCGTCGAGCGGATCGACGATCCAGCGGTGGGTCTTGTCGGTGCCGGCGATCTCCCCGCGCTCCTCACCGAGGAAGCCGTAGCCAGGGCGCACCCGCAGCAGCTCCTCGAACAGCGTCTGCTCGGCCTTCAAGTCGGCGGCGCTGACGAAGTCGGCCGCGCCCTTCTTCGAAACCTGCAGTTCGCCCAGCTCGCCGAAGTCGCGATTGAGGCCCCGCGCCGCCTTGCGCGCGGCCTCGGTCATCACCTTCACCAGGGCCGAGGGGGTGGTCACGCGGCGGCTCACTCAAGGACGAAAACGGGGCGCGAACCTACCGACGCGCCCCCCGCCACGCAAGGCGAGGTCCCGCGCGGCATGAAAGGTGTCAGCATTGGCGCTCCGTTCGCCGGAATTACAGACAATTAACGCTGCGTCGCGGACGGCGAGGCTTAGAGTCGCGATATAACGATGTTTCGCCATAAGATGTTCTAAGACAATTCATTAGGAGCCCAGGAAATGTCAGACCGCGGTCCCCCCTTCGCCGCTCTGCGGGTCCTGGAAGCGGCATGCCGGCTGCGCGGCTACAGCCTTACGGGCGAAGAACTGGGCGTCACCCACAGCGCCGTCAGCCAGACCGTCCGCCGGCTGGAAATCGCTTACGGGCAGCGGCTGTTCCGCCGCGAGGGCATGCAGATGGCGCCCACCTCGGCGGCGCTGGCGCTGGCCAAGGCCTACCGCGAAGCCGCCGTCATCGTCGACCGCGCCGGGCAGGACCTGAAGCTGCAGGACAGCAACGACCATCTGGTGCTGTCTACGCTGCCCAGCATCGCCAAGCTGTGGCTGGGCCCGCGGCTGAAGCGGCTGCAGGACGCGCTGCCGGATGTCTCGGTGGAGATTCGCACCGACCGGGCGCTGGCCAATCTCACCGAAGACGGCGTCGATGTCGCCTTGCGCGTCGGCCAGGGCCGCTGGCCGGGCGTGAAGGCCGAGATGCTGTTCGAAGAGTACGTGTTCCCGGTGTGCAGTCCCGAGTTCCTGGAGCGCTGCGATGTCGCCGGCGCCGGCATCGCCAACGCCCCGCTGATCCTCGAAGACGTCGACCTGTGGCCCGCCTGGTTCGCCGCCGCCGGCATCCGCCCGCTCGCGCCGCTGCGCGGCCCGGTGTTTGACGACTCCGGCCTCACCGTGGAAGCCGCCGCCGCCGGTCTTGGCGTCGCGCTGGTGCGCCGCCTGCACGCTCAGGAAGCCCTCGACACCGGCCGCCTGGTGCGAGTTTCGCCGACCTGCGTGCGCGACCCCTACTCGTGCTACCTGGTCTGGCGCGACGACAATCCCCGCATCGACGCGATCCTGCGCTTCTACGACTGGATCATGTTCGAGTGCGACCGCGCCGGCCTGCTGCAGGCGGCCTGACAGGGTCGACTCATCGCGAGCTTCGCGGCGGACCGGCGGCGTTCTTGTCCAGCACCGTGAGAATGATGATGACGAAGGCAAGCAGGCGCAGCAGATAGGCGCGCGCGTCTTGACCGCGCGGCGTGTCCGCCAGCGCCGCGACGATCTCGGTCGCCGCCATCAGTGCGAACGCCGCGGCAAAGCCGGCGAAAAATCTGTCGTGGGTGCGCGTCCAGGAGCGCAGGAAAAACAGGGCGACCAGCGCGTAGCCGCAACAAAGCGCGCCGGAGCCGAACAGCGAGATTGCCCCGGGGCCAGCGACTAGCGCGTTTGCCATACGAAGCCGTAAAGGATGGCGGCCAGCCCTAAACCGGCGGTCGCCTGCCGCCAGGGCGAAAGATCGACGCTGGTGAAGACCAGCAGGTCCAGCGCCAGCAACAGGTTGTTGAGCGCGAAGAATCCGAAACCGATCGCGCTCCACAGCAGCAGTGACAGGCCATTCGATCGGACGTAGGCCCGGCCGAGCAGGCCCGCGCAGGCGGCGCTGGTCGCCACGCAGAGTACGCAGATCGCGATCGACGCGATCACGCCCGGCGCCTCAACGGCGGTCATCCCTGAGCTTGAACGCAGCGGCGAGCGCTTCAACCTGGTCGTCCGAGACGGCGATCGCCTGGATCACGGCGACGGGGCGTTCGCGATAGGTCGCCGCCAGCGAGTCGCACAGCTGGTCGAGGCAGAAACTGGCCGGTTCGAAGCGGTAGCGGTCGCCGCCGTGACGCGTGACGAGCCCTTCCGCTTCGAAGCGCCCGAGCGCGCCGCGCAGCACGGTCTCGCTGGCCCGCAGTTCGGCGACCAGCTCCGTCTGCGACCACATCCGCAAGGGCGGGCGCCGCAGGAGCAGCAACAGTTCCAGACCCCACACCGTGCGGATGCTGCCGCGAATGAAGTCGATCAAACGCACGTCATCGTCGTCCTGCATTTTCGCGACCGCGCCTCACTCGAGGCATCTTGCCAGGGCGCGCGCTCTGACTCCAGCCGTCGAAGACATCATCGCTGCCCCGTGGACCCAGGAAAGCGCGCGGCCCTCAGTCCGTTCCGAGGCTGACGCCAGCGGCGCGCATCATCAGCCGCACCAGATCGGCCTGACGCTTGGCCCCGGTCTTTTCGAAGATGCGCCCGAGCTGGGCGTGCACCGTGTGCGGGCTGACCCCGAAGCGCTCGGCCGCCTCGCGCGGCGCCAGCCCCTCGAACATAGCCAGCGCCAGCCGCGTCTCCGCGGCGGTGAGGCCGAAGAGGTCGCGCAGCCGCTGCTCGGGCAAGCTGACACCGGCCTCCAGGTCGGTGACGCAGACCAGCACCGAAGGCGCGCGTACGGCCGAAATGCGCCGCGATCGCAGCGGCGCGACGGTCAGCGACAGCGGCAGCGTCCGCGACGGCGTCGCCACGCTCATCGAGCCGCCGGCGCGCATCGGCCCCGCCGCATGCCCGATCAGCGCCTCCAGCCGCCGCGCCTCGTCGGCGCGGGTGACGGTGAGCCGCTGCCCGACCATGGCCAGGCCCTCCGGCTCGCGCAACAGGCGCTGGGCGAGCAGATTGGCGTGCGCCACGCGCCCGTCGTCGCTGAGCAGCAGCACGCCGTGTACGGATCGGTCGAGCACATCCGCCAGCCCGTCGGCGAAACCTTGCAGGTCGCTGAACTTGGCGCCGAGGTTGAAAGCGCGGACGAGGTGCGGATGCAGGCGTCGGGCGGTGACGAGGTCTTCCCCGTCGAACTGGCTCAGCCGCTTCGGCCGCGTGACGTTCAGGGTCGAGAGCACGCTGCCGCGCCGCGCCAGGCGGATGATCAGCAGAGAGTGCATGTCCAGCGGCGCCAGGAAGTCGTTGAAGTACTCGGTGCCGACGAGGTCCTCCTTGAGGAAGCGGTCCTCGTCGGTCATCACCGCCAGCGGCCATGGCGTCGCCGCCTGCGCCATGTTCGGCCGCACGAACGGGTTCAGCGCCGCGAAGTGGCCAATGTAGGTCTCGTGGGCGGCGGGATCGATGCGCGCCACCGCGCCCTGACCGGCGCCGCTGGTGGAATCGAGGTCAGGCTTCCACGCCTTGTGGCCGCCCACCAGATCGGCGAAGCGGGCGATCACTGGCGACCAGTCGCCCTGCTCGACGGCCGCGCCGTAGAGCAGATCGAGAAAGCCGCCGTAATCGGACTCGCTCAGCACGCGGAGCGTCCGGAGCGCTCTCGGAACTGACGATCTCTGGCGCCCGCCATACGCCCACCACCCAACGCTACGCGGTCAACACAACCGGCAATCCGCCGCCATGGCAAGCGCTGACCGCCGGCCCGTGCCTTGTCAGGGCGCCGGCGCCCCGGGCGGCGGCAGCCAAGCGACTTCTCCGCGGCTAGCTCTGGGCCGTGCGGGCGGCGAGACCGGCCGCGATCTCGGCGTTGAAGGCGGCGACGGCGGCGCCCGGCCCCTCTGGATGCGTCCACACCGCGGCCGACACGGCGACGAAGTCCGCGCCCGCCGTCACCAGCTCGCGGCAGTTGGCGGGCGTGATGCCGCCGATGGCGACGCAAGGGATCAGCATGCCCTGCTGCCAGCCTTCCAGCAGCTCCGGATCGGCGCGGGTCCTGGCGTCCTTGGTGGTGGTGGGGAAGAACGCGCCGAACGCCACGTAGTCCGCGCCGGCCTCGGCGGCGTCCATGGCCAGATGCAGGCTGTCGTGGCAGGTGACGCCGACGATCCGCTCGCGGCCCACCAGCCGCCGCGCCTCGGCGTAAGGCCCGTCCTCCTGGCCGATGTGGACGCCGTCGAGGTCGAGCGCGGCGCAGAGGTCCGGCCGGTCGTTGAGGATCAGCGGCGCGCCCCGCGCCCTGACGATAGGCGACAGCGCCCGCGCCGCCCCGGCGATGATGTCGTCGCCGCAGTCCTTCAACCGCAGCTGCACTGCGCCGACGTCCCCGCCGTCCATGGCCGCGCCCAGCTCGCGGGCGAAGGCCGCCAGGTCGTCGATCGCCGGCGGCGTGATCAGGTAGAGGCGGCAGTCGGGAACGTTCATCGGCCGCAGAAAGCCGGCGAACCGACGCCGAGGCAAGCACCGGCCTTCACGCGCCTCGCGCCAGGGCTATAAGCTGATCGGCGATCAGACAGAGAGAAGGGAGAGCGCGGGATGCTGCTCGAAGGACTGAAAGTGGTGGAGATGTCCACCTGGATCGCGGCGCCAGGGTGCGCGATGATCATGGCCGAGTGGGGCGCCGATGTGGTGAAGGTGGAGGGCCCTGAGGGCGACGCCATCCGCCGCTTCTATCCGGACACCGAAGAGAGCCCCGGCAACCCGATCTTCTCGATGGAGAACCGCGGCAAGCGCGGCGTGGTGCTCGATGTCTACAAGCCCGAAGGCCGCGCGGCGCTGATCGCGCTGCTGCAGGTGTCCGACGTGTTCGTCACCAACCTGCGCCCTGGCGCGCTCACCCGCACCCGCCTCGACTACGCCAGCGTCAAGGACGAGTGCCCCCACCTCATCTACGCCTGCGTCACCGGCTTCGGCCTGGAAGGCGACAACATCGACAAGCCGGCCTTCGATCTCACCGGCTTCTGGAACTACACGGGCATCGCCGCCTCCACGATTCCGCCGGACGTGGAGCCGTTCACCTGCCGGCCGGGCTTCGGCGATCACGTCACCGCGCTGGCCACGCTGTCGGGCATCCTGGCGGCGCTCAACGAGCGCCACACCACCGGCAAGGGCCGGCTGGTGGAAGCCTCGCTGGTGCGCGCCGGCGTCTATGCCCTGGCCTGGGACACCTCGATCCACGCCCGCTACGGCGAGGCCACCGTCGCGCAGCCGCGCAGCGCCCGGCCCACCGCTGTCGGCGGCTATTTCCGCCTGGGCGACGGCAAGCAGATCTGCGTCTCGCCGCGCGGCGCCGAGTGTTACCCGGGCATCATGAAGGGCCTCGGCCTGGAGTGGACGCTGGAAGACCCCAACCTGCGCCCGCCGCTGGCCGATATGACCCAGGTGCGGAAGCTGCGCGGGCTCGTTGACGACGCGTACGCCAAGATGACCATCGAGGAAGCGGGCGCCATGCTCACCGCCGCCGACGTGATCTGGGGGCCGTTCGCGTCGCTGGACGATGTCGCCATCGACCCGCAGATGCGCGCCGCCGGCTGCTTCGTCTCGACGCCGGACCGCTTCGGCGGCGCCTTCGAGGCGCCCGCCGCGCCGATCCGCTTCGGCGGCCTCGACATCGAGCCCCGCCGCCCGGCCCCCGGCCTCGGCGAACACACGCGCGAAGTGCTGATGGAAGCCGGCCTGCCGGAGGGCAAGGTCGACGCGCTACTGGAAAGCGGCGCCGCCGGCGGCGCCCGCGAGGTCGAAATGCGCCTGCGGCCGGACCTGGCGCAGAAGCAGTCGTAAATCCTCCCTCCCCTTTATGGGGAGGGACGGCGACCCCGGACTTGGTCCGGGGGAGCCCGGGTGGGGAAGTCGGACGCGTCAACGGTCATCGTCCGCGCCGGCGCGCGGCATCGAACATCCCCACCCGACCGCGTTGCGGTCTGCCCTCCCCATGAAGGGGAGGGAGGGGGCGCGGCCTCTCGCTGAATCGGCCTATCCTCCCCCGCCATGCCCGCCCCCGACGTCACCGTTGCGATCCTCACCCAGCGGCGGCCGGGGCCGCTGGCGCTGGCGGCGGGCTCCATCCTCAAGCAGAGCGGCCTGGGCGATCTCGCCGTTGAGTTCATTGTCGTCGACAACGACCAGGCCCCATCGGCGCAGGCCCTCGTCGAGAGCCTCGCACAGAACGCCCCGTTCCCCACCCGCTACGTCCACGAGCCGCGACCCGGGGTGGCCACCGCCCGCAACGCCGCTGTCAAAGCCGCCGCCGCGCCGCTGATCGCCTTCCTCGACGACGACGAGGAAGCGCCGCCGGGCTGGCTGGCCGCGCTCGTCGCCGCCCACAAGTCCTATGGCGCCGACGTGGTGTTCGGACCGGTGCGGGGCCGCGCGCCGGAGCGTGTCGGCTGGCGGCGGCCCTACCTCGAGTGGTTCTTTTCCCGCGTCGATCCTGCTGCGGCCGGCGTCATCGACCATTTCTACGGCTGTGGCTGCTCGCTGATCGCCCGCGCCGCGCTGCCGCACCCTGAGCACCCGTTCGAAGAGCGCGCCAATGAAACCGGCGGCGAGGACGATGTGCTGTTCCGCGCCATGCAGGTCGCCGGCGCCACCTTCGCCTGGGCGCCCGACGCCTGGGTGTGGGAGGATCCCGCGCCGGACCGCGTCTCGCTGGCCTATGCGCTGCGCCGCGCCTTCGTCTACGGCCAGGGCCCGCCGCACCATTGCTGGAATGCCGGCGATCGGGCCGGCGCCGTCGGCTGGATGTTCGTGGGCGCGGCGCAGACCGGGATCTTCGGATCGGTGGCCGCCGCCAAGTGGCTGCTGCGCCGCCCCGACCGCGCTTTCGCTGTCGACCGGGCGCTGCGCGGCCTCGGCAAGGTGCTCTGGTGGGGCCCCTTTAAACTGAAGCTCTACGGACGCACGGCGGCGACACCGCCCGGCTCATGAGCGCTCGATCCCGCATGGACCCTCCCTCCCCTTCATGGGGAGGGACGCTGACCCCGGACTTGTTCCGGGGTCAGCCGGGTGGGGATGTCCGACGCGTCAACGGACTCGTGACCGACGGCGCCGGCGCACGGCCGCTGACTTCCCCACCCGATCGGCTGCGCCGATCTGCCCTCCCCATGAAGGGGAGGGAGGTCAGGGTTCGATCTCCCGCCGCACCGCCAGCGCGTAGATCGCCGCCGCGCCCAGCGCCACCAACGCCGTGATCGCCATCGCCTCGCCGAAGGTATGCGTAGCGCTCACGCTGACGCCGGTGACGATGGGGGCCAGCGCCCCGCCGACGAGGCCGCCGACGTTCTGCACCGCGCCGACCTGCGCGGTCGCCCCGCGCGGCGCGGCGGCGATGGCCAGCGCCCAGATCGCGGCGCCGGCCAGGTTGGCGCAGAACACGGCGGCGGAGACGCAGGCGATGGCGGTCAGGTCGCTGGGCGCGACGATGGCGAGGCCGGTGAAGACGCCCCCGCCGACCAGCCCCGCCACGATGGGCGCCTTGCGGCTGGCGATGGGCGCGAGCCCCGCCGCCGCCAGACGGTCGCATGCCCAGCCGCCGGTCAGGCTCCCCAGGAAGCCGCAGAAGAATGGGATCGACGCCGCCCAGCCGGTCTTGGGCACGCTGAAGTGCCGCTCCAGCTGCAGGTAGCCAGGCAGCCAGGCGGCGTAGAACCAGTTCATGTAGCCGGAGCCGGCGTTGCCCAGCGTCATCGCCCAGAGCGGGGGCTGAGCCAGCAGCCGCCTCAGCGGGGTGCGCGGCGCCGCGACCTCGGCGCTTTCCGCCCGGTCGCGATAGAGCGCCAGCCAAAGGCCGGCCGCCACCAGCCCCCCCGCGCCAGTGGCCAGGAACGCGCCGCGCCAGCCGACCGTCAGCATCAGCACGGTCACCACCGGCGGGGCCAGCGCCGGCGCGAGCGTCGAGGCGGTGTTGACCACGCCCATCGCCCAGCCGCGCTGCGCCGCCGGAAACCACGCCCGCACCACCCGCGCGCCCACCGGCCACTGCGGCGCTTCGCCGAGGCCCAGCGCCAGCCGCGCGCCGATCAGCTGCGGCAGCCCGGTCGCGAGCCCCATCGCCATCTGCGCCGCCGACCACAGCGCCATCGCCGCGCCCAGCAGCGGCCGCGGCCCCAGCCGGTCGGTCAGCGCGCCGACGGGCGCCTGCGCCGCCGCGTAGGCCCACAGAAACGCCGACAGCAGCAGGCCGAGCTCCGTCGCCGACAGGTGCAGCTCGTGCGCCATTGTCGGCCCAGCCACCGACAGCGTCACCCGGTCGATGTAGTTGACCAGCCCGGCGCCCGTGACCAGCGCCAGCGCGCCGAAGCGCCCGGCCGAAGGCTCGTGTCGTTCGATCGTCACGCCCTCAGCCGGCCCCATGCCGTTCGGTTTAGGGCCTGGCCAAGCTCGGAACCAGCGTGGGGTGCGAGCGCTTGACTTCGCGCGCTCACCCGGCAAAACCCGCCGCCACGCTTCAAGAATCCGTGAAAGGCCCCACCGCATGCCCTTGCGCGTCGCGATCAACGGCTTCGGCCGCATCGGCCGCCTCGTTCTTCGCTCGATCGTCGAGCACGACCGCCAGGACATCGAAGTGGTGGCGATCAACGACCTCGGCCCGGTGGCCACCAACGCCCACCTGCTGCGCTACGACTCGGTGCACGGCCGCTTCCCCGGCGAGGTGACCGTGAGCGGCGACATCATCACCGCCGGCCGCGAGAAGATGAAGGTCACCGCCGTCCGCGACCCGGCCGAGCTGCCGCACAAGGATCTCGGCGTCGACATCGCGCTGGAATGCACCGGCATCTTCACCTCGAAGGACAAGGCCAAGGCGCACCTGGCCGGCGGCGCCAAGCGGGTGCTGGTCTCGGCGCCGGCCGACGGCGCCGACAAGACCATCGTCTTTGGCGTCAACGACCACACGCTGACCGCTGACGACCTGGTGGTCTCCAACGGCTCGTGCACCACCAACTGCCTGGCGCCGATCTGCAAGGTGCTGCTGGACAGCGTTGGTGTGGAGCGCGGCTACATGACCACCATCCACTCCTACACCTCCGACCAGCCCACCGAGGACACGCTGCACAGCGACCTCTACCGGGCCCGCGCGGCGGCGGTGTCGATGATCCCGACCTCCACCGGCGCGGCCAAGGCTATCGGCCTCGTCATCCCCGAGCTGGCCGGCAAGCTCGACGGCGGCTCGATCCGCGTCCCGACGCCCAACGTCTCTGTGGTCGACCTGAAGGTCGTCCCCGGCCGCAACACCACCCGCGAAGAGGTCAACGCCGCGCTGGAAGCGGCCGCTTCGTCGGGCCCGCTCAAGGGCGTCCTGCAGGTCACCAACGAGCCGCTGGTGTCCGTCGATTTCAACCACCACGCCGCCTCGTCCACCGCCGCCCTGCCGTTGACCCAGGTGGTCGACGGCGGGCTGGTGCGGGTGCTCTCCTGGTACGACAACGAGTGGGGCTTCTCGACCCGCATGGCCGACGTGGCGCTGGCGATGGCGAAGCTGCTCTAGGTGTCGTCGGACGGCTTCAAAACCCTCGACGGGGTCGACGTCTCGGGCAAGCGCGTGCTGGTCCGCGAGGACTTCAACGTGCCGCTGGCCGACGGCAAGGTCAGCGACGACACGCGCCTGGAGGTGGCGATCCCCACCATCCGCCGGCTGATCAGCGGCGGCGCCAAGACCATCCTGATCAGCCACTTCGACCGACCGAAGGGCAAGCGCGTGCCCTCCATGAGCCTGAAGCCGGTGGTCGGGCCGCTGGAGCAGCTGCTGGGCGCGCCGGTAGCCTTCGCCGAGGACTGCGTCGGCGAGCTGGCCGACAAGGCCGTGTCCGCGATGAAGCCCGGCGACGTGCTGCTGCTGCAGAACCTGCGCTACCACGCCGGCGAAGAAGCCAACGATCCGGCCTTCGCCAAGGAACTGGCCGCCAACGGCGATCTCTACGTCGATGACGCCTTCTCCGCCGCCCACCGCGCGCACGCCTCCACCGAGGCCCTGGCGCACCTGCTGCCCGCCTACGCCGGCGAGGCGATGCGGCGCGAGCTGACGGCGCTGGAGCAGGCGCTTGGCCACCCGAAGCGGCCGGTGATGGGCATCGTCGGCGGCTCCAAGGTCTCGACCAAGCTCGACCTCCTGCACAACCTGATCCTGAAGCTGGACCGCCTCGCCATCGGCGGCGGCATGGCCAACACCTTCCTCTTCGCCAACGGCTGGGAAGTCGCCGCCTCGTATTGCGAGAAGGACCTCGCCGCCGCCGCGCGCGGCATCATGGCCTTCGCCGAGAAGCGCGGCTGCGAGCTGCTGCTGCCGGTGGACATCGTGGTGGCCGAGCGGCCGGAGCCGGGCGCCGCGGCCCGCGTCCGCGAGCTGGGCGAGCTTGACCCCCACGAGCGCATCCTCGACGCCGGCCCCAAGACGGTCGAGCGCCTCTGCCATGCCATGGACGAAAGCCAGACCCTGGTCTGGAACGGGCCGCTGGGCGTGTTCGAGACGCCGCCCTTCGACAAGGGCACGGTGGCCGCCGCCGAGCACGCCGCGGCTCGCGTCAAAGCCGGTAAGCTGGTGGCCGTGGCCGGCGGCGGTGATACGGTGGCGGCCCTGAATGCGGCCCACGTGGCGCAGGACTTCAGCTTCGTCTCCACCGCTGGTGGCGCGTTCCTGGAGTGGATGGAAGGCAAGACCCTGCCGGGCGTCGAGGCGCTGAAGCGAGCGGGGTAGAAACATGGAGGCGAAGATGGACCTGGCCGCACTGAATGCGACTGCTGAGAAGATGGTGGCCCCCGGCAAGGGCATCCTGGCCGCCGACGAATCCACCGGCACCATCCAGAAGCGCTTCGACGCCATCGGCGTGGAGAACAACGAGGCCAACCGGCGCGCCTACCGCGAGCTGCTGTTCCGTTGCGCCGACGGCATGAGCCACATCTCCGGCGTCATTCTGTTCCGCGAGACGCTCTATCAGGACGCCGCGGACGGCACCCCCCTGGTGCAGCTGATCGACCGCGCCGGCGCGGTGCCCGGCATCAAGGTCGACGCGGGCGCCAAGCCGATGGCTGGCTTCCCGGGCGAGACACTGACCGAGGGCCTGGACGGCCTCGGCGAACAGTTGGCCAAGGACTATGCCCGCGGCGCCCGCTTCGCGAAGTGGCGCGCCACGCTGTACATCGGCGACGGCCTGCCCAGCTGGGGCGCGGTGAAGGCCAACGCTCACCTGTTGGCCCGCTACGCCGCCATCTGCCAGGCCAACCGCATCACCCCGATAGTCGAGCCCGAAGTGCTGATGGACGGCGCTCACGACATCGCCGCCTGTGACGCGGCCACCCGCCTCACCCTGCACACCGTCTTCCAGGAACTCTACGAGCAGCGTGTGGCGTTGGAGGGCATGGTGCTGAAGCCGAACATGGTGGTCTCCGGCCAGGACTGCCCCCGCCAGGCTTCGGTGGCCGAAGTCGCCGAGCGCTCGGTCGCTGCCTACAAGGCCACGGTGCCGGCCGCGGTGCCGGGCATCGCCTTCCTCTCCGGCGGCCAGGGCGACGAGGTCGCCACCGCCCATCTCAACGCCATGAACCAGCTGGGCCCGCTGCCCTGGAAGCTCACCTTCAGCTACGGCCGCGCCCTGCAGCACGCCCCGCAGAAGGCCTGGAGCGGCAAGGCCGAGAATGTCACCGCCGCCCAGCGCGCCTTCGCCCACCGCGCCCGCATGAACGGCCTCGCCTCCCTGGGTAAATGGGAAGGCGCGCTGGAAAAGGCGGCGTAGCCAGGACAAAACAGCCCGCTCTTCCCGGCGAAGGCCGGGACCCAGGCAAGCCGATGGGCATGGCTGGGGCTCAGAGGTCCTATTTCAACACGAAGGACACGAAGCTAGCGAAGGGCGCGTCACAAGGTGACGCGCCAGCAAGTCCCAAGCGCCGCAGCCACGGATTGGCAGCGCGCGCGAAGCGCGCCTTCGCTTTCTTCGTGCCCTTCGTGTTGAAATAGGAACCAAGGGCCAGGAGCCGGCCCGCCAAGGTGTCTCCGGAATCCGGCTCGGGAGCCCCGCCATGTACCTTGAGCGCTTCAAGCTCACCGGCCGCACCGCGTTCGTCACCGGCGGCGCGCGGGGCATCGGCCTTTGCACCGCGGAGGCGCTGGCGGAGGCTGGCGCCAAAGTCACCATCAGCGACCGTGACGGCGCCGAGCTGGAGACCGCGCAAGCGGCGCTGAAGGCGAAGGGCTACGACGTCGTCACCGCCGTGCTGGAAGTCACCGACGCCGCCGCGGTCCAGGCCGCCGCCGACACCCTGGCCATGCGCGAAGGCCGCGTCGACATCCTCGTCAACAACGCCGGCATCGCCCGCAGCGAGATCGCCGCCGAGGACATGGAGGACGAGCGCTGGCTCAACGTCCTCGACGTCAACCTCAACGGCCTCTTCTGGTGCGCACGCTCGTTCGGGCGGCACATGCTGCGCCAGGGCGCCGGCGCCATCGTCAACGTCGGCTCGATGTCGGGCTTCATCGTCAACCGGCCGCAGGGCCAGGCGCACTACAACGCCTCCAAGGCCGCCGTTCACCACCTGACCCGCTCGCTCGCGGCCGAGTGGGGCGCACGGGGCGTGCGCGTCAATGCCGTGGCGCCGACCTACATCAAGACCCCGCTCAACGCCTTCGCCGACCAGACCTCCGAGATGTACCGCCGCTGGGTCGACGGCACGCCGATGGGCCGGCTGGGCGAGCCGGAGGAGGTGGCGTCCGCCATCCTCTTCCTAGCCTCCGACGCCGCCAGCCTGATGACCGGCTCGGTGGTGCTGGTCGACGGCGGCTACTCGTCCTGGTGAGCGGACCGGGGTAAGCCTCGCCCATGGCCGAGGTCGAGATCCATCCCTGGACGCCGGAATGGGCCGCCGAGTTCGCCTTGCGCGGGGCGGCGCTGCGCCAGGCGCTGGGCGCCACGGCGCTGCGCATCGACCACATCGGCTCCACCTCGGTGAGCGGCCTCGCCGCCAAGCCGATCGTCGATATCCAGGTCTCGGTGGCCGAATTCGAGCCGATCGAGGCGCTGGTCGCGGCTATGGACGCCGCCGGCTACCTCTGGCGGGACGACAATCCCGAACTTACCAAGCGCTATTTCCGCGAGCAGGTCGGCGACCCGCGCTGCCATGTGCACGTGCGCCGCGCCGGCGCCTGGAACGAGCAGTGGGCGCTGCTCTTCCGCGACTATCTGCGCGCCCACCCCGCCGCGGCCACCGCCTACGCCGCCGAGAAGCGCCGGCTCGCCGCTCTCTATCCGGACGACCGCCACGCCTACACCGACGCCAAGGGCGACTTCCTCTGGACCGCCATCCGCGCCGCCGACCTCTGGGCCGGCGAGACTGGCTGGCGCCTCGGCCCCAGCGATGCATGATGGCCGCTGAACCGGAGGCCCGCATGGACCCACGCCGCATCGGCGAGATCGCCAGCTACCACGCCCACATCTACTTCGATCTGGCCACGCGCCCGCTCGCCGAGCAGCTGCGCGAGCAGATCGCCGCGCGTTTCGCGGTGCGGATGGGCCGATGGCACGAGGCGCGCATCGGCCCGCACGATCAGCCCATGTACCAGGTCGCTTTCGAGACCGCCGTGTTCGCACAGCTGGTCCCGTTCCTGATGCTCAACCACGGCGGCCTCAGTATCCTCGTCCATCCCAACACCGCCAACCAGCGCCGCGACCACCTCAAGGACGCGCTCTGGATCGGCCGCCCGCTCCTCATCCACGGCGACGTGCTCCCCGACCGCGACCTGCCCCCCGAAGACGCCGGCGAGATCAACACGGCGCCGACCCTGGGGGCATAGCGGCTACCAGAGCCTCTGTACGCCCGTCGCATCGAACGGGCGCTCGTTCGAGACCAGGGTCAGTCCCTCGACCAAGGCTTGAGCCACGAGCAAGCGGTCGAAGGGATCGCCGTGCGCGAACGGTAGTTGGCCCGCCGCGAGTCCATGCTGGGGCGTGACGTCCAGCGGTTGGAAGCCTTGCGCGTCCAGCGTCTCAGCGAAGTGACCGAGTAGGAAAGCCATCTCGGGGAGTTTGCCCAGCCGGTTCTTGATTGCGATCTCAAACGCGCTGACGGCGCTCACCAAGACCTCCGCGTCGTTGGCGGTGATGGCCGACCTGGCCGCCCGCGAGAGCCGCGAGTCGTCTAGGAGCCACCAGATCAACGCATGGGTGTCGACAAGCAGCCTCAATCGACAGGATAGACGGGGCCGTCTTCCCATTCGCGGAGCTCGTCCTCGCTCAGCGGCGCGAAGGCGGCGTCGTCCGGAACGCCGATCAATCCCTTGAGGGTCCCAGGGCGGCGGCCCGTCGGCTTGCACGCCGTCGCCACCGGCGTCAGCGTCACCAGGGGCGTGCCATCGCGGGCGATCACCACTTCTTCGCCTGCAAGCGCCGCCGCCACCAGTTTGGAAAGCTGGGTCTTCGCCTGGTGCATGTTGAAGATCATACAGATTAGCTAATGTCTTGGCTAAGGTAGGTCAAGGCGGGTCCGGTAACCGATCTAACACCGAATTAAGTGGCCCCGGGCGCCTCCGCCTGAGACAACGGCGCCTGCGCCCGCTCCCCCTCGGCGCGTCTGTCGGACCCGTTGCCCGTGATCGGCCTTGTCGCCGCCGTCGCTTTGTCGATGCCGTCCCTCGACGTGCCGCAGCTTCCGCCGATCACCCGCGATCCGCAGATCACCTACACGGACCGCGCCGGCGCGGTCATCGGCGTGCGCGGCGGGCGCTATGCGCCGCCGGTCGACATCGCCAAGCTGCCGCCCTACGTGCCCGCCGCCTTCGTCTCCATCGAGGACAAGCGGTTCTACGAGCACCAGGGGTTCGATGCGATCGGCATCGCCCGCGCCATCGTCACCGACGTCACCAAGGGCCGCGCCGCGCAGGGCGCCTCGACCATCACTCAGCAACTGGCGCGCAATCTGTTCCTCTCCAGCGATCGTACGCTTGAGCGCAAGGCCGACGAGCTGGTCTACGCGGTGGAGTTGGAGCAGCAGTATTCCAAGCCGCAGATCCTCGGGCTCTATCTTTCCCGGGTCTACTTCGGCGCCGGCGCCTACGGCATCGAGGCCGCCGCGCACCGCTACTTCGGCGTGCCGGCCGACAAGCTGACCATCCGCGAGGCGGCGATGCTGGCGGCGCTGATGAAGTCGCCCACCGACTACGACCCGATCACCGAGCCCGACCGCTCGGCCCAGCGCACCAACCTGGTGCTCGACGCCATGGTGGAGACCGCCGCCATCACCCCGGCGCAGGCGGCCAAGGCCAAGGCGGCTTCGCCCAAGGTCTACAAGAACGACCCCGACGCCGCCGACCAGTACTTCGTCGACTGGGTGGACGCCTACGTGCGCTCGCTGGGGCCGCCGAAAGGGGTGGACATCACCGTCGAGACCACGCTGGACGCTCGCGCCGAAGCCACCGCCCAGGCGGCCGTCGCCGGAACGCTCGCCCGCTTCACGCACGCCGGCGTGCAGCAGGGCGCGCTGGTGGCGCTGGATGGGCAGGGCGCGGTGCGAGCGATGATCGGCGGCGCCGACTACGCCGCCAGCGGCTTCAACCGGGCGACCGACGCCCACCGGCAGGCCGGCTCGTCGTGGAAGCCCTTCGTCTACCTGACCGCGCTGGAGACCGGCCTGACGCCGGACACGCCGGAAGTGGACCAACCGGTGACCATCGACGGCTGGTCGCCGCGCGACTTCGAACCGACCTTCCTTGGTCCCATCACCATGCAGATCGCGCTGGCGCAGTCGGTGAACACCGTGGCCGCCGTGGTCGCCGACCAGGTGGGCCGCCCGAACGTGGCGGCGACCGCCAGGCGCCTTGGCATTGTCACGCCGATCAACGTGGAGCCAGCGATGGCGCTGGGCTCCAGCCTGGTGACGCCGCTGGAGATGGCCGGCGCGTACGATTCGTTCGCCAACGGCGGCAACCGGGTCGCGCCGTACGGCCTCGTCAGTATCCGGACCAATCTCTCCGGCCGGGTGATCTGGCGCAGCAACACGCCGCCGCCGCAGCCCGCGATCGCCAACCCGCCGCTGGGCGAGCTGGACCAGATGCTCCGCACCGTGATCACCTCGGGCACCGGGGTGAAGGCGCAGATTCCCGGCTACGACCTCGCCGGCAAGACCGGCACCGCCTCCGACTTCAAGGACGCCTGGTTCTGCGGTTTCACCGGCAACTACGTCACCGTGGTCTGGATGGGCCGCGACGACGACGCCCCGATGAGCGGGATCACGGGCGGCTCCGCGCCTGCCGAGGCCTGGCATGCCTACATGAGCGCCGAACTGAAGCGCCTGCCGCTCACCCCAATCCCGCCCGGCCCGCCCGTCCCGGTGCTCACGCCGCCACCGGCATCCAACGACCTGGCGCCCGACGCCAACACCCTGACGCCGGACAACGGCGGGCCCGCACCGTCGCCCTGACTGAGGTTGGTGAAGCGAAGCCACGGACGATCCCGGCGGTCCAGCTTGACCTTTGCATCGCCGGCTTCCTATCGTCGCTGAGGCGTTGGCGGCTGGGGTCGCGCCAGGGGGACATCCAGCAATGCAAGTCAGGACGTCGCCGTTTCGGCGGACGCGCACCGCGGCCGGCGCGTGGATCAGGCGCCAGCTGATCGCCTGGCTCACCGCTTTGCTCGTCGTCGCGAGCCCTGGTGGCGGTTCGCTCGGTGCGTTCGCGCAGAGCCCGCCGGCGGATGATGGCGATCACTTCATGCTGACGATCTGCAACGCCACCGGCGACACCGTATCGGCGATATTCGCTCACATCCGCGACGACGGGCAGTACGAAATCCAAGGCTGGTACGATGTCGGCAACGCCGCCTGCACGTCGTTCGGACCTTATCGGCGCGCCTCGTTCCGGGCCTTCTATGTCAGCAAAGCCGGCTGGAAGTGGGATGGCGACGCGTCGTATTGCATCTCGAACAAGGCGTATGATCGCGTGAATACGTCGGACTACAACTGCGCCGACGACGAATATGCGGCGAGCTTCATCTCCTACAACATCACGGCGCCGACCTACGAAGTCGATCTCAACGGCCTCGCGCCTCCGGGAAACACGCCGCCGGTCACCAATGTGCAGGCCACGTCGCAATCCCAGCTGGCCTACGACACCTGCGCTTCGGACTGGAGCCAGCTGGACTGGCCCTCGAAGCCGGCGTCGAAAGTTCTCGTGGCCGGGTCGAACGCGGACGGCAATGGCGGGTTCACCGGCACGTGCATGGGGGTCTGGGGCCAGCCCAATCTCGCGGCGGCGATCAACGCGGCGCTGAGCAACTGCTCCGGCGCGGGCTACAGCGGCTGCTTCGTCTACGCGGAGAACGAGGGGCTGACCTATTGGGCCGAGACGGAACTGCAGTCGGTCAGCTCCGGCGCCCGCAACCAGCCGCAAGAAGCCAGCAACGACGGCGATGACAATGGTGGCGGCGACAACAGCGGCGGCGGGGATGACAGCGGGGCCGCCGCCGCCTTCATGCAAGGCTTTGTCCAGGGCCTGGGCGGCGCGGCGGCCGCCTATGGCGCGGCGAACAACGGCGCCTCCGGCGGCGGCGGCGGGTCCGACGCCACCCAGGTCGTCAACGAATGCCGGTCCAAGGCTGAGCAGGTCTACCCGAACAACGATCAGCTCGGCACGATCCAGCGCGCCGGCTGCCTGGACTACTGCGCCTCGGTCGCCGACCGCGGCGGCCCGGGCCAGCAGGAACTCTACAACGGCTACGTCACCAACAACACCAACGCCCAGAACCTCTGCAGCGCCGGCCAGAGCTGCCCCGGCAACACCATCAACACCTCGATGTGCACGCCGTAGGCGTCCGACAATCCACCTTTCCGCTCATCCCAAAGGCCGGACCTAGGCAAGACGCCGTTGCGAGAGCTTGGCCTTCAAACAGGTCACACGAAGATCACGAAGGGGCGCGAAGCACACGAAGGTCGCGCTTCGCGCGACAGCCAATCCCAAAGATCGTTGGTGATTTGCTGCGCGCAAAGCGCGCTTTCGTGTCCTTCGCTAGCTTCGTGATCTTCGTGTGACCTCTTTGACAGCCCCGCCCTAGCAACATCCTTCGCCTGGGTCCCCTGAGTTCTCAAACGAAGTGCAACACTCGCTGGCGGGAGTGTTGCGATGGGACGTCGCTACGAGCAGCTCAGTTTGGAGGAGCGGTGTGCGATTGCCCGCCTTCGCGAAGGCGGGCAATCGCTCCGGCAA
>DASXZG010000116.1:0-40804 GCA_036502045.1 Caulobacteraceae bacterium | reverse complement strand
ATTTGCCGAGCCGCTCCTCGTCGATGGTGACCTGGACCAGCTTCTCCACCGCCATGTCGCGCACCGCCTTGCGGGCGAGGTTGCCCAGTTCGCGCTCCAGCGAACGCACCCCGGCTTCGCGGGTGTAGTAGCGGATCAGGTCGTGGATCGCTTGGTCGGGCACGATCCACTCGCCGTCCTTCAGCCCGTGATCCTTGGCCAGCTTCGGCAGCAGGTGGCGCTTGGCGATCTCGACCTTCTCGTCTTCGGTGTAGCCGGGCAGGCGAATGATCTCCATCCGGTCCATCAGCGGCTGGGGCATGTTGAGGCTGTTGGCGGTGGTGACGAACATCACCTGGCTGAGGTCGTAGTCGACCTCCAGATAGTGGTCGTTGAAGGTCGAGTTCTGTTCCGGATCGAGCACCTCCAGCAGGGCGCTGGAGGGATCGCCGCGCCAGTCGGACCCCATCTTGTCGATCTCGTCGAGCAGGAAGAAGGTGTTGGTGGTCTTCGCCTTCTTCATCGACTGGATCACCTTGCCAGGCATCGAGCCGATGTAGGTGCGGCGGTGGCCGCGGATCTCCGCCTCGTCGCGCACGCCGCCGAGCGACAGCCGCACGAACTCACGCCCGGTCGCCTTGGCGATCGAGCGGCCGAGCGAGGTCTTACCGACGCCCGGAGGGCCGACCAGGCACAGGATCGGGCCCTTCAGGGAGTTGGTCCGGGCCTGCACGGCCAGGTACTCCAGAATCCGTTCCTTGACCTTCTCCAGGCCGAAATGGTCCTCGTTGAGGATGCGTTCGGCCTCGGCGACGTCGATCTTCTTCTGCTTGGCCTTGCCCCACGGGATCGACAGCACCCAGTCGAGGTAGTTGCGCACCACGGTCGATTCCGCGGACATCGGGCTCATGTTGCGCAGCTTCTTCAGCTCGGACTCGGCCTTCGTCCGGGCTTCCTTGGAGAGCTTGGTTTTCTTGATCCGCTTCTCGAGTTCGATCAGCTCGTCGCGGGCATCATCCTGCTCGCCCAGCTCGCGCTGGATCGCCTTCATCTGTTCGTTCAGGTAGTACTCGCGCTGGGTCTTCTCCATCTGGCGCTTCACGCGCGAGCGGATCTTCTTCTCGACCTGCAGCACGCTGATCTCGCCCTCCATCAGGGCGAAGACCTTCTCCAGACGCTTCACGACGTTGAAGATTTCCAGCAGCTGCTGGCGGTCGGTGATCTTCACCGCCAGGTGCGAGGCGATGTTGTCGGCCAGCGCGCCCGGCTCGGTGATCTGCGGGATCGACGCTTGCGCTTCCGGCGGCACCTTCTTGTTGAGCTTCACATAGTTCTCGAACTGCTCGATCACCGCGCGGCTGAGCGCTTCAGCCTCGTGGGCCTCGCCGCCGTCTTCCTCGACCGCCGCGGCTTCGGCTTCGTAGAACGCGTCGGTGGCGGTGAAGCGCAGCACCGTGGCGCGCACCTTGCCCTCCACCAGCACCTTCACCGTGCCGTCAGGCAGCTTCAGCAGCTGCAGCACGTTGGCCAGCACGCCGACATCGAAGATGTCCTTGGGCGTCGGATCGTCCTGCTCACGGTCGCGCTGGGTGGCGAGCAGGATCTGCTTGTCGCCCTTCATCACCTCTTCGAGCGCGCGCACGGATTTCTCGCGCCCCACGAACAGCGGCACCACCATGTGCGGGAACACCACGATGTCGCGCAGCGGCAACACGGGAAGAGTTCTGATTTCCGTCATGCGCACTCTCCTGGCCGGCCCGCCTGGTGGAATCAAGGGCGGCCTGCCCTTTCGGGCCGCGGTCACTCGACGATGCGCCGAGTCGGGCGGCCCGTGCGCCAGCCGCAGCCGGCGTATCGGCTCGATTATGTGGATGCTTTCGTGTGGCGTTCAAGCAATGGCGCCCCACCGGCGGCAAGGGGTCGCGCATCCGCGGTCAAGCTGGAACCATCACGCGCACAATGGGGGCGAGGTAGGAAAACCATGCGGACGCCTGCCCACGGCTAGCAAGAACGTGCCGCTGGAGCGTGTGGCGCCCGGGCCGATTTGCGGCGGGAACGCGGCAAACTCAGTCCAGGGCGCTCTTGATGTCAGTCTCCGGAAAGTCGCGGCCCTTGTAGAGAAGCCCGTCCCCTTCCTTCTGCGCCAGCGCATAAGCGAAGCTGTCGCCAAGATTGAGCCGGCTCGGACGACCTCTGAATCGAGCGAAGGCAGCGGCGGCGCTATCTGCCATCGACCCGTCGCACGGTTCGACGCGCACGCGAAGGTCCGAAAGCAAAGACACAACAACCTGGCGACCGGCGTCACCGCCGACGGCGTGGGCCCGGACCAGCACCTCCCAATAGTTGACGGCGGAAATCGTCGCCTCACCTGCCCTTGCCAGACGGTCTTCGTAGCGATCGCTGTCGGGTTCGCCGAAGAAGATGGCCAGAATGGCCGACGCGTCAGCGACGATCACTTCGGAAGGCCATCGTCGTCATAGAGGTCATCATCGGTGAGTCGGGGTCCAACGACCGGAAGCGCTTGAAAGCGGGCCACAGCGTCATGGATAAGCGCCCTTCGCCGACGGTATTCCGCATCATCGACTTCGCTTAGGCGGCGCACCTCGGCTTGCACCAGGTCGCCGACCGCGTCGGTGATCGGCCGGCCGGTCCGCGCCGCCAATTCCCGCATCGCGCGCACGACCGCGGGGCGTCGAAATTGGATAGGCGCATCCGTCATGATGGGAGTCGGCTTATCATGATCGCCAATCGTATGGTAGTCTCGACCTCATGAGCACCAGTGCCAAGGTCGATGCGTTCCTGAAGCGTGAGGACAGGTGGCGCCTCGAATTCGAGCGGTTGCGCGCGATCATTCTGGCCTGCGACCTCGACGAGGATCTGAAGTGGGGCCAGCCCTGCTATTCGCTGGGCGGCCACAACGTCTGCCTGATGCACGGCTTCAAGGACTACTGTGCGGTGCTGTTCATGAAAGGCGCTGTGCTGGACGATCCCGCCCATATCCTGATCCAGCAGACCGCCAACGTGCAGTCGGCGCGGCAGATACGCTTCACCAGCGCCGCCGAGATCGCCGGCATGGCGAACGTACTCAGCGACTACGTGCAGCGCGCAATCGAAGCCGAGAAAGCGGGCCTGAAGGCGCCGATGAAGGCGACCCGGGACTTCGCCATGCCGGAAGAGTTCAGGGCCCGGCTGGAGACCGACGCCACGCTGAAGGCCGCGTTCGAGGCGCTGACGCCAGGCCGCCAGCGCGGCTACCTGCTCTTTTTCGGCGCGGCCAAGCAGGCCAAGACGCGGGCAGCAAGGATCGACACCAACGCGCCCCGCATCCTTGAAGGCAAAGGGCTGGACGACTAGGCGACCGGCGCGCTCGCCTGGCGCGCCATAGCTCGCTGAAACGCGGGGCGCTCTTTCAACCGCTCGAGATAGGCCCGGCAATGCGGCCGGTAGCGTTCGTGCAGGCCGAGCGACTCGCCCATGTAGAGGGCGAAGTGCACCGCGACGTCGGCGATGGTGAAGCGACCGGCGCAGAGGTGCTCGCGGCCGTCCGACAGCGCCGTCTCAACCGAGCGGAGCCGCGACAGGTACCAGATCGAGTAGTCCTCGACCGCCTGCGGCAGCCGCCGCGCTTCCGGCTCCAGGCGCGTGTAGCGCAGCACGATGGTCTGCGGGAACGTCAGTGTGGCGTCGCTGCGATAGAGCCAGTTCAGGTACGCGCCATAGGCCGGCTCAGCCGGGTCGACGCGCAGCGGGTTCGGCGCTGACCGCTCCACCAGATAGTGGCAGATGCCGGTGGACTCCGTCATCGTCAGCTCGCCATCGATGAAGGTCGGCACGGTGCCCAGCGGATTGATCTCCAGGTAGCCGTCGTAGAGCGCTCGCGGCGGGAACGGCATCACCACCAGCTCGTACTCGAGCCCCAGCTCCTCCAGCGTCCACAACGGCCGCAGCGAGCGCGCATTGTTGCAGTGGTAGAGCTTCATGCCGCGGGCGCCGGCGGGCTGGCGGCGTCGATGGCGGCGAATTCTTCCGGTGTCAGCTGCAGCGACATCGCCCGGGCGTTGGCGGCGGCGTGCGCGGCCTTGGTGGCCCCGGGGATGGGGATGATGCAGGGATCGCGCGCCAGCAGCCAGGCCAGCGCCACTTCGCCGACGCTCGCCTGATGCGCCTCCGCCACGGCGCTGAGCGCCCGTAGCAGCTTCTGCGTTCGCGGATCGCCATGCGCATCGGCGCGCCCCGCCAGCCGGCCGGACGCCAGCGGGAAGTACGCCACCAGCGACGCGCCCACCTCCTTGCAAGCGGCCAGGACGCCGTTGGTCTCGGGGGCACGATTGAGCAGGCTGTAGTGGATCTCGTTGGCGGCGAGGCACGTGCCGCGCTGGCCCAGCAGCTCAGCCATTCGCTTGGTATCGTCAGCGTTGAAGTTGCTGACGCCCACGGCCTTCGCCTTGCCGCTCTTCACCGCCTCGGCAAGGCCGTCGGCGAAGGCGGTCAGGCTGGCGAAGGGGAACGGGAAGTGGACGTAGTAGAGGTCGACTGACGTGCGCCCCAGCCGCGCCAGCGACCGGTCCAGCGCCCCCACCAGTTGGCGCGCCGAGGTACGGGCGATGAACGGCGCGAACTTGGTCGCCACCAGCGCCTCGGCTGAACCGCTGGCCACGCACTGCCCCACCAGCCGCTCCGACTTGCCGAAGCCATAGACCTCGGCCGTGTCGATGAAGTCGATCCCACCATCGGCCAGCGCCTTCCACGTCGCCAGCACCGGCGTGTCATTGCTGCCCGCCGACCAGCGGTTCGTGCCGACCCCGATCGCCGAGACCGTTACGCCGCTCGCGCCAAGCGGCCGGCGCTCTGCCGTGGCCATGTTCGCTCTCCTTTCATCCGCCCCGGCGTCACCAAACTCACGCGAGCGGCGCGTCGAAACGCGATCTGCGGCGAAACGCCGCTTCCCAAAATCAGCCGAACCTTAAGCACAAATCCGCAATGCACTGCGGCAAGATGCTTACTTCTATCCACCGCGAGGCGCTCGAACGCTTCTACCGTCGCGTCTATGGCGACAACCGCGCCGTGCGGCTGGCCTCGATCGCCTGCATCGCCGGGCTGACCGCTTACACCCGCGTCTGGCCGATCGCCGCCGCCGTCGCCTGGGCCGTGGCCTATGCCGCCGGCGAGTTCGCGATGGTCGCCTGGTGGCGCAGCGTCGCCCCGCGGCTGGCCGACGCCGACCTGGCCACCGTGAAGCGTCGGCAGTCCGAACTGATCGCGATCTGCGCGGTCGCCTGCGCCATCTGCGCCGTGCCTGGCTTCTTCACCCCGTTTGCCGGCCGCGAGAACCAAGTGGTCGGTCTGATTCTCAGCGCCGCCATCCTACTGGTCGCGGGCGCCGAGCACAGCCTGCGCCGCGACATGTTCGTGTGGACCGCGCCACCGGCGGCCGCCGCCATGGTCTGGAACGCCTACGCCCTGGGCCAGGGGCCCAGCACCTGGGTCTTCGTGGCCCTGGCGATGTGCTACGTCGGCAACGCCCTCGCGCTGCAGCAGTCGAACGCCAAGGTGTTCCTCGAACTCCTGCGCCTGCGCATCGACGCCGAGGTCGCCAACGCCACCAAGAGCGAGTTCCTGGCGACCGTCAGCCATGAGATTCGCACGCCCCTGAACGGCGTGCTGGGCATGGCGCAGCTGATGTCGCGCGCCGACCTGACGCCCGAGCAGCAAAGCCAGGTGAAGGTGATCTCTGACTCCGGGCAGTCGCTCCTGGCGCTGCTCAACAGCATCCTCGACCTCGCCAAGATCGAGTCCGGCAAGATCGAGCTGGAGGCGAGCGTCTTCGACCTCGGCGAGGCGGTGCAGGCGGCCGCAGCGACGTTCGCGCCCCTGGCGGAAGAAAAGGCGCTGGAGTTCGTGGTCGAGATCGCGCCTGCTCTCGACGGGACCTGGCGCGGCGACTGCACCCGCCTGCGCCAGGTGCTGATCAACCTCGTCTCCAACGCGCTGAAGTTCACCGCCCACGGGGCCATCCGCGTCAGCGCCGACTCGGCGCCGGACGGCGTCGTCTTCAGCGTCGCCGACACCGGCATCGGCGTGCCGCCAGACAAGCTGGCGACCATTTTCGAGAAATTCACGCAAGCGGACTCATCGACCACCCGTCGCTTCGGCGGCAGCGGCCTGGGCCTGGCGATTTGCGAGCGGCTGGTGGCGCTGATGGGCGGACACATGAGCGTGGAGAGCACTGTCGGCGCGGGCTCCACGTTCACCTTCGGGCTGCCGCTGACCCGCGAGGCCGCGCCGGCCGCGGCGGCGGCGCCGTCGGAGCGGGCGCTTGCCGACCGTCAGATCAAGGTGCTGGCCGCCGAAGACAACGCCACCAACCAGCTGATCCTGCGCGCTTTGCTGGAGACGCTGGACATCGACCTCACTCTGGTCGGCGATGGCCAGGCCGCGGTGGAGGCCTTCGCCGCCGACCGCTATGACGCGGTGCTGATGGACGTGCAGATGCCCCGAATGGACGGGCTGGCCGCCACCGCCGCCATCCGCCGCAGCGAGCGCCTGAGCGGCCACCCGCGCACCCCCATCGTCGCACTGACCGCCAACGTCATGGCCCACCAGATCGAGGCCTACCTCGCCGCCGGCATGGACGCTCACGTGGCCAAGCCGATCGAACTCCACGCCCTCGTCAGCGCGCTGGACGCAGCGCTGACGCGCGAGGCTGAGACGCTGGCAGTGTCGGCGTAGGCGCTGGCCCGGCTAGGCGCTGGCCTGGCCGCCCTTCTTTTCCGCGTAGATCAGCAGCGGCTGGGCGCGGCCTTCGACGACCTCGGCGTTGACCACCACTTCTTCCACGCCCTGCATGGTCGGCAGCTCGAACATGATGTCGAGGAGGATGCCCTCCAGGATCGAGCGCAGGCCACGGGCGCCGGTCTTGCGGGCTATGGCCTTGCGGGCGATCGCCTTCAGCGCGTCGTCGGAGAAGGTGAGGCCCACATTCTCCATCTCGAACAGGCGCTGGTACTGCTTGACGAAGGCGTTCTTCGGCTCGGTGAGGATCTGCACCAGGGCGGGCTCGTCGAGGTCATCCAGGGTGGCGATCACCGGCAGACGGCCGATGAATTCCGGGATCAGGCCGAAGCGCTGCAGGTCGTCGGGTTCGACCTGGCGCAGAATCTCGCCGGTGCGGCGATCGTCCGGGTCGGCCACCTTGGCCGAGAAGCCGATCGAGGTGCCCTTGCCGCGGCCGGAGATGATCTTCTCCAGGCCCGCGAAGGCGCCGCCGCAGATGAACAGCATGTTGGTGGTGTCGACCTGCAGGAACTCCTGCTGCGGATGCTTGCGCCCGCCTTGCGGCGGCACCGACGCCACGGTGCCTTCCATGATCTTCAGCAGCGCCTGCTGCACGCCTTCGCCCGACACGTCGCGGGTGATCGACGGATTGTCCGACTTGCGGCTGATCTTGTCGACTTCGTCGATGTAGACGATGCCGCGCTGCGCGCGCTCGACGTTGTAGTCGGCCGCCTGCAGCAGCTTCAGAATAATATTTTCGACGTCCTCGCCGACGTAGCCGGCTTCGGTGAGCGTGGTGGCGTCGGCCATCGTGAACGGCACGTCGATGATTCGCGCCAACGTCTGTGCCAGGAGCGTCTTGCCGACGCCGGTCGGGCCGACGAGCAGGATGTTCGACTTGGCCAGTTCGACGTCGTTGTTCTTCTGCGCGTGGTTCAACCGCTTGTAGTGGTTGTGCACCGCGACCGAGAGGACTTTCTTGGCGTGGTCTTGTCCGATGACGTAGTCGTCGAGCACCTCGCGGATTTCGCGCGGTGTCGGCACCCCATCCTTGGACTTCACGAAAGCGATCTTGTGCTCTTCGCGAATGATATCCATGCACAGTTCAACGCATTCATCGCAGATGAACACGGTGGGACCGGCGATAAGCTTGCGAACCTCATGCTGGCTCTTGCCACAGAAAGAGCAATAGAGTGTGCTCTTGCTGTCACCGCTCGCGGCTTTGGTCATCGTCGCTTCTCACTCTCGAACGGCGCTCGAAACCGGAACACCGACGTCCCGCTTGCGCAAGGTCCTGCAGGATATGCGCCGCGAGTTGTCTAATTCTTGACATTCCCCGATCCGGCCGAGGATCACAAGCCTGCGAGGGCGACGCCGCGTGGGTAAGTCGCCGCAGTGTTGCATTTCAGGGCTGCCCCGGAGAGACGGTCCGCATATGGGAAATCCCGACGAAGAGCGCCAGTCTGCCGCCTTCAGGCCATTGGTGGCGTTCGACTTTGACGGCACCCTGACCAGCCGCGACAGCTTCCTGGCGTTTCTGCAGTGGCGCGCCGGACTGGCGCGCTATGCCGCAGGGGTAGCCACCCTCGCACCGTCGATGGCGGCCTACCTGGTCAGCCGCGACCGCGGGCGGATCAAGGCCGCGGCGGTGCGCCGGTTTCTGAAGGGCATGACCCGCGCCGAGTTGGCAGCCGAGGCGCAGACGTTCGCTGGCATTCACGGCCGCGCGCTGCTGCGGGGCGACGCGCTGCGCGCCTGGCGGCGCTGGCAGGCCGAGGGCGCACGCCTGGTCATCGTCACCGCGTCGCCGGAGCCGATCGTGGGGCCCATCGCCCGCGGCCTCGGCGCCGACCTGCTGCTGGCCACCCGCCTCGCCTACGACGACTCCGACCGTCTTACGGGCGCGCTCGACGGCGCCAACTGCCGCGGCCCGGAGAAAGTCCGCCGCTTGCGCGAAGCGTTCGGCGACGACGTGCGCCTGGAAGCCGCTTATGGTGACACCTCTGGAGACACCGACATGCTGGCGCTGGCCGAAGAGCGGGGCATGAAGGTGTTCAACGGCCCTGGAGGGAGCTTCCCGGGATGAGGCACGCCAGGCCCCAGGACCTCGACCGCATCGAGCCGCTCCTCGAACAGATCCGCGCATTCGGTGTGCTGAAGGAGAAGAAGCGCGGCGTGTTCTACGTGAAGAGCCAGTCGTTCCTGCACTTCCACGAAGACCCCAAGGGCATGTTCGCCGACGTCGGCCTCGGCAGGGGCTTCGACCGGTTCAAGGTCGACGAACCCGAAGGCGCTCAGGCCCTGCTCGACCGCGTCGCGGCGCTGAGAGTTTAGCGCCTCCACGATGCCACCGCCCCTGTTCGATCCCGGGCGGCACGAGCCACTGACCGGCGAGCCCTGGAGCGAGGCGGGGCGCGGGCCGCGATCGACGGCATCGTCGCCGACGCCCAGGCGGCGTTCACCCCGGACGGCCTTTGCCGATCCATCCACTCGATCTCTCGCCGGAGCGTCCGCCGGACTGCCTGAAGCCGCTCTACCACGGCGCAGCAGGGGTGATCTGGGCGCTGCGCCGCCTGGAAGGGGTCAGTGCGGCCGAACCTCTCCGCGACTTCGATCCGGTCGTTGCGACGCTCATCGATCGGAGCCGGGATGACCTGCGCCGCCATACCGGCGTGCGCGACTACATGCAGTCGGAAACGCCGGCCTATCTGGTCGGCGATGCCGGCATCCTGCTCCTGCAGTGGACGCTTGCGCCCTCTGACGCGGTCGCCAGCGCGCTTGCCGAAGCGATCAGCGCCCGGCGCGGGGACACACGCGGCGCGGTCTGGGGCGGCGCCGGCGCGATGCTGGCGGCGGTGTTCATGTATGAGCGGACGGGCGACGACGCTTGGCGCACGATCTTCCTCGACCACGCCGAGGCGCTGCTTGACGCCTGGGTCGTCGAACCTGACGCCGGCTGCCGGCTGTGGACCCAGGACCTGTATGGCATCCGCGAACGTCGGCTCGGCGCTCTGCACGGCGCAGCCGCCAATCTCCACGCGGTTCTGCGCGGCGGCGCATTGCTGCCGACGCCCATTCTCGCCGAAGTGCAGGCAAGCGCTCGCGCTCTGCTCGCCGCCACCGCCATCCGCGACAGGGCCTTCGCCAACTGGCCAATGAGCGTCGGCCCTGGCGGCGCGCCGGGCGACGCGCTGCGGGTCCAGCACTGCATCGGTGCGCCGGGCATGATCAACGCCCTGGCCGCCCTGCCGTCTGATCCGCGGACGGACGCGCTGCTGATCGCCGGGGGCGAACTCACCTGGCGCGCCGGCCCGGTGACCAAGCTCCCCGGGCTCTGTCACGGCGCGCCAGGCGCAGGCTACGCCTTCCTGAAGCTTCATCGGCGAACCTCAGAGCCTGTCTGGCTGGATCGCGCCCGCGCTTTCGCCATGCACGCCATTACTCAGGCCGACGCGGCTCGCATCGCGCATGGCCGTCGCAAATGGTCGCTTTGGACCGGCGATCTCGGCCTGGCTGTGTTCCTTCAGGATTGCATCGACGCGTCTGCCGGGTTTCCTACGCTCGACGTCTTCTGACCGGACCGCACGCATGACCAACTGGCCCGACCTCATCGTGACCGAGCAAGGTCCCGTCGCCGAAGTGCGGCTGAACCGGCCGGGCGCGCGCAATGCGCTGTCGCAGGCGCTGATGCGGCAGCTGATCGACGTGGCCGGCGCCCTCGCCAAATCCACCGACATTCACGCCGTTATCCTGACCGGCGCCGAGACCTTCTTCTCCGCCGGGGCCGACCTCGCCGATCCGGAGCGCACGACAGGGCGCGTCGCCACGCGGCTGGAGCGGCGGCTGGCGGCGCGGCTGGGCCCCGACCTCTGCCAGGCGTGGGAAGACCTGGAGCAGGTCACCATCGCGGCGATCGAGGGCTACTGCATCGGCGGCGGCGCGGCGCTGGCGCTGGCCTGCGACTTCCGCATCGCCGGCTCGGGCGCTTACCTGCGCCTGCCGGAGATCGCGCTCGGCATGAACATGAGCTGGCGCGCCCTGCCCCGGCTCGCCGCGCTGGTCGGCCCCGCGCGGGCCAAGCGCTTCGCCATCTTCTGCGAACCCTGCCCGGCCGTGGAAGCGCTGGCCTGGGGCATGGTCGACATGGTGACGCCGGTCGGCGGCGCACTGGCCGAAGCTCACGCGTGGGCGGCCAAGACCGCGGCGCTGCCGCCGATCCCGGTGCGCATGACCAAGGCGGCGATCAACGCCGCCGCCCTGGCGCTGGCCCACGCCACCTCGGCCATGGACCGCGACCAGTGGCTGCTGACCAGCGACAGCAACGACTTCGCCGAGGGCGGCAGGGCGTTCCGCGAGAAGCGCAAGCCGGTGTTCAAGGGCGACTGAGGCTGGACTGGCGCACTAAGCCGCGCGGCGGGCGCTGAAGCGGCCGTCGGCGAGGGCCGAAACGCGGCCGTAGCGCGCCAGCGTGGCGAGAGCCTGAACAACACGTGGTTCTAAGCGCCTCCCGCCCCGCCTGAAGCCGCGCGCGATCTCAGCCGGGGTCATCGGCCGACCGGCCCCGACGAGCAGGGCCTCAACAGCCAACGGGTGTTCGTAGCGATCACGCGGCAACGAAGGCAATCCAATAGCGGCGGCCGGTAGTGCTTCGACCAAGCCCAATTCGCCGGTTTTAGGCGTTGCCACTTTGGCAAATCGCGGAATCTGAAAGTCCGGGCGCAACCAGCGCACGTGTCCCGCTGCTTCTTCCCTGGCCCGTTCGGCATTCAGTGCGACTAACCGCTCGACAACCTGTTCGTCGGTGAGGTTAGGTGGCCAGCCGTACGCCTGCTCAGCCAATGCGTCGATCCGGTCATGCATTTCTTTTAGGATCAACACCAGCCCACGGCGCTTCACGTCGTCGTCTGCTTCGGTGAGTGAGACACCGCTCTTAATCTTCTCCAGTACGTTATACAGGCTGGTCAGCGTCAAATCCGGCTGTTCCGCCAATACGCGCTTACGAGTAGCGTCGAGTTCTAGGAACACGTCTCGTAGCGACCCTGCTATCTCATTATTTCCGGTGGAGAACGGAAAAGGATCAAATGACAGTTGATTCTGGTATCGAGGCCTGTCCTCCAAGACGCCGGCTCCCCATAGGGTCCAAACGCGATGGATATGAGAGGACAGAATGGCTCCGATCTCTGCGTCTTCGCTGGCAACCACGATCAGACTACCATCTGCCAATGTGTCCGCGTCCGCCACATATGAAAATATTCTATGCTTTGATACTTCGCTAGTTACCAGATATCGCTTCAAGTCGCCAATCGCCTCCCGCATTTCGGGTCTCGGCCGACCGAAGATCCACCACTTCGTCCTGAAACCTTCGTCAGCGTTTCCCGCTCGGTAAGGTTTCACTTGCTGTAGAACATGCTGAAACGCCTGCGGAGCCGCGTTACGTGCCTCAGTCTCTGAGAGTCCGAAGAAGTCAATCACCCATTCTGGCAGCTTGTGACGATTTACAGCCATTCCTGTAAGATACGGCTTGAAGAAGGACCCAGGGGAGCCACCGCTGATCAATAAGTCGCGCACAGCACGACCGACGCGGAAGCCGTCGCCCACCAGTTTTACGCCCTGCCAACAAATCCTGGCGTTCGCCAGAAGGCTCTTGGTCTGATAGATCGACTCGCCGAGGCGGAATTTCTCATTCACAGCGCCTTGCTGGAACGCGAAACTCACAGTCGCCTCTGACTCGTCCGCCCACTCTTCGGATTGAATCAAAGCAACGCTGCCCTCTACGGTTCCTGCCTCCATGCATCCCATGCTGACGCGGACCGCAGCGCCGTCCTCTACATCGACCCAAGGGTGGTCGGGTACCGCCCAGATCAGCGAGACCGCTTGCTTTGAGGCGAAGTGCTTGGCCAAGAGCCGTCTATTATAGAATTGCGTAATCGAATTGGTGGCAACGAGCCCGGCACGGCGCACCTTTCGGCCAGCCACAAGTTGAGCCGCGTGATTCCACCAATACATCACGTAATCGACCGATTTGGGCACGGCCGGCTCCGCCGCGCGCAAGGCCCTTACATAGCTCCGTGTTAGGTAGGCTGCCGAGCGCTTGGACCCGATGAAGGGTGGATTGCCAACTATGAAGTCCGCGCTTGGCCATGCGGGTCGCCGGGCACTTGGGTAGGTCTCGATCGGCTCCTGCCCCTCAATCACAACGCAGGGGATCGGATAGCCGTCCCACGTGAGCACGGCATCGTAGCCGCCGGGCTTGCCTCCGTTGATGTTCTGGAAGGCCCGGAGAATCGGCTCTTGGGGATGTGAGCTGGTGTTGCGGTAATGCCATTGGAGATAGCCGATCCAGATCACTAGCTCGGCGATGGCGGCAGCGCGCGGGTTCAACTCCAAGCCCAGGAACTGGTGCGGATCAACCATCGCCCCATGCAGGGCGAGATTTTCCTCGGTGTCGCCGAGGTCCGCTTGGGCCTGTAGCACCTCGCCTTCGAGCTTCTTCATCAGCTCAAGCGATACGTACAGGAAATTGCCGGTGCCACAGGCCGGATCGAGCACGCGTGTCGTGCAGAGCTGGCCGTGGAAGGCACGTATCAGGTTGATGGCCTCGTCAGTCTTGCCAGCGTCTTTGGCCGCTTGCGCCTTGGTGAGCGCAACCTGCCAATCGGCGCGCAGCGGCTCCATTACCGTGACCTCAACCAGTCGCTGGACGTAGGCGCGCGGCGTGTAGTGAGCACCCAGCCTCCGCCGCTCCTCCTTGCTCAGCGCCTGCTCCAATAGTGTGCCGAAGATCGCCGGATCGACCAGCTTCCAGTCAGCTTTGGCGGCCGCGAGCAACTCGCCGATCTCTTCGCGTTCGAGTTCGAAGACGCTCGTGTCCTTGAATAGGCCCCCATTGAAGTGGCGTACAGGCGCTTCGATCACATGGCTGAACTCAACACCCTTCTCCATCTGCGACCAAAGGTCTTTCAGGCGGAGCGCGAAGTGGGCCGGGTCCGCCACGCACTTCTCCAGGAGTTTGCTGAAACTCTCCTTGGGCAAGAGTTCAGTGTCCTCTGAGAACATCGTGAAGAGGCAGCGCATGAGAAAATGCGCAACATCTTCCGGGTTTGCCCCCTTCTCTTCCTCCAACCGCCGACTGACTTCGGCCAAGCGCTTCGCGATCTCCCGTGTAACCCGCGCGGACTCGCGTGCCGGGTCCAAAGACAGCGGTTCAGTCCAGACCGCGGCTAGCTGTCTGCGAACCTCCGGCCTTCGCAGATCTTCCATCGAAATGCGAAAGCCTTTGCGATCAGGGAATTGGCTGTACGCGCGGCCGGTGCCGCTGAAATCGGCGTAAAGCTCCACGCAGCGGCCTACATCGCAGACGATGATGAATGGTGGGGCCGGTTGGTCGGGGTCGAGCAGGAACACGTAGCTCTCGGCCTGCTTGCGGGCCGATTGCATCATGGCATCCCAGCCGCGCGCGGCGGCCCGCGGATCGGGTTCTTCGGGAAAAAGGGCAAGCTGGGCTGGTAGCGCGTTAGGGCCACCCGGCCAACGCGATTGCTTGGCTTCCAGAATGAAGCAGCCCCTCTTGTAGAGATCGATACGGCGGGGCGCGGCGACGCCTGCGCTCTCGCGCTGGCTGACCGCTCGCTCGAACACATAGGCGTTCAGTCCTCGCTCCGTGCCGGCGGGATCGGGCCTCGCGACGCCCAGAACGTCACACAGCTCGGCGAGGAACATTTGGTAGTTAGCCCGCTCAGCTCCGCCTTCGCGGGCGGTCCAGCGAGCGATGAACGCGTCAACATCCATAGGTTATTGCCCGCCCCGCCGGCCACCTTAGGCGGCGCGCTTCGTCGCGACAATCATCCCCGCCATTGATCGCGACCAGCTGCTGACCAGCGACAGCAACGACTTCGCCGAAGGCGGCAGAGCGTTCCGCGAGAAGCGCAAGCCGGTGTTCAAGGGCGACTAGCGTGTCTTGACGACCGTGACCGGCCAGCCCACGTTCAGACCGTCTCGAAGGAGCGCTTCGGTGTCTCAAGTCTAGGTCCATATCGACCTCGCGCCCGCTGACCAGCGGGAGTTTCCGGCTGCGCAAGCGCGGCCGCGCCTTTGACCTGAGACACATCATGACCACCGAAACCACGATGCGGCCCTCGCGCCGCTATCAAGGGCTTGCCGACCTCCCTGCCCTGCTCGCCTTCGCCAGCGCTTCGACCGCGCAGCGCCTCCCGCTCGGCAGCTGCTGGCACCCTGGCGATGTCATCTGGGCGTTGGAGACCCGCGCCGACCAGCCTCAGCCGTGCCGCTTCTGGAGCGGACCCGACGGCGTCGAGGCGCTGGCCTGGTTCGAGAGCGAGGGCGAAGTCTGGATCGAGACCCTGCCGGCATCCGAGGCGCTGGTTGTCGACGCCGTCGCCTGGGTTGAGGACGCATGGCGGCGACGCCTTGCCGCCACGGATCGCCCTGGCGGCACGCCGCTGCTGATCCGCGCCCAGGCTGCCGATGCCCGGCGCATCGCCACGCTGGAGGCGCTGGGCTACGTCAGGCACGGCCCTGCCGGCGTCGGCTTCCGCCTCAGCCTCTCCGGACCGCTGCCGCCCGTCGAGCTTCCCTCCGGCTACAGCGTCCGCGACTGCATCGGGGTCGATCCCGGCCTGCGCGCCGCCGCGCACCGCGCCGCCTGGAGCCATCTCGAGCACCTCGGCATCCACGGCGAGTCGACGTTCTCCACCGAGCGCTACCTCAGCCTCACGCGGCTGCCGGTCTACGATCCCGCGCTCGACATGCTGGCCGTCGCGCCGGACGGCAGCTTCGCGGCCAACTGCATCGCCTGGGCGGACGCGGCGAGCCGGCTGGGCGTGTTCGAACCGGTGGGCGTGGCGCTGGCGCATCGCGGTCAGAGGCTGGCCAGTGCGATCCTGCGCGAGGCGCTGCATCGGCTGAAGGCGCGCGGCATGACCGAAGCGCGTGTGGGCACGGCCCACTTCAACCACGCCGCCATCGCCGCTTACCGCGCCGCTGGCTTCGAAGACGCCGACACCTCGCACTGGTGGGCGAAGTCGCTCGCGTAACCGGGCGCTCGAGTCAGGCCAGCGGCGGTAACCCCAAGGCGCGCTGCACCCACGGAAGAGCGTGGCGCGATTGTTTGGCCTGGATGGTTCGCACTCTGGGCGCCGACGGGATGGGCGGGAGCCCGGCGCGCGAGCAGAAGTAGCCGCTGACGACGGCCGCCGCGTCGGGCCGACCTGGCAGGATCGCCTCCGGCGGCGGGCCGCCCTCCAGCTGCAGGCTGGGGAGCCAGCCGGCCACGTCGAGCCCCGGATCGGCGAGGCACGCCGCCGCCCAGTCCACCAGCTTGGGCCCGGCGTCGGTAAAACAGATGTTGTCGCTGCGCAGGTCGAAATGCGCGACGGTCTGCGCCTCACGCGGACAGGCGTCATCCGCCGCGATCAGCGACGGCAGCGCACGGTCCAGCCAGCGCGCCGACGCAAGACCCAGCGACAGGAACGGCGCCGGGTCGTTGGCGATCATCCGCCAGCCGCCGAACAGGGCCGGCATGGTCTCGGTGATCGGCGGCAACGCCGCCGTCATCACGTGCAGCGCCCCGACGCCCGCAAGGACCGCGTCGATCTGCGCCGGCGTCCAGGGCGGCGGCCAGTGGGCGCCTGACAGGTCCTCAATCAGGAGCAGCGGCGCTTCGGGATCGTCGTCCCAGCCGACGAACGTCGGCATGAACGGCCCGGACAGCGCCAGGTAGGCCCGCGCCTCGGCGCGAAGCATGCGCGCGGTGACGCTGTTGGTGGCGACCTTGAGGAAGCAGCGGTCGGACCCTCGCGAGCCCACATAGCGGGCCGCCGGCGTGTAGCCGCCGTGGACGACACGCCAGTGCGTCGGCGACCAGCCCAGCACCGCGACAGCGCGGTCCAGGATCGCGGGCGTTGGTTGCGACGGCGTGGCGTCGAGTTCGGCTGCGGTCGGCGTCTCAACCATCGACCAGCCGCCAGTCGACAGGCCGGTTGCCGCCGCCCGGCGGCAGGCCGGTCAGGTCGGCGACCAGCACGGCGCCGGTCTCGCTCGCCTGACGCGCCAGGGGCCAGTCGATGTCGCGCAGCCGTGCTTTGAGGCGATTGACCCAGACGCCCCGCGGGACCGAGCGCCAGGCAAGATAGACAAAACGATCGTCGGCGGGGCCGCTGGCGAAGACGCCGGTGAAATTCGGCCGGTCCGCCTCCTTGCCGGGCTTGGCGGTCAGCGCGAAGTCGAACGCCAGGCGCCCGTCCGCCAGCCGCTGCGGCGCCTGCAGCGTGCCTTTGGTGTCCTGCAGGCCGAAGTCGTAGGCGTCGCCCTCGGGGTTTGTCGCCGGGACGTCGGTGGCGCGGATCAGGCGGAAGCGGACTTCCACCGCGCCCTCAGGCCCCGGTGGCGTCGTCGCGGGTCTCGTAGATGTGGTCGACGATGCCCCACTCCTTGGCCTCTTCGGCGCTCATGAAGTAGTCGCGATCCAGCGTCCGCTCGACCTCTTCGTAGCTCTTGTTGCAGTGCTTGGCGTAGAGTTCGTTCAGCCGGCGCTTGGTCTTGATGATGTCCTCGGCGTGGCGCTCGATATCCGAGGCTTTGCCCTGGAAGCCGCCCGAAGGCTGGTGCACCATGATGCGGGCGTTCGGCAGCGTGATCCGCAGCCCGGGTTCACCGGCCATCAGCAGGAACGAGCCCATCGACGCGGCCATCCCCATGCACACGGTCGAGACCGGCGCCTTGATGTATTGCATGGTGTCGTAGATCGCCAGACCACTGGTCACCACGCCGCCGGGCGAGTTGATGTACATGTCGATCTGCTTCTTGGGGTTCTCGCTCTCGAGGTAGAGCAGCTGGGCGCAGATCAGCGCCGACATGCCGTCCTCCACCTGGCCGTTCAGGAAAATCACCCGTTCGCGCAGCAGCCGCGAAAAGATGTCGAAGGCCCGCTCGCCGCGGCTGGATTGCTCCACCACCATCGGAACGAGGTTCATCTGCATCGGGCCAAAGTCGGACATGGAAGATCCCTTGAAGTCGTGAGGCCGACAGACGGCGCCGTCAGCGAAGCGGCCCTGGATATCGCGTGGCGGCTGCGCCGTTGCAACCTCTCGGCCGCCCGGCGCAGCAAGACAACGTTCGCTCTACGCCTTCGGCTTAGCCGGCTTCTTGGCTTTCGGCGCGGGTTCGGCTTCGGCTTTAGCGGCTGGCTTGGCCTTGGCGGGGGCCTTCGGCGCCGCCTTGGCCGGCTTTGCTTCAGCGACGGGCGCCGCCTCGGCGACCGGCGCGTCGGCCTTCGCTTTCGCGGCCTTCGGCTTGGCCGGCGCTTTCGCGGGGGCAGCCTCCGCCGGCGCTTCCTCGGTCGCGGCGGTTTTGGCCTTGGCCTTCGGCGCGGCCTTCTTCGGCTTGGCCGCGCCATAGCCTTCGGGCAGCTCGTCCTCGGCCATCAGCTCTTCTTTGGACACCGACTTGTCGGTCACCGTGGCGCGCTCGAGGATCAGGTCGACCACTTTTTCCTCGAAGATCGGCGCGCGCATCTGCGCCTGAGCGTTCTCGTTGCGCCGCATCAGGTCGAAGATCTGCTGGGCCTGCTGGCCGTAGCGCAGCGCCTCCTGGCGCATGGCTTCCTGCAGCTCCGGGTCGGTGACGATGACGTTGTTGCGCCGGCCCACCTCGGCGAGGATCAGGCCCAGCCGCACCCGCCGTTCGGCGATCTTGCGATACTCGACCTTCAGCTCGTCGTCGCTCTTGTCCTTGTCCTCGTCGGCGATCTCGCCGCGCTGACGGTCGGCGTCGACCTGCGCCCAGATGCCTTCGAACTCGGCTTCGACCATGCGCGGCGGCAGCGGGAATTCGTGCCCCGCGTCCAGCTTGTCGAGCAGCGCGCGCTTCAGCTTGAACCGCGAGGTCTGGGTGTACTGGCTCTCCAGGTTGACCTTCAGCGCGTTGCGCAGCGCTTCCAGGTCGCCCATGCCGAGGCGTTCGGCCAGCGCGTCGTCGATCTTCGACTCCAGCGGCGCCTTCACTTCCTTGACCTGGACGGCGAACACCGCCGCCTGGCCCTTCAGCCGCTCGGCGCTGTAGTCCTCCGGGAAGGTGACGTTGACGGTGACCTCGTCGCCCGCCTTGGCGCCCACCAGCTGCTCTTCGAAGCCGGGGATGAACTGGCCGGAGCCGATCACCAGCTGGGCGTCTTCAGCCGTGCCGCCCTCGAACGCGACGCCGTCGACCTTGCCGACGAAGTCGATGGTCAGCTGGTCGCCGTCCTGCGCTTTGGCGCTCTTGCCGGTGCGCGGCTCGTAGGTGCGGCTCTGCTTGGCGAGGTCGGTCAGCGACTCTTCGATCTCGGCCTCGGTGGCGTTGTAGACCGGGCGCGTCAGCTTCAGGGCGAACACGTCGATGGGTTCGAAGTCCGGCATCACCTCGACGTTGAGGTCGTAGCTGAGGTCCTCGTGGCCGGCGATCACCTCGTCCATGTTAGACTGCGGCGCCAGGTCCGGCTGGGCGGCGATGCGCAGCTCGTTGTCGCGCAGCACGGCCTTGCTGGTTTCGTCGAGGGTCTGCTCGACCACTTCGCTCATCAGCGCTTTGCCGTAGATGCGGCGCACATGCGCCGTCGGCACCTTGCCGGGCCGGAACCCGCGCAGGTTGAGACGGGGCGCGATGTCGGCGATTTTCTCTTCCAGCTTCTCAGCCAGCTCGTCAGCGCCGATGGTGACGCCGTAGACCCGGCTAAGGCCTTCTTCCGACTTGCGAATTACCTGCATCGATCAACCTCGGCGCGGTGCGCGCGCCCTCAGGGCTCTAACAACAACGCCGCCGCCAAGAAGCGTCCTGGCAAGCGGCGCGAAACGAGCGGCTCTTATGTCATGGCCCCGATGCGGCCTCAAGAGGCGCGCCGCCGGACCTTGGTGCGGATGAGAGGACTCGAACCTCCACGCCTCACGGCGCTGGAACCTAAATCCAGTGCGTCTACCAGTTCCGCCACATCCGCTCTGCGCCGCGCTTAGCAAGACAGGGGCGCGACGGGAAGAGCGGCCGGCGCCTCCGGTTGCTTGACGGTCGGCCACGCGACAGACCACGCTTGGCGCCGCAGATAGCCCTGCGCACAGGGGCGGGGGCAACCCATGCAAGTGCTGCGCGGAAGGTAGCCGATGTTCGTGCTCGATCGGATTCGGGAGTTCGCGAAAGCGAGTCCCGACGCGCTGGCGTTGATCGACAACGGGCGGCCTTGCACCTACGCGGAGCTGGCGCTCGGCGTCGCGGCATGGCGGCAAGCCTTCCTGGCGCAGGGCCTGGCGCCGGGAGGCGTCGTGGTCGCGGCAATGCGCGATGTCGGGATGGGCTGGCGCGCGAACCTGGCGCTGCGCAGCCTCGGCCACACGACGCTGGCCCTTCGCCTCAACCAGCGCGTGGACGGCCTCGAGCGACTGGATGTCCGCGCGGTGGTCACTCTGGCGGGCGAGGCCGCCCCTGTCGGCGTCGCGGAAATCGCCGCGCCGCGCCTGACGATCGATCCGACGACGCTGCCGACAGCCACGGACCTCCCGGCGTCGGACATCGTCCCGGGCGGACACATTTTCCTCACATCGGGCACCACGGGCCGCGCGCGCATGGTCCCGTTCGACGCCGCCCGCGAGGCCGGCGCGATCGAAGGCGCCCGCCAAAGCCTGGAAGGGTATCTGGAGACGCACGACGGGCCCGTCCGCTCCCACGTTTTCGACTTTGGGCTGGAGAGTGGGGTTGGCTATGGCTTCGGAGTCGGCCTCTGGTCGCAAGGCGTCTGCATGGTCGTCCACGAGGGCGTGGGCACGCATGCCTCGCTCGACACGCCAGGGCTCACCCACGCGGTGGTGACACCGGCGCTGCTCGAGGGGCTGATGGCGGCGCCGGAAGGCGCCTTTGCCCGCAACGATGGCCTTATCCTCTCGATCGTCGGCGGGGCGTTGTCGGAGGCGCTCTTCGACAAGGTCAAAGCCAGGCTCACCGACAACATCCGCACCAGCGTCGGTTCCACCGAGGGGGGCGGGTCTACGCGGACGGACGTCAAGACCGTCGAAGACCTGCACTGGCACAAGCTGACCGAGACCAGCACGCTCGAAGTCGTGGGCGAGGACGACCAGCCGCTGCCGCCCGGCCAGGTGGGGCAAGTGCGGGTGCGGCAGGTGGAGGGCGTTGGCGCCTACCTGGGCGATGTGGACGCCAGCGCCGCCAGCTTCCGTGATGGCTACTTCTACCCGGGCGACCTCGCCGTCATGGACGGCCAGGGCCGCATCCGCATCCTGGGCCGCATCGGCGACGCCCTGAACCTGCGCGGCGACAAGCTGCCGGCCGCGCCGATCGAAGAGGCGATGCAGCAGGCGCTCGGCTGCCAATGCGTCTGCTTTTCCGCGCACGACGCCAGCAACGCCGACGAGCTGCACGTGGTCCTGGAGACCGCCTCGCCGCCGGACGAAGCGCGGCTCACGCAAGCGGCCCGCGCCCACGGCTCCGGCTTCCCGACCGCACGGTTCCACTTCGTGCCGCAATTTCCGCGCACCGGCACCGGCAAGGTCGAGCGCTACCGGCTGCGTGAGATGATCGCGGCGCCTAGGCCCGCCTAGAAGTGGCAGCGCTGCACCCACTGGCCGTGGATGCGCACGCTTTGACAGGCCCCATGCGAGGGATTGGCGACGGGTCCGGCCGCGCCGTGGCGGTGATGGCGCCCATGCGTCTCGGGCGGCGCCGCCGCGCCATGATGGTGGTGATGGCGCCCATGCTTCTCAGGCGGCGGGGGCGGCGCGCCATGATGGTGATGACGATGGTGCGCCGGCGCCGTCTTCGCTGGCGGCGCGACGTGGTGATGATGGTGGCGGGCCTCGGCCGCGCCAGCGCCTAACAGCAGGCTCGCGGCCGCGGCCAGCATCGCGGCGCGATGAAAAACGGTCATGTTCTCTTTGTCCGACATCGTTGACTCACCCGCCCCCGGCTCACGCACTTTGGGTCTGCAGGATTAGGTCCGCCAGCACCTTCGGCGCAAGGCCGGGCAGGTCTTCGCTGATCAGTCCGGGTCCGAACGATGCGCCTGCCTCGGCGTGGATCCAGGCGCCGGCGCAGGCGGCCTCGAAGCTGTCCATGCCCTGCGCCAAGAGGCCGCCGATGAAGCCTGCCAGCACGTCGCCCGAGCCGGCGGTCGCCAGCCACGGCGCGCCGTTGAGGTTCACCGCCGCGCGGCCGTCCGGGGAGGCAACGACCGTGTCAGCGCCTTTGAGCAGCACGATCGCGCCCGCCGCGCGCGCCGCCTGGCGCGCCGCTTCGATCTTGCTGGACGCCGCGGCCAGCACGCCTGGGAACACCCGCTCGAACTCGCCCGGATGCGGGGTGAGCACGTCGTCGCGATCGAGGGCGCTGAAGAGTTCGTCCGGATCGTCGCGGAACACGGTCAGCGCGTCGGCGTCGATCACCAGCGCCGCGCCAGTGCGGGCGAGCGCCAGCACGTTGGCGAGGGTCTCGTCGTCGACGCCGGCCGCGGGGCCGATCACCGCCGCCTCGGCCGCTTCGGCGGCGACCGCCAGCTCCTGGTCGGTCTCGAAGGGCGCCAGCATCACCGCTTCGAGGTGCGCGGCGTTGACCTGCAGCGCGTCAGGCGGCGAAAGCACGGTGACCAGACCGGCGCCGATCCGCAGCCCCGCCCGCGCCGCCAGCCGGGCCGCGCCAGTCCGCCAGGCGTCGCCGCTGACCACGATCAACCGGCCGCGCGCATGCTTGTGCGCCGTCACCGCCGGCCACGGGAATTTCGGCAGCCAGAGTTCCGGCGTGTTCTCGAACAGGTTCGAGCCGGCCGGCCCAAGCCCGATGTCGGCCACCGCCACGTCGCCGCAATAGGTCCGGCCCGGCTGCAGCACGTGGCAGGGCTTGCGGTGCTGGAAGGTCACGGTAAGCCCGGCGTGGAACGCCGCCTCCCCCACCGGCTTGCCGGTATCGCCAGACAGGCCAGCCGGCAGGTCGATGGCGACGACGCGCTCGCGGCAGCGCTCGGAGGCCCTGGCCAGTCGCGCCGCCTCGCCAGTGAGCGGCCGATCGAGACCCGCGCCGAACAGGCCGACGATGACGATCTCGGCGTCGCCGAAGCTGCCGGAAAGCAAGGATGTCGGACCGTCCCAGAGGCCGGCCGCATGTTTGGCGGCGTCGCTGCGCGGCGTTCCCAGCGCCTCGACGCGGACGTCAAAGCCGCGCTGCCTTAGCCGGCGGGCCGCCACGTAGGCGTCGCCGCCGTTGTTGCCAGGGCCAGCGAGCACAAGCGTGCGGGCCGGCCTGAAGCGGGCGGTCACGGCTTCCGCCACCGCCTCCCCGGCCCGGTCCATCAGCGTCTCGACCGGCGTGCCGGACGCCACCGCCGCGGCGTCGGCCGCGGCCATCTCGGCGACAGTGAGGATCGGGAACGGCGAGCGCATTTCGCCTTAGAGAACGCCTGTCGTGGCTTCCCGGCCCCGTTCGACCAGCCGCAGCGCGCCACGGTCGTCGAGTTCGAACACCGAGATCGAGCAGTGGTCGGGGCGCAGCGTGATCACCTCGGGCGCGCCAGCGAGCGTGGTCAGCACCGCGTTGATGGCGACGAAATGGCTGAACACCGCGGCGTTGGGACGCGAGGCCACCGCAGCGGCGACGCTCTTGCGCCAGACATCGTAGTCGAGGTCGCCCTCGATCTCGGCCCACTTGCCGGCGAAGGCCTTGCGCAGCCAGGGTCCGCGCTCGGCGGCGGCGAGGCTCGCGGGGCTGGGGATTTCGCCGACGCCGGGATCGATCTCCAGCGTCGCGCCAATGGCCTTGGCGAACGGCTGCGCGGTCTCCTGGCAGCGGCGCAAGGGCGAGGACACCACCCGCGTCGCCCGCTCGCCCATCGCCAGCAGCGCCTTCGCCGCGGCTTCCGCCTGACCCTTGCCGACGTCGTCGAGGCCCGGATCGTCATCGTCGCCGCCCCAGGTGGCCGACGGCTTGGCGTGGCGGATCAGATAGATGCGGCTCATGCAGGTCTCGTCTCGCTGGGGCGGGGTTTTTGCGCCTCGCACATGCGCTTTCACCGGAGCGGCGTCCAGCCGCGACATTCGCTGCTTTCTTGAACAAATCACGACGGTGATCGCACCGATTGCAGGCAGCCGCCGACGCCTTGCAGCGCGGAAATGTCGGCCGACTGCCACCCAGCGAGCCCGCGCCGGGTCCGCCGGGTGCGAAATGGCTGGACTCGGTCAAGCCGAGAGCTGGATTCCCGGGCCAAGCGCTCCCGCACACGATTTAGGCGTCGGGAGATCAAAAATTGCGCATCCGCCGATCCGGCTGCTAATTGCCGGCCAAGCGGCCGCTCCGGCGCTTGTCCCCCCTCGGGGGCCATGCTGGTTCGCGGCGAAATGGGACCGCCGCCAGGCCGCCCCTGGGTATCCGGTCGGGGTGCATGAAAAAGATCGAAGCGGTCATCAAGCCGTTCAAGCTGGATGAGGTGAAGGAGGCCCTGCAGGAGCTGGGCGTCCAGGGGATGACCGTGCTCGAAGCCAAGGGCTACGGGCGCCAGAAAGGGCATACCGAGCTTTACCGCGGCGCCGAGTACGTCGTGGACTTCCTTCCGAAGATCAAGATCGAGCTGGTGATCGGCGACGACCAGCTGGCGCCGGCGCTGGAGGCGATCCAGGCCGCGGCCCGCACCGGGCGCATCGGCGACGGCAAGATCTTCATTTCCGAGATCACCGAGGTCGTTCGCATCCGAACGGGTGAGACAGGGGCGGCGGCGATCTGACCGCGCCCGCAAACAATTGAAAGCACTGGAAAGGGGATCTTTCGAACCATGACCACCGCCAAGGACATCCACGCCCTCATCAAAGAGAAGGAGGTCAAATACGTCGACGTCCGCTTCACCGACCCGCGTGGGAAGATGCAGCACGTCGCCTTCGACCTCGGCCTGGTGGACGACGACTTCCTCAACGACGGCACCATGTTCGACGGCTCGTCGATCGCCGGCTGGAAGGCGATCAACGAAAGCGACATGAAGCTGCGGCCGGACCTCGGAACCGCTTACGTCGACCCGTTCTACCAGCAGACCACGCTCTGCCTGACCTGCGACGTGCTGAACCCCGACACCAACACGCCCTACAATCGCGACCCGCGCTCCATCGCCAAGAAAGCGCTGGCTTACACGCAGTCGAGCGGCGTGGGCGACACGGTGTTCTTCGGCCCGGAAGCCGAGTTCTTCGTGTTCGACGACGTGCGCTGGAACACCGCCCCGCACGACACTTCCTACAGCTACGACTCCGTCGAGCTGCCGGTGAGTTCGAGCAAGATGTACGCCGAGGGCAACATGGGCCACCGGCCCGGCCCGAAGGGCGGCTACTTCCCGGTCAACCCGATCGACAGCGGCGCCGACCTGCGCGCCGAGATGCTGTCGGTGATGGCCGAGATGGGCGTCGAGACCGAGAAGCACCACCACGAAGTGGCGCCGGCCCAGCACGAGCTCGGCATGAAGTTCGCCGACCTGATCACCATGGCCGACCGCCTGCAGCTCTATAAGTACGCGGTGCACAACGTGGCGGCCGCTTACGGCAAGACCGCCACCTTCATGGCCAAGCCGATGTTCGCCGACAACGGCTCGGGCATGCACGTGCACCAGTCGATCTGGAACAAAGGCAAGCCGCTGTTCGCCGGCGACAAGTACGCCGGCCTGTCGCAGCTGTGCCTCTGGTACATCGGCGGCATCATCAAGCACGCCAAGGCGATCAACGCCTTCACCAACTCGACCACCAATTCCTACAAGCGCCTGGTGCCCGGCTACGAAGCCCCGGTGAAGCTGGCCTACTCGGCCCGCAACCGCTCGGCCTCGATCCGCATCCCGCACACCGACAGCCCCAAGGGCAAGCGCATTGAAGTCCGCTTCCCGGACCCGATGGGCAACCCCTACCTCGGCTTCACCGCCATGCTGATGGCGGGCCTCGACGGCATCGAGAACCAGATCGATCCGGGCGGCCCCGCCGACAAGAACCTCTACGACCTGCCGCCGCGCGAGCAGAAGAAGGTCCCCGAGGTGTGCGGCTCGCTGAAGGAAGCCCTCGACAACCTCGACAAGGATCGCGCCTTCCTGAAGAAGGGCGGGGTCATGGATGACGACTTCATCGACAGCTACATCGAGCTGAAGATGGAAGAGGTGATGCGCCTCGCGTTGCACCCGCACCCGGTCGAATTCGACATGTACTACAAGTGCTAGCCCCAAACGGCTGACACCGAGATTGGGGCCGGCGGAGCAATCCGCCGGCCCTTTTTCGTTGGCGGGCTGACGTCCCTTCTCCCCATGCGGGAGAAGGTGGCCCGAAGGGCCGGATGAGGGGTCGACCAGGCGGTCGTGCCTAGCGTGCCGCAAGCAACCTCCGCCGTCGGCGCGACCCCTCATCCGTCGGCTTCGCCGACACCTTCTCCCGCAAGGGGAGAAGGGACGCTTCACTGACTCCGCGCCGCATTTCTCACCGTAGATCGCCGATAGTAACGGCGTCCGCCGTTAGATGCTCGCCGAGCAGCGCGGCCTCGAGATCGGCGAGAGAGCCGGCGCCGGCGTCGATGCGCGCCAGCGCGGCGCGAACGCCGCCCACCAGCGCGGCGGCCTCCAAGTCGTCGATGTCGGCGGCGCCGTCGACCTCCGCCCCACCCGCTTCCGCCAGCCGCGGCATCAGCCGCGCCACCAGCGAGACGTATTGCGGCAGAAACCAGCGGCGCAGGCGCGGCAGCAGCTCTGCCTGGTTGGTCTCGAAATCGCGCAGGATCGCGCGGGCCACCCGTTTTGACACGCGGTTGCGGCTGCCGAACGGGCGGCCGGGATTGCCGCGCACGAAGCGGCCCTGGTCGTCGCGAACCGGGCGCGGCCCGGGCAAATAAACACCATCCATGAGAGGTTCCTGTTTTGTTCGAATGAGACACATAAGGTTACCATCGGTGCCCGTCAAGGCAGAGGCTGGCGCGCCGCGGCGTTTTCGGCTCAAGATCGGCCCATGACCCGCCAGTCGCCGCCGAACTTCGCTGCCTTCACGCCAGAGCAGAAGGAACAGCACGAGCGCTTCACTCAAGGACGCCGGGCCCGCGCCGACGGCTCGCTGGGAGGCCCTTTCGATCCGTGGATGACGAACCCGGAGCTGTTCCAGCGCCTGACCGGGCTCGGCAACATGCTTTGGAACCGCACCAGCGTGGATCGGGGCCTGGTGGAACTGGCGATCTCAGTCACCGGCCGCTTCTGGGAAGCCAACGTGGAATGGGCCGCGCATGCCCCCCGCGCCATCGAGTTTGGCGTCGCGCCGGAGGTGCTGGACGAGGTGCTGGCCGGACGGCGGCCGAAGGGGCGGCCCGAAGACGAACTGGTCTACGACCTCTGCCAGACCATGCACGAAACCCACGCCCTGCCCCGGCCGCTCTATGACGCCGGCGTCGCGGCCTTCGGCGAGCGCGGCCTGGCCGAGCTGATGGCGGTGATCGGCTACTACACGCTGGTCTCGATGACCCTGAACGCCTTCGAGGTAGAGGTCGGGCCAGGCCAGACCGCGCCGTTCAAGCGCGGACAATAGCAAGGTCCGAGGACTGGCGTTGCGAGACCTGCCCATTGTCGCCGTAGGCTGCCGCGCGCCACTGCAACGCCTCAGGTTCGATTCAGAGGCCGCGCGAGCCGTGCGTCCGGCCAGCCGCTCTTCCGCGGCGTGGCGCCGCCGCCGAACCTGACGACCGCCATGGCGGACAAGACTTCATGGCCGCGAACCAGGCCATCGCAGCCGCCTGTCCGCTGACCCGCTAGGTCGAGCCGGTCTTCGACCTCAGCGCAGCGCCGGGTAGTAGACGATCGGGAACACGATCATCATCGCCACCATCGCCAGCGGCGCGGCGACCTGGGCCCAATTGGCTCTCACCGTCAGCGCCAGGATGACCGGGGCGAACATCGCCAGCACCGTCCAGTTCTGGTCGGCCCAGTTCCGCACACCGAGCCCGGATCCCGCGGCCGCGTTGGCCGCCAGGCAGAGGATCAGGAACGCCAGGAAGGCGACGAGGTAAGTGCGGCCCTCGCGCTGATGGAAGCGGCGCAAGTCGAAGTCGTCCTCCGTCTCCAGATCCGGCGAGACCAGGGCGCAGATCACGTACTGCATCACCACCACGGCGAAACCGCCGACGATCACGCCAAGCGACATCGGATCGAAAGCGCGGAAGTCCCAGAGGCTGAGCCAGTTGCCGAACATCATGCCCAGCGCCGAGACCATCCAGAGCGCGTGCGGCCAGGAGAAGACCAGCCGCCGGCGGTGGCGGATCATCCGCGTCGCGGCGAACAGCAGATGCGTCAGACCCAGCGAATAGATGAACGAGAAGAACAGGATGATGAAGTCGAACGGCTTCACGGGCGCTCTCGGTTGGTCTCGTTGCGTCACCGCGCCCGCCGCAAGGCCACTCGCCGGTCGGGTCCTTGGGCAGACTCGAAAGCTGGAGTAGGCAGTCCACGGAACAGCGAACGCAACCCGAATGACGTCCTTTCTCGCCCGGGTCTACGCGTTCAGCTTCTTCGACCGCTTCATCCTGATCTTCCCGCTCTACACGGTGATGTTCGTGGACGCGGGGCTGTCGCCGGCGGAGATCACCATCTGTCTGACGGCGTGGTCGGTGACCAGCTTCGTGCTGCAGGTGCCGTCCGGGGTGATCGCCGACCGCTGGTCGCGGCGGCACATCCTGGCGGCGGCACAAGCGGTGCGCGCTGTGGGCTTCGTGATCTGGCTCATCGACCCGCACTTCTGGGGCTACTTCGCCGGCCTGCAGTTGTGGGGGATCAAGAGCGCCTTCACGTCGGGCACCTACGAGGCGCTGCTCTACGACGAGCTGAAGGCGCGGGGGCAGGCGCAGAACTACACCCGCATCTTCGGCCGCACCCGAGCGGTGCAGTCGGGCGGGGTGCTGGCGGCGGCGCTGGGCGCGGCGGTGGTGGCGCGGCTGGGCTATCCGGTGATGCTCGACGCCAGCCTGGCGGCGTCCGGGCTGTGCGCGGCGGCGGCGATCTCGCTGCCGGCGGCGCCGCCGACGCTGACGGCGCGGGAGCACAACTACCTCGAACACCTGCGCCTGGGTCTGGTCGCCTCGTTCCGCGCGCCGGTGGTGCTGAGCATCCTGGCGTTCTCGGCCGTGGTGCTGGCGTTGGGGGCAGCGCTGGAAGAGTTCTGGCCGATCTTCGGGGCCAAGGTCGGACTGGGGCGTGGCGTGATCGCGGTGTTTGTCGGCGGCCAGAACGCGGTCGAGGTGGCGGTGAGCCTGGTCGCTTACCGGCTGGCGGGGCTGCCGACGCGCGGCTTCTACGCGCTCTTCGCTCTCGGCGGCCTGATCCTGGCGACAGCGGCGGGGATTTTCACGGCGCCGGCGATGCTGCTGCTGGCCGCCTACAGCGGGCTGATGAAGCTGGTCGCGGTGGTGTTCGAGGGGCGGCTGCAACAGGTGATCGGCTCGGAGACGCGGGCCACCATCGGCTCGGTGAAGAGCTTCGTCGCCCAGGTCGGCATCACCGGGCTCTACCTGACCTTCGGGCCACTGGCGGGGGCGACGTCGTATCAGGTGGCGTTCCTGGCCTGCGGCATGGCGGGGGCGGCGATCGGGGTGGGTTACCTGGTCTGGGGGCGAGCGCCGGCCGTTAGCTAAACAAGATGGTTGTGCCCTCAGTGTATATTAACTATACACAGTGACATGGGCCAGACCCCCAATGGATTGCAGTTCGGACCGATCTCGGCGGCGGCGCCGGGACCGCTCTACGAACAGGTGGTCACAGCGGTGAAGCGCGAAGTCGCCGCTGGGCGGCTGCAGGCGGGCGACGCCCTGCCCTCGCTGCGCGCCCTGTCGGCCGACCTGCTGGTGAGCCTGATCACGGTCAAGCGGGCCTACGAAGAGCTGGAGCGCGACGGGGTGATCTACAGCCGCCAGGGCCTGGGCGCCTTCGTGGCCGACACCGGCGCGCGCCAGGTCCGCGCTGAACAATTGCGACAGACCCAGCAGGCCCTGGAGGGCGCCGTCCGCGCCGCGCGGGCCGCCGGGGTCAGCGACGACGCCCTTGTCGCCATGCTGAAGGACGAGATCTTGGGAGCGAAATCATCATGACCGACGACGCCATCGTGCTCAGCCGCGTCACCTCCCGCCGCGGCGACTTTCAGCTCGGCCCTCTGGACTGGACCGTGCCGCGCGGCGCGGTGATGGCCTTCATCGGACCGAACGGGGCGGGCAAGACCACGACGCTGGACCTGATGATGGGCCTGGGGCAGCCGGACGGCGGCGCCATCGAGGTGGCGGGTCAGCACCAGCCCAAGGACGAAGTCGCCCTCAAGGCCAGGGTCGCCTACGTCAACCCCGATCTGAACTTCGCAGCCTGGGGCAAGGTCGGCCGGGCCATCGACTTCATCAGCGGCTTCTATGCCGACTGGGACAACGCCCGCTGCGCCAGGCTGCTGGCGGAGTTCGGCCTCGACCGCAACGAGCGCGTCGCCACGCTGTCGTTCGGCGCGCGGATGAAGCTGTCGCTGGTGATGGCGCTGTCGCGCGACGCCGAAGTGCTGCTGCTGGACGAGCCGACGGTGGGCCTCGACGTCGCCACGCGCCACAAGCTGTTCGGCGAGATCCTCGACTTCATGAAGCGCGAGGGCCGCACGGTGGTGATCTCGTCCCACCAGTTGGCCGACCTGGAGCGGCTGGCCGACCACGTCGCCATTCTCAACCACGGCAAGCTGCTGACGTCCGGGCGCATGGACGAACTGGTCGAGCGCTATGAGCAGATCGACGGGCGGCTGACCAATGGGCGCAGCTTGCCGGCGCTCGACGGGGTGAGGGTATTGGCGCGCGACGGAGACCGGGTGCGGGCCTTGCTCGACCGCAAGTTCGCCGACGAGACCGAGCTGGCCGCTTGTCCGTTCGAGGTGCTGGCCAGAACGCCGCTGACGCTCGAGGACCTGTTTGTCGCTCTGGTGGCGAACTAGCGAGGGGATGGCGCAGATGACGTCCTTTGTCCGCCGGATGGTCTTCGACTTCAGGCCCGCATGGCTGGCGGCGATCGCCGTGCTGGTGGCCATCCTGCCGCTGCTGGATGGACTGTGGCTCGCCCAGCCGCGCAGCCTCATTCCACAGGTGTTTGTCTTCTTCCTGGCCATGCCGGCGCTGACCGCCGCCACCATCAAACTGCCAGTCTGGGGGATGCTGCCGGTGTCCCGGCGCGAGATCGGCCGGGCGCAGTGGTGGCTGGCCGTCGCCAGCCCTTTGCTCATCGTCCTTGCAAGCCTGTCGGCGGCGCTCGCCGTCGTGGGTCTTTGTGGCGGCGTTGCCGCCTCGCCGGCCCAGATCGCGGCTCTGGCGGGAGACGAGTGCGCGCTCGCGGTGGCTTTTCCCGCCTTGGCGCTGTGGAATTCCATAGCCAGGAACCGGCTCGCCGCCGTGGTCGCCGTGGGCTGGCTGGCGCTGCTGGCGGTCGTGGCGTTCAGCCCCCTGACGCTGGCGGTTGGCTTGACCGCCGGTGCGCTGGCCGCAACCGCGGCGGTGGTGACCTATCTCGCGCCGACCATGGTCCTGCTCAGGAGCACGGTGCAGCTGAGCATCGGCGCGAGGCGAGCGGGCGCTCGGTCTCGCCCGACGTTGCGCTCCGGCATGCGGGGATGGGCCACGCTCGCGGCGCCGTTCCTGACGGACACGGCGGGGATGGCGGTGGTGTCGATCTTCGCGTTCGCGACGATGCGCCTGCTGGCGCGGCACGGCAACGCCCTGACCGACCCAACGGCGGCGGGCTTCGCCATGGCGGTCCTGGCGCTGGCGCCCAGCATATTTGGCGCCCAGGTGCGCCAGTCGGCGCGCGCGCTGCGGGGCCTTCCGGTCAGCGGCGACTTTCTCGCCAGCGCATCGATCGGCGCCGTGGTGGCGGCGCAGCTGCTCGCCTTCTCGGCGCTCTACCTGGCATGCCGCCTGCTGACCGGCCCGGCGGACGCGCTGCTGCGGCTGCTGCCGTTCGCCATCGGCTTCAGCGCGTGCAGCCTGCCGCTCTACCTGCGCTCGCGCAATCCGATCGGCGCGGCGCTCTCATTTCCAGTGTTCATCATCGGCAACGACATCCTGGCAGGGAGCCCGACGCTCGCCTGGCTTGGCGTCGCGGTGGGGTTTGCGGGGGTCGTGGCGGGCTGGGTGTGGCTGCGCTTCGAGCTGACCCGCGGCCGGCGCGCCTATCGGCCCTGGCCGACCGCCACCTCGAGCTGGCGAGGGCGGCAGCTTCCGGGTTAGCGGGCGAAGTGCGCCACCGCGTCGGCGACCGCATCGCCCAGCCCGCCCTGCCCGGCCCCGTGGCCGGCCTCGCCGACGATGGTGAGCGTGCTGCCGGGCCATGCCTGGTGGAGCGCCCGAGCATTGCCGTCAGGGGTGGAGACGTCACGAGCGCCGTGGATGAGCGCGGCAGGGATGTGACCTAGCGCCGACGCGCCGGCCAGCAGCTGGCCCTCGGCGAGGAAGCAGCCGTTGCGCCAATAGTGAGTGACGAGGCGCGCGAAAGTCATGCGGAAGCGCGGGTCGTCGTAGCGCGGGTAGTGGCGATGATCGGGGGAGACGGCGACGTGAGCGTCCTCCCAGGCGCACCAGTCGGCCGCCGCCTGCTCGCGGACGGCTGGATCAGGGCTGGCGAGCCGGCGGGCGTAGGCGTCGGCGAGGTCGCCGTCGCGGTCGGCGGGCGGGACCCCATCGCGGAATTTGGCCCAGGCTTCGGGGAAATGGGGGCCGACGCCGCGGGTGATCCAGTCGATCTCGCGCCGGCCGCCCAGCGCGATGGAGAACAGCGCGGCCTCAGTGACCCGGCCAGGATGGGCCTGGATGTAGGCCAGCCCCAGGCACGAGGCCCAGGAGCCGCCGACGACGGTCCAGCGGTCGATCGCGAGGCGTTCGCGCAGCCGCTCCATGTCGGCGATCAGGCGCTGGGTGTTGTTGTGGGCGAGGTCGGTCTCGACGTCGGCGGCGGGGGGCGTCGAGCGGCCGCAGCCGCGCTGGTCGAACAGCACGACGCGCCAGCGCGCCGGGTCGAAGAAACGGCGAAAGCCTGGCACGGCGCCCGAACCGGGGCCGCCGTGAACGACGACAGCGGGTTTGCCGACGGGGTTTCCGCAGGCTTCCCAATAGAGGCGCTGGCCTTCGCCCACGTCGAGGAAGCCGGTGTCGTAGGGCTCGGTGAGTGGGTGGCGCGGCATGGGCTGGCTTTAGCGCGCCCGTCGCTCAGGGCCGAGCGCCCTCGGCGGCGTAGCTTTGCATCAGCGCGCCAAAGAGGGCGTTTTCCGGCACGGAGTCGAAGCTGTGCGGCGCGCCGGTGACGGCCCACGGCAGGCCCTCGCGGCGGTGAAACTCCGCGTAGGGCGCGAACCAGCTGTGGTCGTCGAGCAGGGTGGCGCGCAGGTTGACCAGCCACGGCACGTCCGAGGGTCGGGTGTACATCCAGCTCATGCAGAAGCCGCAGAAGTAGTGCTTGGGCTCCTCGCGCCGGCCGCCCAGCACGGTCTCGCCGTGGGTGAGCTGAAAGCCGTCCTGGTGCAGGCCGAGCGAGAGCGCATAGGCGCTGGAGGTCATCCGCTGGCAGCCCAGGCAATGGCAGGCGCTGGCCAGCAGCGGCGGCTGGGTGACACGAAAACGCACGCGCCCGCAGCGGCAACCGCCGTCCCAGGGGAGTTTCCAGTCGGACATGGCGAGGGGCTCCGTTGCGGGGGGGGCTGTGGGCCGCGGCGCGACACGACGGAGTCAGCATCGATCACCACGTCCCTTCTCCCCCTGCGGGAGAAGGTGTCGCGCAGCGACGGATGAGGGGTCGACGGACAGCTGCGGACTAGCGTCCGGCTGGCAAGTCACCGGCCCGGCGCGACCCCTCATCCGGCCCTTCGGGCCACCTTCTCCCGCAAGGGGAGAAGGGACCCGCTGCGTTTACGCCCCGACCTTGGCCGCTTCGGCCTTTTGCACCTTGCCGCCGGAGGCGGAGACCAGCAGGCGGACGATTTCCTCGGTCACCTTGGGTTCGAGGCCCTCGGTGTGGCCTTTGTTGAGGCGGACGATGTCGGCGATGACGCGGCCGTCTCTGGCGCCGGGATAGACCCACTCCTGCGCTGTGCCGGGGCCCGGCTTCAGGCCCCATTCCTTGGTGGAATAGGCCTCGCGGCCGGTATCGTGGATCTGGCCGCCGACCGTGTCGACGAGGTCAGGACGGCGTTCGCGCGGCTTCGCTCCATACTTCTCGGCCCAGGGCGAGGTTTCCGGCAGTTTGGCGATCTCGTGCTCGCCCACGGTGAAGATGTGAGAGAAGTCGCCGGGCGGCAGGCCGGCAGCCGGGGCCATGCGCGGCATCTGCCGGGGCTCTTGCCCGGGCGGCGGCGGGGCGCCGGCGTTGGGCGAGCGCTCGGCGGCGCCGATGCGGCCACCGGAGAGGCTGACGAAGCCGTCGACCCGGTCGATGAAGAACGGATCTTCGCGCAGCAGCCGGTGCGAGGTGGCGCCGCCCTGCGAGTGGCCCGCCAGCCAGAAGGCGCGGATGTTCTCCACCCCGTACTTGTCGAAGACGTAGCGGACGATGTTGTGCAGGTGCGCGTCGTCGGCCTCGCCAACCCAGCGGCGCGCCGGCTCCTTGGTGGCGGCGGAAGGCGTGGCGACCACGAGGCGGTACTGGTTCTTGTAGTCGATGGCGGGAAAATACAGACGCTGCCAGGCGCCGACCGAGCCGCCACCGTGCAGGTTGAGGATGAAGGTGACCTTCTCGCCCGGCTTCAGATCATCCGGATCGTCGAGGTAGAACTTGCGGCCGGTTTTCTCATCGACGGCGCTGACGTGTCCCATGCGTCTTATCTCCCTGGGGCTTTTTCGTTTCCACAGTACGGAAGCTTCCCCAACGGCGCCAGCGCTAACGGCGCCTGCGTTGGATGTCGCAGCTGACACAGATCGGGGCGTGGCGACTGGACGGCGACGCCCCAATTCGTCTAGCAGAGACCCGCCGGGGGGCCTGGAGAGGCGCGAGAGTTTGAGACGACGCCACTTGCTCGTCGCCCTCGGGGCGATCGCCCTGGGCGCGACGGGGCCTGCTTTCGCCGCCGATCGCGAGCCGCTTTCCAAGGTTTTCAAGTACCTGGACGTCTACCTGGGCCTGGCGCCGGCGCAGCGCAGCCACTTCCGGCTGGTGTTTCGCGCCCTGCGCGACGAGCGGCCCGCGCCCGATCTGCAAGCGACGATGATCGGCGCGGACGGTGCGCGCCGCCCGCTGCTGCTCAACGCCGCCGGCGAGGTGGTCAACCTGCCGGGGCTGGGCGATCTGAAGGGCGGCGGCCAGCTGGAGATCGCCAACGCCCAGGGCATCCGTTTCGCCACCGAGATCCGGCCCGACGTGGCGCCGGCGCAGCGGTTGGACGTCGGGGCGCTGGTGCAATCGCTCGACCAGGCCAACGCCGCCATCGCGCACCTCGCCGGCGCGTTCGCGGTGATGGCGCCGAAGCTGGATTCGATCGTGTTCCCGGACGGCGGGACGGGCGTCGCGGCCTTCGGCGACGGCCGGGTGGCGCCGCTGCCTATCACCACCTCGCTGAAGACGCTCGGTCCCACGCCCTACTTCCAGCCGTTCAACATGGGCCAGGCGCGGGTGATCTCGCTGTCCCGCGAGCCGTCGCGCATCATCATGGCCGTCCGGCCGCACTGAGCCCGAAACTATCCTGCTCTGGGCGCGCGCGGCTCGAATCGCTGGTAAACCTGCACTCATGCCCAAGTCCGCCGCCCAGCCTTCGCTGTTCGACGACGCGCTGAATCCACCGGCCGCTGCGCCGCTGGCGCAGCCGCATGAGCCGCGCCCGGCGTCCAGCTACTCGGCCAAGGACATCGAGGTGCTGGAAGGCCTGGAGCCGGTGCGCAAGCGGCCGGGCATGTACATCGGCGGCACCGACGAGAAGTCGCTGCACCACCTGTTCGCCGAGATCCTCGACAACTCGATGGACGAGGTGGTCAACGGCCACGGCAAGCTGATCGAAGTGACCCTGGCGGCGGACGGCTCGCTGACGGTCAGGGACGACGGCCGCGGCATGCCGGTGGACCCGCACGCCAAGTACACCGAGCTTTCGGGCGTCGAGGTCATCATGACCATGCTGCACGCCGGCGGGAAATTCTCCGGCAAGGCCTACGAGACGGCCGGCGGCCTGCACGGCGTCGGCGCCTCGGTGGTCAACGCGCTCTCCGAGCGGGTGGAGGTCACGGTCTGGAAGGACGGCGCGGAGTGGCGCCAGACCTTCTCGCGCGGCAAGCCGACCTCGAAACTGCAGCAGCTGGGCGCCACGCGCCGGCACGGCACCCAGGTGAGTTTCAGCCCCGACCCGGTAATCTTCGGCGACGACGTGGCGTTCAAGCCGGCCCGGCTGCTGCGGATGACCAGAGCCAAGGCCTACCTCTATCGCGGGGTGGAGATCCGCTGGCGCTGCGCCCCGGAGCGGATCAGCGATGCGACGCCGGCCGAAGCGGTGTTCCACTTCCCCAACGGCCTCGCCGACTACCTGGCCGAGACCGCCGAGGGCCTGACCACGGTGACGCCGGAGCCGTTCTTCGGCCGCATCGAGCGCCAGGGCGAGGCCGGCGCGGTGGAGTGGGCGATCACCTGGACCCCGGACGGGTTCGGCCAGGCCGACGGCTTCATCCAGTCCTACTGCAACACCATCCCGACGCCTGAAGGTGGCACGCACGAAGCCGGCCTGCGCGCGGCGCTGACCCGTGGCCTCAAGGCCCACGCCGAACTCTCGAACGAGAAGCGCGGCGCGCTGATCACCGCCGATGACGTGATGGCCGAAGCCGGCGCCATGCTCAGCGTCTTCGTCCGCAATCCGGAGTTCCAGGGCCAGACCAAGGAGCGGCTGTCGTCGCTGGACGCCCAGCGACTGGTGGAGGCCGCGCTGCGCGATCCGTTCGACCACTGGCTGGCGGGCCAGCCGAAAGCGGCCGGCGCGCTGCTGGCGTTCGTGATCGAGCGGGCCGAGGAGCGGCTGAAGCGGCGCAAAGACCGCGAGGTGGCCAGAGCCTCGGCCACTCGCAAGCTGCGCCTACCCGGCAAGCTCGCCGACTGCTCGGCCAACTCGGCCGAGGGCGCGGAGATCTTCATCGTCGAGGGCGATAGCGCCGGCGGCTCGGCCAAGCAGGCGCGTGACCGGCGAACTCAGGCGATCCTGCCGCTGCGGGGCAAGATCCTCAACGTGGCCTCAGCCAGCGTCGATCAGCTGCGCGGAAACAAGGAGCTGGCCGACCTGTCGCTGGCGCTGGGGGTGGAGACCGGCGCCCGCTATCGCGACGAGGCGCTGCGCTATGAGCGCGTGATCATCATGACCGACGCCGACGTCGACGGCGACCACATCGCCTCGCTGCTGATCACCTTCTTCTATCGGACCATGCCCGACCTGATCCGCGACGGGAAACTCTACCTGGCGCTGCCGCCGCTCTACCGGCTCTCGCACGGCGGCACGGCGGTCTATGCCCGCGACGACGCTCACAAGGACGAGCTGATGGCGACCACGTTCAAGGGCAAAAAGCCGGAGATCGGCCGCTTCAAGGGCCTGGGCGAAATGATGCCGGCGCAGCTGAAGGAGACCACCATGGACCCCAAGACCCGGTCCCTGGCGCGGGTGCAGCTGACCCGGGCCGAGGGCACCGACGCCGACCTGGTGGAGACGCTGATGGGCAAGCGCCCGGAGCTGCGCTTCCGCTTCATCCAGGAGAACGCCGAGTTCGCCGTTGAGGATCTCGACATTTGAGCCGCCGGGCGACGCGCCGCTGATGGGCGGCCTTCGCCGGCTCGCAGGCACGCCAGCCGCCCGCATCGCCGCGGCGATCGCCGCCCTCGCCTACTTCGCCTACTACCTCACCCGCTTTCACCCCGCCCTGATCTGGCCACCGGCGCCGCACGGCGACGCGGCGATCTTCTTCGCGGAGTCGCGGCGGGTGTTCGCGCAGGGCGCCTATACCGCCGGCTCGGTCTACCCCTACCCGCCCTCGGCGGTGCTGATGTTCGTGGGGCTGTCGGCGGCGGGCGCGGCGGCGTTCATGCTGGCCTGGCAAGCGTTGATGGCGGCGGGGCTGGCGGTGAGCGTGCGCGCGGCGCTGGCCGGCGACCGGCTCGCCCGTCTGTGGCCGCTGCTGGGGCTGGCGGGCGTGATCGCGGCCGACTGGGCCATCGGCTGGGACCTGCGCAACGCCAACAGCAACCTGGTCAGCCTGGGCCTGGTGACGGCGGGCTATGCGTTGATGAGCCGGCGGCCGATGGCCGCCGGCGCGCTGGTGGCGCTCAGCGTGTCGCTGAAGCTCTATGCAGGCCTGATCCTGCTCTGGATGCTGGTGACAGGGGCGAGGCGGGCTTTCGCCGCCGGCGCGGTGACCTTCGCGGTGCTGTGGGGCGCGCTGCCGCTGGCGCTGTTCGGCTGGGCGGGGACCTTGCGGCTCTACGCCGGCTGGCGCGCTCAGATCGCTCACGTCAGCGCCCCCGCCACCGAGGCTGGACTGAAGGCCGCTGGCAGCGCCAATCCGGATATCTCGCTGCACCAGTCGGTGCTGAACATCACCGGCTGGCGGTTCGACGCGCCGCAGGTGAGTTGGGTGGTGGGCGCGGTGCTGGCGGCGTGGCTGGTGGTGCTGGCGATTTATGGCGTGGCGTGGCTGCGCAGCCGGCGCGAGACGGCGCCATCGCGGGGCGCTCTCAGCGACTGGATCGTGCTGCTGCTGGCGCCGCTGCCGTTCAGCCCATGGCTCGAGCCGTACCACGCCGTGCCGATGCTGACGGCGGGGGTACTGCTGGCGGCGGTGGGGCTGGACGAGGCGGTTGAGCGACGGGCGCGGCTGGTGGCAGGCGGTGCGCTGGGGATCCTGCTCGGCTTCGAAGTGGCGCCGATCCCGTTCGAGGTGCGTGGCTTTGCGCTGGTGGCGCAGTTCGCGGTGATCGTGGCGGCGCTGGCATGGCTGCGCCCAGCTACGGCAAAGCCCTTGGCGGTCGCCGCGTCAGCGCCCTAGAGGACATCCGAACCCCTTCGGAGTCCGGAAATGGCCATCTCCCTCTACGACCTCAGCGTCGGCAGCTTTCAGCAGACGCTGGGCGCCGTCGCTGGCTTCCTGCAGCGCGGCGCCGACCACTGCAAAGACAAGGGGCTCGATCCGCAGACCCTGGTGGCGACCCGCCTCTACGACGACATGCTGCCCTTCGCCTTCCAGATCGTCTCGGTGTCGCACCACTCGGCCGGCGCGCTGGACGGCGCGAAGGCCGGCGCATTCGGCCCTCCGGGCCAGCTCGGCGACCTCGACTACCCTGCCCTGCAGAAGCTGGTGACCGACTCCCAGTCGCGGCTCGCGGCGTGGACGCCGGACGCGGTCAATGCACTGGAAGGCAAGGACGTGACCTTCGCCATCGGCGCCAACTTCAAGCTGCCGTTCACGGCCGAGAACTTCCTGATGAGCTTCTCGATGCCGAACTTCTTCTTCCACGCCACCACGGCCTACGACATCCTGCGCCAGGCCGGCGTGCCCCTGGGCAAGCGCGACTTCATGGGCGCGGTGCGGACGAAGAGCTGAGCGCGAACGGCCGCGCGTCGGCCAGCAGCGCGGCCAGGAATTCGTCCGCCATCGACACCACGGCGTAGTGGCCGCCGCCGGGGATGCTGGCGTAGCGCTTGGCGGGAGCTTGCATCGCCTCGAAGTAAGTGGCGGCGAGGCTGGTGGGGGTCTGGATATCTTCCGCGCCCTGGATGAGCACGTACGGGACCTCCAGCGGCGCGGGCGGGTCGTCGCTGTAGGTCATCAGCGTGTCCAGCAGCGCGACGCCGCTGACGCTCGCGCCCTGGAACCAGTCGAGGATCTGCGTCAGCGAGAACCCCGGCGCGGTGAGCAGCAAGCGGATGATGCGGCCTTGCACCCCGCGCTCGCTCGCCGGCGGATGGGCGTTCAGCACCCGCCGCTCGGCCATCAGCTGCTTCAGGCTTGCGTAAGGGGGCGCGCCCAGCTTCAGCAGCGATGCCTCGGCGCGCTGGTCGCCAGCCGCCCGCACTCGGGCCAGCAGACACTCGTAGCCGACCGCCTCGTTGCGCTGCATGTCGACCACCTGCCCGGCGCCCACCACCGCGTGGAACAGCTCCGGTTGGCGGCGCGCCATTGCCATGATCACCACCGAGCCCCACGAGATGCCCAGCAGCAACGCCTTGGCCTGGCCGGTGCGCTGGAGCGCGTGCCGGGTCACCTCGATGCCGTCGTCGGCGATGCGGGCCAGCGACAGCTCGCCCTGCGCTTTCGGCGAGCGGCTGTAAGTGAGGCCGGCGCCGCGCTGGTCCCAGTGGACGACGGTGAAGTGTTTCTCCCAGGCCTGGGTCGAGTCGTCGATGAAGGGCGTCATGCAGCTGCCGGGGCCGCCGTGGGCCACGATCAGCAGCGGGTTGGCGCGGTCCTCGCCACGGATCGAGACCCATTGCTCGATGCCGCCGATGCGGAGGAAGCTGTTCTCGTTGACGCCGTTCTGGGTGCGGATCGCCAGCTTCGCGGCGCGGCGCGCCTGGATGACGGCGCGCAGGATCAGCGCCGCAACGGCCAGAAGAACGACCGCAGCAACGACAGCGATGGCTAGGGTGATCCACATGCGCACGTCCCCCGATGTCGCCCGAGCAGACCCAAGCCGGCGACGCGCGTCAATTGCCGTAAGTTGGCTGAGAACCCCCTTCCCCTCGATGGCGAAGGGCCGGGGATGGGGGGAAGCGCCGGCGGCGGAGCCTGGGCGCGAGAGACGTCAGCGCCATCTGCGCCCTGCGCCGCGGCGATGCGGACACACCCCCACCCCTGCCCCGCCCCCATCGAGGGGGCGGGGTGCTTTGGGCGGCTCGAAATCGTGGGGCGCGCCCAACTCAATGCGCGACGAACAAGCGAGCGACTAAGCATTGACTTGAAAGAGTTTCTTCCTATGTTCCGCATTCGCGGAACCGGGTTCTGGCGCGTTTGATTCGCCCAGGGCTTCACGGCTTCCGAATTTATCGAGACATGACAGAATTTTCCAAACTGGGCC
>DASXZG010000115.1:0-49984 GCA_036502045.1 Caulobacteraceae bacterium | reverse complement strand
CTCGTAGTCGTAGAAGCCCGCGGCCGGCACGATCTCGGTGACGGTCAGGGCCCCGTCGCCCAGCACCGCGACCGCCAGCTCTTTGCCGGCGACGTAGGGCTCCACCATCACCTCCTCGCCGAAGGTCCAGCTCTTGGCCGTGACCTCCTGCGGCGGCCGGTTGGCGCCCTCCAACACCAGGAACACACCCACCGAGGAGCCCTCGGCGTTGGGCTTCACCACATAGGGGGGCGCCATGACGTGGTTCGCCGCCGCCCGGTGCCGGTTGAAGAGGCCGCCGCCCGGCACCGTGACGCCGGCCGCGGCCAGCACCGCCTTGGCCTTGGCCTTGTCCATGGCGAGCGCCGAGGCCAGCACGCCGGAGTGGGTGTAGCGGACGCCCAGCGTCTCCAGCACCCCCTGGACGCAGCCGTCCTCGCCCCAGGCGCCATGCAGGGCGTTGAAGCAGACGTCGGGCTTGAGGCGGGTGAGCACCTGGGCGAGGTCGCGCCCGGCGTCGACACGGGAGACCTTGGCGCCCAGCCGCTCCAGGGCGTCGGCGCATTCGCGGCCGGAGACCAGGCTGACCTCCCGCTCGGCCGAGAGCCCGCCCATCAGGACAGCCACATGCCGCCCTTCAAGAGGTTTGGCGGAAAGGGGCGTGGTCATGGGCTCGACTCGAAGCGGCGGGTTCGGGGAAGGATGCCATGGCGGTGACCGAGGCGGCAGGCCCGGTCAAGCGCCGATCCGATCGGCCGCCAGGCGGCCACCTCCAGCGCGACGGCTAGGTTTCGGCTATGGCGTGTTCCTCAAACTGCGGCAGGCCATCGGCGATCGTGAACCATGGCGCCTTGGAGCCGACGAAGATGTGCTTGCTGGGCCGCAGGGTCGGGGCGTCTGCCAGGGTCCCCATGGCGACATGCACATAGGCGCCCTCTCGCACGACGGAGTAGAGCAGCGATCCACACGCCTTGCAGTGCGTGTCGTTGCCGCGATCCTCACCGAGGATCAGGAGATCCCCGTGACCTTTCGTGAGGGTCAACTTCTCGCGTTCGATGCCGGCGAAGGGCTTGAACGCCGAGCCCGTCGTGCGGCGGCAATTGGAGCAGTGGCAACAGGCCGCGTAGAGAAACTCGTCCGGAACCGCATAGGCGACCGCGCCGCACAGACATCTTCCAGTGAGCATCCGAGCATTCATCCGCAAATTCCTCAGGCCGAGGCGGCGACCGGCCGGCTCAAATCGGAAAACCGACGCACCGCCACCGCGGTTCACCCCCAAGGCGGTTGACCGCCAGGGATCGATAACGCGCAAATCGCCTGAGCCGCTCACCCCGGCCGGCCGATGCGCTTGATCTCCCACTCCAGCTCGACCCCGGTCCTGGCCTTGACGTCGGCGCGGACGGCCTCGCCCAGGCCCTCCAGGTCGGCGGCGGTGGCGTCGCCGGTGTTGATCAGGAAGTTGGCGTGCAGGGGCGAGAACATCGCCCCGCCAAGGGGCTTGCCGCGCCAGCCGGCCTCGTCGACCAGCTTCCAGGACGAATGGCCGGCCGGGTTCTTGAAGGTCGAGCCGCCGGTCTTCTCGCGGATCGGCTGGGTGGTCTCGCGTCGGGTGGTGATCTCCTCGATCCTTCCCTGAATCGCCTCGGGCTGGTCGGGGCGCACGTCGAACACGGCCCCCATCCAGACGATGCCCTCGATACCCGAGTGCCGGTAGCTGTAGCCGAGGTCGGCGTTGGTGAAGACGCGCTGCTCGCCCGCCGCGTCGAGGCCCCAGGCCACATTCAGCACGTCCCGGGTCTCCGCGCCGTAGCAGCCGGCGTTCATGGTGATGGCGCCGCCGACCGTGCCCGGAATGCCAGCGTAGAACTCCAGCCCCGCGTAGCCGGCCTTTGCCGCGGTTCGGGCCACCATCGCGTCCAGCGCGCCGGCGGCGGCGGCGACCTTGCCGTCGTCCTCAGCAACGTGCACTTCGCCGAAAGGCCGCCCGGCCAGCCGGATGGTCAGGCCCGCCAGCCCCCCGTCGCGGATGATGACGTTGGAGCCGACGCCGAGCACGGTGCGCGGGACGTCCGCCGGCAGCGCCTGCAGCAGCGCCGCGAGGTCTGCCTCATCGGCCGGCAGGAACAGCAGGTCGGCTGGGCCCCCCACTCGAAACCAGGTGTAGGGCGCCAGCGGCGCATCCCGCATGAGCCGCCCCCGCACCGGCGGCAACTCGTCCCGCCAATCCACCATTCCTAAGCCCCGCTCGTTCCGGCGAGCGCCGGAACTTGAGGCACGCAAAGGAAGGAGGTCACACGAAGGAAGATTAAGGAGGCACGAAGCACACGAAGGTCGCGCTTTGCGCGACGGCCAGTCTCAAAGACCGCTGATGATTCGATGCGCGCGAAGCGCGCCTTTGTGCCCTTCGCTAGCTTCGTGCTCTTCGTGTCACCTCTTTTATGTCCCCCCCCGCGGGCGGGTCTTGCCTGGGTCCCGGTCTTCGCCGGGATGAGCGGGTTCGCGGTGGGGTGTCTCACGCCGGCAGCGCTTCCAGTTGCGCCGGGAGCGCGTGGGCCCAGGTGGTGATGTCGCCGGCGCCCAGGCAGACCACGAGGTCGCCCTCCCTGGCCTGCGCGGCGATCAGGTCGGGCAGCGCCGTGGGTGCGGGCAGCGGCAGCGCATTGCGGTGGCCGTGGCGCTTCAGGCCCTCCACCAGCGAGTCCTTGTCGACGCCCTCGATGGGCGTCTCGCCGGCCGCATAAACGTCCGCCACGATCACCACGTCGGCGTCGTTGAAGCAGCGGCAGAACTCCTGGAACAGGTCCCGGAGCCGCGTGTAGCGGTGCGGCTGAACCACCGCGATCACCCGGCCGTTGGTCACCGCGCGGGCCGCTTTCAGCACGGCGGCGATCTCCACCGGATGGTGTCCGTAGTCGTCGATCACGGTAACGCCGCGAGCCTTGCCGGCGACGGTGAAGCGCCGGCGCACGCCGCCGAAGCCCGCCAGGCCCTTGCGGATCGCCTTCTCCGGCGCACCCAGTTCGCGGCCGATGGCGATGGCGGCCAGCGCGTTGCGCACATTGTGCTCGCCGGCCATCGGCAGGGTCACGTCGCCCAGCACTGTCGTGCCTCCAGGCCCGGTGATCACCACATCGAAGGTCGAGCCCTCGGCCCCGATGCCGATGTTCATGGCCCGCACCTCGGCCTGCGGGTTGGTCCCGTAGGTGATCAGGCGGCGGTTATCGACGCGCGCGGCCATCTCCTGCACGTCCGGGTCGTCGATGCAGATGGCGGCAAAGCCGTAGAACGGGATGCTCTCGACGAAGCTCTGGAAGGCCCGCTTCACCGCCTCGAAGGTCTCGTAGTGGTCGAGGTGCTCCGGATCGATGTTGGTGACCACCGCCACGGTGGGGCGCAGGCGCAGGAAGGTGCCGTCGCTTTCGTCGGCCTCGACCACGATCCAGTCGCCCTCGCCCACCTTCGCGTTGGCGCCGTAGGCGTTGATGATGCCGCCGTTGACCACCGTGGGATCGAACCCGCCGGCGTCGAGGATAGCCGCCACCATCGAGGTGGTGGTGGTTTTGCCGTGGGTGCCGCCCACCGCGACCGAGTACTGAAGCCGCATCAGCTCGGCCAGCATCTCGGCGCGGCGCACCAGCGGGATGCGCGCGGCTCTGGCGGCGGCCAGCTCCGGATTGTCGGCCTTCACCGCGCTGGTGAAGACCAGCGCCGAGGCGCCTTCGATGTGCTCGGCGGCGTGGCCGACGAACACCTTGGCCCCCAGCTTCTCCAGCCGCTCGGTGTTGGCGCTGGCGCGCGCGTCGGACCCCTGCACCTGGTAGCCGATGCGCAGCATGATCTCGGCGATCGCGCTCATGCCGATGCCGCCGATGCCGACGAAGTGCACAGGCCCGAGGTCGAACGGAACGGGACGGCGGTTCATGCTCGCCTGCTTAGCTGGAAACGGCGGCGGACCCAACGGGCGGAGCGTCGGCCGTTTCACCGTAGATCGCCGATAGTAACGGTGGTTTCCCCGTTCCGCGGCAATGTTCACTGACTGAACGATGTCAAAGACCCGCGGCAAGTTGGTCTCCGCCGCGGCGATCTATTACCACAAGTGCCGTTGAATCGCTAGTGGTGTTCGTGCGCCGCCCGTTCCCGGGCCAGCTCCGCCTCATGCTCGCGCTTCTTCTTCAGCGCCAGCTCATGCCCGACGATGCAGCCGACCGCCGCGCCGGCCAGCGCATGGTGGTGCGCGATATGCCCGGCCACCCCGCCCACGATCGCGCCAGTGACACAGCCGGCGTTGGCCTGGGGCGCGGCGAGAGACAGGGCCGTGATGGCGGCGAGGGAGGCAACAGCGGTCTTCATGGGGAACTCCTAACCATGTTGTGCTCTGCTATCCGAACGCCCCCTCCCACGTCACCCTTCAAACCCGCTCATCCCGGCGAAGGCCGGGACTTGAGGCAGGTGTTTGAAGAGGTCACACGAAGGAAGAATAAGGGACGCGAAGCACACGAAGGTCGCGCTTCGCGCGACGGCTAGTCCCTAAGGTTGAAGGTGATTTGCTGCGCGCGAAGCGCGCCTTCGTGTCCTTCGCTGGCTTCGTGCCTTCGTGTTGAAACGGGCCTTGGCGGCGCGCTCCCCGCCGCCATGCCTGGGTCCCGGCCTTCGCCGGGATGAGCGGGGTCAGGAGTGGTTCAGCCCGCCGTCGTCTCCACCAGGTCCGCCAGCCGGTCGGCGGCGGCGGGTTTGGCGACGGCTTTGGCGGCGGCGGCCATTCTGGCGAGGCGGGCTGGGTCTTCGATCAGCGACCTAAGCAAGGCCGAGAGGCTCTCCGCCGTGAGCGCGTCTTCGCGCAGCACTTCGGCGCCGCCGGCTTCGGCGAGCAGGCGGGCGTTCTGGCCCTGGTCGTCGTCGAGGGCGATCTTCAGCGGCACCAGGATGGCCGGGCGACCAGCGACCGCGATCTCGCAGACGGTGCCAGCACCAGCGCGGCCGATGGTGAGGTGGCATGCAGCGAGGCGCTGGGCCATGCCGCTGAAAAAAGGCGCGATCTCGGCCTCGACACCGGCGGCGGCGTAGGTGGCGCGGGCCGTGTCGAGCTGTTCGGCGCGGACCTGCTGCTGCACCTTCAGCCGCTTTCGGAGAATGTCAGGCAGCTGGCTCACGGCGCGGGGCACAAGGTCGGACAGCACCCGCGCCCCCTGGCTGCCGCCAGTAGCCAGCAGGCGCACTTCGCCAGCGGGGTCCGGGGCGACATAGGCCTGGTCGTAGATGGCGCGCACTTCAGGGCGCACCGGGTTGCCGACCACGACGGCCTTCGCTTGCACCGCGGCTGGGGCCTTCTGCAGCGTCGGGAAGGCGCAGGCGACCGCCGTCACCTGGCTGGCGAGCAGGCGGTTGGCCCGGCCCATCACCGCGTTCTGCTCGTGGATCATGGTGCGCCGGCCGCTGGTGATGGCGGCGATCAGCGCCGGCAGGCTGGGGTAGCCGCCGAAGCCGACGACAATAGCCGGCTTGATCTCGGCGAGCGCGGCCCTGGCCTGCATCACGCCCTTCAGGATCGCGACGCCGGCTCTTGCCATGCCCAGCGGATCGCCGGGCCTGGCGGTGGCGGCGGAGAGCGGGATCAGGCGTTCGGCGGGGAAGTCGCCGGAAAGGCTCTGCACCCGGTCATCGGTGGCCAGCACGATGCGCCAGCCGCGCGCTGTCAGCGCCTGGGCCAGCGCCTGGGCCGGGAACAGGTGGCCGCCGGTGCCCCCGGCGGCGAGGACCGCGACACGCGTCTCAGGCAAAGGCGCCGGCCTTGGCGAGGCCCGCTTTCGGCGCATAGGCGCCCGGCCGGCGGCGGGTCAAAGCGAGCGCCATGCCCATGGTCAGGCACATCGCCAGCATCGAGGAGCCGCCGTAGGAGATGAACGGCAGCGTCATGCCCTTCGACGGGATCAGGTCCAGGTTCACCGCCACGTTGATGAAGGCCTGCATGCCGACCAGCACGAAGAGGCCGGCCGCGGCCACCTGCTCGAACGGGTCGGAGAGCTTCATCGCCTTGAACAGGCCGCGCAGCGTCACGAAGGTGAAGAGCCCGATCAGGATCAGCGAGAACCACAAGCCGTACTCCTCGGCCGAGGCCGAATAGATGTAGTCGGTGTGCATCTCCGGCACTTCGCGCTTCATGATGCCCTCGCCAGGGCCGCGGCCGAAGAGACCGCCGGCGGCGATGGCCTGGCCGGCCTTGACCACCTGCTGGGCCTCGCTGGTCTTGTCGTGGCCGAGGAAGGTGTCGACCCGCGTCGCCACGTGCTGGAAGAGGAAGTAGGTGCTGGTGAGACCCGCCACGGCCGCGCCGCCCAGCACCATCACCCAGCTCATCGGCACGCCGGCCATCCAGAAGGCGGCGCCAAAGGCCACGGTGATCAGCACCGTCTGGCCCACGTCCGGCTCGACCAGCAGCAGCGCCACGGCGATTACGTAGAGCCCGAACGCGATGGAGACGCCGGGCACGCCCTCGCCTTTCTGGCCCTCGGAGAACATCCAGGCGGTGAGCACGATCAGCGCCGGCTTCATGAATTCCGACGGCTGCAGGGTGAAGCCGGCGAAGTCGACCCAGCGGGTGGCGCCCTTGGCCGAGTGACCCAGCACCAGCAGGGCGCCCATCATCAGGATGGCGACGATGTAGATGAAGAACGCCGCCCGCCGGATGCCGCGCGGCGGCAGGATCGAAACCGCCAGTAGGATCACCAGGCCCATCGCCGCGAAGATCGACTGGCGCACAGCGAAGTGGAACGGAAACGGGATGTCGAGCCGGGCCGCCGCCGCCGGGCTGGCCCCGAACGACAGCAAGACGCCCAGGCCCACCAGCGCCAGCGTCGCCCCCAGCAGCCAGTGGTCCACGGTCCACCACCAGACGCCGACGCGGGAGGTGTCGTTGCGGGAGAAGGCGTGCGCGGTGGAGGTGTCGGCGGGGGGCATGGCGGCGGTCAAGCGCGGGCCTCGCGGGCTTGCGGCAGAGAGAGGTGGTGCACGGCGTCGCGGAAAGCCTCGCCGCGAGCTTCGAAGTCGGCGAACTGGTCGAAGGACGCGCAGGCCGGCGACAGCAGCACCACCGCGTCCTCGCCGCTCGCTCTGGCGTCGGCGAAGGCGGCGCGCACGGCGACGTCCATGGTCCCGCAGGTCACGGCCGGCGCATGGCCCTGCAGCGTGGCGGCGAAGGCGTCCTCCGCCTCCCCGATCAGATAGGCTTTGGCGACGACGCCGAAGAGGTCGCCCAGGCTGTCGATGCCGCCGGCCTTCGGCTGGCCGCCAGCGATCCAGTAGACCTTCGGATAGCTGGACAGCGCCTGGCGGGCGGCGTCGGCGTTGGTGGCCTTGCTGTCGTTGACGAAGCGCACCCGGCCGATGGTCCCGACGGTTTCCATCCGGTGCGCGAGGCCCGGAAAGGTCATCAGGCCATCGACGGCGTCCTGGATGGAGAGGCCGAGGGCGCGGGCGGCGGCGTAGGCGGCGGCCGCGTTCTGCCAGTTGTGGCGGCCGGGCAGCGAGACGGCGCGGGTCAGGTCCGCCACCTCGGTCACCCGCTCGCCCATGGCGTCGTAGAGCACGCCCTGCAGGGCATAAACCCCGCGGCCCATGGAGCGGCGGGCGCTGATCGGCACGATGGTGCGCCGGTTGGCGGCGGTGATCTCGGTGACGATCTGCTGGCACCAGGGGTCGTCGACGCCGACGATGGCGGTGTCGCCCTTGCCTTGGTTGAGCAGGATGCGCTTCTTGGCGGCGACGTAGCCGTCCATGTCGCCATGCCGCTCCAGGTGGTCGGGCGAGATGTTGAGGATCACCGAGACGTCGGCCTTGAGGCTCGAGGTCAGGTCCAGCTGGTAGCTCGACAGCTCCAGCACGTAGACCGCGCCGCCGTGCATGTCCTCCAGACCCAGCACGCCCACGCCAATGTTGCCGCCGATCCGCACGTCGCGGCCGGCCTGGGCGCAGACGTGAGCGATGAGCGCGGTGGTGGTCGACTTGCCGTTGGTGCCGGTGATGGCGACGATCTTGGGGCGTTTGTGGGCCGGGCTGGCGGCGACCGTGCGGGCGAAGAGCTCGATGTCGCCGAGAATCTCGACGCCGGCAGCTCGCGCCTTCTCGACGGTCCAGTGCGGCTTCGGATGGGTCAGCGGCACGCCGGGCGACAGCATCAGCGCGGCGAGCGTGGACCAGTCGGCGCTGGCGAGGTCCTCCAGCACGAAGCCATCGGCCTTGGCGGCGTCGCGGGCCTTGGCGTTCTCGTCCCAGACCACGACCTGGGCGCCGCCGGCGGTAAGAGCGCGCGCGGCGGCAAGGCCGGTGCGGGCCAAGCCGAACACGGCGACCTTCTTGCCTTCGAAACCGCGGACCGGGATCATCTGCCCTCCCCTACCGCAGCTTCAGGGTTGAGAGGCCGACCAGGGCCAGCACCACGGCGATGATCCAGAAGCGGATCACGATGGTGGGTTCGGCCCAGCCAAGGCGCTCGAAGTGGTGGTGGATCGGCGCCATGCGGAACACCCGCTTGCCGGTCAGCCGGAACGAGGCGACCTGCACCATCACCGACACCGTCTCGAGCACGAAGAGACCGCCGACGATGGCCAGCACGATCTCGTGCTTGGTGGCGACAGCCACGGCGCCGAGACCGCCGCCGAGGGCCAGCGAGCCGCAGTCGCCCATGAAGATCTTGGCCGGCGGGGCGTTGTACCAGAGGAAGCCCAGGCAGGCGCCGACCATAGCGGCGCAGTAGACCCCCACCTCGCCGACGCCGGGCACGAAGTGCAGCTCAAGATACTTGGCGAAGACGAAGTTGCCGACCAGGTAAGCGATGAGCCCGAACGCCCCGGCGGCGATCATCACCGGCACGGTGGCGAGGCCGTCGAGCCCATCGGTGAAGTTCACCGCGTTGGACGCGCCGATGATCACGAAGGCGCCGAAGGCCAGGTAGACCCAGCCCAGGTTGAGGACGAGGTCCTTGAGGATGGGGAAGGTGACGGAGGTGCCGAGGTGCGGCTCGTCGGCGGCGACCGGGCCGTACTTGATCATCAGGAACGTGGCCAGGAACGCCACCGCCGCCTCGATGAGCAGGCGCAGGCGCCCGGAGACGCCCTCGGTGGTCTGCTTGGTCACCTTGGCGTAGTCGTCGAGGAAGCCCAGGAAGCCGAACATCAGCGTCACCAGCATCACCACCCAGACGTAGGGGTCGGCGAGATCGGCCCAGAGCAGCGTGCCGACGGTGATGCCGGCCAGGAACATCAGCCCGCCCATGGTGGGGGTGCCGGCCTTCTCCACCACGTGGCGCTCGATGCCTTCGGCGCGGATCGGCTGGCCCTTGCCCTGGCGCGCCTGCATCCAGCGGATAAAGCGCGAGCCCATGGCCATCACCGTGATCATGGCGGTGGCCAGCGACAGGCCGGAGCGGAAGGTGAGGTAGCGCAGCAGGTTGAGGATCGGCACGTAGTGGTGACCGTCCGCCGCCAGCCGCTCGTAGAGCAGATAGAGCATCAGGCCGCCTCCCCCGGTGGGGAGCCAAGGGCCGCCAGCGCCTGGTTGAGGCTCTGGGCGTTGGACCCGTGCGACCCCTTCACCATCACCACGTCCCCAGGCTCTACGGCCCGGGTGACCTGCGGGGCGAGCGCCGCCGCGGTCACGGCGTACGCGCCTTGGCGAGTCGGCGGAAGCGCCCGCCAGAGGCTTTGCATGAGAGGGCCGGCGGCGAACACCAGGTCGATGCCAGCGGCCTCGACTTCGGCCGCGAGATCGGCGTGGTAGCGGGCCGCCAGGTCGCCCAGCTCCAGCATGTCGGTGAGCACGGCGATGCGGCGCCCGGCCGTGGGGCGCAGGCCCAGGGTCCGCAGCGCGGCGGCGGTGGAGGTGGGGTTGGCGTTGTAGCTGTCGTCGATCAGTGTGAAGGCGCCGGCGGGCAGACGCACCTGGCGCACCGCGCCGCGGCCTTCCAGCGGCTCGAACTCGGCCAGCGCGGCGACGCCGATGTCCAGGGGGACGTCCAGCGCTTCCATCATCAGCAGCGCGGCCAGGCTCATCGGGCCCCAATGGGCGCCGGTCTGGCGCAGCGCGATCTCGACAGGACGGCCGTGGATGCGGGCCGAAGCGACGGCGCCATCGCCGGCCAGGCGAAAGCCGGTGAGCTGGGCGGTGCAGTCGGGCCCTTCGCCGAAGGTGCGGACGTCCGCGCCCTGCGCCTTGGCCCGGTCGCTGAGGAACCCGAACCAGCTGTTATCGGCGTTGAGCACGGCGACGCCGCCGGCGCGGAGGCCGTCGAAGATCTCGGCCTTGGCCCTGGCCACCCCGGCTTCGCCGTCGGGGAAGTTCTCGATGTGCACCGGAGCGACGGTGGTGATCACCACAGCGTGCGGCTCGACCATGCGAGCCAGCGGGGTGATCTCGCCCGTATGGTTCATGCCGATCTCGAACACGGCGCGTTCGGTGTCGCGCGGCATGCGGGCCAGAGTGAGCGGCACGCCGATGTGGTTGTTGTAGCTCTTCACCGAGCCGTGGCTGTGGCCGGCCCGGGCGAGGCCGGCCTTGATCGCCTGGGTGACGCTGGTCTTGCCCACCGAGCCGGTGACCGCGCCGCGCTTGGTACCGGCCGCTCGCTCCCGCGCCGCCACGCCGAGCTGCTCCAGCGCGACCAGGGTGTCGGCGACCCGCACGGCCGGTCCGGCCACGGCCTGAGAGACCAGCGCGCCGGCGGCGCCGCGCTCCAGCGCCATCTTCACGAACTCATGCCCGTCACGGACGCCGGCCAGAGCGACGAAGAGGTCGCCGGGCTCGATGCTGCGGGTGTCGATGGAGACGCCGTTGGCCGCGAACGGCGCGCTGGCCGTCCCTCCGGTCGCGGCGGCGATGTCGGCCGAGGTCCAGAGCGGCTCAGCCATGGGCGGGGGCCAGGCCCAGCGCCGCGGCGGTTTCGGCCACGTCGTCGAAGTGGTGGATGATGTCGCCGACGATCTGTTCCTGCTCGTGGCCCTTGCCGGCCACCACCAGCACATCACCGTCCTTCAGCATTTCGGCGGCGGCGCCGATGGCTTCGCGGCGATCGCCAATCTCGCGCAGACCTGGGGCCCCGGCGCGGATCTCGGCGCGGATGGCGGCGGGGACTTCGGAGCGCGGATTGTCGTCGGTGACGATGGCGACGTCGGCCAGTTCGGCGGCGATCTTGCCCATGATCGGGCGCTTGCCGCGGTCGCGGTCGCCGCCGGCGCCGAAGACCACGATCAGCCGGCCGGTGGCGTGCGGGCGCAGCGCCAGCAGCACGGTGCGCAGGCCGTCGGGGGTGTGGGCGTAGTCGACGTAGGCTTCGCCGCCTTTGCGGCCCCGGCCGACGCGCTGCATGCGGCCCGGCGCGCCTTCGATGTGCTCCAGCGCCGCCAGCACGGCCTCGGTGTTCTCCCCGGCGGCGACGCAGAGGCCGGCGGCGACGAGGGCGTTGGAGGCCTGGAAGACGCCGGCGAGCGGCAGGCGAATGTCGAAGTTGCGCCCTTCCGTGCCGATGCGCAGGCGCTGGCCGTCGCCCTGCCAGGAGCGGCCGGCGAGTGTCAGCCCTTCGCCCATCGCGCCCACCGAGTAGACCGAAAGGCCGTTGGTCACCGAAGCTGCGGCGAAGGCCGGATAGGCGTCGGAGTCGGCGTTGAGCACCGCGGTGGCGCCGCGCGGCGTCAGCTCTTCGAAGAGGCGCAGCTTGGCGGCGCGGTAGGCCTCCATCGTCAGGTGGTAGTCGAGATGGTCCTGGGTCAGGTTGAGGAAGCCGGACGCGGTCAGCGTGACACCGTCGAGGCGGCGCTGGTCGATGCCGTGCGAGGAGGCTTCCATAGCCAGGTGGGTGACGCCGCGGCCGGCGAGGTCGGCCATGATCTCGGCGATGGCGCCAGCGTCGGGCGTGGTCATGCGGGGCGCGGGGATCTGGGTGTCGCCGGCGCGGACGCCCAGCGTGCCCATGCTGGCCGATGAGCGGCCCAGCCGCGCGAAGATCTGCCGGCAGAAGGTGGCGACCGAAGTCTTGCCGTTCGTGCCGGTGACGGCGACCACGGTGGCCGGCTGCGCGCCCCAGAACGCGGCGGCGGCCAGCGCATAGGCACGGCGGGCGTCGTGAACCTGGATCACTTGCGCGGCGGCTTCCACCGGCGCCTCGGCGAGAATGGCGCAGGCGCCGGCGGCGACAGCGGCCGGCACGAACTGGCGGCCGTCCACGGTCACGCCCGGCAGCGCGGCGAACAGCCAGCCGGGCTTCACCTTGCGGCTGTCGGCGGTGACGCCCTCGACCACCGGATCGACGGCGAGGTCGCGGCGCAGGATGTCGGACAGCCGGGCGCTCACTGCTCGTTGGCTCCCAGCTTGGAAAGGTCGGCGGCGGGCTTGGGCGCCATGTCAGCGGCGATCATCACCCGGCGCACGCCCAGGAACGGCGCGATCCGCTCGATCACCCGGCCGGCCACCGGCGCCGAGGTCAGCGCCCCTGTGGTGACGCCGCTGTCGGCCTTGGTCGGCTTGGGCTCGTCCAGCATGATCAGCACCAGGTAGCGGTCGGCGTCGAAGGGGGCGTCGGTGGGGAAGATGGCCGCGAACGACGCCAGATTGAGGGCGTTGCGGCCCTCGACGTAGTGGCCGTTCACCAGCTTGGTGGCGGTGCCGGTCTTGCCGCCGACGCGCAGGCCGGGGATGTCGGCTTTCTGCCCGGTGCCGGTAGTGACGTTGAGACGCATCAGGTCGAGCATGGTGCGCGAGGTGCTTTCCTGGATCACCCGCACGCCGGTGGCCGGGGCCTGGCCGGGCGCGAGCCTCTTCAGGGTCAGCGGCCGGTAGATGCCGCCATCCAGGATCGCGCTCATGCCGGTGGCGATGGCGAGCGGGCTGACCGAGATCGAGTGGCCGAACGACATCGAGGCGATGACGTTGGGCGAGAGCGTCTTCTGCAGCAGCGGCCGCGTCGACTCCGCCAGCTCGCTGGGCGCGGCGTTGAAGAGGCCGAAGGCGCGGAAGTAGTGATCCATGCGATCGGGGCCGGCCATCAGACCTAGCTTGGCGGCGCCGATGTTGGAGGAGTGGGTGAACACCTGCGCCAGCGTCAGCTCGCCCTCGCCGGTGTCGTAGTCGTGCACGGTGCGGTCGCCGATCTGCAGCGGCGCGCCGACGTTGAAGAGGGTGTCGGGGGTGGCGACGCCGGCGTCGATGCCCATCGCCAGGGTGAACACCTTCATCACCGAGCCGGGCTCGTAGACGGTGGCGGCGGCGTGGTTGACCAGGTTGCGCGGATCGCCCGCGGTGGGCGCGTTGGGATCGAAGCTGGGGTAGCTGGCCATCCCCAGGATCTCGCCGGTGCGGACGTTGACCACGATGCCGACGCCGCCGGCGGCCTGCATGTCGGCGCCGGCCTGGTCGAGTTCGTCCTCCAGCGCGCCTTGCACTCTGAGGTCGACGGCGAGCGCCACCGGGTCCTTGCCGCCATCGGCGCGGATTTGCGGGTTGAAGGCGCGCTCGGCGCCCGCCAGGCCTTCGCCATCCTTGGACGCAAAGCCGATCAGGTGCGCGGCGAGGTCGCCCAGCGGGTAGCTGCGGCCCACTTCCTCTTCGAAGGTGACCCCCGGCAGGCCGAGGTCGTGCACCTGGTCCTTCAGGTCCGGAGAGAGGCCGCCGATCAGGTAGGCGCGGTGCTCGCCGGCCAGCGCCTTGTCGAGCTTGTCGGCCGAGAGGCCGGGGACAGCGGCCACCAGCGCGGCGCGCACCAGGTCCTTGCGCACCATCTCGTGCGGATCGAGGTAGAGGCCCCAGCGGGGCAGGTCGACGGCCATCAGCTGGCCGTTGCGGTCGGTGAGGTCGGCGCGGGCGTTGGGCTGCGGCTCGGAGACCTCGGCCCCGTGGCCGAAGGGCGAGAACAGCGCGGCCCGCGTCGCCCCGAGTCCCAGCGTGATGAAGCCCATGCCGAACAGCGCCAGCACGAAGAAGATGCGCAGGCGGGTGTCGTCGACCATGCGATCTGAGCTGCGCGACCGCTCGAAGGCGTGCTCCATCCACCACATGCGCCGCGAGACCCAGCGACCGATGGGCGTGAAGGGGCCAGCCAGGGCGTCGCCGAGGCTCATTGCGCCGTCTCGTTGGTCGCGGCGGCGTCGGCCAGTACGGCGTTGGACGCCGGGGCCGATGGCAGCGCGTTGCGCTCCTGGGCCACCTGGCTCAAGGCGTCCGGGGTGATCTCCTGCCTGGCGGTGACTGGGGCCTGGCCGGCATAGCCGCCGGCCAGCTTCTCCAGCCGCGCCGGGCTTTCCAGCTGCGCCACCTGAGCACGCAACACCCGCACGTCCCGCGCCTCGTCGTGAATCTGGCTCTCGATGTCGGCGATGTCGGAGCGCTGGCTGCCGGCCGCGGTCTTGAACGCATAGACCAGCAGCGCCAGCGACAGCACCAGCGCCAGGGCGGCCAGGTCCAACACGCGGAAGCCGCGAACGCGGCGGGTGAGGATGCCGCTGACGTTCATGCCGCCACCTTCCAGGCCGGGGCGTCGGTGCGTCGGGCGGCGCGCAGTTTGGCGGAGCGGGCGCGCGGATTGCTCGCCAATTCCAACTCACCAGGCGCGTGGGCGCCGTTGAACAGCAGCTCGAAGCTGGGCGTGGGGCCGTCGTGCTTCGGCGGCGCATGGCGCGAGCCGCCGGGCGTGCGGCCGGCGCGCTCGGTGAGGAAGCCTTTGACGATGCGATCTTCCAGCGAGTGGAAGCTGACCACGGCGAGGCGCCCGCCGGCTTTCAGCACTCGCTCGGCGGCGGCGAGCCCGTGCTCCAGCTCGTCCAGCTCAGCGTTGACGGCGATGCGCAGCGCCTGGAACGTCTTGGTCGCCGGGTGAGTCCGCGCTCCGCGCCGACCGCCCAGCGCCCGCTCCACCGTCTCAGCCAGATCGAGGGTGCGCTCGAACGGCTGCTCTGTGCGGCGGCGCACGATGAAGGCGGCGACGCGCCGGCCTTGCGGCTCTTCGCCGTAGCGGCGGAAGACCCGCGCCAGCTCGGCGGCTTCAGCCGTGTTGACCAGGTCCGCGGCGGTGGGGCCTTCGCGGCTCATGCGCATGTCGAGGGGGCCGTCGCGCATCAGCGAGAAACCGCGCTCGGCTTCGTCCAGCTGCATCGACGAGACGCCGATATCCAGCGCGACGCCGTCGGCGCTGGCCGGCGCGAGGTGCTCGCCCATGGCCGAGAACCGGTCCTCGATCAGCCGGAACCCCGGCCCGGCCAGCGGCGCGGCGAAGGCCGCAGCGGCCGGATCGCGGTCGAACGCCACCACCTCGGCCCCGGCTTGGCGAAAGGCGCGCGAATAGCCGCCCGCGCCGAAGGTGCCGTCGACGATCAGCGCGCCAGGCGCCGGCGCCAGCGCCGCCAGCACCTCGTCAAGCAACACAGATTTGTGGGCCGGCTCACTCATTGGCGGCCGCCGCCAGCTGCGTGCGCCGCGCCCGGGCCAGCAGGCCCGCCTGCGCCGCCGCGCGCTGCGTCTCGCGCCACTCGCGGAAGGCGTCGCGCGACCAGATCTGAAAGCGGTGCCCCAGCCCGACGATGGTCACCCAGTCGGTCAGGCCGAACTGTTCGCAGAAGCTCTCGGGAACGGTGATGCGCCCGGCGGTGTCGAACGACAGCTCGGTCATCCCGCCCATGACGCTGACTTCCAGCGCCGTGCGGGTGGGGTCGCCGAACGGGAACTCCTCGATCAGCGCCGCGTAGCTGTCGAACAGCGCCTTGCCGCCGCCTTCCAGGCAGCCCGCCTCGATCGACGGAAAGCAGAACAGCCCGTCGAACGGCGCCACCGTCGCCCGGAAGTCCACCGGCGCGACGATCCGTCGCTTCGCATCCAGCTGTTTCTCGAAGGTCGAGATGAACAACGCACGAGCCCCAACAAGACCCTGTTAGGCGATCCGCCCGCAAACTCGCCAAATCAGAGCCACCCACCAGCTCTCGCGTCCCAGGCGCCCTCACCCAGACCGCGATCGCCAGCCATGCCGACGTGATTGGGTTAACATGGGATGAAGTGGGATACAATGACACCAGCAACCATTGTGGCGATTTCCAAGTGTTCGCAGGCGCCTCAATCGTTAACGCAAGAAGTTATCCACAGAACATACAGGAAACGACTTTGCGGCTAGGCCGCGCTCCGCAAGCAACCCGCGGAGCCGCCAGCCGGTGCGCCTGAGGACAGCACGGAGCGCCGCTCGGGTGACGGCTATCAATTCCGACTTGAGCGACTACATTCTCGCATGGCGTTGACCGGGAGGTCGGTCAGTACGCCATCGCCCCTGGCGGCACGCTGGATTGCTGCCAGGGGCACCCCGCTTGTCGCGAAGACCGACGCGGCCAGAGTCTAAACAATTTGGCGTTTAGACTCACGCGGACACCGGAATCGCCGCAACACTAGATACATGTCGAGTCGTCAGAACTAGTCGGCAGCGTTGGAACACGCCGCGACTCGCACCAATCGGCGGGGCTATTTCGTGAAACCTGACATCCGCTTCATTGGACAAGCGCCGCGATTTTGGGCGAACGTAAAGTTAATCTCTGAGCAGATCGGCTATAGCGTTCGCGGCGGAAGAGGAGCGAACAAAGCACTCCAGCGCTACGATTTGGCTGACATTGAGCGTGTCTATGAAGCAGAGGGGCTCGATACGGATTTCACACGCCGGGAGAAAGCTTTCTTCGAAGAGGTGCTGCTTTACTTGAACTATCGCGCCGAAGCAATTGAGGGACGCGTGCGACCCCTATTGATGGACCGAGCGGAGGCGCAGAAGGCGTATGATCAATTGCTGAAGAGTCTCGCGAGTGGTCGAGCACCTTCGATGAACAAGCAGAAGGGTGAGAAGCGGCACCCTGCTTATCTCGCGAGCATGGTGTCACTGATCGCCGAGAAGGTCTTAGGCGACGGCGGCTTCGTGGACGACGCGCGGCGCCTGTCTGTCCTTTCTCGTGACGGCATCGCTGAAGTCGCGTTTTCGCGTAGGTATGACGGCGCAATGCCGACAATCGCCAATCCGATCGCCGTCTGGGAGATCAAAGAATACTACGGGACGACGACATTCGGCAGTCGAGTAGCCGATGGGGTCTACGAAACCTTACTGGATGGCTTCGAAATCAATGAAGGTGAGCGAGCACTCGGCCATCGAGTCCGCCACTTTCTTTTTGTGGATGACAGATTCACTTGGTGGGACTGCGGCCGTTCGTATCTGTGTCGAATCGTAGACATGCTGCACACAAGCCATGTGGATGAGGTCTTCTTCGGGCGGGAAGTGCTGACCGACTGGGAGCCGACGCTGCATGTGCTTAAGGCGTCGCTCTAAGCGGTCAACCTGGACTCCAGAGCCTCGCCACCCCGGACGAAGAGCTCCTCCGCTACCGCATCGATCTGCTTCTCAACTGTATCGACCTCGATCCGGGCCGCGGCCCGCCGATGTGCTTCGCGCGAGAGCGTCGACAACCGCCTGTGCAGCGGGTTGGCTGGATCAAAACGCTTCATGGCGACGAAGTCGAGGACGTGAGTTGACGCGTCTATGCCGAGATATTTGCCAAGTATACGCTCCACAGGGCGCGATGCCATGTATGCACACGCGTAGTGAGCCTCATCTGAGTCCGAGAACGAAAGCATGATGACCTTCTGGTCCGGGATGATGCGAGCGTCTGAGTCTTCGATCACAGCGATATTCATGCGCCCTCGGAAGCCCGTGTGCTGCCATACGACCTTGGTGGGGGAGAATGTATACGGACCTATGCGATATAGCTCGTAGAAAGGCCCTTTGCCGCCCCAGCGATGATACTCCTTCCTCGACGTAAGTTCGCCCTTAAATTTTTCGATGTAGTCTAGCGCCCGCGGGTAGCGCTTGGCTGCTTCTTGAACGGGCATCGCTTCCTTGGGCCGATGCTCGTCATAGAGGAAGAAGAGATTGCGCGATGGCACGGCTCGCCAACGCTTAATGTCACGGCCGAGTAACAGGCGAGCCACGGCGGACTTCTCAATCTCTCCCTTCAACTGGCGAGCGGTGCTCCGCTTTGACGCTCCAATGTTTTGGACGCGCACCAGTTCTCCCGACTGGTCGAGCACATCCAGCCACAGGATTGTGTTGGCTCCGCCGGTATTTACGCCACCGCGCGCCCGGTATTCGCTCGGCCCGACGCCTGCGAAAAGCGCTTGCTCGCCGGGTTGAACCACCACTATCGGCGAGCCCTGCGAGTTGGCGTCGATTGGCTGGGCGAACTGCCAAGCATACTCAGCCGCGCCAGCAGCCGAGGCAGTCAGCTTGCCGTATTTGATCGGATATGTAGGGATCCCGTCTGCCTGGAAAATCCCGACGCTTGGCCGATTGGCTGCGTCGGCAAACACCGGCGCGCCAGTTAGATCAAGCACGGCAAGTGGCATATATCGACGAGACGGACCGGCGCGGAACGTTCGGAACCCAGCTGATGAGTGGCGCGCCTGGAACACAGATATTGGAAGAGCGAAGGCCAACGTGGCGCGCGGCGCGGCGTGTCGTTCAGCCGCTCGGTGGACGAACAGCGTGGATAGATCGGTCTTCCCTGCCGCAACTTTGGCGCGCCAACCCTTGTTCGTAATCAAGCTCGAACCTGACCATTGGATCGCTAGCGCGTGACGGTACTCGGGGAGGACGCCATCCCAGCTGATCCAAGGTGGGTTGCCGCAGATCAGCGTCGCTTCGACAGATTCGAGGAATGCAAACTGATCCTGCACGTAACGAGTTAAAAGGTCTGCAAAGGCAGATTGTTCGCCGGCAGAGGAAAACTCAAACTTGCTGACGGCGCGCCTCAAATCGCCCTGAGAAATGACGCGGCAAAAAGAAACATCTAGTAGTGAGAACCTTTGCTCTGTTGCGAACAATCCGTCAGCATCGTATGGCGTGGCGTCGCAGATGGTATCGGCCAAGGCGCATTTGAACTCGACGTCCGGTAACCCCTCTCGACGTCGAAACGTGTTGAATACCGCCGCGTTTAGCTCCGAGAAGCGCTTCGCAATCGGGCTGACGTCGCTCAGCACAACGCGACGCACTCCAGAGCACACGGGCGACTTCAGCATCCGAACCGCAAAGCCGCCTGACCCGGCGGCGGGATCGAGAAGCACGTCGCCGGCCTGAAGGCCTTCAGCCGCCATGAATGACGCAGCGTCGTCAACAACCCACTCGGGAGTGTAGTATTCGCCTAGCAAGTGGCGCAGTGCTGCCGGGTAGATACTCTGAAAGAGGTTGCCCAGCAGCTCGGAGATCGCGAAAGCGTCTGCGGGCAAGAGATTGATGGCGCGGACGGTATTCCCTAGATGGCGCAGAACCGCATCGTGCGCTTTGGGGGCTCTCCAGGTGAGCCAGTCAAACATGGACGGCTCGCAGAACACGTCGGACTCGACCGCTATCTCCTTGGCCAAGGCAGCTAAGACGAGCGCACCAAACGTCTGAGCCACGAAAAGTTGCCCGCCGGCGGGCAGGCGCGTCTCGCCGAACTCACGGGCAACGATCTCGTCGGCCTGACCCAAATCCAAGAACCGGCTGCAGTGCTCACGCCAAAGACGGAACCAAGCGTTGCTCCCGCCGTCTATCGCGAAGGCGTTTCGGATGGCGTCAAAGGCGGCTCTGGACGAGGAGGCTTCGAGCGAGCAAGCCGCCGCAAATTGTTCAGATAGCGCGGACACTCACGACCCTCCCGAATGAAACTCAGCCACCGTAGTTGAAGCCCTCCGCGGTGTCTCCAAGGGGGCCACCTAACTCGATGCTGGTAGCATGGAACATACAGAGAACATTTGCAACGTAAAGACTCTAAGTCGGCTCTGTCGTGGAGAAGGTCGTTCACCGGTGCCACCAACCACGCGAATTGGACGCCTGTTAGCTGATGCTCCGCCGAGCGGTAGGGTTGGCCCCGACCGCAGTCTCGCGCGTTCCCACCAAACCTGGAATTCGCGACGGAGCGCCGCGTGACGCGCGCCATTATCCATCCCGGCCGCGCCGCGCTCGAAGGGCTCGCGTTCTTCATGGCGGACATGCAGGCGGGGATCGGGCCGTTCCTGGGTGTGCTGCTGCTTGCGCATGGTTGGAAGGCCGGCGCCATCGGGACGGCGATCAGCGTCGGCGCCGTGGCCGGGTTCCTGGCCACAGGGCCGTGCGGAGCGCTGGTGGACGCCACCACGCACAAGCGCAGCTGGATCGCCGGCGCGGGCCTGCTAAGCCTGGCGGCGTCGGGACTGGTGCTGCTGTCGCAAGCGCCGTGGGTGATCGGCGGCTCGCAGATCATCGCCTGCATCGCCGGCGCGGCGCTGGGACCGGGCATGGTGGGGCTGACGCTGGGCGTGGCGCGGCAGGAGGGCTTCAACGCCCAGAACGGCCGCAACCAGGCCTTCAACCACGCCGGCAACCTGGTTGGGGCGGCGCTGTCCGGCCTCGCCGGCTGGCGCTTCGGCTTTTCGGCCGTGTTCTGGCTGGCGGCGGTGTTCTCGGTGCTCTCCATCGGCTGCGCGTTCGCGATCCCGAAGCGCGCCATCGACCACGCCGAGGCGAGGGGTCTCGTGGAGATCGGCGGCGTGGAGAGCCGGCCGCGCGGCTGGGCGACCCTCTTTGAGTCCAAGCCGCTGCTGGTGGCCGCCGCGGCGCTGATGCTGTTCTACGTCGGCGACGCGGCCATGCTGCCGCTCTACGGGATGGCGGTGGTGGCCGCGCACCGGGGCGATCCAGCCGGTTTCGTGGCGACCACCATCGTGGTGGCGCAGGGCGTGATGGTGGTGACCGCGCTGATCGCCATGAAGCTGGCGGCGCGGCGCGGCTACTGGCTGGTGCTGCTGATCGCCTTCGCGCTGGTTCCCCTCCGCGGCCTGATCGCGGGCACGATGATCGAGGCCTGGGGCGTCTGGCCGGTGGAGACGCTGGATGGGATCTCGTCGGGCCTGCTCAGCGTCGCCGCGCCCGGCCTGATCGCGCAGATCATGGACGGCAGCGGCCGGGTGAATGCGGCGCAAGGCGCGGTGATGGCGGCGCAAGGCGTCGGCGGGGCGATCAGCCCGGCGCTGGGCGGCTGGATCGCGCAGGCGTTCGGCTATCCAGCGGCGCTGGCGACGCTGGGCGGCTTCGTGGTGATCTCGGTGGCCCTCTGGCTCGGCTTCGCACGGACCTTGCGCGCCGGCCGTGCGGCGCCAGCGGAGGCCGGCGCCGCCACCACAGCCTGACCTTACGCAGGGGCGGATTGCCCGTTCGGACCGAGACTGACTTACTCCCGCCGAATGGCGACGCTTCATCAGGCCACCGACGCGGGAAGCGGCCGACCGGGCGGGCGCGAGCTGGTCTGGCTCGCGGCCATGTGGGCGCTGGTCGTCGCCTACGACTTCGCCAAGCCCTACCACATCGACGACACCGCCTACGTACAGGCAGCCCAGTGGATCGCCGCGCATCCGCTGCATCCCCTGAGCGGGCCGCTGAACTGGGGCGGGACGGCGCCCATCTGGCAGGTCGACAACTCGCCCGGCTACTCGTTCGTGATGGCGGCGTGGGGGCGGCTGTTCGGCTTCGGCGAGGCGGCGATGCATGCGTTGCAGAGCCTGGTGGCCCTGGCCTGCGTGGCGTTGACCTGGCGGCTGGCGCGGGCCGTGGCGCCGCGGCTGGCGCTGTGGTCGACGGCTTTGGTGATCATGGGGCCGGCGTTCATCGTCGAACTGAACGCGATGATCGACGCGCCGCTGCTGGCGCTGTGGCTGGGGTTCTTCAATCTGCTGATCGTCGATTCCGGGAGCGCGAGACAGCATCGGCGCTACGCCCTGGCGGGGCTGCTCTGTGGCCTCGCCATCCTGGTCAAGTACTCAGGCCTGACGCTGGCGCCGATGCTGGCGCTGTCGATCCTGCTGGAGCGGCGGTTGGCGCAGGCCTGGACCTTGCTGATCCCCGCCGCGATGGCGACAGCGTGGTCGGCGTTCAACCTCGCGGACTACGGCGGCATTCATCTGCTTTCGCGGCTCGGCGGCACGTCGCTGCAACGGCTGCCGTTGATGGCGCACATCGGCGCCTGGATCGCGGCGCTGGGCGCACTGACGCCGCTGGGATGGGTGGCGCTGGCGCAGGGGCCCTGGCGACGCGGCGCGTGGCTGATCTGCGCCGCCGCGGCGATCGGGCTGGCGGGCCTTGCCGGCGCGGTCGCCGTCGGGCTGGTCTCGGACACAGGGTCCGACACGGCGCTGCGGGCGCTGTTTCTGGTGAGCGGCCTGCTGGCGGCCGGCGCTGCCGCCGCGTGGCGGTTGGCGCGGCCCTCGACCTGGTCGCGTAAGGACAGCCTGCCACGCCTTTACCTCATGCTCTGGCTCCTCGGCGGCAGCGCCTTCTACATCCTGTTCGCGCCGTTCATCGCCGCGCGACACGTGCTGATCGTGCTGCCGGCGGTGACGCTGCTGGTCGCCCAGCGGTGGCAGAACCGTATCGGCGCCGTCGCCCAAGCGAGCGCGCTGGCGCTGACCGTGCTGGTTTCGGCGGGGCTTTGCCTCTCGGATTGGCGTTTCGCCGCCTTCTACCGCGACGAGGCCCCGATCATGGCGCGGGCCTATCCGCCGACGGCCAGCGCGGTGCGGTTCGGCGGGACCTGGGGCTGGCAGTGGTACGCCCTCAAGACCGGCTTCCGGCAGACCGACCAGACGTCCGCGTGGCGGAATGGCGACATCGTCATCGCCAGCAGCGCGCCCGGATCGATCGCACCGCCGCCGGGTGCAGCGCGCGTGGTTCGCACCGACACCGAAGGCGCGCCGCTGCTGAGCCTCGTCTGTTCGGCCAGAGTGGCTCGGCTCTACGCGTCGGATAGCGCCGGCCCGTGGTCGCTCAGCCGCGACTGTGTCGAGACCCTCAAGGTGTTTCGCGTCGAGGGCAGCGCCGGGCGCAGCGGACCAGACGGCCTGTAAGCCGGGTTCTGTGCCTCCGCGTGAGCGGAGCGACGGTCATTCCTCTGGACCGGTCATTGCTGGCCGGTTCGCGCGACCCACCCGGACCCCCGAAGCGCCAGCGACGGCGCCGCCCGCCGAGGCGGACATGAGGATCCCTATTTGGTCTTGCTCCAGGCGGGGCTTGCCATGCCGTCCCGGTCGCCCGGTCCGCGGTGGGCTCTTACCCCACCCTTTCACCCTTACCCCAACTTCGCCTTCGGCTTCGAAGGGCAAGCCCTGCGTAGCTTCAGCGGAGCAAGGGCGGTTTGCTTTCTGTGGCGCTATCCCTGGGGTCACCCCCGGCGGGCGTTACCCGCCGCCTTGTCGCCGTGGAGCCCGGACTTTCCTCCCCCGCGTTTTGAGGCGCGAGAGCAACCGCCCGGCCGTCTGGTCCGCTGGCGAAGGTGGGCGTGGGGGCCTGTGGGGTCAAGCCGGCATTAAACAGTTTCAGGCATATCGGACGGTGACCCTTCGCCAAGAAGGAGCCCCTGGGAAGCCATGGCTCACCGCGCTCTCGTCGTCGACGACACCTTTCACAACGTCAAACTGCTCGAAGCGCGGCTGCAGATCGCCGGCTATGACGTGGACACCGCCTTCGGCGGCGAGGAAGCCCTCGCCAAGGCCGCGCAGCGCCGTCCTGACATCGTGCTGCTGGACATCATGATGCCAGGCATGGACGGCTACGAAGTGTGCCGGCGGCTGCGCGCCGACCCGGCCACCGCCGCGTTGCCGATCGTCATGGTGACGGCGCTGGACAAGCCCAGCGACCGCGACGAGGCCATGGCCGCCGGCGCCGACGACTTCCTGACCAAGCCGATCGACGAAGCTGTGCTGCTGCCGGTGATGCGCCGCCTGCTCGCCGCGCGCCAGCACGCCGCCTGATCGCGAACGGGGGGATCGGGCCATGTCAGGAAAGCCGAGCGTACTGCTGGTTGAGGACAACATCCCCAACATCAAGATGCTGGAAGCCAAGCTGCGCCTGCGCGGCTTTGAGGTGACCACCGCCATGGACGGGGACGAGGCGATGCGAGCTTGCGCCGCCCAGGCTTTCGACGTGGTGCTGCTGGACATCATGCTGCCGCGCCTGGACGGGTTCGAGGTGTGCCGCCAGCTGAAGGCGCGGCCCGGCGGCTGCCGGATCATCATGATCACCGCCCTCGACCAGCCGGCCGACCGCCTGGTGGGTCTGGCCGCCGGCGCCGACGACTACTTCGTCAAGCCGGTGGAGGACGAGGTGCTGTTCGCGCGCATGGAATCCCTGGTTCACGCCGAGGCCGGCGCGCCGCGCGCCGCGACGGGCTAGGCCGGTGTGGTCGCCCTACCAGAGGCGCGAGCGCGACTCGCTGCTTGACCGCTACTCGGAGACGTTCGGCGAACTGATGCTGCGCCGGCATACCGAGCTGGCGATGGCGGCCGCCAAGACCGAATCCGACCTCGCCAACCGGGCCAAGTCGGCGCTGCTGGGCACGATGAGCCACGAACTGCGCACGCCGCTGAACGCCATCATCGGCTTCTCCGACCTGCTGCGCACGCTCGCCGACGATCAGCAGTCGGCCGAGCAGCGGGCCGAGTACGCCACCTACATCGGCGACGCCGGCCGGCACCTGCTGGATATCGTCTCCGACATCCTCGACTACTCGAAGATCGAGAGCGGCACGTTCGCGCTCAACCTCGAGAGCTGCTCGGTTCCCAAGCTGATCGCCGACTCGCTGCCGCTGATCGGCAAGCGGATCGAAGAGAAGACCCAGCGCCTCGACGTGCGCATCGAGCGCGGCCTGCCGAAGCTGAACGTCGATCCACGGCGCGTGCGCCAGATCCTGATCAACCTGCTCTCCAACGCCAGCAAGTTCACCTCCGAGGGCGGGCGGCTGACGCTGGCGGCGCGCTCCAACAAGGACGGCGGCGTCACCATCGCCGTGGTCGACAGCGGCATCGGCATGTCGCAGCAACAGATCAGCGTCGCGCTGACGCCGTTCGGCCAGGTGCAGTCGCACCTGTCGCGCACTCAGGAAGGCACCGGCCTCGGCCTGCCCATCGCCCTGGGCCTGGCCCGCCAACACGGCGGCGACCTTTATCTCGAAAGCGAGCCCGGCGAAGGCACCACCGCCGTGCTCACCCTGCCCGGCCCCAGCGGCCGGGCGCTGAGCCAGGCCGGCGGCGGCGAGCGCCGGCGGCCTCGCCGCACCGCCTTCTCTTCCAAGGAGCCCGCCCCATGAGCCAGTCAGCCGCGCAGCTCGCGCTGGTCGACCCGCCCGCGCCGACGCCGCGCGCCGCCGCCGGGCGTGTGCGCATCGGCCATGTGGTCTCGGTGTCGGGGTCGCGCGCCGTGGCCGTGCTGGAACGCTCGAGCGACGAGGCGATGCGCGACGCCGATCCGCGGGTCCAGGTGGGCGGCGTCGTGCGCATCCAGACGCCGGCTTCGGCTGTGGTGGGCCTGATCGCGGCGGTTAGCGCACCGATGCCCGAGATGGGTGGCACGCGCCACGACATCGGTCTGATCGAGATCAACCTCACCGGCGAGATCCAAGCCGTCGCCGACGGCGGCCTGCGCTTCCGCCACGGCGTCACCGCCCTGCCCAGCCTCGCCGACCCGGTCTCGCTGGCCAACCGCGACGACCTGGGCTGCATCTTCGCCCCGCCGCGCACCAACAGCATCCAGATCGGCACGCTCTACCAGGACCCGGCGGTGCCGGCGCGGCTGCTCACGGACGACCTGCTGCGCAAGCACTTCGTCATCGTCGGCAGCACCGGCTCGGGCAAGTCTTGCGCGCTGACCAGCATCCTGCACCGGCTGCTGGAAGTGCGGCAGGACGCTCACTGTGTGATCCTCGACATCCACAACGAGTACGCCGCCGCGTTCGGCGACAAGGTCGAGAAGATCACGCTGGAAGACTTCAACCTGCCGCTCTGGATGCTGAACTTCCGCGAACTCAGCGTCGCCCTGACCCGCGACGACGGTTACCAGGAAGACGAGATCGAGATCCTCCACGACGGGGTGCTCTACGCCAAGAAGCGCTATGCGGACGCGGCGGCCGGCCGCTCGGTGCTGGCCCGGCGCCCGGAAAACATGATCATCACCGCCGACACGCCGGCGCCGTTCCGCGTGTCGGACATCATCGCCTTCATCCAGGACGAGCTCGGCAAGCTGGAGCGCACGCGCGACATCGCTCCGCACCGCCGGCTGAAGACCAAGCTGGAGATGCTGGCGGTGGACCAGCGCTACAACTTCATGTTCGGCAGCCTGACGGTCGAAGACCGCATGACCGACGTGCTGAGCCGCCTCTTCCGCATTCCCAACAACGGCAAGCCGATCAGCGTCATCGACCTTTCCACGGTGCCGCACGAGATTCTCGACGTGGTGATCTCGGTGATCGCGCGGCTGGCTTTCGACCTCGCCGTCTGGAGCGGCGGCAAACTGCCGATGCTGATCGTCTGCGAAGAGGCGCACCGCTACGTGCCGGCCAACGGCGCCGACAAGTTCCTGCCGACCCGCACGGCGCTCGGACGGATCGCCAAGGAAGGGCGCAAGTACGGCATCTCGCTGGGCCTGGTGACGCAGCGCCCGTCGGAGCTGGACATGACCATCCTCTCGCAATGCTCCACCGCCATCGCGCTCAGGCTGGCCAGCGAGAAGGACCAGCAGGTGATCCGCAACAGCACCTACGAAGGCATGGTCGACCTGATCGACTTCCTGCCGCTGCTGGCCGACCGCGAGGCGATCGTGCTGGGCCAGGGCGCGGCGATGCCGATGCGGGTCAAGATCGAGGATCTGGCCCGCGAAGCGCTGCCGGAAGGCTACAGCCTGGGCTTCTCGCAAACGGGCGGCGAGGAGATGGACCTGCGGTCGCTGAACGCCATCGTGGCGCGCTGGCGCAGCACCGGGCGCGCCGGCGTCGACGAGTTCGGCCGCCCGGCGCTCTGAGGCCTCAGGCCGCCGCGAGGCGCAAGAGCGCGATCAAACGGGCGCGGGTCTCGCCATCGGCGACGCCGTCGACCTCGGCCGGACGCCAATGGCGCTGGAAAGCCCGGACGATGGTCGCCGTGCGCGGCTCGAAGACGCCGGACGGCGCGCAATCGTAGCCCAGGTTGGTGAGGCCGGCCTGCAGCGCGAAAACGCCTGGGCCCTCGTCGCCCTGGCTGAGCGGCGCGCCAGGCGCGGCCGCCGGCTCGGCCCAGAGACCGTGGCCGGCCTCCGCCAGCGCTTTCCAGGGGAACAGCTCGCCCGGGTCCTGCTTGCGGTCCGGGGCGACGTCGGAGTGGCCCAAGATGTGCGCGTCGGCGATGTCCCAGCGGCCGCGGATCTCGGCGACCAGCTCTGCCACGGCGTCGACCTGCGACTGCGGAAACGGCCGGTAGCCGAACTCATGCCCGGGATTGACGATCTCGATGCCCACCGAACGGGCGTTGATGTCGCGATGGCCGCGCCAGAACGAGACCCCGGCGTGCCAGGCGCGCCGCTCCTCCGCCACCAGGGAAAACACCCGGCCGTCCTCCTCGACCAGATAGTGCGCCGAGACCTTGGCCTCGGGATCGCGCAGCCGCGCCAGCGCCGCCTCGCCGGTGAGCATGCCGGTGTAGTGGAGCACGATGATGTCGGGCGGCGCGGTGCGGGCGTCGAAGTTGGGCGACGGCGCGGCGATGACGTCCATCAGGCCGCTTCGGCGCGGGTCGGCGAGACGATGACCCGGTAGATATGCGCCTGGCAGGCGGCGAACATGGTCCAGAACGCCACGTTCCACACCGCGAACAGCAGCGCGGTCACCGGCGCCAGCGCAAACAGCAACGCGCGCTGCAGCAAGTTGGGGTTGCGCCAGTGCAGCGCCACGTCGGTGGCCTCGCCCAACCCGACGCCGAAGATGCTGAGCGCCAGCAGCACTGGCGCCAGCAGGCAGGCGAGCAGGAAATAGCTGGCGAACAGCTGCCAGAAGTGCCCGCGGGTGAGCGTCCAGTAGGCGGGCAGCGGAAACGCCTTGGCCGCAAAGGTTTCCACCGTCGCCAGCGACAGCCTCACCGCGATCCAGATTTCCAGCGCCACCGTCAGCAAGGCGCCGGCGAAGGCGATCACCCAGCGCAGGCCGGGCGCGGCGACGAACAGGGGATTGAACAGCACCAGCAGCAGGTAGGCCGGCACGCCGCCGAACACGACCAGCAGCACCGTGCCCACTGCGCTCACCAGCGCGATGCGCGCTTCGTCGCCGCCAAGCTTGAACAGGTGCCAGCCGTGCTCGCCGGGCCGCAGCACAGCGCGGTAGACCGTGGCCGTATTCATCACCCATAGCGCCAGCAGCATCGGCACGGTGACCGCCGCCAGCGGCCCGAAGCGGCGCACCGACCCCAGCGAGCTGAGGCCCGCAGCGTTGAGCGCGGCGATGACGACGGCGATGCCCACCAGCGCCACCACCCACACCGCGATCCAGTAGAGCACGGCACTGGGCTCGCGGCGGGCCACGCGCAGCCCTTCGGTGGCAGCGTCGATCGGGGAAAGCAGGGTCACGCTGGGATGCGACTCAAAGCCAAGGCCTGGGCCAGCTTATCGTCCGCACCCGCCGCGTGACAGGCCCGCCGGCGCCGGCTCAGTTGAAGGCGGCCGGCGCGTCCGCGTCCGGGTTGAGCTGCGCCCACATCCGCGCCACCGCGCCCCAGACGAGCGCGTTGCCCAGCGAGACGTTGACGGCGATCATCACCAGCACGACCACCGCCAGCGGCGCCAGCGCCGTGGCGATCATCTGCGGCGGCCGCTGCATCAGCGCCTGCCAGTTGCCCGCCGCCACGGCCGCCACGCTGGCGCCCGCGACCAACAGGCAGATCGCGCCCAACACCAGGAACACGGCCAGCAGCATCAGCACCACCAGCAGCAGCGTGAGAAACATCTTCAGCACGTGTCCGCGCGTCGCCGCCCACGACTCGAACAGCCGGAACTGCCGCTCGCGGTAAGTGAGCACGACGCCGAAGCAGAGCTTCAGCCAAAGCCAGACGCTGACAGCGACAATGACGAGCTGACCAATCGCCCGCACACCCAGCATCCCGGTCATCGCACCCAAGTCCGGGACGCCGTTGCTGGTCGTCGACGCCGCCGCCCCCAGCGCCCCGGCCATCGAAACGATCGCCAGCGGGATGGACATGGCGAAGTTGGCCGCGAACAGCACGAACCAGAACACCACGCTGGTGGCGATCAGCCATAGCTCCTGGCCGCCGAAGCGCAGGTAGGCGAAGCCGCGCTGGCCGGGGTCGAGCTCAGCGCGCAGCACAGCCGCGCGGATCACCACCTCAAGGATCTGCCCGCCGAAGACCAGCAGCACGATCAGCCCGAACAGGCTGCCCAGAAGCCCCATCACCACCTGGGCAGGCGGGTTGGGCGTGGCGCCGGACGCAACTATCGCCGCGATCGCGCCCACGATCGCGCCGCCAAACAGCAGCAGCACCACGGCGACCAGCACCGCCATGGCCGAGCCCCAGATGATCGCGGCGAGCGGATGGCGGCCGATCAGCCGCCATCCGGCCATTGCGGCGTCGCCAACATCGATGTCAGGCATGGAACGTCCTCCCTCGTCTTATCTCTCAGGTCATCGCAGCGTCGGCGGCGACCAGGTCACGATAGGCGCTGGCCCAGGGGGCGCTGAAGAATGCCGCGCCCACCCCGCCGAAGACGAACGCCAGCACGACCAGGACCGCGTCAGAGCCCAGCGCCGTCTTGATGAAGCCGCTCGGCGAGGCCGCCATCCCCGCCACTTGCTGACCGCTCGGCGGCATGGCCCGGGCGTCGAACATCGGGCCGATCATGGTAGTGAGCATCGTCGCCTGCGCGGCGGCGAGCAGCCCGAAGCCCGCGCCGACGATCAGGCCCCAGCACAGCGCGGCTCGCGGCTCGCGCCGCACCAGCGCCAGCCCGCTGCCCATCGCCCGCCCGATGTCGATCCTGGCCATGTCGCTCAGCCGAACACCTCGGCCGCCCCCGGCTTTAAGTCGCGCAATATCTGAGCCCATGGCGCGGCGAGGAACGCGAACAGGGCGCCGAAGAAGGGGATTGCGACCAACAGGTAGACCGCCAGCACCGGTGCGATCCTGGCGAGCAAGGTCGGCGGCGGCAGCGCGAACAGGCTCTGCAGGTTGGCGAGGCTGCCGGCGATCGCCACCAGGCCTGCCCCGCCGGCAGCGACGGCGAAGACGAGGAAGACCAGTTCGGCCACGATGGCGATCAGCACCAGGCTAATGGCGACGGCGAACATCGTCCAGAAGTGGCCGCGGGTGAGCACCCAGGCGTCGAACAGGTGGAACTTGCCGTCGTCGACCACCATCGCCGGCGCCAGCGCGAAGCGCAGCGCGAAGGCCAGCATCCCCATCAGCACCGCCAGGACCACCAGCGGCGCGGCGACCAGCAGCGCCGTGGTCGAACCGTGGGCCATCACCATCATGAAACCCATCACGACGCCCACCGGGATCATCACGATGACCATGACCACGGCCATCACGATGACCGCCATGAAGATCAGCACAAAGACCAGCAATTCGGTAAGGCCGAGGCGCAGGAAGGCGAACGCCGACCGCTCGGGGTGCAGCACGGCGCGGAACACCGCGCAATTGACCACAGCGGTCACCAGAACCTGCACGAGGTTGAAGAGCTGCAGCCAGGTGTCCGCTTGCAGCATCTGAGGCGTCATCGTCGGTGGCGCGGTGGGGATGGTGTGAGCCTGGGCGGCGGCGACGTAGGGCGCGTAGATGGCGACGAACAGCGGCGCAAATAGCACGAATGCGCCCACCTGCAGCGCGATCGGCAGCGCGCCCCAGGCCAGGACCGACAGCGGGTGACGCCGCATAAGGCCGAAGCCCGCGCCAATCGCCGCGCCGATGTTGACCTGAGCCATCGCGCCGCCCCCACCCGATGCCGTCCGCCACAGCGTAGCCTGAGCGGCGCAAAAGGGCCACTTCCGCGCGAACAGCCGCCGCGTTAGACCCCCGGACCATGGTTTTCGACCCCATTCACGTCATCGGCGGCGGCCTCGCCGGGTCCGAAGCCGCCTGGCAGGCCGCGGAAGCGGGCGCTCAGGTGGTGCTGCACGAGATGCGGCCCCTGACAGGCACCGACGCGCACCAGACCGACCGGCTGGCGGAGATGGTGTGCTCCAACTCGTTCCGCGCCGACGACTGGCAGGCCAACGCGGTCGGGCTGCTGCACGCCGAGATGCGCGCTCTGGGTTCGCTGATCATGCGCTGCGCCGACGCCAACCAGACGCCGGCCGGCGGGGCGCTGGCGGTGGATCGCGACGGCTTCGCGGCGGCGGTGACGGCGGCCATCGAAGCCCACCCGCGTATCCAGATCGAGCGCGGCGAAGTGGCGGGCCTGCCGCCAGCAGCGTGGTCCAGCGTCATCGTCGCCACCGGTCCGCTGACGTCACCGGCGCTGGCCAGCGCCATCGGCGGCCTCACCGGCGAGACGGAGCTGTCGTTCTTCGACGCCATCGCGCCCATCGTCCACGCCGAGAGCATCGACATGAGCCTCGCCTGGCGCCAGTCGCGCTACGACAAGACGGGGCCCGGCGGCGACGCGGCGGCCTACATCAACTGCCCGATGGACCGGGACCAGTACGAGGCGTTCATCGACGCGCTGCTGGCGGGCGAGAAGACCGAGTTCAAAGAGTGGGAGCATGTGCCCTATTTCGATGGCTGCCTGCCGATCGAGGTGATGGCCGAGCGCGGCCGCGAGACGCTGCGGCACGGGCCGATGAAGCCGATGGGGCTGACCAACGCGCACCAGCCGGAGGTGAAAGCCTACGCGGTGGTGCAGCTGCGCCAGGACAACGCGCTGGGCACGCTGTGGAACATGGTCGGCTTCCAGACCAAGCTGAAGCACGGCGCGCAGACCGAGGTGTTCCGCACCATTCCGGGGCTGGAGAAGGCGGTGTTCGCCCGCCTGGGCGGCCTGCACCGCAACACCTTCCTGAACTCGCCGCGGCTGCTGGACGGTCAGCTGCGGCTGAAAGCCGAGCCCCGTCTGCGCTTCGCCGGCCAGATCACCGGCGTCGAGGGCTACGTGGAGAGCGCCGCCATCGGCCTGCTGACCGGCCGCCTGGCCGCCGCCGAGCGCCGGGGCCGGCCGCTAGACGCGCCCCCGGCGACGACCGCGATTGGCTCGCTGGTGGCGCACATCACCGGCGGCCACCTGGCGGCCGGCAAGGGCTCGTTCCAGCCGATGAACATCAACTACGGCCTGATGCCGCCAACGGCGGAGCCGCGCCTAGCCGCCGACGGCCGCAAGCTCGGCAAGCGCGAGCGCACCGCGGCAAAGAAACTGGCGATCGCCGACCGGTCGCTGGCGGATCTGGGGGCCTGGGCGGAGCGCGCCCCGGCGTCCGCCTAAGCCAGGTAGCCGCTGATCGCGGCGCGGTAGGCTTGGGCCACCGGCCAGACCAGGTCGCCAGAGACGCAGCGCAGGTCGTCGGCCGGGGTGTGGAAGTAGCGGTGGATGCCGTAGAGGCCGGTGGCTGAGGCGTAGCCGGCGTTGAGCACATTGATCAGCTCGCCTCCGGCCATCTCCTTGTCGGCCAGGTAGGTCGCCTCCAGGCCGCTGACACCGGCGAAGGCGCGCCGCGTCGCGTCGAGTCGATCCTGCGTGGCGGTGAGCACGCGCTGGGCGTCGGGAGTGGGCAGCGGCAGCAGCCTGGCGCCGATCTCGTGCCAGTCGCGCGAGGCGGCGCTGGCGCCGATGTGCACCCAGATCGCGGTGGCGGCCGGCGGCGGCGCGGCTTCGGCCAGATAGTGCTCCCCGCCCACGTAGACGTACTCGTGGCCGCTGGTGGCCAGCAACTCGACGTTCACAGGTTGGCGACTGCGAGCCAGCCACCGCGCCAGCCACAGCCACACCGCGAGCCCGGAGCCGCGCTCGGCCGCGCAGGTGAACCAGCCCGAGCGCGGCGTGGAAATCACCAGGGTCCTGGCGGCGCCGCGATCCAGCCGGGCGATGAGGTTCCAGGCGCGCCGCCGGGCCGGCCCGCCGCCGTCGCCGTCAAGGACCAGGGTGGCGCTCTGGCCGGCGCGCGCCGCGGCGACGAACGGCGCGGCGTCCTTGGGCGCCAGCAGCGCCACCGGCTTTGGGATCGGGGGCGCGTGTGTCGAGACGTTGAGCGCGATGGCCTCGTGCGTGGGGCCAGTGGTGACCAGCACCGCGCCGGCGGCCCCGCGCTGCAGCGCGTCGGCCAGCGGCTTGGCCACCTGCGGGTCTTCCAGGCCAGCCCACCGCTTGAACGGCAGCACCAGCAGCGCGATGGCGCCCGTAAGGTCCGAGCACTCGCTGGGCATGCGCAGTGGTGCGGTCAGGCCCTGGGGCCCCGTGGCCGCGACGATGGCCTGCGGGACCACCGTGGCCTTGGCGTCCCCGCAGGCGAGCGTGGCCTGACGGACCTCGAAGTACGGAACGTCGAACGGCTGGCGGCGGCAGGCGTAACCGGCCGCCGTCAGTTCCTGCGCCAGCCAGGCGCCGCTGGCCTCGTCGCCTGGCCCGCCGGAGGCCTTGATGCCGAAGCCCATGTAGCGCTCGAGCATCGTCTGCAGGATGGCCGCACCGGGCCCTGACCCATCGTTGGCGGCCGCGTCCGCTGGTCCGGCGAGCGGGATCGCCGCCAGGCCCGCGCCTTTGAGCAATCCTCGCCGCGATGGCGTCACGCTGGCCTCCTGTCCGATCAGACTACCACTTGTAGGTCAGATTGATGCCGACCGTGCGCGGCTGGTTCCAGCGCACCGAGGTGGTGACGCCGGCGGTTTGCAGGATCAGCAAGCGCAGGCTCTCGTCGGTGAGGTTCTGGACGAACACCGCCGCCTCCAGCTTGCGATAGTCGAGACCGGTGCGCAGCGCGACGTCGTTGATCTCGGAGAGCGGCACGAACGGCGCCAGGGGCGTGACCGTGTCCTGCCCGCCGCCGCTCTGGCCGGTGTAGACCGCGTGGACGAAGCCGGCGAGGTTCTCGGTGATCGAATGGTAGTAGTCGATCGACGCTGACTCCGTCCAGACGGGCAGCTGAGCCACCGACGAGCCGACCACCGGCAGCGCCGTGGCCGCGGCGCCACCCACCGCGACGAACGTCGCGTGCTGCCAGCCAGCCGCCACATCGGCGTTCAGCTTGCCGCCGAAGAGATCGAAGCGTCCGGCGAGGTTCGCTTCGACCCCATAGGCATGCACGGTGCCGCCGTTGATGTTGAAGATCTCCTGCGCCCTGCCGCAGACGTTGATCAGGGTGCAGCCGTCGTTGACGCTGGTGATGGCGTTGCCGGTGCGCGAGAAGTAGCCGTCGAGGGTGAGGAAGAGGTCAGGGCCGAGGTTGCCCTTGAAACCGGCCTCGTAGCTGACGGTGTCCTCATCGCCGTAGGTCGACTGGAACGGGACGGGTTCCGCGGCAAGGGGGCTGCCGGGGTTGACCCCGCCGGAGCGGTAGCCGGTGCCGGTCTTGGCGTAGAGCATGTCATCCCACGGCGTCGGCAGCTTGTAGCTGGCCGTAAGGGTGAAGCTGGGCTTGGCGCCGGTGAACTCATGGGTGGTCGTCGGCGTGGTCGTGAGGCCCGTGTAGAGCGCCGTCGAGACCACCGTCGCGACCTTGTCGTCGTTGGTGTAGCGAACCTCGCCGCTCAGCGTGAAGCGCTGGATCTTGTAGGTCAGCGACCCGTACGCGGCTTCGGACTGGTAGTGCTGCGGCGTGTTGCTGACGCTTCCGAACGCCAACGGATAGGTCGCCGGGCAGGCCGTGTCGGCGGGCATCACGGCATAACAGATCAGCGCCCCGGGTTGGCCGCCGCAGATGCTGGTCTTGGCGGTGAGCGTGCAGGGATTGGAGGCGATGGTCAGCAGGTTGGTGTCATGCTGGTCCATGTACTCGCCGCCGACCAGCCAGCTGAGCGCGCCGTCCATCGCCTTACCCGAGAGGTGCAGGTCCTCGTAGTAAGTCGTGTCCAAGGCGCCGGTGTGGGTCTGCGACAGCGGATAGGCGCCGATCTCACCCAGCTTCTGTAGTTGTCCCTCTTCCGTCAGGTCGATGGACGAGCCGAAGTACTGCAGAGAGTTCGAGTGGGTGACCATGGTGGTCGAGCTCAGCTGGCCCCAGCCGAGATCGAGGCTGCCGAGCAGCTGAATGCGCTGCACTTGTTGCTCGGTGCTGTTGAGGCCGCTGCTGGGAACGGTGAAGCGGTCGTTGGTGAAGCCCAGCGGCACGGCGGCGCTGACGCCCGGCGCGATCTGGAAGCCGCTGACAAACGCCGGCAGGTTCATGTCCTGCGCATCGGCCAGCAGGTCGATGTCCCAGGGCCCGTGCCGGTAGCGGATCTGCGCCCGCGCGATCCATCCTTGGGTCTTGTCGTAGTACTCGTTGTTGTCGGGGTTGAAGTAGAAGCCCTTCGACTGCCCCATGGCCTCGGCGCCGAGGCGCACCGCGACGTCATCGCTCAGGACATAGTTCACCACCCCGATCAGTTGATCCTGCTGCAGGTAGGCGGTGTAGGTGTTGCTGGCGAAGCCCGTGTCGCTGAACACCGGCTTGGCCGAGACCAGGTTCACAACGCCGAACTCGGCGTTGCGCCCGTAGAGCGCGCCTTGCGGCCCTTCCAGCACCTCGACCCGATCCAGGTCGAAGAAGTCGACGTTCTTGAAGTTGCGCCCGCCCAGCGTCGACGAGCCGACGTAGGCGCCGTTGACGAACAGGCCCACCCCTGAGTCGGCGCCGGTGGCGCGCTCGGTGCCGGAGCCCCGGATGGAGATTTCGCTGAGGTTCGGCGCTTGCAGGTTGTTGAAGCGCACGCCCGGGACAGTGCGCAACAGGTCCTGCGTGCCGATGAGCGGGCCGGTGGCGGCGATCTGCGCCTGCGACACCGCGTTGATGGTGGCGGGAATGTCGCGAACAGCTTCCGTGGTCTTGCGCGCCGTCACCACGATGGTCCCGGCGCCGCTGTTGCTCGCCGCCGCCGCGGTGGACTGGTCGCTGCTCGGCGCGGGCGTGCACGGCGCGCTCGCCGTCGACGTCTGGCCATTGGCGCAGGCGGGCGGCGCGGCCGCTGGCGAGCTGGATTGAGCGAACGCCGGCGTGGCGAGGCCAAGCGACAGCACGGCCGCCAGCTGGATCAATAAGCGCATGAGACCCTCCCGTCTCGGCGGCTCAGGCGCCGATTGACGGTCATGCTTCCCAAACTGTTCGACGGTGTCAATACGATTGTACGACAATTAGTCGCACGACGTACGACATAGTGGCTTGTCAGACACGATGCGATTGCGCAGCATTGAGGCGGCGGTCATGTCGCCGACCGAGCTTCAACCATGGGGTGGCGTGCCCCGGCGGCGGCGGCGCTAAAGGGGGGCCATGGAAAATCCAGCTGAGTCCCCGCGTCCTGGCGCACCGGCGCGAACCAACGGCCGCTCGTCGGGCCCCAGCGCCGCAGAAGTTACCGAGCGGCTGCGTCGCCAGATTCAGGATGGCCTGTGGTCGCCCGGCGAGTGGCTGCGCGAAGCACGCCTGTGCACCGAGTTCGATGTGGGGCGCTCGATCGTCCGCCGCGCCCTGCGCGACCTGGCCGACGACGGCCTGATCATCCTTGAGCCAAACCGCGGCGCCAGCGTGACGGTGACCACGCTGCAGGAGGTGTTCGATCTCTACGAGCTGCGCGCCGGGCTCTACGGCGTCGCGGCGCGCTTTGCCTGCATCCGCGCCTCGTCAGCGGCGATGGCCGAGATCCTGGAGAAGACCGATGGGCTGCTGGCGGCGGCCGATGCCGGCGAGTCGGCCGAGGAACTGATCCACCAGTCGGAAGTGATCTTCAGCCTGATGGCCGACTGCGCCAGCGCCGAGGCCCAGAAGATGATCGGCGCCGTCCGCCGCAAGACCCGCTGGCACTATTCCTACATCGGCCTGGCCGAGAGCCCGCAGGCGGCCGGGGTGTTCGATCACTGGCGCGTGGTGCGCGCCGGCCTGATGGCGCGCGACCCGACCCGCGCCGCCGAAGGCGCGCGCGGCATCCTCTACTTCATGCAGAACGAGGTCAGCCGGTGGATGCTGGCGCGTGGCCTTGGCATGCAAGAGCCCTCCCCACCTTCGACCCGCCGCGTGCGCGGCGCTTTGTGACCGCCGGGACGGCGGCCGTTACGGAGACCCCACCGATGCGCCGTCATCCCAGTCGCCGAACCGTCGTCGCCGGAACCGCGGCGCTGGGCGCCCTTGCCGCCGCGCGCGGCGCACTCGCAGTGGAGACCCCCGCCATGCAGGCCGTGCTCGACTACGCCCAGAGCCAGAAGACCACCGGCTTCCTGGTGATCCAGGACCGCAAGGTGCTGGCCGAAGCCAACTGGCCAGCGCCGATGGACGCCGGCCCGTTCGCGGCTTTCGCCTACGAGAAGAACGCCGTCGGCGAACTGCTGGAAGACGTCGCCTCACAGCAGAAGAGCTTCGTCTCGATGCTGGTGGCCACGGCCATCGACAAGGGCCTGATCGACGTGACGCAGCCGGTCTCGGCCTATATCGGGCCCGGCTGGACGAAGACCTCGCCGAGCCAGGAAGGCGCGATCCGGGTGATCGACATGCTCACCATGAGCACCGGCCTCGGGACCGACTTCACCTACGCCGCGCCGCCCGGGACGGTGTTCCTCTATAACACCCCGGTCTACGCGGTGACCAAGCGGGTGGTGGCCGCCGCCGCCAAGTCGACGCTGGAGGCGATCACCCACGACTGGCTGACGGCGCCGGCGGGGATGAGCGACACCTCCTGGCGCCAACGCCCGCAGTCGATGGCCGACGTCGGCAACCCGACCGGCCTGGTCACCTCACCGCGCGACACCGCCAAGTTCGGCCAGATCGTGCTCGATGGCGGCAAGGCGGCGGACGGGACGCGCATCGTCTCCGAGGCCAGCCTGCACGGCATGTTCGCCCGCTCGGCCACCAACCCATCCTACGGCCACCTCTGGTGGCTGAATGGCGGCGCCTACACGGTGCGGCCGCCGCAGGAGCATGTCGCCGGCCCGCTGATCCCCGCCGCGCCCGCCGACCTGGTGGCGGCGCTGGGCGCCCTCGACCGCAAACTCTACGTCGTGCCCAGCCTGAAGCTGGTGGGCGTGCGCATGGGTGCAGCGACCCCTGACAAGGACTTCGACCAGCAACTCTGGCTGCGCCTGGCGAAAGCGCTCTGACGGCCGGCCTTCCGAGACAGGGACAGGCAGGACCTAGACAAGCCTCGTGGTCGGCGTGCGGCGTCGGCGGTCCATTTCAACACGAAGGCACGAAGATAGCGAAGGCGCGCTTCGCGCGCTGCAATCCCTTGGCTCCGGCGCCTGGGACTTGCTGGCGCGTCACGCCGTGACGCGCCCTTCGCTGGCTTCGTGTCTTCGTGTTGAAATCGAGCCTTCGTCGCTGCCCTGACGCCTGGGGCGTCAGAGCCGTCCGGTCGTCGCGGCGAGCACCAGCGCTAGCTGCTTGCTGAGTCGCCCCGGCGTGCGGCCGGCGAGGTCGAAGCGGGCGACGCGCGCCGGCAGGGCCGCGGGCAAGGCGGCGACGCTCAGGCGGCGGGCGTCGCGGCGAGCCTGATCCAGGGCGGCGCGCAGCGGCGCGGCGATGGTCGCGCGGCTGGCGAGTTCCGCCCGCTGCAGCAGCGCCAAGCCCCAGGCGCGGCCCGCTGAGGCAGCGGCATCCATGTCAGAGGCCGGATCGAGGATGGTGACGGCGATCCGCGCCGCCGTTCCTTGCGTCGCGTCCGCCCAGGCCAGCGCCGCCGCCTCGTCCATGGCGACAGGCTCCAGCGCCGCGACGTAGCCGTCGATGATCGTCACCAGCCCTGGCAGGGCGTCAGGGCGCCGGACCAGCAGGCCCGCCAGCGCCTCGACCACCGGGTGCCGGCGCACTGGCTGGCCAGCCCCGATCTCCTCCAGCGCCTCGCGCCACCAGGTCAGGCGGATCTCGGCCAGCAACGGCGTCGTCGCCGCCCGGCGGGCTCGCGCCAGCTCATGGTCGAAGGCGTAGAGCGCCAGGACGTCGGCCCTGTCGCCCTGGTCGCTGATGAAGCGGGTGGTGAGCCACCGGTCGGGATCGACCCGACCGATCAGCTCATCGAGGTAAGCCGCGCCCTCCGCTGGCAAGCCGCTTAGGTGCCAACCCCGAACAGGGTTTCGTACATCGCCATCGCCGTCAGCATCGGCAGCGACAGCAGGGTGTTGATGCGCGAGGCCATGCCGGCGATGCGCGCCGCGCGCGCCTTGGTGGCGTCGTCAGCCTCGACGAAGCCCAGCACGCGCTTCTGGTTCGGCCAGATCACGGCCCAGACGTTGATGAACATGATGATCGCCAGCCAGATGCCGGTGCTCATCAGGATGAAGGCGCCGGTCGGGCCGACACTGGGCTTGGCCATACCGAAGGTGAACACGTTGGCGGCGTAGTCGGCCCCGTGCAGCAACGCGATGCAGATGCCGGCCAGCACCGTGCCCAGCGCCGACCAGCGGAACCAGAACAGCGCCTCGGGGGTGATGTACTTCGACAGCGCCGGCCGCAGCTCTGCGGGAATCTCCGGCGTCTTCCGCGCGGCGACGAAGTTGAAGTACCAGAGCAGGCCGATCCACATGACGCCGCAGAGGACGTGAACCCAGCGTAGAACCGCCTGCCAGAACAGTTCGTCGAAGCCGTTCGGACTGACCTTGCCGAAGGCTACGATCATCAGGATCGCCAGTAACAGCGAAACGATGATCACGTTGCGCAAATTGCCTAGAAACGCCGCCATCTGGAACCCCTTCCCGAGTCCTGCCCTTGGTTTTGGTATAGGGCGTTTCCCGGCGCCTGGAAACCGGGCAAGTCATATCCCGCCGTGATGATTACCAGCGTCAGCGCATCGCGCCGCCGGGGCTGAACACCAGCTGCGAGACATCGCTGTCGGTCTGCATCGGCGTGCCGTCGGCGTGGCGGCGGGTGACGAAGGCGAGCTCGGCCCCGCCCGGGCCGCGCCAGGAGCGGGTGGTGACCTCGACGCCGTCTCTGGTGACGCGGTCGTTGCGGTCGAGCGCCCAGCCGCGGTGGGCGTTGGCCCAGTCGTTGAGGGTGAGCACAATGGCCCGGGCCGGCGCGGTGTCGTCGTAGGGGTGCGTCACATCGACGACGCAGGCCGCGCCACGCGCCGGCGGCGTCACGCCGACCGAGAAATCGTCGCTGCGCAGCGTCCAGGCGCCATCGATGTGCTGGAAGCCGTCGGCGGTGGCGAGGGGGGCCGGGTCGGCGCCTTTCGCGGCCGGCATGCAGACGTCCTGCAACGCGCCCAGCACGGCGTCATACGACGACACCAGTGGCGCGCGGCCGAACGCGGCCGCCGGCGCGGCCAGGACCAGCATGAGCGCCAGCGTCACTCCTCGCATCGCGTGAAGGCCAGTTTCGGCCCCTTGGCGGGGGTCACCGTGAGCGATTTGCCGCTCACCACGTACGACCACGGGCCATCGGGCGCGGCAACTATCACCGAGCCGTCGGCCGAGACGCTCCGGATCGCCGTGGAGGCGACCCGCGCGCCCATCTGCACCGTCAGCTTGGCGTCCGGCGTCACCGAGAGGCCCATGGCGTTTTCGTCGCAATCGACGCCGGGCGCCGCCCATTGCCCGGCCAGCGACATCACCCGCGGGTCGCCGACCAGCGCGGCCTTGGCGGCGTCGACGGCGTTGGTGGGGGCCGGCGCGATGGTGACGTTGCCGTTCGGACTGATGCTGAGCACCGCTTTGCTGGGCGACGCCGAGATGGCCGTCTTCACCAGTTGGGTCAGCGACGAGATGCCGACCATGACGACGAGCCCGATGACGATCGTCGCCACCGCGCAGCCGCCGAAGATCCAGGCCACCGCGTTGCCTGATGAACGTCGGGCCATCTCCGCGGCGGCTGCCGGGTGCATCCGTCCGGCGCCCATCGCCGCGCGCCGCTCGGCGTAGCGCGATATCCGCTGAGCCAGGCGCGCGGCCCGCTCGGCGTCGCTGCGGCCGCGGTGTTCGCCGCGCCCGTGCCTGGTCTCTCTCGACGAATCGGACGGCGCTTGCGCCGTGGCTTCGGTGGGTGACTCATGGTCCGCCTCGAGCATGTGCTCGGGCATGTGCTCTGGCACATGCGGCTCGAGCGCGGCGGTCTCGAACAGGCTCTCCAGGTCGGCGCGGGCGCGGGTCATGGCCCTGGAGGCGAGCGCCAGCGCCGCGGCGGCGGTCTTGCGCGCCTCGTCAGAGGTCTCGCGGGCCGACAGCGCCGAGTCGAACTCCGACTGCGCCACCCTGAGCAGCGCCGGGCTGGCCTTGATGTCGGTCACGTGGCGCAGCTGCGCCTGGGCGGCGTGGAAGTTGGTGATCGCGGTTTCGCTCAGGAGCGCGGCGGCCTCCTCGTCGGACTTGGCCGCGGTGAACGCGGTCTCGGCGGCGGCGAAGGCGGTGCGCCGATCGCGCAGGGTCCGGTCGCGGCCAGCCAGCGCCTGCGTGAGATCGCCGTCCTTGATGACGCCCTTGGCGACCAGCCGGTCCTGAACCGTGGCCACCAGCCGCGCCCAGCCGCCGTGCGGCTCGCGGCCGGTCCAGCCGTCGAGCGGCAGCCCGTTGGTGCGGTCGAACGGGAACGGCGGCGCCGGCACCCCGGCCAGCACATTGACCAGCTTCTCCGTGCTCTGGCCCAGCCGGGCCTCGTCGCGCACGTTCTTCGAGTTGAGCGACAGCGGCGTCCACAGCACCACCACCGCCGACAGCTCCTGGATTTGACGGGCCAGCTCCTCCTGCCAGTCGACGCCTGGCATGTCCTCGTCCCACCAGACGTCGACGCCGAGGCTGCGCAGGCCCCGGATTACCTGGTCGGCGAGCGCGCGATCGCCGCGCGAATAGGACAGGAAGACTCCCGACATTCCCCGCTCATGCCTGGACGATGCGACCGACGATAGCGCGCCGGGACGCCGCGCGCCAACGCTGCTCAGAGCGCGATCAGCGCCGTGGCGAAGAGGCGGCCTTGCGAGGCCAGTACGTTGTGCAGGCGCGCGGCGCTCTCGGTGGCCATGAATTCGAGGCCGAGACCGGCGGCGCGGAGCGCATCGCGCACCGGGCGCGGCGGCAACCCTTGTACCGGCCCCGTGCCAAGCAGGACGAACTCCAGCGCGCCGGTCGGCCGGGCCAGAGCGGCGGCGAAGTCGGCCGGCGACAGGTCGGCAAGCGCTGTGGGCCGCCAGTCGTGCGCCATGTCGTCCAGCACCAGCAGCGAACCGGGGCGCCACAGACCCGCCACCCGGAAGCCGCCGGGGCCGACCGAGTCGATGGCCAGCGCCTCGCGCACGGCTAGCGCCGGGAGGCTCTCTGATCGAAGCGCACCGGCGCCGGCGAATCCTCTTCGTCGCGGCGCACGCCCCAGAGCAGGATCACCGGCAGCGCGACGTAGATCGACGAATAGGTGCCGATCAGGATACCGAAGGCCATGGTGGCGGTGAGCGAGAACAGCGCCGAGGCCGGGTTGAGGATCGAGCCGGAGAGCGCCAAGAGCGCGGTGCTGCCGGTGATGATGGTGCGGCTCAGCCGCTCGTTTTCGGAGAGGTTGATCACCTCGCGCAGCGGCGTCGTCTTGTACTTGCGCAGGTTCTCGCGCAGCCGGTCGAAGGAGATCACCTTCTCGTTCATCGAGTAGCCGATGACGGTGAGCAGCGCGGCGATGGAGGTCATCGAGACCTCGATGCGGGTGATCGACAGGAAGCCGATGGTGAGCACGATGTCGTGGGCCAGCGCCAGGATCGCGCCCAGGCCGAACTGCAGCTGGAAGCGGAACCAGATGTAGAGCAGCGTCAGGCCAAGCGCGACGCCCAGCGCCTCGACCCCGCCCCAGATCAGCTCGCCGGAGACCTTGGCCCCCACCTCGTCCTGGCTGGTGACCTTCAGGCCGGGCACCGCCGCCTGCAGCTTCTGAGCGACGAATGCCGCAGCGCCGTCGGGGCTTTGGCCGGCCACGGAGCGGAACTGGATCGACGCCCCCGTATTGCCGACGCCCTGCACTTCCGGATCGTTGACGCCGAGGCCGCCGAGCAAGCTGCGAATCTGGCCCAGCGGCGCCGGTCCGTTGGTCGCCACTTCCAGCTTCGAACCGCCGACGAAATCGACCCCGAAGTTGACTTGCTGGACGCCGATCGAGACCGCCGAGCCGATCAGCATCAGCACCGACAGCACCGCGGCGTAGGGCGCGAGGCCGACGAAGTTGAAGTGGGTCTGGCGCGGCACGAAGTGGATGAACGGCCAAATGCTGCGGCGCGGTGCGCCGCCCGAAACGATGGGGTTCCCGGTCATGCGATCGGCAAGCTCCTGGCGCGGGTGACGCGGAACCACCAGCCGATGAGCAGCTGCGTCACCAGGATGGCGGAGAACACCGAGGTGACGACGCCGATGGACAGAGTCCAGGCGAAGCCCTTCACCGGGCCCGCGCCAAAGCCGAACATGATCAGCGCCGAGATCATGGTGGTGACGTTGGCGTCGAAGATCGAGGTCATGGCGCGGCGGTAGCCGGCGTCGGCGGCGGCCATGGCGGCGCGGCCGGCGTTGGCCTCGTCGCGCATGCGCTCATAGATCAGCACATTGGCGTCGACGGCCACCGCCATGGTCAGGATGAGGCCGGCGATGCCGGGCAGCGTCAGCGTCGCCTGCGTCATCGAGAGCGCGCCGAACATCATCAAGAGGTTCACCACCAGCGCCAGCGCCGCGAACACGCCAAAGAGCCCGTAAGCCAGGATGATGAAGGCGAAGATCAGGCCAGCGCCGATGGCGAGGCCGATGACGCCGGCCTTCACCGCGTCGGCGCCCAGGTCGGCCCCCACGGTGTTCTCGGAGATCACCTTCAGCGGCGCCGGCAGCGCGCCGGACTTCAGCAGCAGCGCCAGCTGGTTGGCGCTGTCGACGGTGAAATTGCCGGTGATCTGGCCCGAGCCGCCGATGATGGCGCTCTGGATCACCGGGGCGGAGATCACCTTGTTGTCGAGCACGATGGCGAAGCGGTGCCCGATCTCCTGGGTGGTGATCTGCGCGAAGCGGTGGGCGCCCTGCCCGTTCAGGCGGAACTGGACGATCGCCTCGCCCGACTGCGGGTCGAAGCCCTGCTGCGCGTTGGTCAGCATGCCGCCGTCCACGGCCACGCGCTTCTTCACCACGATGAAGGGCTCGCGCGGATTGTCCTCGGGCATCACCGCGTCGTCGGGGGGCACGATGGTGTGCAGGTCCTGCGGCGTGATCGACTCGTCGACCATCTGGAAGGTCAGCTTGGCGGTCTGGCCGATGACGTTCTTCAGCGCCTGCGGGTCACTCTCGCCAGGCGCCTCGATGGTGATGCGGTCGAGTCCCTGCTGGCGGATGTCGGGCTCTTTGGTGCCCAGCAAGTCGATCCGTCGGCGGATGATCTCGATGGACTGCGCGACGGCGTTGCGCACATCGGCCTGTTCGGCCACCTGAGTCATCGCCAGGGTGACGTCACCCGCTGCATCGTTGGTCACCAGGATGTCGCGGCCAGCGCCCGGCACCACGCTGGCCAGCTTGTTCAGCGCCGTCGTGGCCGCCACCGTCTGGGTCGGATCGCCGATCTTCAGCGTCACCGACGTGGCGTTCACCGCCAGGTTGGAGAAGGTGATCTGGCCGTCGCGCAGCGTCTGGCTCGCCTCTTCGGAGAGGTCGGTCAGCCGCTCCTTGCGCAGGGCGTCGGTGTCGACCTCGTAGAGCAGAGACGAGCCGCCCTGCAGGTCAAGCCCGAGATTGAGCTTCTTGTGCGGCAGGAAGCTGGGAACCTGCGCCAGCATCGGGTCGGGCAGCACGTTGGGCAGCGAAAACAGGATGCCGAAGATCACCGATCCGAGGACCAGGAAGATCTTCCAGCGCGACAGCTCGAGCATGGGCTAGCGGTCGCCGCCTTAGGACTTGTCGTTGGCCGCGGCGGGCTCGGTCTTGGAGCGCACGTCGGCGATCATCGACTTGACCACCTTGATGGTGACGTTCTGAGCGATCTCGACGCCCACTTCGGTGTCTTCGACCCGCACCACCTTGCCGATGGTCCCGCTCGACAGCACCACCTGGTCGCCGCGCCGGATGGCGTTGACCTGGTCGGTGTGCTGGCGCGCGCGCTGCTGCTGGGGGCGGATGAGCAGGAAGTAGGCGGCGACCACCATCAGCAGCAGCGGCGCGAAGGCGCCCACCTGGTCGATCAGACTGCCACCGGCCGCGGGTGCGACAGCGGCCAGAACGAGGGCTGGAACGAGGGTCATCCCATCTCCGAGGAAGCTAGCGAGCCGGCTCTGCACAGGGCTCACCGAAAGGTTGGCGGAAGCTAGTGGCTCGCCCTGGCTTTGGCAATGCGACCGCCTTCGCTTAGAGAGGCGGCCATGAGCGAGGACACTGACGCAACCTTGCGGCGCATCGCCGAGGCGCTGGAGCGGCTGGCGCCGGCGGCGCCGACCGCGCCGGACTTCGCCGCCGCGCGCCTTTTCCGCCACGACGCCGCCACCGGCGGCTTCGCGCCAGCGCCCGACTTCGGCCTCGCCATCGATCTGCTGGTCGGCGTCGAGCGGCAAAAGCTGCGCTTCGGCGAGAACCTCGCCCGCTTCGCCGCCGGGCTGCCCGCCAACCACGTGCTGCTGTGGGGCGTGCGGGGGACGGGCAAGAGTTCTCTGGCCAAAGCCGCGTTCATGGACGCCGCGGCCGGCCATTCGCAGCTGAAGCTGGTGGAGATCGACCGCGACGACGTCGCTCACCTCCCCGCGCTGTTCGACCAGCTGCGCGGGCGGCCCGAGCGCTTCGTGGTGCTGTGCGACGACCTGTCGTTCGAGGAAGGCGCGGCGGCGGCCAAGGCGCTGAAGTCGGCGCTGGAAGGCGGCGTCTCCGGCCCGCCGGTCAACGTGCTCTTCGTCGCCACCTCCAACCGTCGCCACCTGATGCCCCGAGACCACGGCGAAGGTCGCGGCGCTATTGCGGCGGCCGAAGACGCCGAGGAAGAAGTCAGCGTCTCCGACCGCTTCGGGCTCTGGATCGGCTTTCCGCCGATGGACCAGGAGGCCTTCCTGGCGGCGGTGCGCGCCTACGCGGTGCGCTTCGACCTGATGGCGCCCGACCTCGACCGCCGGGCGCTGCAGTGGGCGCAGCTGCGCGGCGCGCGTTCGGGCCGCGTGGCCTGGCAGTTCGTCCGCGACCTCGCCGGCGAGCTGGGCAAGCCGCTGCCGCTGTGACGACCCTGCACGCTTTCGTTATCTCATGGACGGGGCAGGCAGCCGCCGCCGAAGAGATCGCCGCGCAGCTGGCGCCGCACGTCGAGCGCCTGACGGTGATTCACTCCGACAACAGCGAGGCGGCGTTGCCGGCCGGATGGGTGCGAACCCCCAACGACTGGTTCTTCGGCCGGAAGTTCGAGCATTGCCTCGGCCTCTTCGAAGGCGAGGTGATGTTGCAGGTGTCGGCCGACCTACTCTGCGAGGATTGGGGCGGCCTTGCCACCAGCTGCCGCGCCGCTTTCGACAACCTGGCGGCGCTGGGCGTCTGGGGTCCCGATGTGGACAGCACCTACTGGGACCTGCAGATGACGGATTTGGCGCGCATCACCGGCTCAACCGCGCACTGCGTCACGCTGATCGACTCGGTGGTCTGGGCCATGCGCCGGGCGGTGGCTGACCGCCTGGTTGGTCTCGACTTCACCTGCAACAGCCTGGGCTGGGGGATCGACCGGATGGCGGCTCTGTTCAGCCACGTGAGCGGCCGTCTCGTCGTCCGCGAGCAGGGCCTCCGCATCGTCCACCCGCCCGGCAGCGGCTATGACCACGCCGAGGCCAACGCTCAGTCTGACGCATTCCTGCGCCAGATGGCGCCCGCCGAGGCCGTCCAGAACGTGTTGTTCAACGCCGTTCACGTCCTGCACCGCCAGGAGCGCGACCGTCAGTTCGCAGGCAACACCAGCACCGGATCGACCGGCTTGGCCTTGTCTTCCGGCGTCGGAGCGTAGCGCACTTCGAAGTGAAGCTGTGGCTGCGTGAGGCCGCCGCTCATGCCCACCGCGCCCACCGTCTGGCCCTGAGTCACCTGCTGACGCATCTGCACCGCGACGCTGTCGAGGTGGGCGTAGGCGGTGACCCAGCCGTCGGCGTGCTTGATCAGCACCAGGTTGCCGTACCCCGGCACCTGATCGCCCGCGTAGACCACTTCGCCATCGGCGGCGGCCTTCACATCCGAGCCCTGCGCGGCCTTGATGTCGACGCCGTCGTTGCGGCGGCCGACGCCTTGCGGCCCGAAGCGGCCGACGATGTCGCCGCGCACCGGCCACATGAACCGGCCTTTGGCCGCGGCGGTGATCTGGTTGTCGCTGAGGCCGGTGCTCTCCGGCGCCATCGCGCCGGGCCGCGCGGCGAAGCCGGCCCCATGCTCCTGGGTGATCGGCGCGGAGGGGCTTTCCTGGGTGATCGGCGCGCGCGGTGGCGGCGGTTGCTGCGGTGGGCCAGCGATGTAGCCGTGCGGCGTCACCTGCGCCGCGCTCGGCGCTGGCGGCGGCGGCGACGTGTAGCTGCGCGGCGGCGGCGCGGCGGCGACGTACTGTTCCGAACCGGCAATCTTCTGCGGGCCCTTGTCGTGGAACGACGATGGCAGCCCGACCTCCTCGCCCGCCCGCAGTCCGGCGCGGCTGGAGATGTGGTTCATCTCGGCCAGCTCGCTGGCGTCCACCGAGAAGCGTCGCGCGACGCCGCTCAGCGTATCGCCGCTCTGGGCCACGTAGGCTTTGGCCACCGGCACCTTCAGGATCTGCCCGAGGCGCAGCGGATAGGGCGACTTCAGCTCGCGGTTGGCGGACAGAATCGCTTCGCGCGAGAGGCCGAAGCCCCGGGCGATCGAGTCGATGTGGTCGCCCTTCTGCACCTCGTAGTTCTCGACGACGTCGCCAGAGGCGGCGACCACCGGTCCCGCGATGGCGTAGCGGGCTTCGCCGGTCTGGCGGCGCGCCGGCGCTGGCGGCGGTGTGTAGGTCGGCGCTTCACGCGCTGGCGGCGCGGCAGCGGGCTGGGTCGGCTGGTCATGAACCACCATCTGCGGCGACAGCGGCTGCTCGGCGGCCGGCGCGGCGGCGGGACTGGGCGCGGGCGTCGAGGCCGGCGCATCCGGCGCGGCGGGCGGCGGATCGCCAGCGGCCGGCGGTGGGTCGGCGGCGGCGAACGCGGTGGGGGCGCCGCTGGCGGCGGCTGACGGCGCGCCGGCAGGCGCCGGCGGGGCCAGTGGCTGGCTGTCGACGGGGGGCAGCGGCGCGGGCTGAGCCTGCGGACCGGCGTTGGGGTCCGGTGGCGGCGGCGGCGGCGGCGGGGGTGGCGGCGGCGCGGGCGCCGGGGCGGCCACCGGCTGAGCGATCGGATACTGCGGCGTCGCGCAGGCGGCGAGCGCGCCGCACAGAATCGCCGTGGCCGCCACGCCGCGCCAGAGGTTGCTCATCGGCCAGCCCTCGTTTGCTTCGCCCGACGAGTCGCCGGTTCGCACCTGATCATCTGTTAAGCCTCACACACGCACCGCGAAAGCGCTCAAAGCTCCTTCGCCACCCCGTCCAGCAGCGGGACAAAGCGGACTTCGCACAGCACTTCCGATTTGAAATCGCCAGCCCCGTCGCCGGCATAGCGCACCAGTTTCTGCACCGGTCCCTTGCCGACTGGCGCCACCAGCACACCCGTCGATTTCAGCTGAGTCAGCAAAGCCTTGGGCTCGGACGGCGCCGCGGCGGTGACCAGAATGCGGTCGAATGGCGCCTGCTCGGGCCAGCCGACGCCGCCGTCGCCGAACTTGGTGATGATGTTGGTCAGCTCCAGCGTCTTGAAGCGGGCTTCCGCCTCGCGCAGCAGCGTCCTGTAGCGCTCGATCGTGTAGACCAGCCGCGAAATGCGCGAGAGCACGCTCGTCTGATAGCCCGAACCGGTGCCGATCTCGAGCACCCGGGCCCTCGGCTCCATGGTCAGAGCCTGGGTCATCAGGCCGACGATGTAGGGCTGGCTGATGGTCTGGCCGCAGGCGATCGGCAGCGCCGAGTCCTCCCACGAGCGGTCCTTGAACAGGTCCGGCGTGAACAGGTCGCGCGGGGTGCGCTCGATCGCGGCCAGCACCTGCGGATCGGTGACGCCCTGCTCGCGCAGCGCCAGCATCAACTTGGCCACCTCGGTCTTGCGCTGCTCCGGCTTTCTGGCCTTCTCGGTCATGCGCTCGCCCGCAGCTTCGGCGGCGGACCGCCGAGCACGTCTTTTAGGGCGTGAACCGTGGGCATGTGGGTCAAATCGATGTGCAGTGGGGTGACGGATATGCGCCCGGCCATGATCGCAGCCAGATCGGTGTCGTCGGCGACGCCGGGGCGGCGGGCGGTGAAGCCCATCCAGTAGTAGTCGCGGCCGCGCAGGTCGGTGCGCTTCTCGGCCTTCATGTTGTGCACGTCGCGGCGACCCTGACGCGTCACCACCACCTGGTCGACCTGGTCCGGCGTGCGGTTGGGGAAGTTGATGTTGATCATCACGTCGCCGGGCCAGCCCGCGCTCAGCAGGCGCTGGATGATGCCGGGCGCGTAGGTCTCGGCGGTGGCGTAGTGAGCGGTCTCGCTGTCGTGGAACATCGCCAGCGATTGCGAGAGCGCGATGCCGGGGATGCCCAGCGCCATCGCCTGGATCGCGCCGGCGACGGTGCCGGACATGGTGACGTCCTCGGCGGTGTTGTGGCCGCGGTTGACGCCAGAGAGCACCAGATCGGGCTTGTGGTCGGCCATCAGCTCTTCCACCGCCAGCATCACGCAGTCGGTTGGCGTGCCGGAGACCGCGAAGCGCCGCTCGCCCATGCGCCGCACCCGCAGGGGCTCGGAGAGAGTCAGCGCCCGCGACGCGCCGGATTGTTCCACTTCAGGCGCCGAGACCCAGACGTCGTCGGTGAGTTGCCCGGCGATGCGCTCCAGCGCCACGAGGCCCTCGGCGTGGATGCCGTCGTCGTTGGTGCAGAGGATCCTCAAGCGGCGGCCTCGATGTGCGTCAGGCCGCGCATGTAAGGATGCAGCGCCTGCGGGATGGCGATGCGGCCCTGCTCGTCCTGATAATTCTCCATGATCGCCACCAGGGTGCGGCCGACGGC
>DASXZG010000114.1:0-3129 GCA_036502045.1 Caulobacteraceae bacterium | reverse complement strand
GAGCGGCTGAGCCGCCAAAACCGCTTCCAGACGCTGTTCCAGTTGCCGTATTCCGCCGGAAGCGCCCGCCAGGTGATGTTGTGCACCGTGAAGAAGTGCAGCGCTTCCAGGAACGTGCGGTCGTCATGCCCAGGCTCGCCCCGCCGCGATCGCGCCGCGTCGAACACCGCCAGCACGATCTCCCAGTCCTCCTCCGTCATTCCCGTCAGCATGGCCCGGCTCCCAGTTGCCGGTCGCCCATTGATTCGACAAAACGCCGATTCGGGAATCTGGAGGCTTCTGTGAGGTCGCGCGACACCGATGCTGCGTCGCGCTCTGAGCGCGAGCTCATTGAAGCCGGATTGAACTGAGCCGCGGCCGAGGGTGCTATGGACGTTGGATGGCTCGCGCCGTTGCGCATGATGACTGGTGCGGCGTTGGCGGAGCCGCTTGCCGTCGTGGAGAATACGCGGGCGGCCTCGGGATCGGCGGCGGCCGCTGATGGCTGGCGCGCGGTACGCCGCAGGCGGATCGCAAAGCGAGCGGTTTGTCCGTCATCGGCCCGCACTCGGCGGTGCCGATGCAGAGATCGGCGTCGCAGCTTGGTCGGTTCGGCGAGTGGACTGGTCCCCGATCATGAGCTGTCGCACCAGAAGGGCGCGCGCGGCGGCGGCGATCGCGGAAGTGGTCCGCGCTCCAGCATCGCGCCGCCACAGTCGGGACAGACGTCGAGGGCCTGGCCGGTCAGCCGACGGGTGCGATCGCGATAGCTCTCCGGCGTTGGCGGCTCGGGCGTCGGGGCTGCGAGCAAGGCGCGGCATAGCGCCAGCTTCTCGGTGCGATGGCGGTTGGCAAGGAAGCCGACATGGCGGATGCGGTGGAACCCATCCGGCACGGCATGCAGCAGGAACCGCCGGATGAGCTCGTCCGCGGGGAGCGTCATGACCTTGGTCTTGTCGTGGTGGCGGTAGTCCTTCCAGGTGAAGTCGACCTGGCCGTCGGCGAGCCGGGTGAGCCGGCTGTTCGCGAGGGCGACGCGGTGGGTATAGCGGCCGAGATAGGCCAAAACCTGCTCGGGTCCGGCGAACGGGCGCTTGGCATAGACCACCCATTCGGCGGCCCGCAGCGTATCGAGGCGCCCGGCGAAAGTGCCGGGCTCGGCGAGGGCCGCGAGCGTGCCCGAAAAGCGCAGCTCGCCGGCGGTGAACGCCGCCTGCAATCGTGCGAGGAACAGCGTTCGGAACCGCCGGGAGAGGACGCGCACGGGAAGCAGAAACCCCGGCCGGCAGGGGATCCATCGCGTTTGGTCCGACGAGAGGCCGCCACCCGGGACGATGCAGTGCAGATGCGGGTGGTGGTGCAGGGTCTGCCCCCAGGTGTGCAACACGGCAACCGCGCCGATCTCGGCGCCGAGGTGGCGCGGGTCGGCGGCCACGTCGCGCAGCGCGTCGGCGGCGGCACGGAACAGGATGGCATAGACGACACGCTTGTTGTGGAACGCGATCTCCGCCGCCGGCGCCGGCAGGGTGAAGACCACGTGATAGTACGGCACCGGCAGCAACTCGGCGTGACGCGCCTCGAGCCACTCGGCGCGCGCCAGGCCTTGGCATTTCGGGCAGTGCCGGTTGCGGCAGGAGTTGTAGGCGCAGCGGACCAGGCCGCAGTCGCCGCACTGCTCGACGTGGCCGCCGAGCGCTTGTGTCCGGCAGGCCTCGATCGCCGCCATGACGCGTCGTTCGACGCGGCCGAGATGCGTGCCGTGGCTGCGACGGAACGCCTCGCCGTGGCGGCGGAAAATGTCCGCCACCTCCAGCGCGGGTCGCATCGCCGCGCCTCAGGGCGGCGGGGTGACCTCCAGCCGCAGCCGATCGAGCGGGCTTGGCGTCCGACCGATGGTGCTGGTTGCCACATGCGTGTAGCGCGCCGTGGTGTGCAGGCTGTTATGGCCGAGCAGTGCCTGGATGATGCGGATGTCGGTGCCGCTCTCCAGCAGATGGGTGGCGAAGCTGTGGCGCAGGGTATGCACGGTGACCCGCTTGGCGAGCCCCGACGCCGCGCACGCCGAACGGCAGGCCGCGTGCAGCACGACGGGATGGATCGAATGCTCGCCGTCGCGGCTGGGAAACAGCCACTGCATGGGCCGCGCGATGCGCCAATACGAGCGCAGGATCCCGAGCAGCTGCGGCGACAGCATGGCGTAGCGGTCGCGGCCTCCCTTGCCCTGCTCGATACGGATGACCATGCGGCTGCTGTCGATATCGGCGACCTTGAGGCTCGCCGCCTCGGACGCGCGCAGTCCGGCCGCATAGGCCGTGGTCAGCGCGGCGCGAGCCTTCAGGCTCGGCACCGCTTCCAGAAAGCGCACGACTTCGTCGGCGCTCAGCACCACCGGCAGCTTCTGCGGCTCACGAGCATGCGGGATCCGCTCCGGCAGGTCCGCCTGTTTGAGCGTCACGCCGTACAAGAAGCGAAGGGCGCAGACCGTCTGGTTCAGCGCCGGCCACGATATCCCGCCGGCCACGAGATGAACCTGGAACGTGCGGACGTCTTCAAGATCGAGCCGGTCGGGAGAGCGGCCGAAGAAGCGACCGAACTTGGCGACGGCGTGCACATACGATCGTTGGGTCGCCGGCGACAGATTGCGGACCGTCATGTCCTCGATCATGCGGCGGCGCAGCGGGCTCATCTCGGCCATCGGGGGTCTCCCGGCTCGGGTTGGAGTGCAGCACCTCCAACCCTCGCAGACCGAAGACCTCACGCCCCGCTCCCGCAGACCGCCTTGCCGCGTCAGCGGCTTAGTTCAATCCCTCACCACTTACTTTCTGCTATCCGTCCACACGAGCTAGCGTTGCGTCAGCATCTGCTCGATGGGGGCCACTTGAGAGCCGATATGCGCGATCTCGACCCAGAGCACGGTCTGGCTGGTCAGGATCGCGACAAACAGCAACCCGCCAGCCCAGAACGCCACCGTCAGCTTCGCGTCGATGCGAGGAATGCAGCGCGTCATCTGTCGAACGACCTCACGCCTTCGGCGCCCGCCGCGGCTGCTGAAATGGATGGTGTCCCAAAGGTTCAGTGCCATCCGGCCTTTCTATCCAACGGACTTGTTCGATGACCGCTGCCGACCGACAGCGGACACTCGGCGAGGCA
>DASXZG010000113.1:0-46216 GCA_036502045.1 Caulobacteraceae bacterium | reverse complement strand
CAAAAAACCGAAGGTCGTCCTCGTCGCCGTCATGCGAAAACTCATCGAGGCAGCCAACGCCGTCCTCGGCCGCGGAACACCCTGGCTCCCCGCATAACCAAACTCACATGGTTGCTCGCCCCGCTTCGCGGGGGAGGTAGGGTCACCGCCCCCAGCGGCAAAGTTCCGCTATCCGAACGCTGCTCAAAAGTTGACGGTAGCGTCACGAATGGGCATTGATAAGTGATCGCCAGTCACCTGAGAGGAGCGTCGCGCGTGGCCAAGGTCGTCTACATCGAGCACAACGGCGCCGAGCACGTCGTGGACGTCGCCAACGGCCTTTCCGTGATGGAAGGGGCGATCAAGAACAATCTGCCCGGCATTGACGCCGACTGCGGCGGCGCCTGCGCCTGCGCCACCTGCCATGTCTATGTCGACGACGCCTGGCTGGGCCGCACGGGCTCGCGCGGCGGCATGGAAGAGTCCATGCTCGACTTCGCCGAGAACGTCGAGACGGTGAGCCGGCTCGCTTGCCAGATCAAGGTCACCGACGCGCTCGACGGCCTTGTGGTGCGTATGCCCGAGAGCCAACACTAAGGCCGACCCGGCCACCACTGAGGGAGAGAGTTCCATGAGCGACGGCAATGCGGACCTCGCCCGCGATCTTCAGGCCCAGGCCTATTCCGTCCCGCTCGAGGCGCTGAATCCAGCGCAGGCGGAGCTGTTCCAGAACGATGCGCAGTGGCCCTACTTCGAGCGCCTGCGCCGCGAAGACCCGGTGCACTTCACCCCGGAGAGCGAGTACGTCGCTCACTGGGGGGTCACCAAGTACAACGACATCATGACCGTCGACACCAACCACGACGTCTTCTCGTCGGAAGGTGGGATCACGCTGCCGCCCAGCGAAGCGACGATCCAGCGGATGATGGAAGAGGGCGGTGGCCCTGGCGCGGACGGGGGCCTGTTCGGCGACGGCCAGCAGAACCAAGGCTCCAACATGTTCATCGCCATGGACCCGCCCAAGCACGACGCTCAGCGCAAGACCGTCAGCCCGGCGGTCTCGCCGCACAACCTGGCGATCATGGAGCCGCTGATCCGCGAGCGCTGCGCCGCCATCCTCGACAGCCTGCCCATCGGCGAGCCCTTCGACTGGGTCGACAAGGTGTCGATGGAACTGACCGCCATGACCCTGGCGACGCTGTTCGACATGCCGCAGGCCGACCGCCGCAAGCTCACTCACTGGTCCGACGTGGTGATGGCCCGTCCGGGCACCGGCATCGTCGACAGCTGGGAAGAGAAGCGGACCGAGATGTTCGCTTACGGGTCCTACTTCCTCAATCTGTGGAACGAGCGGGTGAACGCCCCGCCGGCCGGCGACATGATCTCGATGCTGGCCCACGGCGAGGCCACCAAGAACATGAACCAGTTCGAGTATCTGGGTAACGTGATCCTGCTGACCATCGGCGGCAACGACACGACCCGCAACACCATCTCCGGCTCGGTCTACGCGCTGAACAAGTTCCGCGACCAGTACGCCAAGCTGCGCGAGCACCCCGAGCTGATCCCGTCGATGGTCTCCGAGACCATCCGCTGGCAGACCCCGCTGGCGCACATGAAGCGCGTCGCCAAGACCGACTACGAGCTGAACGGCAAGAAGATCCGCGCCGGCGACGCGGTGGTCATGTGGTACGTCTCGGGCAACCGCGACGACGAGATGATCGAGCGGCCCAACGACTACATCATCGACCGCCCGCGCGCCCGCCAGCACCTCAGCTTCGGCTTCGGCATCCACCGCTGCGTCGGCAACCGCGTCGCCGAGCTGCAGCTGCGGGTGATCTGGGAAGAGATCCTCAAGCGCTTTCCCGAGATCACCGTGATCGAAGAACCCGAGCGCACCCTCTCGAACTTCGTGAAGGGCTACCGCTCGATGCAGGTGGTCATCCCCACCCGCAACTAGGCCGCACGGGGATGCGCGGGGACATGCGCGACTTGCAAAGTCGTGCGTGTCCCCATTTCTCGCTTCGCCCTGTCCATTGAAGCGGGCGAAGCCGAATTTTTGCCGCAGAGGTCGCGGAGGTTTTCGCTGAGGTCGCAGAAGCCCTCTGCGTTCTCTGCGTCTCCTCCGCGTCCTCTGCGGTAAAGAACGACGCCTGCGGCGCTCGCCGCCCCCGCCGATGACCGGCTAAACTGTGCCCGACATGCCGAACCTGTTCAGTCCCTACCGGCTCAAGGACGTCACGTTGCGCAACCGCATCGTGATGTCGCCGATGACCATGTACCGCTCGGTGGACGGGCGGATGAGCGACTACCACGTTATGCTGCTGGGGGCGCGGGCCGCCGGCGGCTTTGGCCTCGTGTTCACCGAGCAGCTGGCCATCCTGCCGGAGGGCCGCACCAGCACCAGCTGCGGCGGCATCTGGGACGACAGCCAGATCGACGGCCTGGCGCGCGTCGCGGCGATCATCAAGGACATGGGCGCCGTCGCCGCCGTCCAGCTCGGCCACACCGGGCGCAAGGGCAGCGAGCTAAAGCCCTGGGAAGGCGGCGCCCAACTACCGCCCGACCACCCGGACGGCTGGCAGGTCAGCGGCCCGTCGGCGCTGGCCTTCGGCGGCAAGTACAAGCACCCGGTGCGCGAGCTCACGCGCGACGAGATCAAGGCCATCCACCGCGCCTACGCCGACGCCGCGCGCCGCGCGCTGGCTGCCGGCTTCGAGTGGCTGGAGCTGCACTTCGCGCACGGCTACCTGGGCGCCAGCTTCTTCTCGCCGATCGCCAACCAGCGCACCGACGACTACGGCGGCAGCCTGGAGAACCGCCTGCGCTTCCACACCGAGGCGCTCGACGCCGTTCGCGCGGTCTGGCCCGAGCGGCTGCCGCTGACGGTCCGCCTGGGCTCGGACGATCTCAACGCCGCCGGCGTGCAGTTCGACGACGCGGTCACCGCCATCGCCCGCTTCAAGGAGCACGGGCTCGATCTCGCCGACCTCAGCCTCGGCCTCAACACCAACGAGATGAACGCCCGCCCGTTCGCCGATCTCGCTTTCATGGTCGAGCGCGGGGCGCGGGTGCGGCGCGAGGTGGGCATCCCCGTCGGCGTCAGCTGGAACCTCGGCCAGCCGGCGGTGGCCGACCGGGTGATCCGCGAGGAACTGATCGACCTCGTCTTGCTGGGTCGCCCGGCGCTGGCCAATCCGCACTGGCCGGTGTGGGCGGCGCGCGAGCTGGCGCACGAGGACCCTTTCTCGCTGGTCCCCGAAGACTGGGCCTGGTGGCTGCGCAACCTGCGCGGCCACGCCGCCAGCATCGGCTGGCCAGCCCCCGCCGAGCCCCAGGACGCCGGCTGAACCGGAGACCTGCCGAGGACATGCTCGACTTGCAAAGTCGCGTGTCCCCAGTCCAAGCGGCACGCGCCATGCCAAAAAACATCATGGTTTCCGGCGCTTAACCGCGTTTTTCCACCACTCCTCAACGCCCGGCGGCGCAAGCTCACGCTTCCGCTCTCGTAGAACCTGAGAGGGTCCAACCAGCCCACTTCGCCCTCGAGTCCCCGCCCGATGTCCGCACCTCCCTCCGCCGCGCGCCGCCCGTGGGATCAACGGGAGATCGATCGCGCTGTCGGGCTGCATGAGCGCTTCCTCAAAGGCGCGGCGGGCGGCCAGCGGGCGTTTTTGCGCTTCGTCGAGGCGCCCGGCCTCGACTGTCAGCGCCGCCTGCTCAACGACGCCGACTTCACCGGCGCCAACCTGGAGGGCTCGGCGCTCGCCGGCAGCCACTTCGAGCGCGCCGCCTTCTACAGCGCCAATCTGGAAGGCTGCGACCTGCGCGCCACCAACTTCCGCCGCGCCGACTTGCGCGGCGCGCGCCTGGCCGGCGCGGTGCTTTCCGGCGCGGTGATGGATGAGGCCGACATGCGCGCCGCCTACATCGCCTATCCCGCCGCCGACGACGGCCTGCACGTGTTTCGCCATGGCCGCGGGTCCGCCAAGACCTTCAGCGCCGGCGGCTATGCGGCCGACTTCACCAACGCCCAGATGCGCGGCGTGCGCCTGTGCGCCGCCAACTTGAAAGGCGCCAACTTCACCGGCGCGGTGCTGGACAATGCCGACCTTTCTGGCGCCCGGCTCGCCGACGCCGTCTTCCGCGACACCGCCATGGAGGGGGTCGACCTCGCCCCGCTCGGCCTCAGCCCGGCACAGCTGCAAGGCTGCGTCATGGGCCCCGACCACAAGGCGCTCAGCCGCGCCGAGCTGATCCGCGAGCTACTGCGCGCCGCCGAGGAATGGGTGCTGAGCGAAGGCGCGGCCGGAGCCCCGGCCTCGATCGACGACGCCGACCTGCGCCCGCTGCCCGGCGCCTTCCGCGGCCGCACCCTCACCGCGCTGGTGGCGCGCCGGGTGCGCGCCATCCGCATGGACTTCACCGGCTCGACCTTGCAGGGCGCGGTGTTCGACGGCGCCGACCTGCGCGGAGCGATCTTCGACGGCTGCGACCTGCGCGGCGCCTCATTCCGCCACGCCAGACTGGCTCACGCCCGCTTCGTCGCCGCCGACCTCACTCCCCTCGCCCTGCCCAGCGGTCGCGCGCACCCCGTTAGCTTCGACGGCGCGACGCTGGACCGCGCCGACTTCGCCCGGGCGAAGCGGGGGTAGGGCCGGGGACATGCTCGACTTGCAAAGTCGTGCGTGTCCCCGTTTCGACTACGTAAGACAGCGCACGGAACGGTCGGCGGGGTTGCGCGTTCGCAGAACTTGGGGGCTGGCCTCGCCCGTGGCAGGGCCGTCGGCGCCTCACTGCGCCCGGCGAGCGAGGCATGAACGAAGAGCATCTCAGCTTCCGGCCCGACGCGATCACCGCTCCCGAGTGGCGGCAGATCGTACAGAGCGCCACGGACACGGCGATCATCAGCACCGACCCGGAAGGGCGGGTGACGAGCTGGAGCGAGGGCGCGCGCCGAATCCTTGGCTGGACCGAGGACGACATGCTCGGCCAATCGCTGAGCCGGCTGTTCGAAGATTCCGGCCAGCTGGGCCGGGAGCTGCGGGACGCGGCCGAGTCCGGCCGCGGCGGCGGTGAGGAGGGCTGGCGGCTCTGCAGCAACGGCGGCCGGGTCTGGGCGGCCGGCGAGATGAGTCCCATCCGCGACGAGACCGGAACCATCACCGGCTTCGTCAAGGTGCTGCGCGATCGAACCGCCGCGCGCGCCGCTGAAGAGGCGATCGCCGAAGAGCGGCGCGCGCTCGAGGTGCTCAATCGCGCGGGTTCGGCGCTGTCGGCCGAGACGGACCTGAACCAGCTGGTGCAGATCGTCACCGACGCCGGGGTCGAGCTTTCCGGCGCCGAGTTCGGCGCGTTCTTCTACAATGTGCTGGACGAAGCGGGCGAGAGCTACATGCTCTACACGCTCTCCGGCGCGCCGATGGAGGCCTTCTCGAAGTTCCCCCAGCCGCGCAACACGGCGGTGTTCGCGCCCACCTTCAAAGGCGAAGGGATCGTCCGTTCGGACGACATCACCAAGGACCCGCGCTACGGGCGCAACCCGCCCTACTACGGCAAGCCGGAGGGACATCTTCCGGTGCGCAGCTACCTGGCGGTGTCGGTGCTCTCGCGGACGGGCGAGGTGCTGGGCGGCCTGTTCTTCGGCCACGCGACGCCCGGCGTCTTCACCGAACGGGCCGAGCGTGGGCTGGAAGGCCTGGCGGCCGAGGCGGCGGTGGCGATCGACAACGCGATGCTCACCCGGGGCGCCCAGCGCGAGGTCGCCGAACGGCGGCGCGCCGAGGACGCGCTGCGCGAGGTCAACGCCAACCTCGAACACCTGGTCGAAGAGCGCACCGAGCAGCTTCGCAGCAATGAGGAGGCGCTGCGCCAATCGCAAAAGATGGAGGCGGTCGGCCAGCTCACCGGCGGCGTCGCTCACGACTTCAACAACCTGTTGCAGGTCATCATCGGCAATCTCGACAACGTGCTGCGCGGCCTGCCGCAGGAGTCGGCGCGCCTGCGGCGCGCGGCGGGCCAGGCGCTCAACGGGGCAAGGCGGGCGGCCGCGCTGACGCAACGGCTGCTGGCTTTCTCCCGCCGCTACCCGCTCGACCCCAAGCCGTTGAACATCAACGGCCTGGTCACGGGCCTTTCGGAGTTGATCAACCGCACCCTTGGCGAAACGGTGGCGGTGGAAACCGTGCTCGCCGCCGGCCTGTGGCAGGTGGAAATCGACGCCAATGAACTCGAAGCGGCGATCCTCAATCTGGCCGTCAACGCGCGCGACGCGATGTCGAGCGGCGGCCGGCTCACCATCGAAACCTCGAATGCTCACATCGACGACAGCTATTCGGCCACCCACATCGACGTGCCGGTCGGCCAGTATGCGTCCGTTTCGGTCTCGGACACCGGCAAGGGCATGGACGCGGACACGATCGCCCACGCATTCGAGCCGTTCTTCACCACCAAGCCGGTCGGCCAGGGCACGGGGCTTGGCCTCAGCCAGGTATATGGCTTCGTCAAGCAGTCCGGCGGGCACGTGAAGATCTATTCCGAGGTCGGCGAGGGCACGACCGTCAAGATCTACCTTCCCCGGCTGTTGGCCGAAGCCGCGGTCGAGGCCCAGGAGGACGATCTGCCGACGCCGGAGGCCGAAGCCGGCGACACCATCCTGGTGCTGGAGGACGACGACGACGTACGCAGCTATTCCGTCGATATCCTGCGCGAGCTGGGCTATCGCGTGCTCGAAGCACACGACGGTGCTTCGGCGCTGCGGCTATTGGAACGACAGGCGCGGGTCGATCTGCTCTTCACCGACGTGGTGCTGCCCGGCAGCATGACCGGGGCCCAGACAGCCGATCAAGCGCGTGTTTTGAGGCCCGGACTCAAGGTCCTGTTCACCACCGGCTACGCGCGCAATGCGATCATCCACCATGGCCGTCTGGACAAGGGTGTCCGCCTGATCACCAAGCCGTTCGGCTCGGCCGAACTCGCCGCGAAAATAAGAGACGCGTTGGACGGGGGGGAATAGCATGGCGTGGACATTCAAGCGCGTGTTGACCGCCCGAGGCGGTCGGTTCGCTCTCAGAGCGGCGACCGTCCAATGCTGATGGCCAACTTCGAGGCGATGGTGGATCGCGCCGTCCGCGCCGCGCCGGACGGCAACGCGGCGCTCAGAGACGCGCTCGACGAGTTGCCGGCCGCCATCTACGTCACCGACGCCGATGGCCTGATCACCTACTTCAACCCCGCCTGCATCGACTTCACCGGGCGCCGGCCGGACGTCGGACAGGACCGCTGGTGCGTGACCTGGCGCCTCTACACCAACGCCGGCGAATTCCTGCCACACGATCGGTGCCCGATGGCCGTCACCATCAACACGCAACAGCCGATTCGCGGCGTCAGCGCGGTCGCCGAGCGGCCGGATGGAACCCGGGTCGTCTTCCGGCCCTATCCCACCCCCATCTTCGACGTCGCCGGCCAGTTCGCCGGCGCCGTGAACCTTCTGGAGGACGTCACGGACGAGATGCGCGCCGCCGACCTGCTGGCCCAGGCCCGTCGCTGCCGTCGGCTCGCCAACGTCGTCAACGACGCGCCTGCCGCGGAGATGCTGAACCGCATGGCCGACGAATACGAGGCCAAGGCCGCGGACGTACGCGTGGTGAACCTCCCCCCTTTCGGATGAAGCCCGCGGGGACAGGCTCGACTTGAAACGTCGTGCGTGTCCCCGTTTTGACGCTCTGGTCAGTCGTGATCCGGCCGCTGGAAGCGGAGGATGCTGTCGCGGGCGCTGGGGTTCGGCGCCAGGTTGTGAACCACCGCCTGCAGGACCCGCGCGGCCACTTGCGCATCGCCCTCGTCGACGCCCCGCATCAGGGACGCATTGTAGTCGCGCAACACGGCGACGGCCCGCCGGTAAGTCGCCTGGCCGCTGTCGGTGAGCGTCAGCATCACCTGCCGGCGGTCCTTGGGCGCGGCTTCGCGCTCGACGTAGCCGGCCTCGACCAGCAGATCGACATTGCGGGTCAGCGTGGTGCGATCGATGGCGGTGAAGTTGGCGAGCTCGGTCATTGAGCAGGGCGCGAACCGGCTGACCACGCCCAGAACCCGGTAGCGGCCGACATTGAGGTCGATGTCGCGCAGCGCCGCGTTCAGCGCCGCATCCCGGAACTGGTGGATCGCGGCCACCAGATGCGGCACGTAGTCGTTGACGCGGAACGGAAATTCCGGCGCCTTCGATGCGGACCGCGACGCTCGCCGGTCGGCCATTCACACGCTCTCGCTTCTTGCTGACACGGCACCATGCGGAGTTCCGCGCCGCTTGCAAAGCCTGTTGCGGCGCGAGGCCGGCGCCGCCGCCGGCGCGCCTCTGATCCATTCCCCCAGCTCCGTCATGGCCGGCCGTAGTGCCGGCCACCCATGAACACGGCGTGCGCCGTGGCCGTGCTCTGGCACGGCCACCCGCTGACGTTCGTGTGCCTGGGTCGCCGGGACTGACGCCCGGCGATGACGGATGATGATTGAGCAGGTTCGGTTAGAGGGCCGAGGCGCTGACCATCACACCGGCAGCGCCGTCGTCATCTTCACTTGCGCCAGCGCGAAGTGCGACGCGGCGGTGGCGACCGCCGGGTGGCGCAGCAGTTCGCGCATCAGGAAGCGCTCGTAGTCGGCGACGTCGCGCACCGCCACGCGCATCAGGTAGTCCCACTCGCCGGACATGGCGAAGCACTCGGCGATCTCCTCGTGGGCCGTCACGAAGGCCTCGAACGCCGCCCGCTCGTCCGGGGCGTGCGAGCGCATGCGCACCTGGCAGATGACCGCGACGCCGCGGCCGACCTTTTCGGGGTCCACCAGCCGCACCGCGCCTTTCAGCACGCCGGCGTCCTCCAGCGAGCGCACGCGCCGCCACACCGAGGCCGGCGACGCCCCCACCTGTTCGGCCAGCGCGGCCTGGCTGACGCCGGCGTCGGCCTGCAGCGCGCGCAGCAGCCTTCGGTCGATCTCGTCAAGCTGAGCGGGTTCTTTCACGATGCGTCTCATGGCGAGGGGATTTTCGCAACAATGCGCTGATTTCCGCCGAAAATGAACGCCGATTTCGCGCCACACGCGTTATCCCTCTCGTCATGGCAAGCGCCCCCGCTATCCGGCCCGCCGGGGTCGCCGAGGATTGGACCGTCCCGCAGGACTGGGCGGCGTACACGCCGGCTGAGCACGCGCTCTGGGACCGGCTCTTCGCCCGCCAGGCGCGCCAGCTCGCCCATCGCGCTCACCCGGCGTTCCTGAAGGGCCTCGACGCCCTGCATCTCTCCAAGCCCGGCATCCCCGACTTCGCCGAGCTATCCGAACGTCTGACCCGCGCCACCGGCTGGCGCGTCGTCGCCGTGCCGGGGCTCGTCCCCGACGAGGTGTTCTTCGCGCACCTGGCGCGGCGCGAGTTCGTCGCCGGCCGCTTCCTGCGCCGGCCCGACCAGATCGACTACCTGCAGGAGCCGGACGTCTTCCATGACCTCTTCGGCCACGTGCCGCTGCTCTCCGACCCGGTGTTCGCCGACTACATGCAGGCCTACGGCGAGGGCGCCCTGCGCGCCGCCCGGCTTGGCGCCACCCACCGCCTGGCGCGGCTCTACTGGCACACGGTGGAGTTCGGGCTGATCGACACCGACGCGGGCCTGCGGCTCTACGGCGCCGGCATCGTCTCCAGCCACGAAGAGAGCCGCTACGCGCTGGACGATCCGCGTCCGGCGCGCCTCGCCTTCGACATGCGCCGGGTGATGCGCACCCGCTACCGCATCGACGATCTGCAAGCCGCCTATTTCGTCATCCCGAGCTTCGAGGCGCTGCTCAAGCAGACCCTCGAGACCGATTTCGCCCCGCTCTACGCCGCGCTGGAGCGCGAGAGCGACATCGAGCCGGGCGTGATCCTTCCCACCGACCGCCTTCTGCCCGTTCCGGAGCCACGATGACCCACGACCATTTCGACAATCCTCTGGGGACGGACGGCTTCGAGTTCGTCGAGTTCACTTCGCCGGCGCCGGCGCGCCTGCAGGCCCTGTTCGAACAGGTGGGCTTCGTCGCGGTGGCGCGGCACCGCTCCAAGGATGTGCTGCGTTTCGCTCAGGGCGACATCAACTTCCTGCTCAACATGGAGCCGTCGGGCCAGCCCGCGGCGTTCCGGGCCGCGCACGGCCCCTCCGCCAACGCCATGGCCTTCCGCGTCCACGATGCGGCCGAGGCGCTGAAGCAGGCGGTGGCGCGCGGCGCCAAGGCGGTCAGCGGTCCCGTCGGGCCGATGGAGCTGAACATCCCGGCCATCGAGGGCATCGGCGGCTCCAACCTCTATCTGGTCGACCGCTATGGCGCGTCGGCGATCTACGACGTCGACTTCCGCCCACTGCCGGGCGCGCCGGCGCGAGTGCCGGGCCTCGGCCTCACCGGCATCGACCATCTCACCCACAATCTGCACCGTGGGCGGATGGACGACTGGGCCGGCTTCTACGAGCGCATTTTCAACTTCCGCGAAATCCGCCACTTCGACATCGAGGGCCAGCAGACCGGCCTCCTCAGCCGCGCCATGACCAGCCCGGACGGCAAGATTCGCATCCCGCTGAACGAGAGCCGCGACGACCACTCGCAGATCGAGGAGTTCCTGCGCGACTACCGGGGCGAGGGCATCCAGCACATCGCGCTCTCCACGGACGACATCTTCGGCGCCGTCGAGGCGATGCGCGCCCGCGGCGTGCGCTTCCAGGAAACGCCGGACAGCTACTTCGACGGGATCGACAAGCGCCTGCCGGGCCACGGCGAGAGCGTGCAGCGCCTGCGCGCCGACCGCGTGCTCATCGACGGCGGGCCGGGGCAGGGGCTGCTCTTGCAGATCTTCACTGACACCATGGTCGGCCCGATCTTCTTCGAGATCATCCAGCGCAAGGGCAACGAGGGCTTCGGCGAGGGCAACTTCCAGGCCCTGTTCGAGTCCATCGAACTCGACCAGATCAAGCGCGGCGTGCTGCCGGCGAAGGCGAAGGAGCCGGTGAAATGAGCGCTGGCCGCTGGATTCCCGTCCGGAGCGCAGAGGGCGTCCATTCCCGCCAGGCCCACGCCGACATGCCTGAAGGCACCTTCGAGCGTGAGGTCTCCAAGGAAGGCTTCTTCGGCCCCGCCGCCTTCTTCCACCACGCGCATCCGCCCACCGGCTGGTCCAGCTTCGAGGGCCCGCTGCGGCCGCGCGCCTTCGACCTGGCGGCGCTGAACGAAGCCACGCCCTCGCCCTGGGCCGCGCCCAAGGTGCTCGGGAACGCTCACGTCGAGATGCGCTTCTGGAAGCTGGCGGCGCCCATGCCGGCGCTGGCCCGCAACGCCGACGGCGACCAGCTGCTGTTCGTCCACGAAGGCGCCGGCGACCTTTTCTGCGACTACGGCCACATCGCCTTCGCGCCCGGCGACTACCTCTATCTGCCGCGCGGCACGATGTGGCGGCTCGCGCCCACCGGCCCCGCGGCCCTGCTGATGATCGAGGCCACCGGCGCGCACTTCACCCTGCCGGATCGTGGCCTGCTCGGCGGCCACGCCCAGTTCGACCCCGCCATCCTCGACACCCCCGCCATGGACGACGCCTTCCGTGCTCACCAAAGCGAGCCCGGCGAGGTCCGCGTCGAGGTGAAGAAGCGCGGGCAGGTGTCCGTCGTCACCTATCCCTACAACCCGCTGGACGCCGTCGGCTGGCATGGCGACCTGGCGCCGGTGCGGCTCAACGTGCGCGACATCCGCCCGGTGATGAGCGCCCGCTACCACCTGCCGCCCTCGGTGCACGCCACCTTCGCGTCCGACCGCTTCGTGGTCTGCACCTTCGCCCCGCGCCCGTTCGAGAGCGACCCTGGCGCATTGAAGGTGCCGTTCTTTCACAACAACGACGACTACGACGAGGTGCTGTTCTACCACGCCGGCGACTTCTTCAGCCGCGACCACATCGCCGCCGGCATGCTCACCTTCCATCCCTCCGGCTTCACCCACGGCCCCCACCCGAAGGCGCTGAAGTCGATGCTGGTGCAGTCCAAACCCGCCACCGACGAGTACGCGGTGATGCTGGACGCCAGAGACCCGCTGGACGTGGCGGACGCGGCGAGCGCGGTGGAAAACCCCGCCTACGTGGACAGCTGGAAAGCCGGGTAGCGCGGTCGGCGCACCGCTTCAGTCCTCCCTTCCCCCTTGCGGGGAAGGGTCGGGGATGGGGGTGCAAGCTGTGCCTCGGTGACTAGCGCGCCAACAGGCAAGCGCTGAGCTGACACCCCCACCCCCAACCCCTCCCCGCAAGGGGGAGGGGAGCATGCGAGCCCCTCAGAACCACATATCCTTCACCCGCCGCCCGTCGTGGACCTCCTTCCAGTCGCCGGCCCCGTCGAGGTGCTCGACGGGGATCTCCGCCACCGCGCCGGCCTCGCACAGCCGCAGGTTCACGCCGCCGCGCAGATGGCCGGCGTCGTTGCGCTCGACGCTGCGCCAGTAGGCCAGGCATCCGCAGGCGGGGCAGAAGTGGAAGCCGAGCGACCTGCGGCCCCAGAGGTAGACGCTGGTGGGACCCGTCACATGCAGGTCTTCCTCGTGGAAGCCGTAGGCCCAAAGCACGCCGTAGCGGCGGCAGGTGCTGCAGCTGCAGGCCGTCGCCAACTCCGGTTGCGCATCGAGGCGCCAGTGAACCGCGCCGCAGTGGCAAGCGCCTTCGAGCATCGGCACGTCCTCCTGGCCGAAACATCGAACGCCGGCCCGTCCGGCGCAATGGCGCCATGGCGCGGAACCGCACGCTGGCCTATCTGTGTCTGCGGCGCGCCTGACGCGGACCGCGGCGCCTAGCTGACAATCGACCGTCTTTTTATCGCCGCGCGGACGCACCGCTGCGGCTCACCGGAGTGACCTGATGAAATCGCCACGCGACGGCCGCCCGGGTCTCGGCGACCACATGCGCCCGCTGCTGCAGCCAAAGCGCATCGACATCAGCCAGGAGTACGAGATCCAGTACTGGTCCCGCGCGTTCGGCGTCGCCCGGGAGGCGCTGCTGGCGGCGGTGAGCGAGGTCGGGCCGGACGCGCGGGCTGTGAGCACCAGGCTGGGCAAAGGCTGATCTGCCGGCCAAGCTCGCTTTCTGGCTCTCGCATCCCCATATCAGGGACGCGCCGCCGGGCGTGTGCCGTCACCGAAGCGGTCGATCGTTCCTGGCGCGACGCCCCCCGAGGTTCCTCGTGACCCAACCTGCCGGCCCGTCGGGCCAATGATGACCACACTGAAACGCCAGGCGCGCGCCGCCGAATATCGCGACCTCGCTCTCGCCGCTACGGCCCTGGCCGAAGCCAGCGGCCTCGACCACGTGCGCGAGAAGCACGAACGCGCCGCGGCGCGGTGGAGCGAACTGGCCGCGCTCGACGAAGCCGACGCCGGCCCGGCGCTGTCGGCGCAGGAGGCTCTCCAGGATGGCTAAGGGTCAAAAGAAATCGAACCGCGAGGTTCGCAAGCCCAAGCAGGAAAAGCCCAAGCCCGCGCCGGCCACACGTTCGTTCACCGCCGCGCCCGCGCCCGGCAAGGCTCCGCCGCGCAAGTAGGCCTGGCGCCGGCGCGCTAGCGCTTCTTGCCCAGCTCGGCGGCGATGTCCTTGGTCAGCCGCCCGACCTTGCGGTGCGCGGCGCTGATCTGGTCGCGCGTCACCCCCCAGCGCTTCATCCAGTACTCCACCGCCTTGCGCTCGGTGAGGTCCAGCCGCTCCTTGTCGATGAAGCCGCGCTTGTCCTTCAGGCCGGCCATGCGCTCACCCCTTCAGCCACGGCTTCGACTTGCCGGGCGGCATCGCCGCCTGTTGCTGGCGCTGAAACCCGCCCTGCCGCGACGGCTTGGCCTCAGCCGCGGCCTTCTTCAGCCGCAGCGCGCGCTGCATCGGCGTCTCGTCCAGCGGATCACTCATCGGCGCATCGTAGCACAGCACGGCAAGCCGTTGAGGCGCCAGGTCGAGCACTCCGAAGATCGAACTAGGTCCGCTCTTGGGGGTAGCGCCAACAGCTGTTCACGAGCCCAGCCCGACCTTCATGAACCGGCGCCGTGAGGCTGCACTGCGCTCCTTGGCGCGTTGGGCGGCCACCCTTCCAGTTCCTCAGCTCTCCGGTTCGAGAGGTCCCGCAATGCAGTTGTTACGGTTCGTGAGTGCCAGCGAGAAGTCGCCTTCGCCCCAGAAGCCGCAGTCGGCATCGCGGTACGCCAGCCATGCGCGCTGAGCCGCCTGAAGACGGCGTGTCTGGGAAGCGTCGAGGTAGCGGAGGAGGTCCTCGTAGGCCCTGTTGAGACGCCCGTCTGCCGCCCGCGCTTCCCTCTCCGCACACGCGGTAATTTCCCCCTGGGTCATTGCCTTGTCGAAGCAGGAGGAGGTGACATCGTCTGCCGCAACAGCCGTGCATCCTAAGCATGCGGCGATCGCCAGCCCCGCAACGCCAAGGAGCCTGTGATGTCCCGTTGTCATTGCGCCTCTCATCAGCACCGGACTTTGGCAAGGCGTGTCTGCTTCCGAGCGCGGCTGTCAAGGAGGCCAGATGACCGCAATCCACTCATCACAGACGTTCCGAGAATCAGCGCGTGCGACCTAGGCTGTTGCGCGCCGTCTACCCCCCCTGCACAATCCTTCGCCGCGCCACCCGGTCGCGCCAGGCGTCGGCGTCTTCCACCAGCAGCTGCGCGCCGGCGCGGGCCAGGTCCTGGGTCTGGCGGTAGGGCGGCGGGGCGGCGTCCAGCTGGTCCTTCAGCTTCTCGAACTCCCGCGCCAGCCGCTCGGAGCGCAGCGCCAGTTCGCCGAAGCCGCTGGTCGCCTCCAGCGCCAGGCACGCCGCGCCGATCGCCGGCGACACCGCGCTGACGATGGTCAAGAGCCCGCTCACCCAGTCGGGCACGCTCCAGCGCCCGTACATGTTGCCGATCCCCAGCGCGATGTAAGCGGCCAGCACCGTCATCAGGAAGCCGAAGGCGAAGCGCTCGGTGATGCGGATGGTCCGCTCGATGGTCTCGGCCACCTGGTACTGGCGGGTGTGGTAGGCGATCTGGCCGTCGATCAGCTCCGCCGCGGTCCACCGCGCGCTGGCGGCGAAACTCTCGCGGTCGATCCAGCCGCGCCGAGGCCCCGCCAGCCGCAGCACCGCCAGCGCCCGCCACTCGGTCCAGGTCTGCGGGTGAGCGACCCGGCTGTCCGCCACATCCACGCCCAGCGGCCAGGTGGCTCGGGCCCCGCGCAGCCGCTCGGCCAGCCGCCGCGCGTCGCTCCAGCGCCGGTGCCGGTGCGCCCGCCGCGCCGCCAGCGCGATCAGGAACGCCGCCGCGCCCAGGGCGAACTCCACCAGCGCCGCGATCCAGTGCGCCCGGTGCGCGCCCGGCTCCAGCCGCCACATGGTCGGCGACGCCCCCACCGCCACGGCCGCGGTGGCGATCAGGATCAGCAGCAGCTGCTGGCTGCGGTGGATGGCGCTGAGGTGGCTGGCCCGCGCCGCCGCCTCATGCAGGGCCCGGCTCAGCACATCGAAGCCGGGCTGGTCCGTCAGCGCGTCCGGCGGCGGCGGCGTCGCCGCGTGCGTGGCCTTGCCGGCGCTGGCGCCGCCCGCCAGCCGCTCGAACCCGTGATAGGCCCGCCACAGCGTCGCCCGCAGCGCCGCGTCCGCCACGCCCAACGGGCCAGCGCGCCGCCGCAGCGGGTCGATGCGCGCATAGTCGAGCCGCGCCGCCACCTCCGGGTCGTGCAGCCCCAGCCGCCCGCCCCCGGGCGGCGCCAGCACCCCGGCCAGCAGCGCCGCCAGCGCTTCGGCGCTCGCCGCCGCCCATGGCAGCGCCAGCAGGCTCTCGGCGTCGGTGAGGTCGGCGTGGCGGTGCGCCAGCGCCGGGTCGACCATGCGCACCGGCTCGCCCGGCCGCACCCACAGCACCGGCGCGCCGCGCTCCAGCGCCCGCCGCAGCGTATCGCCGGTGCCGCCGGCGCCGCTGGCGCTCTTGCCGTCCCACGCCGCCACCAGCACGTCGGCGTGCCGCACGATCCAGCGCGCCACCTCCGCATGCCCCTGGCTCTGCTCCAGGCCGAGGTCATAGGCGTCGAAGCCGGTCCAGCCGCCGCCGTCGGGCAGGTCGGCGCGAATCTCGTCGCTGACGTGCTCGGGCCGGTCGGTGATCGGCCCGCCCTGCTCCGGATCGCGATAGGGGAACACGTAGTGGATCTCGCCGTGCGCGGCCGCGGTCCAGCGGGCGGTGGCGTGCCGGTCGGCGCCAGGCGCCGCGCCGATCAGCAGCCGCAGATGCGGCCCGCCGTCGTAGGCCGCGCCGACGAAACCTTCCGGCAGCGGCGTCTGCAGCACCCGGCGCGCCGCCTCCGCCGCCAGCGCGAACGCCTCGTCCAGATGCGGCCCCAGGTCGGCGTTCGAGTCGAGCGCCCTGTTGCCGCTGAAGCCGACGTTCAGCGCCAGCGGCAGCGCGCCGGCGCAGCCCCAAGCTTCCTGACCGCGCACGGTGTCGCTGGCGTCCATCGCGCCCCCTTCCGCCGGCATTGTAAGGGGCCCCCGCCCATGCGTTAAGATCGCCTGGTCTTGGAGGGGGCATGGCGCGCGTTCGTTGGGCGCTGGTGGGAGTGATGGCGCTGGCCCTGGCGGGCCCGGCGCTGGGCGAAGCCGTGGTCGATCCCAAGGCCGAGGTCGCCGCCGCGCTCTTCGCCGCCTCCGCCACGCAGGCCGCGCAGGAGCGCTCCGCCGACGCCGCCCTCAGCGCCGAGCGCAGCCAGATCGACAAGCTGACGCTGCAGGTGAAAGCCGGCGCCGCGCAGCGCGCCGCGCTCATCGCCGCGCAGGACAAGTACGTGGCCGAGCTCGCCGCCAAGGATAGCGAGTACGCCGCCGCCATCGACGTCTTCCGCGGCGCCGTCACCGACATCGTCGCCACCCCCGCCGGCGCCGCCGCGCTGGCTCAGTACAACGCCGGCGACCAGATGGGCGCGATCTCCATCCTCGACAAACTGCGCAAGGCCAACGACGCCGCCCGCGCCAAGGCCGAGGACGTCGCCAGCGCCGCCGAAGGCCGCCAGATCGCCGAGCTGGCACTCGACGCCCGCGACAAGGGCAAGGTCGACACCACCTCGGTCATCGGCCGCTTCGAGGACGTCACCAAGCTCGACCCCAGCCAGCCCTGGGACTGGATCGAGCTCACCCGCCTCTACGAGGACGCCGGCCGGCTTTCAGACGCCGCCAAGGCCGCCGGCCAGGCCGCCGCTGTCGCCGCCTCCGACCGCGACAAGTCCACCGCCCTCAACGACAGCGGCGACGTGCTCATGCTGCAAGGCGACGTCGCCGGCGCCGGCAAGGCCTACAACGCCGCCCTCAACATCGACAAAGCCTCGCCCCAGGCCAACGTCCGCGACGTCGAGATCGACCTGATCAAGATGGGCCAGTGCCTGCTCGTCGGCGGCCAGACCGCCGGCGCCCGCACCGCTTTCGAGACCGCGCTCACCGTCGCTCGCGCTGTTATCGCTCAGTACCCCAAGGAGCCTGACTACCAGCGCGACCTGGAGGTGGTGCTGGACAAGCTGGGGGGCGCGCAGGAGAGCGAGGGTGATCTCAAGGCCGCTCGCGCCTCTTACGAGGAAGGCGCCGGCATCGCCCGCACCCTGGCCACTGCCAACCCCACCGCGCTGCCCGCCCAGCGCGACCTCGCCGCGACCCTCAACCAGCTCGCCGCCGTCCTCGCCTCCCAGGGCGAGATCGCCGGCGCCAAAGCCGACTACCAGCAAGCTGTCGCCATCAACCGCGCCGCCGCCGCCGCCGATCCCAACTCCGCCCGCGCCCAGCTCGACGTGGCGGTGTCGGAGCAGTCGCTGGCGCAGCTGCTGATAGGCGCCGGCGACGCCCCCGGCGCCAAGGCCGCCCTCGACGACGCGCTCGCCATCAGCCGCAAGGCCGCCGCCATCGACCCCAACTTCGCCGACGCCGCTCGCGACGTCGCGGTGACCCTCGACCTGCAGTCGTCCGTCGCGGCCGCCGCGGGCGACGCCGCCGGCGCCGAGGCCGCCGAGAGCCAGGCCGCCGACCAGTTCCACAAGCTCGCCCAGGCCAACCCCGGCTCCGTCGCCGCCGAGCGCGATTATGCTGTCGCCGAGCAGCACCTGGCCCAGCTGCAGGCCCAGCGCGGCGATTTCGAGGGCGCCAAGATCGCCGACGCCGCGTCCCTGAAGGTCGACCGCGCCCTCGCCGCCGCCGATCCCGACGACGCCACCGCCCAGCGCGACGTCTCGGTGGATCTCAACAAGCTGGGCGGCGTGATCTTCGCCCTGAACGACGCGGCCGGCGCCAAGGCCGATTTCACCGAGAGCCTCGCCATCGCCCGCAAGCTCGCCGCCGCGGACGGCGGCTCTAACCAGGCCGAGGCCGACGTCGCCGCCAGCCTCTTCCTGCTGGCCACCGCCACCGCCGCCGGCGGCGACGCCGCCGGCGCCCTGGCCGACGCCAAAGCGTGCCTCGCCATCTGGGCCAAGCTCGCTCAGGTCGCGCCGGACGACCCCAACGTCCAGGCCGCCTACCTGCGCCGGCTGGAAGACGTCGGCGCCCTGCAGCTCGAGCTAAGCGACCCCACCGACGCCGCCGCCACGTTCGACGCCCGCATCGCCCTCGACCGCAAGGCCACCGGCGCCGACGCCCCGCGCACCCTCGCCGTCGATCTCAACCAGGCCGGCGACGCCCGCCTGGCGCTAAAGGACAACGCCGGCGCGCTCGCCGCTTACCAGGAAGCCCTGGCCCTCGCCCGCAAGCTCGTCGCGGTCCCGCCCACCAGCGAGCAGGCCCGCTACGACCTCGCCTATTGCCTCGGCCGCGTCGGCACGGCGGAGGCCACTGCCGGCGACAGCGCCGCCGCGATCCTTGCGCTCAGCGAAGGCCTCGGCGTCGCCAAGGCGCTCGCCGCCGCCAACCCCGCCTCCGCCGTCTACGGCCGCGGCGTCGCCGCCATGCTGGCCGAGATGGCCCAGCTCCCCGGCTCGGGCATCCACTGGTCCGACGTCGCCGCCCAGCTCACCCAGCTCAAGGCCAAGGGCCTCACCCAGCCCAGCGACGACGCCCTTCTCGCCAGCGCCCAGGCCAAGGCCGCCGCCGAGACCGCCGCCAGCCCCAGTTCACCCCCAGCGCCCGATGCCCCCAGTCACCCATGACGACTGACGTCTTCATCTCTTACAAGCGCGAGGACGAGGTCCGCGTCGCTCGCCTGGCCCAGGCGCTGGAGAAGGCGGGCTTCACCATCTGGTGGGACCGCGGCCTCCCAGGCGCCGAGAGCTGGCGCGAGAACATCGGCGCGGCCCTGGCCGAGGCCCGCTGCGTCGTCGTGGTCTGGTCCCACGGCAGCGTCGGCCCGGAAGGCGCCTTCGTCCGCGACGAGGCCGGCCGCGCCATGGCCCGCGGCCTCCTGGTGCCTGTCTCCATCGACCGCGTCGGCCCGCCGCTGGGCTTCGGCGAGCTGCAGGCCATCGACCTCACCCGCTGGCGCGGCGCCCAGGGCGACCCCTTCTTCCGCGACCTGGTCGGCGTCATCCGCGCCAAGCTCGACAACGGCCCCACGCCCAAGCCGCAAGGACCCACCGCCCGCGTCGCCCGCCGGCTCTTCTACGGCGGCGTCTCCAGCGCCAGCCTGGCCGCCTTCGCCGCCTTCGCCTTCAACACCTTCGGCGTCGCCTCCAACCTGTGCACGCTCCCCGCCGCCCAGCCCGGCCTTTCCGACACCTGCGGCGCCGTGGGCCTCGGTGGCCGCCCCAGCCAGACCGAGCGCCTCGCCTGGGCCGCCATCCCCAAGGGCTCCTGCCAGGCCCTGCGCGACCACGTCGCCCGCTTCCCCACCGGCGCCTACGCCCACGAAGCCGCCGACCTGATCACCGCCCGCAAGGTCTCCACCGTCGACACCTGGAGCCCCAGCACCCGCAGCCTCGCCCTCTACCAGCCCCAGACCGCCACCGGCCCGGACCAGCCCGCGGCCCAGGCCGCCGCCCTGAAAGCCGCCCAGACCCAAGCCGACCAACTCTGCCAAGGCTTCGCCGCCGCCACATCCTTCCGCTTCCACGCCGCCACCCCCCAGCCCCAGACCTGGAACTGCTCCACCGCCGCCGGCAAAGTGACGTGCGGGTTCAGCGGAATGGTGACGTGCACGCTGGACGAAAGAGCCACGGTGCAGAAGGAAACCTGCGGCTAACCTCCCCCGCGAAGCGGCGGGAGGGGACCATCGGCCGAGCGCAGCGAAGAGCCGATGGTGGAGGGGGCAAGCCGCGAGCGCCGAAGCTTCTACCTCTCCGCTGAAGCGCCGGAGGGGGCAAGCCACGAGCGCCGAGGCTCCTACCTCCCCCGCGCAGCGGGGCGAGGGGGACCACCCGCCGAGCGCAGCGAAGAGCGGATGGTGGAGGGGGCAAGCCGCGAGCGCAGAGGAGACTACCGCCAGGCCTTTCCTCGATCGGCATGTTCCTGTAACGTTCTCCTACCTCCCCCGCGAAGCGGAGGGAGGGGGACCATCGGCCAAGCGCAGCGAAGAGCCGATGGTGGAGGGGGCAAGCCAGGAGCGCTGACGTGAGACGCACGCTGATCACCAACCGCGCCCGGGCGATGCGCAGGGCGATGACCGAGCCCGAGGTGATGCTCTGGAGCTGCCTGCGCGGGCGCGGTCTGCACAAGCCGACCTTCCGCCGCCAGCATCCCTTCGGCTCGATCGTGCTCGACTTCTATTGCCCCGCCGCCCGGTTGGCGATCGAGGTGGACGGCGCCACGCATTGGGACGACGCAGCGCTCGCGAAGGACGAGGCGCGTGATCGCTGGCTCGCCGGCCAGGGCGTCCGCACGCTGCGGATCGCGGCGGGCGATGTTTACCGCGGCCTGACCTCCGTCGCTGACGGCATTCTTCAGCACGCACAGGCGTTGATCGCGGCGGAGAGAGCGAGCGCGCCGCTCGCCCCCTCCACCCTCGGCTCTTCGCTGCGCTCGGCCTCCGGTCCCCCTCCCGCCGCTGCGCGGGGGAGGTAGGCTGCGGCTACGCGCCGCCCCTCACCCAAACGCCCACCGCACCATCGCCGGCAGCTCCGCGCGCCAGAACGCCCCGCCGTGCGTCCCCTCCCGCTCGGTCATCACCACGTCCGCCCCCGCGGCCTTCAGCGCCACGTCCCACCGCGCGGCGTTGTCGCGGAAGAACGGCTCGCCCGTCCCCGCCGTCAGGTACACCCGGGGCAGCGCCGCCGGCATCGGTTCCGGCGGCCGGTAGCCCGCGCCGGGCGAGGCGCAGAATACCGCCCCGAACACGTCCGGCCGCCGCACCCCCAGCGCCAGCGCCAGCTCCCCGCTGGCCGAGACCCCGCACGCCGCCGTCCGCTCTCGCGGCAGGTCCACGCCGAACCGCGCCGCCACCCACGCCCGCACCTCCTCCACCAGGAACCGCTCGTCCGCCGCGAACCGCGCCGGCTCGAACCCCGGGGAATACTCGTGCAGCCGCCGCATCTCGTCGGCCACCCGGTGTGCGCCCACGATCATCGTGGCCGGCCCCCCCGCCAGGTCCGCTCCCCAAGGCGCAATCACCTGCCCATCCCCGGCGAACACGATGGCCTGGGGGGGTGCGTCGGGGACGAAGACGCTGACATCGCGGCCGCCGTCGAAGTCAAAGGTGTGGGTGATGAGGGGCATGCGGCGCATGTTCGACCGGGAGAGGCGTGGGCGCAATCGGATGCGCTATGCGCGAACGAAGCCGGTCCAGAGCCGGAGCTTGCGGTCAGTTCTTCGGTATATGCATTCGTCCGTGGCGCCGCGCGTTCTCGAAGCACACGGTGGCCCGCATCTCGCCGAGGCCTGTGATGACCGCAGGGGCCCGCAAGAGGTCCACGGTCCAATGGAGTTGCACTTCACCGAACCGTTCCCGGACGATGCGTCGTGCCTTGCGGTCATCCAAAACCAGATCGAGTCCGCGCCGAGCCGCGACGGCGATAGAAGCGGCTTCGCCGTCGCCAAGCGCGTCGATCGTCGATGCGCCGACGAGCCCGAGGAAGAACTCCAACTCGATCCTATCCAAGGCCACTACAGCTACGTGCGGCTCCATCTTCCACAACGGGTGGGTACTGCGAGTGTAAAGTTCGCCTGTAATTGGATCTCTCTTCAGCTCCGCTGCTACAGGTTCCGGCGCGTAGCAGGTTTGGGCAAGCGCGGCGATAATCGCCTCCGCCGCTCCGGTGGCAAGCAGGTTGATCCAGACACTCGTATCAAGCACGAGCCCCCTGCCGCCGGCCGTATCAGCCATGCAGAGACATCGCCTCTTCGGCCTCGAACGGCGCGAGGGCTTCTCGTAGGGCCCCACGGTCTACCGCTAGGAGATCGCAGAGTTGACCTTCAGAGAGAAGCTCGCGATCAAGGGCTACGGACCCAAGGTAAGCGAGGCGTGCCGAGACCGACGGCGGTTTGGGCGGCGGCGCTGCATCACCGATCACCGTGCGCTCCAGATCGGTTGCGAAGCCCCGGTCGCTGAGCGAATCCCAAGTTCCCTGCGGTAGCAATCCGAGTTCCTCGAGGCGCCTGCACATTGCCTCCGTCGCCACGCCAAACTGGTGAGCGAGCAGGATTAGTTCGCGAACGTCAAAGCGGCTTTCAGCACCCACAATCTGCTCAAATCGGGCTCTCACGCCAGAAGCAGGCATGAGAAAAGCTGAGCCAAACCGATTCGCGAATCGCTCTTCTACTGACGTTGAGAGCGTCGGCGCGTCGTCGAGAATGTCGGCGTGCGACCGATCCGAAGCAAAGTGGCCAGTTTCGTGGATGGCGGTTTGAGCGCGCCGCTTCCAATGATGATTGGCGTTGATTAGGACGCAAGCGCCGATTGCAGCATCGTATGCGTAGAGACCAGAGATGGCCGACGGCAATGGTCTGAAGAAAATCCTCAGACCAAGCTCCAACTCCAGCAAGCTAACAAGGTCCGGGATTGGACCCAGGCCGACGCCCAGCCGGGCGCGCAAATTATTGGCGGCATCCTCAGCTTGCTGGCTTGCCAGCTGCGGGTGGATACGAATCGGAGGTGGATAGTCGGTTCGAAGCTCAGCGCCTAGCAACCGCTCTAGCTGGGCTGCTCCGGTAGCGAGACGATTAAGCAAAGCCAGTGCTTCGGAGACGCTAGCTGAAGCGCCCCGACCCTCTGCCCGTCGGAACTTCGCCGCAAGATCGACGTGGATGGCATCGGCTGAAGTGAGTTTGCCCACGCTGGTGCCATACAGGCTTGCTAAGGCAACGATCTCCTCGGGCTTAACCGGACGCTGACCTTTCTCAATCGCAACCAAAGTGGTGCGGGCCAGACCGAGAGCCGCAGCGGCAGCGTCCTGGGTCAGATTTGCGCCGGAGCGGGCAATACGCAGGCGTTCGCCGAGTTCGATCGGTTCAGGTGCACTCAAAGCTGGCTCACGATTTCGAGCACCCAAGACTGATTGGGGAGGTGGTCGAGAAATTGATCCCATTCCCGGGTGTGCTGACCAAGCAATCGCACAAGACTTTGTCCTGCGACGCTTGGCGCCTTCGGGTCGACTAGCCGAGCTTCACGCGTAACGACAGTCTCGCGCCCAGGGCTGTCCAACAGCCGTGCGAAGTCTACCATCGCAGCGATGGCACGCACTGCGACAGCGCGTTCCCCCGCACTCATTGGAAGCGCCTCACCACTTCGACCGTGAGCGACGGCTTGGGCCGCCCTAAGGTCGAATGCATAGTCTCCTTCGCTCGGGGACAAGCCTGCGGAGTGGGAGGCCACGGCACGGAGCAAGCAACCGCCGCAAACTCCGCAAGCGCGCCGCCCGTGTCGGCCGTTTGGCCTGGTCGCGCATGAGCTGGTGAGTTCCCACCCGGCGGTTAGGCCGCCAGCGGCCAACTCGCTAAGCACCTCTCCTTTGGTACGCCAGAGCTGCGGTTGTTCGAACCTGACAGATGAGCCCATCACCAGGGCCAAGAAGGCGGACCACCGCGCGATAAAGCCAGGATGGGCGCTACGGAACCACCACTCGTCGGCGAACGGCAAGCAGGCCGGACCGATAGAACCCTGGCCGTTCTCGCCGATCACCACTGCGCCCGCACCGGTGATCGCCGCGCCTATGGCGGCCATTGTGTAGAAGACGAGTGGGCGCGTGCGGTAGCTCGTCTCGCGCATCCGCGAGCCGCTGAACCGGCGCGGAATGCGCAGCGTAATCAGATCTTGGAAGCTGCGTTCGCGTCCGAGGCCGGAGCGGACCAAAATCACCCCATCTCGGCCGTGACAGTGAGCCGAGAGCTTCGCCTGGGCAAAGGAATCGAGCCCGTCGCTGAATGGAACAATATGGGCGATTGGCGCCTTGGGCAGCCCGAGATGTTCCTGGCGGTCCGGCACCGGGCCTCGGCGGGCGATGAAATTGAAGCTCCATTGGTCACCGGTGAGGAACCAAGCGGCATCCGCGAGAGCCGCCTGATTATCTGGGCGCGCGAAACACGAACGTTCGTATACCGGAACTTCAATTTGTAATTGGCGCGCCCACCCCGTGGCGCGGTGGCGCGGAATGCGCCGGTCCCAATAAGCCATGCTCTCGACCAACGTCGCGACATCCTCGTAGATCGGGGCATGCCGGGTGACACAATAGGCGGCAATCCGTTCCGGTGCCGTACGGATGTCGCGGCCGAGGACGGCGACGTCGTCGCCGGTAAGGGCCGTTTCAGCCACGCGCAAGACCCGGGTAGGCGTAAGAGCATTCATGGCGTGGCTCCCGAGCCTGGCTGAGCTAGCAGATTGTCAGTCAGTGCCGGCCGCTGCGACGTCCTAGGAAGCGAGCGACCGTCGAGGATGATTGCCGATGCAACCAAGAGCGCCTCATTGCAGGCCTGCTGAACACTGGCGGACGCTAGGGTCGCACTCGGGTGGCGATCAGCAACAAGCTGACATTTTTGCTCGCGCACGTAGCTCTCGCTACGCTCGCTGAGCGCTTCGCTTATGGCGTCGACCGCATCGACACCACGACCCACGACCACAGCGCGGGCGATGGCTGACTCCAGGCCACTTCGAGCCACAGCGGTCAGTTCTGCGCCAGTGAAGAGTCCTGGTGCTGCATCATGCTGACGTAGGTGGCGGCGGAATTCAGGAGAGACTTCACGGTTGGCGTCGGACACTAGCGCTACCACCGCCTGCTTCCGCAAACGCTCAGGCTGAGCCCTATCGGCCTCACGCTCGGACATCCGGCATAGCTTGCGCATCTGCCGGGAGAGAGCCGTGCCCCTATAGCGATCATCTCGCATGGTTGAGAGCATTGCGATTCGCGGCGACAATGTCAACAAATTTGTCGCGTTAGTGGCTGACATTGTCGTGGGAAGAAGGTCTGGTGGCGACGACCTTGACGGCAAGCGTTTCCGCTCCCACTTGATCGGCATGGTTACCAATGGTCCCGTTACCGACTCCCAAATTCTTGCCCTCGGCCGCGCAGGCCATTCCCGCGCCGAGATCGTCTCCCAGCTGGGGATCACCCTGGCCGAAGCCGCCCAGCGCGAAGCTGACGACCCCGCCTTCGCCGCGGCCATGGAGCTGGCGGAGGAAGCCGCGCGGGCGTGGTGGGCGGGGTTGCAGCGGGAGGCGATGAGTGCGGGGGCGCGGTGGGGGCAGGGGGCCTGGCGCGACGCCGTGCGCTGGCGGTTCGGCGAGGGGCTGGGCGCTGAGGCGTCGGCGCCGGAAGCGCCTGGCTCCGAAGAATCGGAGCGCCAGGAGGCTATCTTTGAGATTCCCGACAACGGTACGCGGCGGGAATTCGACGCTTATGGGCGTCAGCTGAACGGCACGGCCGTTCACAGCAAGATGCTCGATATGCGCAACGCCGACATGGATATCCGCATCTGCACCCGCGAGCTGAAAGAGGCCCGCGAAGCGCTCGATGAGGCCACTCGGGCCCTCGAAGCGGCCCACGCTCACAAGGCCAAGGTGGAGGCCCGCGAGGTCCCCGACCCCTTTGCCGACGACTTCGACGACGATGAGGAATTCGACGATGACCACGACCCCGACGCCGACGACGACGCTGACGACTTTGAGTAACCTGCCGGCGCCGCTGCCATCCCGCGACGCCGAGGGCCGCTTCGCGCGCGGCAATCCAGGGCGGCCGTTCGGCAGCCGCAACCGCGCCTCCAAGCGGGTGGCGCGGGCGATCCTGCACGACTTCGAGGCGCACCAGGCCGAGCTGCTGCCGCGCCTGCGCCGCTGGTTCCTGCCGCAGTACGTGGCGCTGGTGGCCCGGCTTATGCCGCGCGTGACCGAGGAGGGCGGCGTGGAGATCGACGCGCTGAGCGAGGTCGAGACCGCGCGCCTGGTGAGCGAGCTGCGCGCCGCGCTGGACCGCATGGACGCCGGCGGCGGCTCCCTGGCCGAACTGGAATCCGCCCTGCTCGGCGAGCTTCGCCACAATTCGGACACCGTTCCTATCGGCGATTAACGGTGCACGTTACAGCGCTGAAACATTCGGGAGGGGCCTGGGCTGCTGCGCCGCCAGGAAGGATTGGCCACGGAAAACACGGACGCTGCGCGTCTCCTCAAGAAGCCGGCGCAGCCGGCAATATCATGGCGCCTGTGGCGCGCCGAACGCTGCCAGGCACACCCCAAAGTCCGTGTTTTCCGTGTTTTCCGTGGCCAACCTTCTCGTCCCGCGACGCCCAGCCGAAGAAGGAACCACGGAAAACACGCAAGCACGGACGCTGCACTCACCCCCGAAGGCCGGCGCAGCCGGCAATATCTCAGGCGCCTGCGGCGCGCCGAACGCTGCCAGGCACACCCCAAAGTCCGTGTTTACCGTGTTTTCCGTGGCCAACCTTCTCGTCCCGCGACGCCCAGCCGCAAAAGGAACCACGGAAAACACGGAAAACACGGACGCTGCGCTTCACCCCAGAAGGCCGGCGCAGCCGGCAATATCATGGCGCCTGTGGCGCGCCGAACGCTGCCAGGCACACCCCAAAGTCCGTGTTTTCCGTGTTTTCCGTGGCCAACCTTCTCGTCCCGCGACGCCCAGCCGAAGAAGGAACCACGAAAAACACGAAAAGCACGAACGCAGCGCCTCGCCTGAAACGCCGGCGCAGCCGGCAATCATGTCTCGTTGCGCCTGCGGCGCGCCAGTCCCGCCGGCGCACCCCAGAGTTCGTGCTTTTCGTGTTTTTCGTGGTCAGACTTTTGGTTCGCGGCGGCGCAGCCGTCACGCCGGGTCGAACTTGTCCGCGAAGTGTTCGGCCTTGATCAGCCGGTCGCCCACCTTCAGGCCGATGTCGTAGAGCGCCGGCACTTGGCGGTCGTCGTCGAGCCGGGCCAGCTTGGGCAGGTCGGCGTCTGCCGGCGGCCGGTCCATGTGCGCCGCCAGCCAGCGAGTTTCCAGCGGCGCGTCGTAGCGCACGAAGGTCCACAGCGGCGGGCAGGGCTCGACGTCGGCCAGGCTGCCGACTTCGCGGTTGATCGGCCACGGCTGCGGCGAGGTCCCCAGCCACTGCAACATGGAGATGGCCAGCTGGCTGGTGTCGTAGCTGAGGCAGGAGAGCGCGTGGATCGCCTTCCAGATCGCCAGGCGCGCCGGCCGGCGCACCCATTCGGGCCGGATCGGCCGCTGCTGACCCGTGCCGACGCTGACGATGAAGAGATTGTCCGCGCCCGGCTTCCACTTCACCCCGTAGCCGGGCGCCAGCGCGGTCATCGCCAGCTGCAGCGCCGGGTTGCCATGCGGGGTGACCGCCCCGTCGAAGAAGGCCCCGGCGTCGCCGCGCGTCACTTCCAGGCGCACCATGTCGAAGTAGAACGGCGCGGCGGCGCTGGCCTGCACCACGGTGGCCAGCGGGAAGTCCTTGTTGGGGATGGTCTTGCGCTTGGCCGGGTCGGGCTGGGCGGCGATCTCGTCCGGATTGCCGTTCCAGTACATGGCCCCCGGGCAATTGGTCAGGATCCAGCTGGAGCCGGTGTCGACGCGCTTGGCGATGGCGGCGAAGCCGGTCTTCCAGGCGGCGCTGCCCAGGGTGGCGACGCCCAGCTCCTCGCGGATCACTTCTTCCAGCTTCTTCGGATCGAATCTGGGCTGGATCAGCGGGATGCGCGGCGCGCCGCTGCGGAACACGCGGGGGCCCAGGCGCCGGTAAAGCTCGGCCAGGTCGTCGGCGCTGCGGCCGAGCGCCAGGCCCGCGGCGACGATGGCGCCGGTGGAGGTGCCGCCGATCAGGTCGAAGTAGTCGCTCAGCACCAGGTGCGGGCGTCCCAGCTTCTCGCGCAGCGTGGCCTCGATCTTGGTGATCAGGCCGACAGCCAGCGCGCCCCGCACGCCCCCGCCGTCGACCGCGAGAATGCGCCGGGGCCCTTCCTGGGGCTGCTGGTAGCCACGAAGCTCGGCCATGGGCCGCGTGTAGGACAACCGCCGGGCTCCGTCCACGCACCGGCGTCAGCGATTGCCGGCGCGCACCCAGTGGGCCTCGAAGCGATCGGTCTTGTCGTCCGCTTCGCTGGACTTGGCGGCGGCGCGCAGCGCGGCGATCGAGGCGGCGGTGCAGTCGCTGTCGGATTTTGCGAGCCCGGGGTAGCGCGTCGGCGTGGTGTCGTTGGGCCCCGGTGCGCCGCAGAGCACCCGCCAGCCGCTGATCGCGATGGCGCGGCCGGCCGCGTCGGTCTTGTCGGTGCGGATCCAGGCGTAGAGGTACTGCGGCTCCGGCGTGTTTTGCATCTGCAAGATTTCCGGGTCGCCGGCCGCGACCACGAAGGGCGCCGACTCGGTCTTGCCCTTGTCGTCGGTCATGCTCAGCCGACCGCCAGTGATGACGATGCCCTTGGCGCAGTCCGGCCAGTCCTTCACCGGCTTGGTTTCGTCGAGCGTGGGGCAGGGCTGCGTCCGCGGCATGGGCCCATACCCCCAGACGCCGTCGCGCAGGCGCGGCGCCGCGCCGGCGTTGGCGGCCGTGAACCACGGCTTGGTCGAGATCACCCCGGTGCATCCGCTCAGCAGCAGCGCCGCCGCCAGCACCGCGCACCCACTGCTTCGCTCCATCATCTGCGTGTCCCCCGCTGCAGACCCCAGCCTCCGGCAAACCCGGACCAATGGCAACGCTTGTCAGGGGCGGCGGCCTTGACTTGGCTGGAAGCCGCGCCTCAGTCTCGGCCGCAGGGGGAGGCTCGCCATGTTGAAATCGCTTGCACGCACGGCTTTGAGCTGCGCCGCGCTGGTGCTCGGCGGCTGCATTTCGGTCGGCGACATCGACCGGCGCGCCATCACCGTGAACCTGCAGGTGGGCGACACCCAGAACCAGGGCGTGCTGCTCAACCTCGCCCGCGCGAGCCGCTCCGAGCCGATCTACTTCCTGGCCATGAACCAGCTGGGGGCCAGCGGCACCACCGACCTGCGGGTCGGCACGCCGCAGTTCTTCCTGGGCCCCTCGCTGCCGGCGGTGGACAAGATCGCCACCTTCACCGGCGCCGGCACCTTCATCGACAACAGCACCAACTCGAACTTCCAGATGTCCTTGCTGAACTCCAAGGACTTCTACGCCGGGCTGATGTCGCCGCTGGGCCTGCAGGACGTCGACCTGCTGCTGCACCAGGGCTATTCGCGCGAGCTGATCTTCTACCTGGTGATCGACCGCGCCACGATCACGCCTGTCGACGCCAACGGCAAGGCCACCGGCGCGCCGACCGTGATCTACAACGACCCCACCGACACCAAGACCTTCGCGACCTTCGAGTTCTACATCGGCCAGGCCATGATGCACGGCCTTACCACCGACACTTACATGGCGCCTGACGAGGCCGCCGGGGACGACAGCGACTCCAGCGACAGCGGCGACGCCGCGCCCGCGCCCAGCGCCGGCAAGGGCGGCGCCAAAGGCGGGGGCGGCGGCGCGGCCCCCGCTGCGGCGGCGAAGAAGAAGCCCAAGCTCACTCTTCACGCCGAGCTCTGCTACGACCGCGCGCTGGCCGTCGCCGCCGACATCAAGGACATCGCTCCCGACACCTTCTGCGACGCCCGCCCGGCGATCCGCACCGCCACCGACGAAGGCGCCGCGCTGCCGGTGAAGCTCAACGGCCAGAGCCTGCAGGTGGATGTCACCACCCGCTCGATCTACGGCGTCTTCTACTACCTGGGCTCGCTGATGGCGCACGAGCAGATGACCCGCGTGCACCTGCGCCACTACGACCTGCCGTCCGAAAACACGGTGGACGCGCCGCTGCTGAATGTGCTGACCACCGGCAAGCCCAGCGGCGGCTGCTTCGCCGCGGTCGGCTACGGCGGCGCCAACTACTGCGTCCCCAACGACAACGCCGACAACACCAAGCGCATCTTCGGCATCCTCAACGCCCTCATCGCCCTCAAACAATCCATCGCCGACCAGCCCATCACCCAGACGGTGCGCATCCAGCAGTGATTTGAGGAGACTCAGGGTTCAGAACCCCTTCCCCCTTGCGGGGAAGGGGCAGGGGATGGGGGTGCTAGCTCGGTGCTCGCGACTGGCGGGCCAACCGGCAAGGACCCAGCTCGCACCCCCACCCCCGACCCCTCCCCGCATGGGGGAGGGGAGCCTCAGTTCAGCGGGCTGAGCTCGCCCAGGGCGGGGTTGTCCAGCATGGCGTCGCGGGCCTCCAGCTGGGCGCGGATCAGAGCGTGGCGGCCGGCGTCGAGCTTCCAGCCGAGGAAGCAGAGGCCGCCCAGCGTCACGAAGAAGATTGGACCGGAAAGGAACACCACGTTGAAGGCGCTGAGCACCGCAGGACTGTTGTGGGCGCCGGTCGTCGCCACAAAGCCGATCTTCGACAGCAGCCAATAGGACATCGCCACCGCCCCCGCCGACGCCAGCTTGGCCGAGAGCCCGGTGGTCGCAAACAGCAGCGCCATCCGCTCCTTGCCCTGCTCCAGGCGCACCTGGTCGCCGAGGTCGGCCATCATGGCGCTGGTGGTCAGCTCGAAGCCGGTGGCCATGAACCCGCACCACATCATCAGCGGCAGCGTGGCGATGACGTCGCCCCTGGGCGGCAGCAGCACGGTGCACAGGCCGATGGAGTAGCCGATGGTGGCGGCGATCATGGTGCGGTGCTTGGAGAAGCGCGCGCCAGCCCAGCCGATCAGCGGCGCTCCAATCACCCCGGAGACCACATAGACCAGCAGCAGCAAGTAGGCCTGGGCATTGGTGAAGCCCCGCGCCGCAATGAAGAAGAACAGGTAGAGATTGCTCATCCACCCTGGCCCCAGCGTCAGCGAGAACGAGGAGACGAAGAGGCGCAGCAGCTCCGGGCGCTTGACGATCTGCCAGTAGTCGCGAAGGCCGACCCGCTCGGTGGGCGCGTCGATGGCGACCCGCTCGGGCACCAGCAGCGAGACCAAGAGCACGCAGACCGGGATCATCCCCAGGATGATCCAGCCCATGGTCGGCACGTCGCTGGCGCCGCTCTGCCCATGCCCCAGCTTGGCGAGCACAACCGGCGTGGCCAGCGCCACCAGGGTGCCGATGACGCCCAGGCTGGCCATCAGGCCATAGAACAGCGAGCGCTGGCCGTAGCGGGTGACGAGGGTGGCGCTCCACGCCTGCCGCGACAGCACGGTGATCGACGAACCCAGCGCATAGACGAACAGCCAGACGATAAGGAACGGCAGCCCGATGCCCTTCTTGGCCATGAACAGCTGGTAGACGCCCAGCATCAGGATCGGCGCGCCGCCGACGAGCCAGGCGCGGTAGCGGCCCAAGGGGGTGCGCGTGCGGTCCATGACCAGCGCCATCACCGGGTCGACCCAGAGGTCCAGAAGGCGGACGATGGAGAAGGCCGCGGCGACGGTGGTGAGACTCACGCCCAGGTCGCGCGCCATGTGCGGCTGCACCGCGATCGCCATCGCCGCGCCCAGCGCCGAGGTCGGCAAGCCCCCGAGGGCGAAGATCAGCAGGGTGCCGACGGGCGCGCGGGGTGGCTGGACGGGCGTTGCGCTCAAGTCAGGGCCTCCAGCGTCGCGATGGTCGCCGGTGAGTGAGCCCGCCTTCCGCCAAGGAGCGCAAGTGAAGCTTCCGTCAGGCTGGCGCTGGCCGCCACGTCTAGATCGCCCGCCCCGTCCAGTACTGGTCCTTGAGCAGGCGCTTGTAGAGCTTGCCGGTGGGCAGGCGGGGCATCTCCTCGATGAAGTCCACAGAGCGCGGGGCCATGTAGTGGGCGAGCTTGCCGCGGGCGAAGGCCATCAGCTCGGCGCTCAGTTCGGGTGTGGGCGCGATGCCCGGCGCCGGCTCGATCACCGCCTTCACCGCCTCGCCCATCTCTTCATCCGGCACGCCGAACACGGCCACGTCGCCGACCTTCGGGTGCAGGATCAGCGCGTCCTCGATCATCTGGGGATAGATGTTCACGCCGCCGGAGATGATCATGAAGGCCTTGCGGTCGGTAAGGTAGAGATAGCCGTCCGCATCGAGGTAGCCGACGTCGCCGAGGCTGGTCCAAGTCGGGTGGTCCGGGTGCTGCGCGGCTTTCGTTTTCGCCGCGTCGTTATGGTAAGCGAAGGTCATCGCCTCGCGCTCGAAGTAGATCAGGCCGGCCTCGCCGACGGGCAGTTCGGCGCCATCCTCGTCGCAGATGTGCAGCACGCCCAGCGCCGAGCGGCCCACGGAGCCCGGGTGCGCCAGCCAGTCGGCGCTGTCGATCATGGTCGAGCCCGCGCCCTCGGTGCCGGCGTAGTATTCGAAGATGATCGGCCCCCACCATCCGATCATCTGCCGCTTGACGTCGACCGGGCAGGGCGCGGCGGCGTGGATCGCCACTTCGTGCGACGACAGATCGTACCTGCCGCGCACGTCCTCCGGCAACTTCAGCATGCGGACGAACATGGTCGGCACCCACTGGCTGTGCGTGACGTGGTAGCGCTCGATGGCGGCCAGCGCCGCCTCCGGATCGAACCGCTCCATCATGATCACCGTGCCGCCGAACCCCTGGATGTTGGTGACGAAGGCCAGCGGCGCGGCATGGTAGAGCGGGGCAGGCGACAGGTAGACGCTGTTCGACGAGAAGCCGTAGCGGTTGGCCCCCTGGCGCATGTCGAAGCCTTCAGCCACGGTGCGCTCCGGCAGGGGGCGGAGGATGCCTTTGGGCCGGCCAGTGGTGCCGGACGAATAGAGCATCGTGTCACCCATCCACTCGACCTCCAGCGGCGTCGGCGGATAGGCGGCGATGGCGTCTTCGTAGCTCTCCCAGCCATCGATGGTCCCGTCGACCATCAGCCGGCTCGGGCAGTCCGGGATGAGGTCGGCGAGGGGCGCGACGATCTCTCGGCGATCCAGCGAGGAGACAATGGCCTTGGCCCCGCAGTCGCCCACCACATACGCGGCCTCGTCCGGCGGCAGGTAGCGGTTGACCGCGGTGAGGTAGAGGCCGGAGCGGTAAGCCGCCCACGCCACCTCCATGAAGCGAAGGTTGTTCTCCATCAGGATGGCGATGTGATCGCCGCGCGTCAGGCCCTTGGCGGCGAGCAACTGAGCGAAGCGGTTGGAACGGTCGTTGAGCTCGCGATAGGTGATCTGCTCGCCGGAGCCCGCGGCGATCATCGCGGGCTTGTCAGGCGTCAGCCGCGCGTGGTCGGCGATGTACATGCTGGAACCTCTTCCCTGCGAGCGACACTAGACCCGCCGCCGCTGGCCGCTCCAGCCTGACGCCGCGTCAGATCGTGCGGGCGTCGTAAGCCCACTGTAGCAGCGCCTGGCGCTGGCGCGGGCGGCAGGCGCCGTTGCCCGGGTCGCAGTTGGCTTTCACCTGCGCCACATGCCGGCGCATCGCCCGCCAGCGCTTGATCTGCCGGGCGTCCTCGAAAGGCAGGCGGCGGCCGAGGTAGTAGCGGCAGTACCACTGGAACCAGCCGCGCGGGTCGTCCTCGCCGATCCAGCCCTTGCGCCGCCACTCGGCGAGCGGCTGGCTCGCCAGCACGCCGAAGTGGTTCAGCCGCTTGTCCGCGCCCTTCGGCGACAGCTTGGCGCCCTCGAACCAGCTGGCGGGGAACTCGGCCTTGCAGTCAGTCATGTACTTGCCGCCGAAGACGCCCAGCGCCAGCATCTCTTTCGGCGTCAGCTGTGGCTCGAAGCCGGGATCGAAGTCGCGGCCGCTCGGCGCCGCCAGTTGGTAGCGATAGCCGTCCTGCATCCGGTCATGCACCACGATCTCGTCGCCGACCTTGTGCATGCCGCCTCCTTCCCGCTTGACGTCCGCTGGGACCGCCCGAGCCTAACGCGCCAGAACCGGGGAGGGGACATGGAACAGCCCAAGGACGCCAGCGCCGCCACCATTGCGGCCAACCGCGCGTTCGCCGCGCGCCTGCCGTTGGACGACGGGGCGGACTTCGAGCGCATCCGGCAGGGCTTCATCGCCACGGTCCCGGACGGCAAGATCGTCAGCGAGAGCCGCGGCGTGGTCTGGGATCTGTCGGTCTACGATTTCGAGAACGACCCGACGCCACCCGAGACGGTGAACCCCAGCCTCTGGCGCCAGGCGCGGCTGAATCTGGCGCATGGCCTCTTTAAAGTCACCGACGGCGTCTACCAGATCCGCGGCTTCGACATCTCCAACATCACCTTCATCGAGGGCGAGCGCGGCTATGTGGTGATCGACCCGCTGACCACGGCCGAGCCCGCTGCTGCGGCGCTGGCGCTGATGCGCAAGCATCGCGGCGACAAGCCGGTGACGGCGGTGATCTACACCCACAGCCACGTCGATCACTACGGCGGGGTGCTGGGCGTGCTCTCCGAAGCCGACATCGCCGCCGGCGCCCGTATCATCGCCCCCGAGGGCTTCCTCGAAGAGGCGGTCAGCGAGAACGTGCTGCTGGGCAACGTGATGAACCGGCGCGCCACCTACATGTACGGCGCACTGCTGCCACGCGGGCCGAAGGGCCACGTTGACGCCGGGCTCGGCAAGGCCGTCTCGCTCGGCCAGCCGGCGCTGGTGGCGCCCACCGAGAGCATCTCGACCACCGGGACGCGGCTGAGCATCGACGGCGTCGAGGCGGTGTTCCAGGTAACGCCGGGGACCGAAGCGCCGGCGGAAATGAACTTCTTCTTTCCCGGCCTTCGCGCCCTCTGCATGGCCGAGAACTGCACTTGCAACCTGCACAATCTCTACACGCCCAGAGGCGCTCAGGTGCGCGACGCCAAGGCCTGGAGTTTCTATATCGACGAGGCCATCGAGCTGTTCGCCGCCGACGCCGACGTGCTATTCGCCAGCCATCACTGGCCGCGCTGGGGCAAGCCGGATGGCCTGAAGTTCCTCACCACCCAGCGCGATCTCTACAAGTACGTCCACGACCAGACGCTGCGTATGGCCAATCATGGCATGACGCCGCGCGAGATCGCCGAAGACCTGGCGCTGCCGCCGACGCTGGCGGCCGAATGGCACACGCGCGGCTACTACGGGACGCTCAACCACAACGCCAAGGCGGTCTACCAGCGCTACCTCGGCTGGTTCGACGGCAACCCGGCCAACCTGCACCCGCTGCCGCCCGTGGAGAGCGCCAAGCGGTATGTGGACCTGGCCGGCGGCGCCGAGCCGCTGCTGGCCAAGGCGCGCACCGCCTTCGAGGCCGGCGACTATCGCTGGGTGGCCGAGGTGGTGAACCATCTGGTGTTCGCCGATCCCGACAACGAAGCGGCGCGGGCGCTGCAGGCCGACGCACTGGAGCAGATGGGCTACCAGGCCGAGTCCGGGCCGTGGCGGGCGTTCTACCTCACCGGCGCGCAGGAGCTGCGCAACCGCCGCGCCCAGCCGGCCGCGCCGCGCCAGGCGGCGCTGGCGCAGCTGCCGCGCCTGCCGGGCGCCAACTTGCTGGACGCGCTCAGCGTGCGCCTCAACGGGCCGAAGGTCGGGGCCCAGACTCTGAGGCTCGGCGTTGCGTTCGGCGACCTCGGCGAGCGCTACCTGCTCGAAGTGAGTAACGCGGTGCTGCGCCACCGGGAGGGCCGAATCGCGCCTGGCGACACTGTCGTCACGCTGACGCGCGAGCTGTTCGTGCAACTGATCGCCGGCGCGAAGACGATCGACGCCGCGCTGGCGACCGGCGAACTCGCCATCAACGGCGATGCGGCCCCGCTTGAGACTTTGCTCGGCTGGCTCGATCGTTTCGACTTCTGGTTCGAGATCATCGAGCCCTGAGGGGCGGAAGTCGGATGCCCGACAGAGCGACCACCGAGCCTCGCCGCTTCGGTTAACCGCTCAGTTCCGTTTTGGGCCGTAGCAATGCGGTTCGTAACGGAGACCTGATTTGGACCGCGCGCGGCCATTGTCGGCTGAGCCAAGGGAAGTGCGCTTCGGACTGCGTGACTTGGCGGAGGTTCTCTGCGCCGGCGCGGTCACCGGCCTGCTCGCGTGGCTCGCCATCGTGGCCACCAGCGGCGGCCATCGCATCGCGGCGGTCTGGCCCGCGAACGCCATCATCCTGACCGCGTTGGTGCGCCATCCACCGCGCCGGTGGGCGCCGTTCCTGGCCAGCGGCTACGCCTTCAACGTGCTCGCCAACCTGCTGGTAGGCGACCATCCGCTCGTGGCGGCGGGCATCGCCGCCTGTAACTCGGGCGAGATCGTGGTCTGCGGCGCCGGCTTGTGGCTCTTCGCCCGCGGCCGGCTGGATCTTGGGCGGATCGGTCACCTGACGGTCTTCGCCGCCATCGCCAGCGCCGCCTCGATGGCCTCGGCGCTGGGCGCCGGTCTGCTGCTGCAATTGCAGCATAGCGACGGCTTCTGGCGGACGCTCTATGTCTGGGGCATGGCCGATATGCTCGGCCTCTTCATCGTCACCCCGTCGCTCCTGGCGCTGGACGGGCCGGCGCTGATCCGGTTCCTGGCGCGGCCCGTTCGCGGAACCAATCTCGGCTTGCTGGCCCTGGTGGTCGCGGTCATCGCTTTCACGTCGCTGCAAACACACATGCAGCTGCGCTACCTGCTCTTCGCGGCGCTGATGATCCTGTCATTCAAGGGCGAGACCGCAGGCGCCGCGCTGGGCCTCCTGGTCACCGGCGCCCTCTTTATGGTGCTGACGGCGCTGGGCCATGGCCCGACGGTCAATGTCGCGCCCGACCAGGTTGCGGTGGTCGAGCAGTTGTTCCTGCTCACCTGCGCGGTCGTGGCCTTCCCGGTTGCCGGCGCGATGGCGCGGCGCCGAGAGCTGCAGGCGACGCTCTCAGCCACGCTGCGCGACTTCGAGACGCTGGCGGCCAACTCCACCGACATCGTGGTGCGCGTCGATCTCGAGCACCGCATCACCTACATCTCACCGGCCTGCAGCCGCTTCGGCTACCGCCCGGAAGACCTGGTCGGCACCACGATCGAGGACCTGATCCACCCCGACGACCAGTGGCGGATTCCCGGCGACGTGGCGCAGCTGAAGTCCGGTGAAACCAGCCTGGGCTTCGAGCGGCGCGCGCGCACCAAGTCGGGCGACTGGCTGTGGGTGGAAGGCCGCCCGCAGATCCTCCGCGACGCCAAGGGCGAGGCCGTCGGCATGGTCACCTCGTTGCGCGAAGTCACCCAGAAGCGTGAAGCCCAGCAGGCCTTGTCCGCCAGCGAAGCGCGCTATCGCATGCTGGCCGACGCGGCCACCGACATCATCGTCCAGACCGACACCCGCGGCGTGATCCGCTACATCTCGCCGGCCTGCCGGCGTCTCGGCTTCGAGGTGTCGGAGATGATCGGCCGCTCGGCCGTCGACTTCGTCGTCCCCGAAGACCGCGCCATGGCGACCGTGCGGCTTACCGAGCTGGTCGGCGGTGTGCCGCGCCCGGCCTACGAGAGCCGCGAGTATCGCCCTGTCACCCGCCACGGCCGCGAGATGTGGCTGGATGGCAACTCGTCGGTTCTCCACAACGCCGCCGGCGAGATTGTTGGCGTGATGTCGGTGCTGCGCGACGTCACCGAGCGCCACGCGTTCGAGGAAGAGCTGAAGCGCAAGCGCCAGGAAGCCGAGGCCGCCACCACCGCCAAGTCGGAATTCCTGGCCAACATGAGCCACGAGATCCGCACGCCGCTCACCGGGATCATGGGGTTCGCGGGCCTGCTCGAAGACGAGCGAGGCCTGCCGCCCGCCGCCGAGATCTATGCCCAGCGCATCGCCACCGCGAGCCGCGCCCTGCTGTCGGTGGTCAACGACATCCTGGATTTCTCCAAGATCGAGGCCGGCCAGGTCGAGCTCGACCCGCAGCCCTTCGATCCAGCCGCCTTCGCGGTCGAGACCTGCGAGCTGGTGGCCGCGCAAGCGCAGGAGAAGCGCCTGGAGCTGCGCACCGCTATCGACGGCGCGCTGCCGGCCGCGGTGATGGCTGACGGCCAGCGGCTGCGCCAGGTGCTGCTCAACCTGCTCACCAACGCGGTGAAGTTCACCGAGCGTGGCGGCGTCACCGTGGGGGTCGGTTATGACCTCAGAGCCGAGCGCCTGCGCATTTCGGTGACCGATACCGGCGCCGGCATCCCCAAGGACCGCATCGGCCGCCTGTTCCAGCGCTTCTCACAGGCCGACGGCTCGATCACCAGGCGATACGGCGGCACCGGCCTGGGGCTCGCCATCTGCAAGAGCCTGACCAGCGTCATGGGTGGCGACATCGGGGTTGAAAGCGAGGTCGGCCGCGGCTCGACCTTCTGGTTCACCGTCGCCGCGCCGCCCTGCGATCTGGCCGAGGCGCCTGACGAGGAAGCGGCGTCGGACTTCCAGGCGCAGCCGGCGCGGGTGCTGGTGGTCGACGACTCGCCGGTGAACCGCGAACTGGTCGGCGCGCTGCTCGGCGTCTTCGGCCACGACCTCACCGAAGCTGGCGGCGGCGCCGAGGCTATCGAGATCGCCGGCCGCGTGGCCTTCGACCTGATCCTGATGGACCTACAGATGCCCGGCATGGACGGCCTCACTGCCAGCCGCCGCATCCGTGCGTCCTCGTCGATCAATCGCGACACCCCGATCCTGGCGCTCAGCGCCAACATCCTGCCAATGCACCTCGACGCCTGCCGCGAGGCCGGCATGAACGACCACATCGGCAAGCCGATCGACACCCGCGAACTTCTGACCAAGGTCGCCCGCTGGACCTCCGAGCGCGCCCCGACGCCCGAAGCTGACGCAACGATCGTCGCGGCGTCCTAGCGCGGCGCTTGACCGGAACGCCGGGATCGGCGAGCCGGCTTGGCATGGCGATCCCGCGCGTGATCCACCAGCTCTGGAAAGACCACGCGGTTCCCGCCCGCTTCGCGCCGCTGCGCGAGAGCTGGGCGCGGCTGCATCCCGGCTGGGAGCTGCGGCTGTGGTCCGACGACGACCTCGAGGCTCTGGTGGCGCGCGACTATCCGCAGCTACTCGATACTTACCGCGGCTACCACTTGCCGATCTGCCGCGCCGACCTCGGGCGCTACCTGGTGCTCGACCGCTACGGCGGCGTCTATGCCGACCTCGATCGCGAAGCGCTGGCGCCGATCGATCCGCTGCTGGCGGGCGCCGACTTCGCCATCGGGCTGGAGCCGTCCGCGCACCTGGGGACCGCGATGGTGAAAGAGCGAAACCTGTCGCGGCTGGTCTGCGCCTCGCTCATCGCCTCCACGCCCGGACACGACGTCTGGCGCACGGTGCTGGCCGCCATCGTGTCGGCGCGCCATGAGCCAGGCCCCCTCGACGCCACCGGCCCGTTCCTGCTCAGCCGGGTCTTCGCCGACCCCGCCGTGGCCGATCAGGCTCGGTTCCTGCCGTCGGCGCTGGTCAACCCGGTCAGCAACGAGGATTGCTGGAGCGGCCGGGTCCATGACCTGGAGTTCCGCGAGGCGGCGACGCGGGGCGCGCAGTCGCTGCACTACTGGTACGGCAGCTGGCATCGCCAGGCGACGGCGTTCGATTTCGGCCTCAGCGTCGAGACGCCGGTCCGCGTGAACCGGTCCGCGCGGCGGTTTCCCGCTCCCGACGGCCGGCCGCTGGTGTCCTGCCTGATGGACGCGACCGGCGACATCGGCGCTCTTGGGCGCGCCGTCGACGCCTTTCAGCGTCAGACTTACGCGCCGCGCGAGCTGGTGGTGGCGGTGCGCGAGCCCGCCGCCGCGGACGCACTGGCGCGCTATGCCGACGCCGGCGTGCGGACAGTGCTGACCCGCGCGCCGTCGGGCTTGCGGGAGGCGGCGCGCATGGCCGGCGGCGAAGTCGTCGCGATCTGGAGCGAGGGCGACCTGCATGACCCGCGCCGGTTGGCGGTGCAGGCGCGCATTCTGCAGCAGCTGGGCGCTGACGCCTGCGTGCTGGGTCGCTGGGCGCAGTGGCGGCCGCGGGAGCGCCGGCTGGGCGTTGTCGGCGAACAGCCGCTGCCGACCTCGCTGATGTGCCTGGCGGCCGCCCTGGACGGGCCGGGCGAGGACGCCGCGTCGCTGCTCGGCCGGCTAATGGCGGAAACACGGGTGGCGAGCTTCGACCTGTCGCGGCTCGTGGTTCGCGTCGATCCCGGCGCTGACGAGACGCCGCTGGCGATCCGCTTCGACGGCGAGCGCTACGACGCCGTCCTGACCGAACTGGCGACGCGCCTGCCGGTGGAGGACGTGCTGCGGCAGCCAGCGCCTGATGGCCCGGTTGGCGTGCGCCACTTCGGCCGCTTCCGGGCGCCGCTCGGCACCTCTCACTCCGCCCGCGATCTGGCCCGCGCCTGGGCCGGGCTCGGCGCGCCCGCGGCGCTCTACGACACCTGTCCGCACGACATCGATGCTGGCCGTTCGCCGGCGCTGGCCGCACCGCTGGCCCGCGGCCGCACCATCGATGTCGTGCATCTGGCGCCGGCCATCGCCGAACAGGCCCAGGTCGACGGGCTGCTGCAGCTGGCGCCCGCCGCGCCGCATCGACGCCGCGTGGCGGTGTGGGCCTGGGAGATCGAGGATGCGCCGCCGCCGCGCGCCGTCCAGGTCGCGCCGCTGTTCGACGAGATCTGGACTTCCAGCGAGCATTCGGCGCGCGCCTTGCGGGCACACGTTTCAACGCCGGTCGTGGTCATTCCCGAGGCCGTCGCGCCGCCGTCGCCGTCGCTGGCGCGCCCGGACTTTGGCCTGCCCGCCAGCGCCTTCGTCTTCCTGTTCTCGTTCGACAGCCTCAGCCTGTTGCTGCGCAAGAACCCCGGCGGCGTGGTGGCGGCCTATCTGCGGGCGTTTCCGAACGCCAGGGCGGACGTGCGGCTGGTGCTCAAGGCCACCAATCTGCGCCCGGAGGAGGCGGCGGCCCTGCGCGAGGCCATCGGTGCGCGCGACGACATCCAGCTGATCGACTGCCACTGGCCGGCGGAGCGGTGGTTCAGCCTGCTGGCCGCCTGTGACGCCTATGTCTCGCTGCACCACGCCGAGGGCTTCGGCCGCGGCATGGCCGAGGCGATGTTCTACGCCAAGCCGGTGATCGCCACCGGCTACTCCGGCAACCTCGAGTTCATGGATGCCGAGACCGCCTATCTGGTCCCGTTCGAGATGGTCGAGGTCGGCTGCGACGTCGGTCCGTTCCGCGCCGCCATGCGCTGGGCCGAGCCGGACATCGACGCGGCGGCGCGGATGATGGCGGCGCTGGTCGCCGATCCAGCCGCGGGGCGCGTTGTCGGGGCGCGGGCGGCGGCCCGCGTTCAGGCCGAGCTCAGCCTGGAGGCGATTGGCGCGCGCGCCGCGGTTCGCCTGGCGGCGCTGGCCGCCAGCATGGACACGCCGACCCGGCCCCGCCGGACGCGCGGCAGGCAGCCGCCCAAGGTGCTGGCGCTGACACCGGTAAAGGGCGCCGCGCCGCATCTTTCCCGCTACGCCGAATTGCTCGAGCGGATGGATTGGCCGCACGCTCGACTCTCCGTGGCTCTGCTGGAGAGCGACAGCGGTCCGGACGACTCGGCGGCGCTGGTCGAGGCAAGCCGGTCCCTGGCCTGCCTGGCCCGTGTCGAGACCCATCGCGCCGATTTCGGTTTCCATCCCAGCGGCGAGCGCTGGCGCCCTGACATCCAGCGACAGCGCCGCGAGATGATCGCCCGCTCGCGCAATCGCCTCGTGCAGGCGGCGCTGCGCGACGAGGATTGGGTGCTGTGGCTGGATGTGGACCTGGCGGACTATCCGCCGGACCTGCTGGGGCGACTGCTCGACGCCGGCCACGACATCGTGGTCCCGCATTGCCTTGACCAGACCGGCGACGTCTTCGACCTCAACACCTGGCGCCGGGCCGACGGCGCGCGCGACGATCCGACGTTTCTCATCGACGGCCTCTACCAGCCCCCGCGCGGTCACGGCCGGCTTTACCTGGACAGCTTCGCCAATGAGTCGCTGACGCCGGTGGACGCGGTGGGTGGCACGGCGCTGCTGGTGCGCACCGACCTGCACCGCGACGGGCTGGTGTTCCCCACTTTTCCTTACCGAGGCTACATCGACACCGAGGGCCTGGCGATGATGGCCAAGGACATGGGCCGCCAGTCGTGGGGCCTGCCGCAGCTGATCATCGCGCACAGCTGACCCCCGAAGCGGAGGCTCCGGGGGTCAGGCCGAAGGGGGGGCCGGCGCTCTTAAGCGAAGGCGTTGGGGACCACCTCCACGACCATGCCGCTGGCCAGGTTCACCAGCAGGGCGTCGGGGCCGTTCTGCACCCACTCGTAGTTGGCGGGCGGCGGGGCCAGTGCGTGGGCCCGGTAGTCGACGAACCGGTCCGGGGCCCGGAAAGCGGCCGGCAGGAAGGCGCCAAAGCCGAAGCGCTGGAAGCTGACGCCGACGAACCCGCCGCCGAGGTTGCCGCCGAAGCGCACGACCGGGCCGGGGCCGACCGGGCCGCGGTAGACCGGGGCAGCCGGCGCACGGAACACCGGGCCGTGGGTCACGGCCGGGCCGCGATTCATCGCCGGGACGGCGCCGAAGCCGGGGTGCGTGGGCGCGGCGTTGGCGGCCGCGCCGCCAGTCAGAAGGGAAGTCGCCGCCAGCGCGGCCAGGATGAAGCGTTTCATATCAGGGCTCCTTTCAAGCCTTGGGTCGAACTCGGCGGCCGGTTGGGGGCGTCGGGGCTGAGGCCGTGGTTGGCCTCGAACGATGCGGATACTGCAGCGGCGCGGCTGAACCCGATTTGAGGCTGCGGTTGCCCGTGGTTCAGGTTTCACGGCCACCTGGGCCGGTGCTAGGCTCCTCGGCATGAGCCAGAACGTGCAGCCCGCCGGCGTCGCCGGCTTCTTCTACCCCGCCGAGGCGGACGTGCTGGCCGCCGGCGTCGACGCCAGCCTGGCCAGGGCCGCGCCGCCGCCCGGCATGTCGCCCAAAGCGGTGATCGCGCCGCACGCGGGCCACATCTATTCCGGCGACATCGCCGGCGCCGCTTACAGCCTGCTCGGTCGCCGCAAGGGCGAGATCAAGCGGGTGGTGCTGCTGGGCCCGACGCACCGGATGGCGGTGAACGGCGTGGCCCTATCGCCCGCCGACGCCTGGGCGACGCCGCTGGGCGAGCTGGCGGTGGACACCGCTGCCCGCGACGCCATCGGCGCCCTGCCGAACGCCGCTGTCGCGCCGCAGCCGTTCGAAGGCGAGCACAGCCTCGAAGTGCACCTGCCGTTCATCCAGCGGGCGCTGGGCGACGTCGCCATCGTGCCCATCCTGGTCGGCGGGCCGGCGCCGGGCCAGGTGTCGGACATCCTGGAGCGGCTGTGGGGCGGGCCGGAGACGGCCATCGTCGTCTCGTCCGACCTCAGCCACTACCACGACTATCACACCGCCCAGGCCAAGGACGCGGAGACCTCCGCCGGCATCGAGCGGCTGCAGATGGAGGTCTGCGAGAGCCACCGCGCCTGCGGCTGCATGCCGATCTCTGGCCTGATCGATCAGGCCCAGCGGCGCGACCTGCGCGTCACCGCCCTCGACGTGCGCAATTCCGGCGATACTCAGGGCGATCTTTCCCGGGTGGTCGGCTACGGCTCGTATGCTTTCGAGTACGCCCACGCCGCGCGGATCGATGACGACTCCCGCGCCATGTTGCTGGGCCTCGCCCGCGAAGTGGTGCGCCAGGGCGTGGCGCGCGGACAGGCGCCGCAGATCAACATCAATGGCGTGCTGCCGCGGGCGGTGATGGCCCAGCGCGCCACCTTCGTCACCCTCACCATCGGCGGCCATTTGCGTGGCTGCCGCGGCTCCATCGTCGCCAGCCGCTCGCTGCTGGCCGACGTCGCTGACAACGCCTTCAACTCCGGCTTCGGCGACCCGCGCTTCCCGCAAGTGAGCGAGGCAGAGTTGAGCCAGCTGGGCTTCGAGATCTCCATCCTCTCCACCCCGCGCCGCATGGCTTTCGGGAGCGAGGCGGAGCTGATCCGGGCGCTGGAGCCCGACGTCACCGGGCTCATCATCCGCGACCAGGGCCGCCAGGCGCTTTTCCTGCCCAGCGTCTGGGCGCAGGTCCCGGACGCCACCCAGTTCCTGCTTCACCTGAAGCAGAAGGCCGGCTTGCTCGCCGACCACTGGTCCCCGTCGTTCGAGGCCTTCCGCTTCACGACGGAGAGCTTCGGGGACACGCACTAGCCCCTCACCCGCCCGAAGAGGCGGGGAGGGGGACCACGAAGTGGTGGAGGGGGCGCTTAGCGCCGACGCCAGACGCCCCTCCGTCAGTCCGCAGCGCGGACTGCCACCTCCCCCGCCTCTGCGGGCTAGGGGAGGAGAACAGTTGCTACGCCGCCAGCGCCTGTTTGCCTCTCGCAAAGCTCACGATGTCCGCCGCCAGCGCGTCCGCGTGGGTCAGCACCAGCGAGTGCTGGGCGCCGGGGTAGACCTTCAACGTCGCGCCCGGGATCAGCGCCGCCGTGCGCCGGCCGGTGGCTTCCAGCGGCGAGGACGTGTCGGCGTCGCCGTGCAGGATCAGCGTGGGCACGTTCAGCGTCGCCAGTTCGCCGCGCATGTCGGTCCCTGCGCCGGTGACGTTGGTCGCGATCGCCGCCTGCACCGAGGTCTGCAGGAACGAACGCATCACCTGCGCCAGCTGCTCGGGCGGCGTCTCAGGTGGAAACGCCGGCGGCACCGCCAGGCCCAGCCAGCCGGCGAAGTCGCTGACCCAGGCGGCGCGCATCGCCGTCGCCTGCGCCCCGTCGACGTGGCCGTCGGGGTTGTCGGCGGTCTTCAGCGGGAAGGGCAGGAAAGGCGCGATCATGACGATGCGGGCGACGCCGCGCGCGTCGTGGCGGGTGATGCGGCGCACGATCTCGCCGCAGCCCATCGAGTGGCCGACCATCGTTGCGTCCTCAACGTCGAACGCCGCCATCACCGCGTCGAGGTCGTCGGCCAGGGTGTCGTAGTCGTAGCCACGGCCAGGATCGTCGGAACGGCCGCTGCCGCGGCGGTCGTAGGCGATGGCGCTGAATCCGGCTTCGCTGAGCCGCAGCATCAGCGGCTGCCAGGCATCGCTGCTCATCGCCCAGCCATGGCTGAGCATCACCGGCGGGCCGTCGCCCCAGCGGCGGCAAAAAAGTTGGGTCCCATCTTTGGCGGTCAGAGTCGGCATCGGGAGGCTCCTGGGCTCGGGTGAGTGAGGCGCCAGGATGGCCGCGGCCCAGACACGAAGCGATTACGCGGGAGGTAACGCCGCCAATTCCTTCACCAGCGCATCGGTGGCCGCGTCGGCGGGGAAGAACGACTCCAGCGCCAGCTCCGACAGGCTCACCTCCACCGGAGTGCCGAACACCATGGTGGTGGAGAAGAACGAAACCACGCCGGCGTTCAGCCGCATCACGAACGGGACCACCATCTCCGGGGCCCGGAGGCGCGCGGGCGGCGGCTGGCCGCCCGGTGAGGGATAGCTCAGCACCTCGTCCAGCAGCGCGATGAGACCCGGATCGGCGGTCAGGTCGATCTGCCGCCGCAGCCGCGCCAGCATGTGGGCCCGCCATTGCGGGAAGTTCAGCACGTAAGGCGCGACGCCCTTCGGGTGCAGGCTCACCCGCACCACGTTGATCGGCGGCTCGAGCAGGGCCGCGTCGACGTTCTCGAACAGCTGCGGCAGCGCGCCGTTGCTGGCGACGATGTTCCAGTGCCGGTCGAGCGCGTAGGCGGGGTAGGGCTTGCTGCCCTCAAGAATGATCTCGATGGCGGCCCGGGCCTGCGCCATCTCCGGCGCGTCGAGGGCCCGCTCGGGGAACAGCGGCGCGTAGCCGGCGGCCACCAGCAGCACGTTGCGCTCGCGCACCGGGATTTCCAGCTGTTCGGCCAGGCGCAGCAGCATGGCGCGGCTGGGCTGGGCGCGGCCGGTCTCGACGAAGCTCAGGTGGCGCGCCGAGATCTCCGCCTCGCA
>DASXZG010000112.1:0-1668 GCA_036502045.1 Caulobacteraceae bacterium | reverse complement strand
CGGAGCATAGGCCCCGCCGATCTTGCCGGGCGGATCGCCCCGCAGCGCCACGATATGGCGCACGCCGGCTTTCCAATAGTCCTCGATGATCCCGTCCACCTCCGCCCGCGAGGCGTCGACGCAGGTGAGATGCGCGGCCGGAGCAAGTCTCGTCTCGGCCAGCATCCGCAGCAGCGTTCGGTGGGTGCGATCGCGGGTAGAGCCGCCGGCGCCATAGGTGACCGACACGAACTCGGGGCAGAGCGGCTCCAGGCGCCTGATCGCCAGCCACAGGCTCTCCTCCGCCTCCGGCGTACGGGGCACCGAAAACTCGAACGAGACCTTCAGGTCACGATGGTCGCGGCCGCCGGCGCGGGCCACGGGTCCAAGGGCGCTGGCCGTTGGATCAAACTGGGCGTTCATGCCACGCGCCGCACGCGCCGGTCCGGCCGGCGGCAGCTCCACACCTTGACCGTCAGGCCGCCGCTCGACGGCGGCGGCAAGGCGGCGATCGAGATCTCGCCGAGGTCGGCGGCGGAAAGCCAACGCTCCATCTCGTCGTCGAAGAACCCGAGTCGGCGGTGGCGGTGCTCGGCGCGCAGGAATTCCAGGCTGTGCGGCGCGAAGTCGACGATGATCAGCTTGCCGTCGGGGGCCACCAGGCGCGCCGCCTCGGCCACCGCCGCGGCCGGCTCACCCAGGTAGTGAAGCACCTGATGCACGACCGCCAGGTCGGCCGCGCCATCGGCCAGCCGCGTATCGAAGATGTCGCCATGGCGCAACTCGCAGCCTTCCACCCCGGCGGCTGCGACGTTGCCGCGGGCGATGTTCAGCATCTGGCGCGACAGATCGAGGCCGGAACTGCGCTTTGCCCGACCCCCGAGCAGGGTGAGCATGCGGCCGGTGCCGGCGCCGAGGTCCACCAGGCGCTCGAACGGACCCTCGCCGGCCGCCCGCAGGATCGCCTCCTCCACCGCGTTTTCGGAGGTGTAGAGCGAGCGGATCTCGTCCCAGCGCTCGGCGTTCTGGGCGAAATAGTCTGCCGCCTGCGCCGCCCGCTCCGCGCTGACGGTGGTCAGCCGCTCGGCGTCATGACGCAAGGTGGCGTCATCGGGCGAGACCAGCGCCAGAGCCTGATCGACCAGGGCCCGCACCGCCTCGTTGGAACCTAGGCGATAGAACACCCAGGCCCCGTCCGGAAAGCGCTCCACGAGGCCCGCCTCGGCCAACAGCTTCAGATGTCGCGACACCCGCGGCTGGCTTTGGCCCAGCACCCGCGTGAGCTCGAGCACAGCCAGCTCTTCGCGCCTCAACAGCGCCAGGATGCGCAGACGCGTCGGCTCGGCGGCCGCGCGCAGGACATCCACCGCCTGAACCGAAGTCAGGGTCATACTGATATAAAGATATCTTTATATGAGAATGTCAAGGAAGTTGGCGACCGGAAGCGGATGTTCTCACATGGCGTGGAAAAACCCACTTGACCATCTACGATATAAGTCCGATATATCTGGTGTTCGATATATCTCGAACGTTCTAAATAGGTATGAACTCAATGAGACACGATCGTTTTTCCCGCCATGACCGCCGGGCCTGCTCGCCGGACTGGCGCGGCCACATGGGCCGCGACGAGGTTCGCATGTTCGCCCGCCACGCCATGGAGCGTCACGGCCTCGGTCGCCATGGCCGCCG
>DASXZG010000111.1:0-4328 GCA_036502045.1 Caulobacteraceae bacterium | reverse complement strand
CTCGACCCTGGGAACCTTGGCCGCCGGCGGGGCCGTCGGGGGACTGCTGGGCGGCATCCTGGGCGGCAACAACTAGGCCCGCGAGCGCGTGGCGGAGGGTTTGCGGATCGGGGTCGATTTCGGCGGCACCAAGATCGAGGTCGCGGCGCTTAACGCGGGCGGCGACTTCCTCAATCGCCGGCGCGAGGCCAATCCGAAATCCTATGAGGCGGCCATAGAGACGGTGGTCCGGCTGGTGGCCGAGGCCGAGCGCGAGGCCGGCGGCGAGGGAACGATCGGCGTAGGTTCGCCGGGCTCGGTCTCGCCGCTCAGCGGCAAGATGCGCAACGCCAACTCCACCTACCTCAACGGCCGCGCCTTCAAGGAAGACCTGGAGGCGGCGCTCGGGCGGCCGATCCGGCTGGCCAACGACGCCAACTGCCTGGCGCTTTCCGAAGCCATCGACGGCGCGGCGGCCGCGGCCAAGGTGGCGTTCGCCGTGATCATCGGCACCGGTTGCGGCGGCGGCCTGGCGGTGGACAGCAAGCTGATCGACGGCGCCTCGGGCATCGCCGGCGAGTGGGGACACAACCCCCTGCCCTGGCCCGGGCCCGGTGAGACGCCAGGCCCCCAGTGCTGGTGCGGCCTCCACGGCTGTCTCGAGACCTGGATCTCCGGCACGGGCCTCGAACGCGACCACGCGGCGGAGACCGGAGAGACCCTCGTGGCGGAAAAGATCATCGCGAAGGCCAGGGCCGGCGACCCCAAGGCTGCTCTCAGTTTCGATCGCTATATCGACCGCCTGGGTCGGGCCGTGGCGATGATCTGCAACATCCTCGATCCGGACGTTTTCGTCTTCGGCGGCGGCATGTCCAAGGTCGATGAGATCTATCCGCGCCTGCCGGCGGCGATCAGCCCCTTTGTCTTCTCCGACGGCTGGCTGGGACGCCTGGCGCCAGCCCGGTGGGGCGATTCGTCCGGCGTTCGCGGCGCCGCCCGGCTGTGGGAGGTCCCATGACCCTGACCCTGCTTCGCGCCGCCGACCGCGCGCCGCAGCCGTGGAAGAACGGCGGGGGCCTCACCTGGCCGGTGGCCGTCTCGCCGCAGGGAGCCGGCCTCGACGGTTTCGACTGGCGCCTCAGCCTGGCGCTGGTGGAGAGCGGCGGTCCCTTCTCGGCCTTTTCCGGCGTCGATCGCCTGATGCTGGTGCTGGACGGGCGCCTGGAACTCGACATCGCCGGCAATGACCGTCTCCGCCTCGACGAGGCCGGCGAGGCCGCCTCCTTTCCGGGCGATGCCGAGGTGACGGCCGCTCTTCCGGACGGGCCAGCCGCCGATCTCAACCTGATGGTCCGCCGCGGGCGGTTCACCGGCGCGCTCGAGCGGCGGCGGGTGCAGGGACAGGCCGCGATCATCTGCCAGGACACGACCTTCGTGCTCTCGAAGGCCGGCGGCCTCACGGCCATGCTTGGCGCGGAACAATGTGCGCTCGAAGCCGGCGACGCAGCGCGTGTGGATCACCACCGCGGCGGGATGCTGCGCCTTAGGGCCAGCGCGCCCGACGAGGTCATCGTCGCCCACGTCAACGCAGTTCGGTAGGGCTTAGACGGGAACCGCCTGGATGACTGTCTGCGTTCTGGGCTCCGTGATTCTCGACAATGTGGTGCGGGTGACGAGCCTTCCCAGACCCGGCGAGACCGCTGTTGCCCATGCCTCCAGCCGACACCTCGGGGGTAAGGGCGCCAACCAGGCCGTGGCCGCGGTGCGCGCCGGAGAGGCGGTCACCTTCATCGGCGCGACCGGTCGCGATGACGATTCCCGGTGGATGCGGGAGCGCCTGACGGATCTGGGCGTGGACACCACGCACCTGGCGATGATCGACGGCGTGCCTGCGGGTGAGGGCTATGTCACGCTCTCGGACGACGGGGAGAATTCGATCGTCATTGTCGCCGGCGCCAATCGGGCTTTGACGCCCGACCACCTTTCCGAGGCCGCCATCGCCGGGCACGCCGTCTATCTTGCTCAACTGGAGGTCCCGATCGAGGTTGTCGCCGCGCTGTTCTCGCATCCGGACGCGAAGGCCGGCGTCAAGATCCTGAACGCGGCGCCGGCGGACCCCGAAGGGCGCCGGCTATTCGCCCTGGTCGACATATTGGTCGTCAACGAAACCGAACTCGCGGACTTTGCCGGACTTGCCGCTGGGAACGTGGACAGGCCCGACCTCGTACGCGGCGCCCGAACCCTGATCGAGCGACCGGGTCAGGCTGTCGTGGTCACGCTGGGCGCGGCGGGCGCCATCGTCGTCCGCGAGGCGAGCGTCACGCCAGTCCCGGGGCGCCGGGTGATCGTCGTCGACACCACGGGCGCGGGGGACTGCTTTTGCGGCGTGCTGGCGGCCGAGATGGCGCGCGGCCAGAGGCTGGAAGACGCCGCCATGGTCGCGAACGCAGCCGCCGCGCTGGCGGTGACGCACCTGGGCGCTTCGTCGGTCCCCACGCGCGCGGAGTTCGAAGCATTCCTCAAGCGTCCCAGCTAGCGCCCCGGCGTCCGGGTTCTCGTATGCGCCCAGTCGCCAGCCAGGGTTCGGACGATCGGCGCGCTGACGTCGTAGAGATTGTCGAGCGCTTCCCGCTCGGCCGGCAAGCCAATTTCATGCCCAGGCCCGAAAGAGGAATGGGCGTCCAGCCGCCCGCCGCTTGCCTCCTAACGTCAAGGTCGTGAGCTGATCAACGTCACCGTACGAGCAGGCCGATGCCGTCGGTGATGAAGTGGGCGAGCATGTTGCAGCCGATGTCGCGCCGCCAGAGGTAGAGCAAAGCCAGCACGAGACCGGCTGGGGCCACCAGGAGGAGCTGCACGGGCCCCCAATACTCCAGGTGGGCAAGACTGAACCCGAGGACGGACACCAGGACGGCCCGCCACCGGCTGCCGGTCAGCGCCACGATCCGCTCGATGGGATAGGCGCGGTACAGGATCTCTTCGGTCACGGCGGCGCGAAGCACCAGCAGGACGCGGAACCACAAGGGAGCGTCGAACAGCGGCCGCGCGGCCGCGGCGTTGCCCTTCAGATGAAGACCCTCCAGAACCGCGACCGCGATGATCCTGAAGAGCGCGGCGATCAAGAGGCCGCAGACGACGCCCCAGACGGCGGTCCAGATCGTCGGCCGGCGAAAGCCCAGAGACGAGAGCGGAAGGCCCTCGATCCGGGTGACGTGGAAGAGGAGCGCGGCGGTGATGGCCCAGAAGACCACTTCCCGGATTTCCATCGAGCGAAGATCCGTCCCTGGCGCGATCCAGTGGCCGGCGCCGAGCGACGGCATGGCCATGCCGACGAAGAGGCCGACCAGGAGCAGGACGAGAGGCCGCCAACGACCGAGCGCCATAGGATTCACGAGCTAGCGGTCAAAATCTGACATTTGAATCCCGCCGTGGCGTCCTGCCGAACGTCGGCTATCCGGAAAGCGGCCAAAGGGGAAGATCGACCCAAAGCGGACCCTACGCTGCCGCCACAGAATCGAAACGTGGGGGGTGACGCACAACAACCCCTGGGGTCTCGGATCGGCCTGAGGCCGTCCGGTATGACGCTCTGGAGTAGTTTAGGCGGCGGCGGAACGTGCGCGACGGGAGCGGAGCGCGACGCCGAAGCCCGCGAAGCCGGCCAGCATCAAGGCCCAGGTCGCCGGCTCCGGCACGGTCCCTCCGACCAGGGTGAAGGAGAAGTCGGTGCCGGTATTCGATAAGGTGCCAAAAAAGTCCTGATAACCGACCCCGTCGCCGCCGGTGCCGGTCGCCCAACCCCATTGCGGGGGGAAGCCCAGGTCGGGGACGACCGACAGCCAATACTGCGTACCGGCGGCTGCCGTAAAGTTGGCCGCCACGTCATAGTTGTAGATCGGGAATCCGCTCACGGTTGAGTTGAAGGTCTCGCCCCCGGCTCCAGGAACGGTTTCCTGATAGAGCAGCGCGCCAGGTTGGCCGGCGCTATCGCCGTAGATGCTCACCGTCCACTGGGTGATGGGGCCCTGGCTGGGCGGATTGAAATAGCCACCGGTCCAGTCCACCGACGTGATTTGGCCACCGCCCGCGAGCGTGAAGTTGTCGTACACGGTGGTGAAATTGCCAAGGCCGCCGCTGTTGGTGTCGTTCTGGCTCCCCAATATGTTGGCACCGCCGTCCCACGGCTGGCTGTAGAGAACGCCCGCGCTCGCCGCGGTGGACGTCAGGACGGCCACGGCCGCCAGAATGACTGTTTTCACGGGCCCCTCCGAACGTTCAAAATTCCGACGACGACTGTCCGAATTATTTCAAGCGAAGTTTACTCACGTCGCGTTTTCGCCGTCAATGGGGCG
>DASXZG010000110.1:0-23554 GCA_036502045.1 Caulobacteraceae bacterium | reverse complement strand
CAAAAAACCGAAGGTCGTCCTCGTCGCCGTCATGCGAAAACTCATCGAGGCAGCCAACGCCGTCCTCGGCCGCGGAACACCCTGGCTCCCCGCATAACCAAACTCACATGGTTGCTCGCCCCGCTTCGCGGGGGAGGTAGGCTAGGCGCTCGCCGCGTCGGCGAGATCGTGCAGGCCTTGCATCCAGGCGTCGGTGATCGCGCCGACCTCGTGCTCGGGCACGCCGCGCACGGTCAGCGCGAAACGCGTCACCTCGGTCGTCGGCCAGGTCCAGGGCGCCAGCTCGATGTGAAAGACGGAGTGGCCGCCGTTCGGCTGCGGGATCGCCCAGACCAGCCGCTTTTCGGGAACTACATCGACCACGAAGCCACGATCGTCGGCGAGGACAACCTCGCCGTCGCGCCGCACGTCGATGGTCGGCCCACTCCACCGCGCCAGCCGCGCCGGCTCCGTGAGCGCCGCCCAGATCTTCGCCGGCGGCGACCCGAACACCCGCGAGAAACGCAGGCGCCGCACGCCCGCGCCCTCGTCGGTGACGAAGGGCTGGGACTCGTGCCCCCGCAGCGACATCGGCGCGTCCCAGCCGGTGGTGTAGCGGCCGAAGTGCGCCAGGTAGCGCTTCTCCGCGTCCTCGAACGGCTGATCGCCGCCCTCCGGCAGTTCGCCGGTGATCACCTGGACGAGTTCGTCCATGAAGAGGCGCCAGCCCGCTGACGAACCTGGCACGAAGCGCACCTGCATCCCCGGCGTGGTCTCGGCGAGGCCCGCGGCGCTGAAGGTCAGCCGGCAGCCGCCAGCTTCTGGCGTCAGCGCAAAACGGCAACGCAGATCGCAAGCGCCCTCATTCCAGTCGAACGCCAGCAGCCGCGGCGGCTCGAACTCCACGATGGTCCCGCGCACGCCGTCGTCGCCCTCGCGGTCGAACATGACAATGAAGCGACCGCCCAGCCGCAGGTCGAGGTCCGCGATCGGTCCCAGCCACTCGGCCAGGCGCTCTGGAATGGTCAGCGCCGCCCACGCCTTCTCGATCGGGCGGCCGATGAAGCGCTCGACCTGGAATTCCCAGAGCCCGTTGTCTTGCTGGCGGATACGCCCGTCGCCCGGCAGCTCGCCGTCGATCCACGCGCCCATCACTGATCCCCCATGATGTGATCGACCAGCGCGTCGATCCGCCTGATCCAGAGGCGCCGCAGCGGCGCCAGCCACGCGTCGAGCTCGGCCAGCTTCTCCGGTTTGAGGCTGTAGATCCGCCGCTGCGCGTCCTTGCGCACGTCCACCAACTCTGCGTCGCGCAGCACCTTCAGGTGCTGTGACACCCCCGGCTGGCTGATGCCGAGCGCCACCACCAGCTCCCCGGCGGTGCGCTCACGCTCCCCCACCAGCTCGACGATGCGGCGCCGGTGAGGCTCCGCGAGGGCTTCGTGCACGTTCATGCTCGCATCTTGCGCACTCGCTTATATTCGAGTCAACGCATGTTTGGCCACGAAAAACACGAAAAGCACGAACGCGGTCATCCACGGACGGGGAAATGATCGACGCCCGCCGGGCGCGCGTCATTCACGGCACACAACGACGCCGGGCGCCGCGTTCGTGTTTTTCGTGTTTTTCGTGGTTCCACTACCGCATGAAGCGATAGCCCACCCCCGGCTCGGTCAGGATGTGCTTCGGCGAGGCAGGCTCGGCTTCGATCTTCTGGCGCAGCTGGCCGACCAGGACGCGCAGGTACGGAAGGTCCTCGGCGTGCGCCGGGCCCCAGATGGCGGTGAGCAGCTGGCGGTGGCTCAGCACCTTGCCGTCTCCTTCGGCCAGCCGCGCGAGCAGCTCGTACTCCTTCGGCGACAACCGAACCGGCTCGCCCACGCGGCTCACCAGCCGCCGCACCAGATCGATCTCCAGGTCGCCGGCCTGTACCACCGGCTCGGCGCCGCCGCGCTCCAACTGGTGGCGCAGCGCCACGCGCAAACGCGCCAGGAATTCCCCCACCCCGAACGGCTTTTGCACATAGTCATCGGCGCCCAGGTCGAGCGAGGCGATCTTCTCGAACTCGCGGTCCCGCGCCGACAGCACCACCACCGGTCCGGCGTAGAAGGCGCGCGCCGCGCGCAGCAGGTCCTTGCCGTCCATGTCCGGCAGGCCGAGGTCCAGCACCACCGCGTCCGGCGCGCTGGCGGCGATCAGCTTGAGGCCATCGGCGCCGTTGTCGGCGCGCAGCGCCTCGAAGCCGGCTGCGGTCAGCGCCGGCTGCAGGAACCGGTGCATCTGCGGCTCGTCGTCGATCACCAGAATGCGAGGTTTGTAGGCGCTCATCACAGCAGCCAATGTGGCGTGGGCTTTTCTTTCGGCAAGCTGATCAGGATGCGCGTGCCGCGGCCGGCGTGGATCGGGCTGGCGGCGGCGATGCGCCCACCCATCGCCTCGACGAAGCCCTTGGCGATCGCCAGCCCTAGTCCGGTGCCCTTGCCCCGGTCGCTGGCTTCTTCCAGCCGCTGGAACTTCTCGAACACCTGCTGCAGTTGCGGCGTGGGAATGCCCCTCCCCTCGTCCTCGATGCTGATCACCACGTTGCGCTCGTCCTCGTAGACCGCCGCCTCGATGTGCGAGCCGTCGGCGCTGTAGGCGATGGCGTTCTCCAGGATGTTGACCAGCGCCTGCTCCAGCAGCGCCGGATCGGCCGGTACGGTCGAGATCGCCGGCGGATAGTCGCGCTGCAGCACCCGTTCGCCGAGGCGTCGCGTCACCCGCTCCGCCGCCGCGGTGACCACGTCTCGCAGGTCGGTGGATAGGGTGCGGGGCGCGACGCCACCGCCCTCCAGCCGGGTCATGTCCAGCAGATTGCCGACGTAGCGATTCAGCCGCTCGGCCTCGTCGCGGACGCTCTCCAGCAAATCATCGCGCACCGGCGCCTCGATGTCCTTGCCGTACTCCAGCAAGGTAGTGGCGGCGCCCAGCACCCCTGCCAGCGGCGTGCGCAGGTCGTGGCTGATGGAGTTGAGCAGCGCCGTGCGCAGGCGCTCGGAGCGCCGCAGCGCGTCGGCTTCCGAGGCTTCCGCCGCCAGCTCGGCCCGCTCGATGGCGATGGCGCCCTGGTCGAGCAGCGACAGCACGTAGCGCTCCGACTCGGAGTCGGCGCTGGCCAGCGGCTCCAGCGCAGCCACCCCGGCGCGGGCGCTGATGCCCTGCAGCGGCCAGAAGGTCCAGGCGGCGGCCGGCAGCGTGTCGGCGCCGGCGCCAGCCGCCTCGCCATGCTCCCACGACCAGCGCGCGGCCGCCATGTCCTGGGTGGAGAGCTGCGACATCGCCGGCGCGGCCGCGGCCGGCGCCAGCTCGCCGTTGCTGGGCAAGAGGATCATCGCCTTGCCGCCGGTGGCCGCCGACAGCTGCTCGGCGAGCGCGGTGGCGGCATCGCCCCGCTCGGCAGCCGCCGAAAGCCGCCGGCTGGCGGCCAGCAGCGAGGTGATCGCCGCCGCGCGCCGCTCCGTGGCCAGCTGCGAGTCCCGCACCCGTCCGGCCAAGACGCCCGTCACCACCGCCACCGCCAGGAACACGAACAGCGTCAGCACGTCGGTGGGCGAGCCGATGGCGAACGAGTAGCTCGGCTGCAGGAAGAGGTAGTTGTAGACCAGGAACGCCAGCCCGGCGGCCGCCAGCGCGGGCCTGAGCCCCTGCAGCACCGCCGTGGTCAGCACCGCCGCCAGGAAGATCATCCCGAGGTCGGAGGCGCGGAAGCTGCGCTCCAGGTACCAGGCGATCAGCGTCGCCACGAGGATGTAGCCGACGCCGGGCAGAAACTTGCGCCAGGCCGCGGGGTCGTGCGCCGCCCGGAGGCGCGGCGTCGCCGGCGCCTCGCCCGCGCCCTCGGTGACCACATGCAGCGCCACGCCATGCGCATCGCGCATCAGCGCGCTGGCGAACGAGCGACGCAGCATCTCGCGCCAGCGGCTGTCGCGCGACTTGCCGATCACCAGCTGCGTCACGTTGTTGTTGCCGCAGTAGTCGATGACGGCCGCGACGATGTCGTCGGCGGTGAGCGAGACGGTGGCGCCGCCCAGCTGCTCGGCCAGCTTCATGGCGTCATTGATCCGCGAGAGGGCCAGTGCGCTGGGCGGCGGCCGCCCCGGCCGCTCGATGTGGGCCACGGTCCAGCTGGCGTTCATCATCTCCGCCAACCGCCGGCCGGTGCGCACCAGGTGATCGGCCATGGCGTCGCCGCCGATCAGCACCAGGATGCGCTCGCTGGCGGGCCAGGGGCCCGCCACGCCGGCGCGCCGCATCTGGCCGATCAGTTCGTCGTCCACCACCTGGGCGGCCCGCCGCAGCGCCAGTTCCCGAAGCGCCGTCAGGTTCTCCGACTTGAAGAAGTTGTCCGAGGCCAGCCGCGCCGTCTCCGGCACATAGACTTTGCCGTCCGCCAGCCGCTGCCGCAGTTCCGCCGGGGTGACGTCGACGATCTCCACCTCGTCGGCGCGGGAGAGCGCGCCGTCAGGCACCGTCTCTCGCTGGCGCACGCCGGTGATCTTCCACACCACATCGACCAGACTCTCCAGGTGCTGGATGTTGAGCGTGGTCCAGACGTTGATCCCGGCGGCGATCAGCTCCTCGACGTCCTGCCAGCGCTTGGGATGGCGTGAGCCCGGCGCATTCGAGTGCGCCAGCTCGTCCACCAGCAGCAGCTCCGGCCGCCGCGCCAGCGCCGCGTCGAGGTCGAACTCCAGCAGCATGCGGCCGCGATAGTCGATCGGCTTGCGCGGCAGGATCTCAAGGGTCTGGGTTAGCGCGTCGGTGTCGCGCCGCCCGTGGGTCTCGACCACGCCCACCGCCACGTCGCGGCCCTCGGCCGCCCGCCGCGCCGCTTGCGACAGCATGGCGTAAGTCTTGCCGACCCCCGGCGCCATGCCGAGGAACACCTTCAGCCGGCCACGCCCTGCCCGCTTCGCCTCGGCCAGAAGCGCATCGGGGTCCGGGCGGCGCGGCTCGTCGAGCGTCATCGAGGGTTGAGGTTAGCCCTCGGCAGCGCCGCGTCCAGCGCCAGGTTGGTCATCAGCACATTGACGTGCGGCTGGCCGATGAAGCCGAGCAGCGGCGCCTGCACATGCCCGTCGATCAGCTTGCGAATGTCGGCCGCCGATGCGCCGCGCGCCTTGGCGATGCGGTCAGCCTGCAGGTCGGCGTAGGCCGGCGAAATGTCCGGGTCCAGACCCGAGGCCGAAGTGGTGATGGCGTCGTCGGGAATGTTCTGATGGCCGGTCGAGGCGCGCAAGGCCGCCGCGTCGCCGGCGACGCGCTTGGCTAGGTCCGAGTTCAGCGGCCCGTAGTTGGAGCCGCCCGAACTGGTCGGATCATAGCCCGCGCCAGCCGCCGAGGGGCGCGGATGCAGGTATTCGTCCCTGGCGAAGGGCTGGGCCAGCAGCGACGAGCCGATTACCCGGCCGCCCGGCCCTGTCACCAGGCTGCCGTTGGCCTGAGCGGGAAAGAGGGCCTGCGCCAGGCCGGTCACCGCCAGCGGGTAACCCAGGCCCAGCAGCAGCGTGAACAGGATGGTCGAGACGATGGCGGGGCGGATTTCAGCGAGCATCAGATTGTTCCGGTGAGGCACGGGTCTTCCCCGCTTCCGCGGGGAAGAGCGGAAGAGAGAGAACCATCACGCGAGCCCTATCGTCGTGATGATCACATCGACGATCTTGATGCCGATGAACGGCGCGACGAGGCCGCCGAGGCCATAGATCAAGAGGTTGCGCTGCAGCAGCTTCGAAGCGCCGATCGGCCGGTAGCGGACCCCGCGCAGCGCCAGTGGCACCAGCGCGATGATGATCAGCGCATTGAAGATGATCGCCGACAGGATGGCGCTCTGCGGACTCTTCAGCCCCATGATGTTGAGCGCGCCCAGCGCTGGCAGCGACGTGACGAAGATCGCCGGGATGATGGCGAAGTACTTGGCAACGTCGTTGGCGATGGAGAACGTGGTCAGCGCCCCGCGGGTGATCAGCATCTGCTTCCCCACCTCGACGATCTCGATGACTTTGGTCGGATCGCTATCGAGGTCGACCATGTTGCCGGCCTCGCGGGCGGCCTGAGTGCCGGTCTGCATGGCCACGCCGACATCGGCCTGGGCCAGCGCCGGCGCGTCGTTGGAGCCGTCGCCGCACATGGCCACCAGCCGGCCCTTGCTCTGCTCCTCGCGGATCAGCCGCAGCTTGTCCTCCGGCGTCGCCTCGGCGAGGTAGTCGTCGACGCCGGCTTCGGAGGCGATGGCCGCGGCGGTGACCGGGTTGTCGCCGGTGATCATCACCGTGCGCAGGCCCATGCGGCGCAGGTCGGCGAAGCGCTCCTTCACGCCGGCCTTCACCACGTCCTTCAGGTGGATGACGCCCATCAGGACGCCGTTCTCGCTCACCGCCAGCGGCGTGCCGCCGGAGCGGGCGATGCGATCGACGGCGGCGGCGACCTCGGCCGGCATGTCCGCCTGCGCCAGGTTCAGCGTGCGCAGCATCGCGTCCACTGCGCCCTTGCGCCAGCTGTCCTTGCCCGCATCGAGGCCAGAAAGCCGCGTCGCGGCGCTGAACGGCACCGGCGTCGAGTCCTTCGGTGGCACGCCGGTGAGGCCCTTTTCCAGCGCCAGGTCGACGATGGAGCGGCCTTCGGCGGTCTCGTCGGCCAGCGAGGCCATCATCGCCGCCCGCATCGCCGCCTCGTCGCGCACGCCGGGCGCCGCGATCACTTCGGTGGCCATGCGGTTGCCGTGAGTGATGGTGCCGGTCTTGTCGAGCAGCAGCGTGTCGCAATCCCCGGCGGCTTCCACCGCGCGCCCCGAGGTCGCCAGCACGTTGAACTTCAGCAGCCGGTCCATGCCGGCGATGCCGATGGCCGACAGTAGGCCGGCGATGGTGGTCGGGATCAGGCAGATGAAGAGCGCGCCCAGCGCCAGCGGGTCCAGGCTCACGCCGGAGTACTTGCCGAGGCCCAGCAAGCTCGCCACCGCGATCAGAAAGATGATCGTCAGGCCGGCCAGCAACACGGTCAGCGCCATCTCGTTTGGCGTTTTCCGCCGCTCCGCGCCCTCGACCATCGCGATCATGCGGTCGATGAAGCTACCGCCCGGGTCGGCGGTGATGCGCACCTTGATCCAGTCCGAGACCACGGTGGTGCCGCCGGTGACCGCCGAGCGGTCGCCGCCGCTCTCGCGGATGACAGGGGCCGACTCGCCCGTGATCGCCGCTTCGTTCACCGAGGCCACGCCTTCGATGATCTCGCCGTCCGACGGCACCATGTCGCCGGCCTCCATCAGCACGATCTGGCCGGCGGTGAGCTTGAACGCCGAGGTCGGCACGATCAGGCCGTTGTCGTCGACGATCAGCTTGGCCTTCACGTCGATCCGCTGCGACCTCAGCGCGTCCGCCGCCGCCTTGCCGCGCCCCTCGGCGATGCTCTCGGCGAAGTTGGCGAACACCACTGTGAACCAGAGCCAGAGCGCGATCTGGAACGCCCACCAGGGGTCGGCGGCGCGGCGGAAGGCTTCGATGGTCGAGACCGTGGCCAGGATCGCCACCACCTCGGTCGCCAGCATCACCGGATTGCGGGTCAGCCGGCGCGGGTCGAGCTTGATGAACGACTCGACGATCGCCCGGGTCAGCACGCTGGACGACAGCGCCGCGCCGCCGAGGGTGGACCGGCGCTTTTCGCCAAGGGGAACGCTTGCGGCAGTCATGTGAGGCGCCTCGCGAAGGGGATCAGTGGCCGGCGACGGCTTGCAGGACGAGGAAGTGCTCGACGATCGGACCGAGCGCCTGGCTCGGGAAGAACTGCAGCCCGCCCATGATCAGGATGACGCCGGCCAGCAGGCCGACGAAGAGCGGCCCATGCGTGGGCAGGGTCCCCGCCGTGGGCGCCAGCTTGGGCTTGGCGGCGATGGCGCCCGCCATCGCCAGCACCGGTATCACATAGCCGAACCGCCCGAGCAGCATGGCGACGCCCAGCGTGCCGTTCCAATAGGGGTTGTTGGCGGAGAGCCCGGCGAAGGCCGAGCCATTGTTCCCGCTCGCCGACGAGTAGGCGTACATGATCTCGGTGAGGCCATGCGGCCCGGCGTTCTCCAGCGCCTTCAGCGCCACCGGCAGCACCGCCGCCAAGGCCGAGAAGCCCAGGATCGACAGCGGCAGGATCAGCACCGCCAGCATGGCGAACTTCACCTCCCGCGACTCGATCTTCTTGCCGAGGTACTCCGGCGTTCGGCCGACCATCAGCCCGGCGACGAAGACGGCGATCAGCGCCATCACCACCATGCCGTAGAGGCCCGAGCCGACGCCGCCGGGCAGCATCTCGCCCAGCTGGATCGTGAACATCGCCGCCGCCCCGCCCATCGGCATCAGGCTGTCGTGCATGGCGTTGACGCCGCCGTCCGACGCGCCTGTGGTGAACGCGGTCCAGACTGCCGTCGAGGGCGCGCCGAAGCGCACCTCCTTGCCTTCCATGTTGACCAGAGTGCTGGCGTGCACCGCGTGCATCGCCGGCGGACTTTGAGTCTCCGACCAGTAGATCACCGACGCCGCGCCCAGGATGAACAGCGCCATCACCGCCACCAGGGCGCGCGCATCTTTCCGCGCCATCGCCACGATGCCGAAGGCGAACACGCAGGCGTAGGCCGTCACGTTCATCTCGATCTCTTCGATCAAGTTGGTGATCGCATTGGGGTTCTCGAACGGGTGGGCCGAATTGGCGTTGAAGACGCCGCCGCCGTTGGTGCCCAGTTGCTTGATCGCCTCCTGGCTGGCGGTGGGATAGAGCGCGATGCTCTGCTTGCCGCCCTCGACGCCGACAGCGGCGGCGCTGGCGCTCAGCGTCTGCGGCTCGCCCAGCGCCACGAAGAGAAGCGCGATGACGATGGAGAGCGGCAGCAGCAGGTAGAGGCTGATCCGTGTCAGATCGACCCAGAAGTTGCCGAGACTCTCGGCGCGGTTGGCGGCGAAGGCCCGCGCCACCGCCGCGGCCATGGCGATCCCCGCCGCCGCCGACAGGAAGTTGTGCGAGGTCAGCCCGGCCATCTGCGAAAACGCCGAGAGGGTCTGCTCGGGCGTGTACGACTGCCAGTTGGTGTTGGTGATGAAGCTGATCGCGGTGTTGAACGCCAGGTCGGGCGACACACCCTTGAACCCCTGCGGGTTGAACGGCAGCAGGTCCTGGAAGCGCAGGATCAGGTAGAGCACCACGAAGCTGGCGGCGCTGAACGCCAGCATCGAGATCGTGTAGGCGATCCAGGTCTGGCTCTTGTTCGAGTCGACGCCGAAGCTCCAGTAGAGCCCGCGCTCCACCGGGCGCAGCGCCGGGTCCAGCCACGTCGTCTGACCTTGCCAGACGCGCGCCGTGTAGGCGCCGAGCGGAACCGCCAGAGCGACGGTGACGGCGATGGTGAAGAGGATTTCGCCCCAGCCACGCGGGTCCATCGGATGTCCCTCTAGAACTTGTCCGGCCGAAGCAGCGCCGCGACCATGTAGCCGGCGATCAGCAGCGCGCCGGCGCCGTAGATCAGCGCCACCAGCATCAGACGCGCCTCAGCGCCATGGCGTAGAGGCCGAACGCCCCCAGGACCGCCACGCCGCCCGCGATGTAGAGAAGATCGAACATTGCTCTCGCCTCCGGCCCAATCGGCCAGTGGCGACTATCCCGCCGAACCCCGTCGAATCTCGACGCGAAAGGCGGCGGTGCGGCGTAAGCGAGGCGTAAAATCAGCCGGGGCTGTCACTCGGACGATCTGGACCGGAACCTGCCGGGTCGGGCCGTGGGACAAGTTGCGCCATCAGCGCGGCGCGATCGATCTTGCCCATGTGATTGCGGGCAAAGCCGCTCACGGTGTGGACCCGCACCGAGGAGATTCCGGGCGGCATGGCGTCGACGAGGGCGGCTTGCAGAGCCGCCGCCTCGAGCGGTCGGCCCGGCTGGATCGCCACATGAACCTCCTCCCCTGTCTCGCCCGGAGCTGAGAACACGCAGACCGCCACGGCGCTCAATTGGTCTTGCAGCGCGACCTCGATCGGCAGGGTGGCGAACTTGCTGCCCAGCACGTTGATCACGTCCGTCCGGCGCCCCTGAAGCGAGAGCCGGCCGTCAGGGCCGATCACGGCCAGGTCGCCCGGATAGAAATAGCCGTCGCGGAAGAAGTCGCGGGTGGCGGCAGGATCGTCCAGATAGCCTTCGACCCGGGTCGGACGAACGCGCAGCGCCCCGACCTGGCCCGCGGGCAGCGGTTGATCGTCGTCGTCAACGATCTGCGCCTCGATGCCCGGATTGATCCTGTGCCAGCGCAAGTCTTCGGCCGTCTCGAGCCGCGTGCAGGTCACGAGCGCGGTTTCCGTGGCGCCGAAGATCGAGCGGATGTCGCGCGTCAGCCGCTCGCGCGCCGCCTGCCACTGGACGCTGGAAAGCATCCCGCCAACCACGAACGCGGTCATGGCGTCGTCGCGCAACGGCGTCTCGGGCGGCGCCGCCAGCAACCGCGCGACCAGGTGCGGCGCCACGATCAACGCCTTGCGCCGTGCGCCGCCAACCAGCGACGGCGAGAGCCACGCCCGCTCATGCTGGCACACCACCACGTCCGCCCCGACCCACCAGGCAGCGATCGGCCAGAAGTAGCCGGCGGCGGTCCAGCCCCCGAAGTCGAAAACGTGAATGTCGGTGTCGTTCCTGAGCCCAATCACCGCGGCGTTCGACGCGGCGATCACCGCCTCGGCCGCGGCCGGGATCAGCACCTTCTTGTATTCGCCGGTTGTGCCGGACGTGAGCAGGATGTGTCCGCCAGGCGGCGCGTCGCTGGGCGCCGTGCGGGCCGGCGCCAGGGCCTCGGACCCGACGAAGAGGTCGCGGGGCGCGAGGATGAGCTGTGCGCCGGCGGCGCTGGCCGCCTCGGGGAGGCCAGGCCAGGTCGCGTGCCGCGCCTCGAACGCGACCACCGCGCGGACGCCGAACTGGGCGATTTCCGCGGACGAGCGAGGGTTGACTGTGGTGACCCCCAGGCTCCGCAGCGCCAACCCGATCACCCACGCGTCGGGATTGCTGTCGATGCAGATGGCCGCCACGCAACCCGGCGCCAGGCCCAAGGTGGTCAGAAACCGCCGCGCGAGCGTGATACGGGCGGCCAGCGCGCGATACCCTACCACCGGCCCACCGGCGTTGAGCGCCGGAGCGTCCGGCGTCCGGCGCGCGTGAGCGAAGATGCTCTCGATGATCACAGCCCGCCCCCCCGGATCGGCTGCCCGTCTGCTTGTGGCCCGCTGGGAGCGACCCTAAGCTTTGTTGTGATCTCAGCCGCGCGCTCCGTCTACGGACTTGCGGTGGTGACGCCGAGGTGAACGACCCGATGCGCGGCTACGCCATCTGCACCGAGCCGAGGTCGGGCAGCGTGTTTCTGTGCCGCCTGCTCACCTCGACGGGCCTGCTCGGACGGCCCACGGAGTACTTCAACGTCGACGCCGTGCAGACGGCGCTGGGCATCACCGGCTACCCGCATGACCCTGAGGCGCAGCTGGCCGCTATCCCCGCCTTGGGGGCGACCCACAACGGGGTCTACGGCCTGAAGCTATTCAGCAGCCAGTTCGATGACGTGCGGGCGACGCGCTGGGCCGAGCGGTTGCCGCAGCTCTCGTTCATCCACCTGCAGCGGGCGGACCTCCTCGGCCAGGCCATCTCACTGGTGCGCGCCAGTCAGACCCAACAGTGGACCTCGTTCCGCCCGGCCCTCGGCGAAGCCGCCTACGACCGTGCGCTGATCAACGACACGCTGATCGGCCTGGCGCGCGCCCAGACCCGGTGGGCCTACTATTTCGCGCGTAACGGCCTGCCGGTGCTGACGCTGGTCTCCGAAGAGGTGGTCCGCGACCCGCAGGCGACGGCGGAGGCGGTGGGGCGCCTGGTCGGCCTTCCTGAAGCCCCGAGGGTCGACATGGCGGGCATCGGCGACCTGGGCATTCAGCGCGATGCGCTGAGCGAGACGTGGCGCGCCAGATTCATCGCCGAAAGCCGCGATCTCGGCGCCTTCCACTGACGCGCACGACATCGGGCTTCCGCCGCCCGCAGGCCTACCCCGCCAGCAGCGCCCGCGCGATCCTGTCCCGGGTGAACGGCAGATCGCGAATGCGGGCGCCCAGAGCATGCGCCACCGCATTGCCCACCGCCCCCATGGCTGGGCCCAGCGACACCTCGCCGGTGCCTGCCGAGCGCTGGTCCTGCTGCGGGATCAGCTCCACGTCGACCGGCGGAATCTCGCTGAAGCGCAGGATCGGGTACTCGTCCCAGGTGGTGGAGACGACGCCAGGTCCGGCCAGCCGCACCTGCTCCTTCAGCGCCCAGCTGACGCCCATGATCATGCCACCTTCGAGCTGGTTCTTGCAGGCGTCGGGGTTGATCACCTGACCGCAGTCGGTGACGCACCACATGCCCTCCAGCTTGACCTCTTCGTCGACGCTCACCGCCACCGCGCAGGCGACGTAGGCGCCGCGCTCGCGGTAGCGGCAATAGCCGAGGCCCAGCCCCTTGCCGGTCCCAGCGGGGCCCCTGCTCTGCCAGCCGGCCATGTCGGCGCAGCGCTGCAGCACGGCGATAGCGCGCGGATCGCTGATCATCTTCAGGCGGAACGTCAGCGGGTCCTCGCCCGCCAGGTCGGCCAGCTCGTCGATGAAGCACTCGTGGGCGTAGGTGTTCACCGGCCCGCCAAGACCCCGCAGGCTGGAGGTGCGTACTGGCGCGGCCACCACGTGCTCGGTCATCCGCCGGGTTGGAATCTCATACGACGGATAAGCGTTGAGGATGCCGCCCGAGAAGCGCATCCCGCCAGGCGCCGCGGGGGGCGCCATCTGCGGAACTGGCGGCAGGCCCAGCGCCGTCTCGGCCAGGCAGCGGCCGCGGCCGCCGATATGGGAGCCGCTCCAGATCTCGGTCTCGTAGTCGGCGACGCGGCCGCCGGCGTCCAGCTCGGCGGTCAGCTCGACGTGCATCGCCGTGCCCAGCGGCTCGTGGCCGAACTCGTCCTCGCGCCGCCACAGCGCCCGGATCGGCACGCCGGGCCGGCGCATCGCGATCACCGCCGCGTCGATCGCCGCGTCGTCGGAGCCGTTGTGGCCGTAAGTGCCCGCGCCCTGGGCGTGAATCACCTTGATCTTGCCGCGCGGCACGCCGCACACCCGCGCCAGCAGCGCCTGCAGCGGATAGACGCCCTGCGCGTGGGTCCAGACGGTCAGCTCGCCGTCCACGAACTCGGCCAGGCCGCACGACGGCCCCATCGAGCCGTGGGCGATGTAAGGGCGGCTGTAGCCAGCCTTGAATCGGCGGCGATTGGAGGGCTCCGGCGCCGGATCGGGCGTCGGGAAGCTCTCGCAAGGCAGCTCCTTCAGCGACTCGGTCTCCGAGAGCCGGGGCGCCAAGTCGCGCGCGCCGCTCCACTCGGTGGTCTGCTCGGCCGCCGTCACCGCCGCCATCACCGCCGCTTCGCTTTCGCCGAGGAACGCGACGAAGTTGGCGTCGCGCAGGATCTCGATCGGCGCACCCGCCGCATGGCGGATCGCCGCCTCGTCGAGCCGCGCGATGGCCGCGTCCGGCCCCGGCTGGCGCAGCACGCGGGCGTGCAGCATCCCTGGCCGCGCGATGTCGTGCAGATAGGCCGCGCCGAACAGCTTGGCTGGCAGGTCGACGCGCGGCTGGCTCTGACCCACCAGCTTGTGCCGCGCCGATGGCTTGGCCTTGGCTTCGCCGGTGGGCGCCTGGCTCAGGTCCACCTCGCTGGCCAGGTCCCAGTAGCTGAGCCCGGCTGGCTCGCCGTCGCGCAGGAAGACGCCGTTGTCGATGTCCAGCGCCTCGGGCCGGCACTCCAGCCGGCTCGCCGCCGCGCCGGTGAAAAGGGCCCGCACCTCGGCGCAGGCGGCCCGGATGGCCGCGCCGGAGCCCTCGATAGACATCGAGCCCACCGTCAGCCCTTCGTCGGGCGAAGCGTCGGTCTCGGCGTTGACGATGTCGAGGCGGGCGAAGTCGACGTCCAGTTCCTCGGCGGCGATCTGGGCCAGGCCCGTCAGCGCGCCCTGCCCGTACTCCACCTTGCCGACGGCGACGCGCACCATGCCGGGGGTCTCGAACCCGACCCAGCGGTCCAGGCGCGGATTGGCGGCGAGGCTTGGGGGCAGGCTCATGCCGGAACTCCCTCGCGCAGCCGCTTCGCCGCCAGCGCCACCGCCGCAAGGATGCGGTTGTGCGCGCCGCAGCGGCAGAGGTGCCAATCCAGCGCTTCGGCGATCTCGGCGCGGCTGGGGTCGGGATTGCGGTCCAGCAGCGCCTTGGCCCCTACGAGGATGCCCGCCAGGCAATAGCCGCACTGGCCCGCCTGCAGCTCCACGAACGCCTGCTGCAGCGGATGCGGCCGCGCCGGCGTGCCGATCCCCTCCAGCGTCACCACCCGTTTGCCTTCAAGGTTGCCGACCTCCAGCTGGCAGGACGGCCGCTCCTCGCCATCGACGATCACCGCGCAGGTCCCGCACTGCCCCGCCCCGCAGCCATACCGCGCCGCCTTCAGGTCCAGCTGGTTGCGCAGCACGTCGAGCAGCGTCGCGGTGTCCTCGATGGTCAGCCGCCGCGCCTCGCCGTTCACGTTGAGCGTCAGTTCTCGAAGCAAACGCGCCTCCTCGCTTGCAGCGTAACCCCTCACCCTCCCTCTCCCCCTGGGAGAGGTGGTCTAAGGCGCCACGTCTATACCTCTCCCGCAGGGAGAGGGAGGGGCCCGCTCGCATCTGCGAGTGGGAGGGTGAGGGGTTACGCCCTCGGCGCGCCCGCTCAGATGTCCGCGTAGACCTTGCGCTCGCCCGCCACCCCCGGATGCGTCACCGCGCCGAGGTGGGCCGGGCCCACCGTTTTGGTGAACTTCCAGATCGCGCCGGAGCCGTAGTCGGTCTCGCGCGGCTCCCAGTGGCGCTTGCGGTTCTCCAGTTCGATGGGATCGACCTCCAGTTCGATGGTCCCGGCGTCAGCGTCGATGGCGATGATGTCGCCGTCCTTGACCAGGCCGATGGGGCCGCCGTCCTGCGCCTCCGGGCCCACGTGCCCGATGCAAAGCCCGCGGGTCGCGCCAGAGAAACGCCCGTCGGTAATCAGCGCCACCTTGTCGCCCCGGCCCTGCCCGGAGATCGCGGCAGTGGTGGACAGCATCTCGCGCATGCCGGGACCGCCCTTCGGCCCCTCGTAGCGGATCACCAGCACCTCGCCGTCCTTGTAGTCGCCAGCCTCCACCGCATCGAAGCAGGCCTGCTCGCCGTCGAACACCCGGGCCGGGCCGCGGTGAGCGCGGTGGGCGGTGTTGCCGGCGATCTTGACGATGGCGCCGTCCGGGGCGAGCGAGCCCCACAGCCCCACAACGCCACCCGTCTCGGAGAGCGGGTTCGACACCGGCCGGATCACCACCTGGTCGTCGCGCCAGGTCACGTCCTTGAGGTTCTCGGCGATGGTCTTGCCGGTGACCGTCATGCAGTCGCCGTGGATGTAGCCGCCGTCCAGCAGCGTACGCAGCAGCATCGGCACGCCGCCCGCCTCGCCCATGTGCTTGGCCACGAACCGGCCGCCCGGCATCAGGTCGGCCAGATAGGGCGTGGCGCGCATGATCTCGCAGACGTCGCGCATGGTGAAGGTGACGCCGCACTCGTTGGCCATCGCCGGTAGGTGCAGCCCGCCGTTGGTCGAGCCGCCAGTGGCCGCGATCACCCGCGCCGCGTTCTCGAACGCCTTCTTGGTGCAGATATCCCGCGGACGGATGTTGCGCTCCACCAGGTGCATCACCGCCTCCCCAGAGGCTTCGGCGTATTTGTCGCGGGCGAGGTAAGGCGCCGGCAGCGCGCTGGAGAGCGGCAAAGCCAGGCCAATGGCCTCGGAAACGCAGGCCATGGTGTTGGCGGTGTACTGGCCGCCGCAGGCGCCGTCGCCGGGGCAGGCGTGCTGTTCCAGCTCGCACAGGTCTTCCAGGCTCATCCGCCCGGCCGAGTGCATGCCGACGCCCTCGAACACGTCCTGCACCGTCACTTCGCGGTTCTGGAAGCTGCCCGGCAGGATGGAGCCGCCGTAGATGAACACGCTGGGGACGTTCAGGCGCAGCATCGCCATCATCATGCCCGGCAGGCTCTTGTCGCAGCCGGCGACGCCCACCAGCGCATCGTAGCTGTGGCCACGGATGGTCAGCTCGACCGAGTCGGCGATGACTTCGCGGCTGACCAGGCTGGAGCGCATGCCCTCGTGGCCCATGGCGATGCCGTCGGTGACGGTGATGGTGCAGAACTCGCGCGGCGTCCCGCCGGCGCTCTTCACGCCCTTCGCGGCGGCGTTGGCCTGCCGCATTAGCGCCGTGTTGCACGGCGCGGCTTCATTCCAGCACGATGCGACGCCCACGAACGGCTGGGCGATCTCCCGCGAGCCCAGGCCCATGGCGTAGTAGTAGCTGCGGTGGGGCGCGCGGCTCGGCCCCTCGGTCACGTGCCGGCTCGGCAGCTTGGACTTGTCCCAGGTTCCGTCGGGCTTGCGGATCATGACGCGCCATCCTCCTCGAAGGCGCGCTTCCTAGCCTGCCGGGGGCGCCGGCTGCAAACCCTAGCCGAGCGCGGCGAGCTGCGCCTCGTAGGCCGGTCGGATCGCTTTCTCACGTTCGATGCTGCCGGGCGTGCGAATGCCGTCTGCCGCGCCTTCCAGGCCCTCGAGGAACACCTGCCAGCCCGCTGCCGACCCGGTGAGGTACTGAGTCCCCATGCCGGATTGGCTGAACGTGAGGACACAGCCGTCGCCATCCGGCGCCAACTCGCAGCGGACAACTGAGTTCGGGTGCGCCGTCACGTCACTCCAGGTCCAAGCGAAGAGCCTGGGTGGATCGAACGCGATCACTTCGCCCTGCAGCATCTCGTAAGGCGGATCATCGTCCGGAAAGCGCAGCTCGACCCGTGCGCCCAGCCGTAGCTCGGGCACAAAGCGCATCTCGGTGAACCAGTCGGCGATCCGCTCCGGGACGGTGAGCGCCGCCCACACCTTCTCGATCGGCTTCCTGAGGCGCCGCACGAACACGATTTCGTAAGCGTCGGCGGTCTTCCGGATGACGCCGTTGGCGATGGCCGTCATTGGTCTTTCTCCAAGTGATCTTCCAGGGCGTCGAGCCGGCCGCGCCAGAATTCCAGGTGCGGCCGCAGCCAGGCCTCGATAGCCGCCAGCGAGCGCGGCTCGACGCTGTAGAGCCGCCGCTGTCCATCCGCCCGCACCCGCACCAGCCCCGCCTCGCGCAGCAGCCGCAGGTGCTTCGACACCCCCGGCTGGCTGATGCTCAGCGCCTCGACCACCTCCCCCGCGGGCCGCTCCTCTCCCTGCAGCAAATCCAGGATGCGGCGGCGGTTGGGCTCGGCAATGGCCTCGAAGGCGTCCATGACCGCTGAATAGCCTATGAGTTATATATCTATCAAGCCATTCTTTGCGCGACGAACCTCACAAACCTGGGCTCCGTCTTCAGTGCCGGCGCGCGCCGCAGGCGCAGCTAAGGGTAACCGCAGAGGACGCAGAGGGTTTTCGCAGAGGTCGCGGAGGACCGAGCAACCCAGCCCCTCTGCGTTCTCCGCGCCTCCTCCGCGCCCTTTGCGGTTACCCTTACAATCGCCTCCGGCGGACTTGCTCTCGCCCATCCGCCTCAGCCGACGCCCTGCTAGTGGACGACCGGCTTCCAGCCGCCGAGGACGAAGGCGGGGTTGCTGTAGTTGGCGATGGTCTCGGCATCGGCGGGCAGCGTCAGCTCCCGCGCCACCGGCGTGCGCTGCGAGACATCGACCGGATGGCCGGCCAAGTCGGTGGTGCGGTATTCCCAGAGGTGGAGGTTGGCCCGGCTGAAGGTCGGCCCTTCGTCCTCGATCGGCCCCCAGCCCTCCGGCGCCACGCCCTGGGTACGCGCCCGGATCAGCACCGTCTCCGCATAAGGGAAGTTCTCGTAAGCCGACCCCGCCGGCCCGTTGCGCGGCAGCCGCGCCAGCACGCCCGGCACCTTCACCCCGCCGGTCCCGTCCGCCGCCACCGTCCACGGCAGCGGCTGGTCGAGGTAGACGAAAGTGCTGTCGACGAAGACGTTGCCGTGGTTCGAGGCCGGGTTCCGCGTCCAGGTGAAGGGACCGACGGAGTCGATCTCGGTGCGCAGGAAGTAGGCCGGCCCGTAGCAGAGGCAGGTGTCGCCGTCCCCGCGCAGCCGGCTATCGACGACATAGACCGGCCCATGCATCGTCAGCGCATCACCGGACCCGAGCAGGGTCATGTGGTCGACCACATTGCGGGCGCCGGTGATCAGCAGCGCCTCCGCCTGCCCGATGAAGTCGTTGTGGATGGTGAAGTTGCTGAGCTGGATGTCGGTGGAGTCGACGACGGAGAACGCCGGGCGCAGCGACGGCCCAGGCTGGGTCTGCGCGTTGAACGCGCTGTTGTTCGGGTAGCCGACCCGCACCTTGTCGCGATCCTCGCCGCGGAACGTCACGTTCGACTTGCCCTGGAAGAACACCAGCTCCTCGTAGTCGCCGTCGCGGATGAAGATCTCCAGCCGCTTTGCCGGCTTCGCGGGCGCGAAGTCGATCGCGCCCTGCACGGTGTCGAAGTCGCCGCGTCCGTCGGCGGAAACCACGAGGCGCGTCGCGCTGACCGGCGGCGGGGCGGCCTTGGTGGCGAAGCTCCATTCTCTGTCGCCAACGCCTTCGAACGGCTTGCCGCCGACGCTGAGCACGCCCGGGTCCATGGTCACGTCATAGCGATGCCCGTACGCGAGAACGCCGTGGTGCGGGTAGATGGTCGCCGTGTCGCCTCGCACGATGATCGGGAAGAAGTGGAAGGCGACGCCCTCGATGGTCGTCTCCTGGTACGCTGGCGCCACCACCGAGACGTCCGTTGGACGCGGCGCGACCGCCGGCCCCGTCGCCCCCGCCGGCTTCGGCGCCCGGCCGGTGGGATTGGGCGAGGCCGGAATGCTGAGGTCGAGGGTGTCGACCAGGCTGTGGTCCGCCGCGTCGTAGATGCGGATCAGGCCCGCGCCGCCGATGGCGGGCGGCGCGTCGAACACCAGCTTCAGCTGGACGTCGGGATTGACGCCTTGGGCCAGGTTGGCCGGCGACAGGTGCGCTGGCGCCGCCTGCGCCGCAATCGGCGCGAGCAACGCCAGCAACGCCAGCCAGTACAGCCGACGGAACGACCGCCCGAACGCCATCAGGCGGCGACGAGCGCGTCCAGCCCCATCATCTGCGCGTAGTTGCGCCGGTAGAAGCGGTCCTTCGCGTCCTCGTCGATCTCCGACATCGTCCGCTCGAAGCGGCCCAGCGGATCGTTGGTGCCCTCCGGGTGCGGGTAGTCGCTGGAGAACATGAACAGGTCGGCGCCGCCGTCCGCGATCATCCGGCCGGCGTCCTCGCCCGGGAACGGCGTGAACTTCACCGCGCGGCGGATGTACTCCGACGGCTTCATCGGCATCGCCTTCAGGTATGGATCGGTGCGGCCGAAGCTCTTGTAGCCGAGGTCGAGCTCGCGCAGGAATTCCGGGGCCCATCCGGCGCCGGACTCGATGATGCCGCCGCGCAGCGCCGGAAAGCGCTCGAACACCCCGTCGTAGACCATCGCGGTCAGCCACACCTGCGGCGCGAACGAGAGCATGATGTAGTCGGCGAAGCGCAGGTTCTCGCCGCCGCCGTGCAGATCCGGCGCGCGTTCGCGGCCGTTGTTGCGGAACGGCGCCGGCTGGGTCTTCGTGCCCGGGCCGATGTGCAGCATGAACGGCGTGCCGGTCTCTTCCAGCCGCGCCCACACCGGGTCGAGATCGGGGTGTCCAGGCGAGCGCTCGCCCGCGGCGCCGGCCGAGACCATGATCGCCTTGTTGCCAGCCTTGAGGGCGGCGTTCACTTCGCTCAGCGCCCGCTCGGCGTCATCGAGCGGCGCGAAGGCGACGCCGCACAGCCGCGCGTCCGGCCGGCAGAACGCCGCCATCGCCTCGTTGTGCGCCCGCACGCCGGCGTATTTCACGCCCTCGTCCTTGGCCGCCAGCGCCGGCCCCAGCGACGAGGTGCCGAACACCAGCTGGCTGGAGAAACCGAAGAGGTCGAGCACCCGGCTGCGCTCCGCCGGGTCGAACGCGCCCGCGGCCGTCCAGCCTTTCGGGCCGGCGATCGGGTTCTCGAACGCCTTGGCGTCGGCGTCCGCGTCGGTGCGCCGGGCCTTCGCCTGGTCCAGCAGCTTGTCGATGCGCCCCGGCTCACGGCCGTAGAGCGGTCGCAGCTTCGACTTCAGGTCGGCGTCCATGAAGGGATCGAGCCACTCGCGCGTCTCCATCACGTGACTGTCGGCGTCGTTAATCACGCGGCCCTGAGCGTAGGTCATGGGCGTCCTCCCTTTGGTTGTTGCTTTTGACGATTGCACTAATACCGCTTTCGTCAAGGCAATTGTCGGGGGCGACGGCATGGTTTCCGCGTGACGTCGTTGGCGCGGCGCGGCTATCTCACCGCAGCAACGGGAGAGCCGCCATGAACCTCGACGCCGTGCCGATCGGGGTGGACCCGCCCAACGAGGTCAACGTGGTGATCGAGGTGCCGATCGGGGGCGAGCCGATCAAGTACGAGATGCACAAGGCCTCGGGCGCGCTCTTCGTCGACCGCTTCCTCTACACGGCCATGCGCTACCCCGGGAACTACGGCTTCATCCCCCACACGCTCTCCGGCGACGGCGACCCGTGCGACGTTCTGATCGCCAACACCCGCGCGGTGTTCCCCGGCGCCTTCATGAGCTGCCGCATCGTGGGCGTGATGATCATGCAGGACGAGCACGGCGACGACGAGAAGCTGATCGGCGTGCCGGGCCCCAAGCTCACCCAGCGCTACGACGACGTGAACAACTACACCGACCTGCCGGAGATCACGGTCAAGCAAATCGAGCACTTCTTCAGCCACTACAAGGACCTGGAGCCGGGCAAGTGGGTGAAGATCGTTCGCTGGGGCGACGCCGACGAGGCGCGGCGGATGGTGCTGGAGGGCATCGAGCGAGCCAGGGCGGGCAAGGCTTGAGCGGCCCGCGCCCACTGATGATCGGCCCCATGTACGCCGAGGTCTGGGGCGACGGCGGCAAGCCGCCGCTGCTATTGATGCACGGCATCTGCTCCAGCCGCGCCCAATGGCGGCCGAACGTCGAGGCGCTGAGCGAGGTGGCGACGCCGGTGGTGGTCGAGCTGCTGGGGCATGGCCGTTCGCAGAGCCCCGACGATCCGGCCGAGTACGCCGCCCAGGCTTACTACGCGCGCTTCGATGCGCTGCGGGCCGAGCTGGGCGCCGATACCTGGTCCGTGTGCGGACAATCCTTCGGCGCCGGCCTCACCATCGGCTACGCCCTGACCTATCCCGAACGCGTGAGCCGGCAGGTGTTCACCAACTCGGCCTCGGCGCTCCGGGCGGTGACGGCGCCGGCGCCCACGGCCGAGGCGGCCGCCGCGAGGGTGGACGCGTTCATCGCTCGCGGCCGCGCCGGGCTGGAGACCATGGCCTACTTCCCCAAGCGCAACGGCCGCCTGGCGCCCGCCATCGAGGACGAGCTGGTGGGTGACGCCGAGGCGATGTCGCTCCCCGGCATGGCGCGCTCGATGAGCTACACCGCCCCCGGCCTCTCGGTGGAGCCGCGCCTGGAGCAGATCACCACGCCGACGCTGCTGGTCAACGGCCGCCGCGAGAAGACCTTCCAGCCCCGCCGCGACGAGGCCGCTCGCCGCATCCCGGGCCTCCAGATCGTCGACCTCGAAGGCGGCCACCCGGTCAACCTGGATTGCGCGGAGGGGTTCAACGCGGCGGTTGCCGCGTTCCTGGCCTAACGAACCCCCAGCGCCGCTTTCAGCGCGGCCTCTGTCACCCCAAGCTTCGTTGCCGCCGCGGCCAAATCGGGCGGCGGCGGGCCCAGCGCCGCCCGCAGCGAGTCCTCGCTGATCCCCAGTTTCTGCGCCGCCGCCGCCAGATCCGGCCGGCCGCCGCCCGGCCCGCCCGGTCCGCGCCCGGTCGGCGGCGGGCCGCTGATCGCGCGCACCGTGGCCATGTTGTACGCCCCGCGCAGGCAACCCACCGTGTACGGAAAGTCGTAGGTGGCGTGGTAGTGGTACATCACCACCATCTTGCCGTTCCACGGGATCGCGTGGGTGTGGCCGTGGCAGGCGTCGAGGTCGGCGCTGGTGAGCAGCTTCCCGCCCTCGCCATAGCGCCCGAAGATGCCGAAGCCGTCGATGGCGTAGCCCACCAGCGCCGAATGCCCGTCCGGCAGCCGCTTGTCCTCCAGGCAACCGCTGAGGCTGTGGTAGTGGTAGACCCCGCCCTCCTGCGGATGCCCCTGACAGCTGTCCTGCGCTTCATGGGCCACAGCGTCGCGGCCTGGCGCATCGAGGGCGCTGAACAGCACCGCGCCTGTGAGCAGGATGCCCACCGCGCCAGGCGCGCAGGACGGCTCGGCCGCCAGCACGGGGTCCGCCGGCAAGCTCAGCGTCACCTTTTGGGTGCGGATGCTGTTGGGGTTGCGGTCGTACTGGAACGCCGGGTCGGAGGGGCTGATCGGGAAAGTCCCGGTCGGATGGTCCGGCAGGTCGTTGGTGGTGAACACGCGCTGGTCGCCGACGATGCTCATGTGGAAGTCGGGCGTCCACACCGCGTGCCCCTGCACCACGGTCTTGGCGGTGAAGTCGTAGGTGCCCGCGGCTTTGTCGATCCAAGGTCCGTCCACTTGCGCGCCGCCGGCGTTCGGATCGACCCGGCAGGCCCAGATGAAGCCGGCCTTCGGCGCGGTCGAGAGCTTGCCATCGCCCAGCGGCAGGTGATGCAGGTCGACTCCGCCGGCCAGCGCCGGTCCGGCGGCGAGCGCCACCAGCAGCGCCAGAAACGTCCGCATCCCATCCCCTCCCCGATCGCCCCGCTTGAGTCTGCGCGCTGACGGGGCCAGTGCAAGCGCCGATGACCCGCCCCACCGTCCATGGCCTCGACCTCGATCCCGAGACCCGCTGCGCCCACTGGCATAGCTCCCGCGATATCGTGGCGATCAGGATGCGCTGCTGCGGCGCCTGGTACGCCTGCCGCGATTGCCACGACGCGATGGCGGACCACCCCGCTGAGGTCTGGCCGCGCGAGACCTGGGCCACCCCCGCCATCCTCTGCGGCGCCTGCAAGACCGAACTCAGCATCGCCGCCTACATGGCCTGCGGCGACCAATGCCCGTCCTGCGCCGCCCCCTTCAACCCCGCCTGCCGCACCCACTATCACCTCTACTTCGAGAGTGACGGTTAGCGCGGCGGCAGCGTAACCCCTCATCCTCCCACGATGCCCCGCATCGCGGGCCCCTCCTTCTCCCTTTGGGAGAAGTATTTGAAGGTACTGGCTTTTCTACCTCTCCCGGAGGAGACCTTTGCAGAAGGGTCTGGTTCGGCGGTGATGGGGTTTGCGGCGGGTGTTTAACCGGGCGGTTTCGGGACGAGCGGAGTGAGGAGGTCGGTGCGAGGTCGAGCCGGGGGCGTCAGGCGGCGAGGGTTTCTGCGCGC
>DASXZG010000109.1:0-1724 GCA_036502045.1 Caulobacteraceae bacterium | reverse complement strand
GCGCTACAGCCCCGCCAGGTGCTCGGTCGCGTTGACGCCCAGCACCTGGGTGTGGGCGCCGGCGACCTCGATCTCGCTGATGCCGCAGGGCGAGATCACCAGGCGCCGGTAGGCCGAGAGCGGCTGGTCGAGCGCCTGCATGAGCATGGCCCGGCCCATGCTGTCATGGGTGACCAGCACCAGAACCCGGCCCTCGCCCACACCTTCGCCCACACCTTCGGCCGCCGCCAGCCGCAGAGCGTCGCCGGCGCGCAGCACCAGGTCCTGCAGCGATTCCCCGCGCGGGAAGCGCACGCTGGCCGGCGCGGAATACCAGCGGTCGAAGAGGTCAGGGTCGGCCGCCCGCGCCGCTTCATAGGTCAGCCAGATCCAGTCGCCGTAATCGAGGTCGTTGAGCGCCTCGACCACCCGCTGAGGCGCGCCGGTCGCCTCGGCGATCGCCCGCCCGGTGGCCACGCACCGCTGCACCGGGCTGGTCCATACGGCCGCCACCTTGGCGTTCGCCGCGATCCGCGCCGCCGTCGCCGCCGCCTGTCGCTGGCCGAGCTCGGTCAGCGGAACCTCGCACCGCCCTCGGAACCGCGGCGGCTCGATCCCCTCCACGTACCCGTGCCGAACCACCAGGATGCGCGTCATGATCTGGCTCCCATCGCCGCGCCGTTGGTAGCGCGAACGCCCTGCGCCTGTCGCGGGCAGATCGTCGGCGCGTCGCCGCGAGCGCTGCAAGCAGGGGTCTCTCGCCATTGCGTTCGGCCGTCCCATCGCAACATGATCGGCGATGATCGATGGGCTCACCCTTCGCCGCGCCTCGACCGCCGAACAGCGCGACCTGGAAGCGCTGCAACGTCGCGCGTCGCTGATGTGGGAGGAGGATCGCCCGCACCTGCTCGCGAACCCGGGGCTGATCGAACTGCCCCTCGAGCAGATCGAGGGCGGCCGGGTCTTCGTGGCTGACCGCCGCGGGGTCTCCGTCGGCTTCGGCGTCGTCCTGCTCCGCGATGACGGCGAAGCCGAACTCGACGGACTGTTCGTCGAGCCGGATTGCTGGCGACAGGGAATCGGCAGCCGGCTCATGCAGGAAGCCGAGCGTCTGGCGCACGCCGACGGCGCGACGTGGCTGTTCGTCGTCGCCAATCCCCGGGCGGTCGGCTTCTATTCGGCCTGCGGCTTTGCGCCCCTGGGCGAGGTGAAGACCCTGTTCGGCGTCGGGCTGGCCATGCGCAAGGCGATCGAGGCGCCGGTTGCATGACCCAAGCACAATGGCCGCTGTTCAGCCAAAGCGGGCCCCGCCCTCGGTGGATCGCTACGGGCTTTGATCGCGGTCGGGCGCGGCCGCACAGGCTCCGAAGTCCTTCTGGGCGCTCGATAGCTCTGCCTTCTTTTCCGCCTCGCTCAGGACCACGCCGACGGGGGCTGTCGCACGCAGCATCAACCCCGCCGCGCCGTCCATCAGCCCGAGGTAGTCGCGGGTCTTGACGAGCGCATGGAAGAGGCGGTCGCGCTCCGCGGGTTCCAGCCGTCCTGCGTTCAGAGTGAGCGTGTTCAAGTCGCTCATGGCTTCGCGTTCTCCAGCCTGGGTCTCGTGCAGGACTTTGGGCCAGAAGTATGCCTGGGAATAGAGCGTCAGGCGGTCGTTGGGGATGTGGCTGGCGATCTGGAGCGATCGGGCGTTTTCCCACTCGTCGCTCAGCCAGGGCCGCAACGGCCTTTGATAGCGCGTGATC
>DASXZG010000108.1:0-4935 GCA_036502045.1 Caulobacteraceae bacterium | reverse complement strand
GTAAGCGGCTGATCCGCCGCAACACATTGAGAGGGGAATCGAATGTCGCTATCGCTGTTGCCGGCGTTGGTGAGCCTGCCCGAGTCGCCCTTTCCGCCCCTTGCCGTCGGGTTTTTCGGCCTGGGGACGGGCTATCTGATTTACGGCCCGCAGGAGCTTCTCGGTTACCCGAAGCGCGACGAATCGGTTGACTTCGGCACCGGCGTGTGGGGCATCTGGATGCCCGGTTTCATGCAGTTCATCACCGGCATCTTCCTGTTCGCCGCCCTGGTCCTGTTCGGCACGATCAGGACGCCCGCGCTCTACATGGCGGCGCTGGCGTTCACCGCGTACGGCGTGCACTGGTTCGCGTTGGGCTGGAACCGGCTGCGGCGCGCCGACACGCGCATCCAACTGGGAATGTCCGTCGCGTTCCTGCTTATTTCGATCCTCGGGATCATCGTCTTCTTCCAGAGCGGCGATGATCCGGTCGGCGGCCTGTTCATCGGCCTCGCCTGCGTCTACGCCGCCGAATTCGTGGCGAGCCTCAAGCCTGACCTGCCGAAGTACGGCGGCCTTGGCGAGAAGGCGCTTGGCTTCTTCCATCTCGGGACCGGGTTCTGGCTCATGTACCTGACGTTCGCCGTGGCGCTGAACTTCATACTCAACTACGGGCTGCCGCTCTGACGGCCCGGCCGCACTGTCGGCCCCGCCGCGGGCGCCCCGGGGCGGGGCCGACGGGCTGCCGACGGTGCTGGCTAAGCGCGGTCCTCGCTGGCCAGGGCCAGGCGGGCGGCGCTGATGTCCTGGCGGCCGTACCCGGCGGCCACGGCGGCATGCCACTGGCCGGACAGCGCGGCCAGCATCGGCGGCGGCTGACCGCCCGCAGCGCCGATCACCAGGTCGACGTCCTTGACCGCCCACTCAAGCGGGAACTCCGCCGCGAAGTCTCCGCGGTCCATCTTGTGGAACTTGGCGTCGGCGAGCGGCGCGTCGAGCGGGCCGCCCTCGATGACCTCGGCAAGCTGCTGGTGACCGATACCGAGGCGATCGGCCAGCTCCATCGTCTCGGCCACGCCCTCGACAAGGATGGACAGGTAGGCGTTGACGACCAGTTTCACCTGGCTGCCGCGCCCGGCCTCCCCCAGCCATACCGTCTTGCGGCCGACGGCGTCGAACACCGGGCGCACCGCGCCGGCCGCGGCCGCGGGCCCCGACGCCAGGATCAGCAGCTGACCCTGTTCCGCGGGCCCCTTGCTGCCAGACACCGGGGCGTCCACGAACATCACGCCCGGCCGCTGCGCGGCTAGCCGGTCCGCGATGCGCTTGGTTGCCTCGACGCCGATCGTGCCCATCTGCGCCCACACGGACCCGTCGGCGAACGCCTCGGCCAGCCGACCGTCGAAGATGACCGACTCCACGGCGGCGGCGGTGGGTAGCATCGTGAGCACCACGCTGGCGTCGCGCACCGCGTCCCGCGCTGACGCCGCGACCGCCACGCCCGCGTCGGCCAGCGGGCCCGTCGCCGACGTGTTCCTGTCCCACACCCGCGTGGTCAGGCCGGCGGCGGCCAGGTTCCGGGCCATCGCCGACCCCATGATGCCGGCGCCGAGCACCGCCACCGTCACGTTTGCGTCCGCGCCATTTGCCCTCGCCATAACGGCTTCACCCCTCTGCGGCCTTCCTGCTGTCGCCCGCCCGCCGCTAGCCGGGACAGGGCATCTGCTCCAGCATGGCGGCCAGGACAGCGCGGCGCATTGCCGCTAGCCGGGATCCGGCGGGTACAGGTAGCAGGGAACGCGGCCGCGACGGTGCCTGGCACTCGGGGGCCGGGTCAACCCCCAGGCAAGACGGCCGCTGGCCGCGATGCGGCACGCCCATATCAGGTGCCAGGCTGAGGGCTGAATTCAACCGGTGCATCGGCGTGAACCTGGAAGGATGGGTCAGATCATGGCGCCAGCCTGGCTGACGGTGGTCGCGTGGGTCTACCTAGCCGTCTGTTTCGCCTGCGCGGGCATCATCGCCTGCGACATTGCCTTTAATCACCGACGCCAGTCGATGGGCGTGATGAATTTCGTCTTCCCGATCACCGCGTTGTACTTCGGCCCGTTCGCGCTGGCGCTGTACTGGCGCTGGGAGCGAGCCGCCGCCGCGACGACGATGACAACGACGTCCAGGAACGGGACAACGGTGTCCCTGGCAGCGGCGCCCAAGGCGGCAGTGGCATCCGCCCACCGCGCCGTGCGGACGGACCACGGCCCAGCCGCTTATGAGGCTATGACCGGCCCGGGCGGACCAGACGGGGCCGGGGAGCCGGCCCCGCCGGGTGAGCGCACCAGGCCATGGTGGGTCACCATGGCCATCGAGGTGAGCCACTGCGGCTCTGGATGCACGTTGGGCGACGTGATCGCCGAGTTCGCGATATTCGGGCTCGGCCTCACGATCGCCGGCCTCGCGCTCGGAGCCGAGTACATCGGCGATTTCATCGTCGCGCTCGCGTTCGGCGTCATCTTCCAGTACTTCGCGATCGCACCGATGCGCGGCCTCGGGCTGAAGGACGGCCTGGTCGCGGCGGTCAAGGCGGATTCCATCTCGCTCATCGCGTTCGAGGTTGGCCTGTTCGGCTGGATGGCGCTCATGGCATTCGTCCTGTTCCCCGCGCCCCACCACCTCATGCCAGACTCGGCCGCCTACTGGTTCCTCATGCAGATCGGCATGATCATCGGGTTCTTCACCTCCTGGCCCGCGAATGTCTGGCTGCTCAAGCGCGGCATCAAGGTGCCCATGTGAACCAGCGCCCCGGTTGTCACCCCGGCTGCCACCCTAACTGTCACCCTGGGTCGCGGAGGGGCAGGGCGATCTGCATGACGGTGCCCGCCCCCGCCTCGCTCCGCAACGAGATCCAGCCGCCCAGCGCCTCCACCCGGTCCTTCAGCCCGAGCAGGCCGGACCCGCGGCCGACGTCCGCGCCGCCGCGTCCGTCATCGCGGACGTCGACCCGCAGCACGCCGTCGCCCACGCCGATCTCCACCTCGGCGGCAGAGGCCTGCGCGTACTTGGCCACGTTAGCCAGCGCCTCGGAAACCGCGTGGTAAGCGGCGAACTCGACCGGCTCGGGCAGCCGCCCCGCCACCTGCACGTCGAGGCTGACGGGAACGGCGGAGCGGCGGGCCAGCGCCCTGAGCGCCGGGCGCAGACCGCTCTCGGTGAGGATGGCCGGGTGGATGCCGCGGGCGACCTCGCGCAGCTCCTCAAGCACCCCGTTCACCTCGCTGACCGCCCCGTCCAGCCGCTGGGCCAGCTCGCCGGTCTCCGGTAGCGCCGCCTGCGCCTCGCGCAGCCGCAGCGCGAGGGCGACAAGCCGCTGCTGCGCGCCATCGTGCAGATCGCGCTCGATCCGTCGGCGCGCCTGGTCGGTGGTGGCCACCAGCCGCGCCCGGGAGGCGGCCAGTGCGGCCTGAGTCTCGGCGTTGGCGATAGCGGTGGCGGCCAGCTCGGTGAAGCCGGCCAGCCGCGCCTCGGTGTCCGGCGGCAGCTCGCGCCCGGACGCTATGCCGATCACGCCCCACAGCCGGCCCTCGACGCTGATCGGCACGCCGGCCCCCGAGCGGACGCCCGTCTCGCGTGCTATGTCAGCGGCCGCGGCTGAGGCTGAGGCCGCGCCGTAGTCGTCTATCCGCGCCGACCGGCCGCTCCGGAACACCAGCGTGTGCAGGTCCCGCCCGCCTAGGCTCAACCGGGTGCCGAGGGGAGCCGGCGTGCCGCCAGTGCTGGTCCACGCGCCGACGACAGTGGCCTTGGCGTCCGGGTCGTACCGGCTCATGAGAGTGGCGTCGGCGCGGAGCAGTCGCCCCGCCTCCGCGGCGACGGCCGCGAACACCTCCTCGGGCGCCGCCGCCCTGGCCACCAGGGTGGCCACCCGTCGCAGCGCCCCCTGCTCCTCGGCGAAACCGCGCAGCTCCACGCCCGCCTGGGCACTCGCGATCGCGGTGCCTGCCAGCTCGGTAAACCCGGCCAGCCACTCCTCGGTATCCGTGGGCAGCGGCTGCTCGCGGGTGGACACGAGAATGATCACGCCCCACAGCCGGCCCTCGACGCTGATCGGCGCGCCGACGGCCGTGCGGACGCCCGTCTCGCGTGCTATGTCAGCGGCCGCTCCGGAGACGCCGACGTACTCGTCGAGCCGAGCCGCACGGCCGGTCTCCGCCACCAGCGTGGCCACGTTGCGTCCACCCAGGCTCATCCGGGTGCCGACAGGGACGACGGCGCCGGCGCTGCCCCACGCGGCGACCACACTTCCGGCTCCGTCGGGGTCATAGCGGCTCATCAACGCCTGGCCGGCGCCAAGCAGCCGCCCGGCCTCCTCGGTAACCGCCGTGAACACCTGGTCGGGCGGCGCCGCCCGGGCCACAAGCACCGCCACCCGGCGCAGCGCGGCCTGCTCATCGGCGATCCCGTGCTCCCTGGGTCGCCCCGACGAGTCAGCCGTCACAACGAGTGCACTCCCTCCGCCGCCGGGGTCCCTGGTGCCTTGGTGCCGGCCTACGGATGGTGCCGGACGATCGCACCACAGGAAAAGCCTAGCCATGAACGTCTCAGTGGGCATCCCGTGCGCGCATCCGGCCGCGGCCCGACTCTGGGAAAGGCTGGTTTCCCGTGGAATACCTGGAAGCTTCGCCAGCGCCCGAGAACCGCGGCTGCCTAGGAAGCGATGGCGCGCCTGATGCTGGCCAGGGAGTACAGGCACAGGGCGGCGAGGAGGATGGCGAAGGCAAGCACGGAGCGGAAGTCTCCGATGTACCCGGACGCGATCCCGACGCCGACGACGGGGATGATCAGGCCGCTGTAGCAGGCGGTGAAGTAGGCGGAGATGGCCTGGCCGCGGCGTTCCGGCGGGGCGAGGCGGTTGGCGGTGGCGAGGCTGCCGAGGAAGACGGCGCCGACGGCGACTCCGCC
>DASXZG010000107.1:0-47944 GCA_036502045.1 Caulobacteraceae bacterium | reverse complement strand
GCGCGCAGAAACCCTCGCCGCCTGACGCCCCCGGCTCGACCTCGCACCGACCTCCTCACTCCGCTCGTCCCGAAACCGCCCGGTTAAACACCCGCCGCAAACCCCATCACCGCCGAACCAGACCCTTCTGCAAAGGTCTCCGAAGGGAGAAGGAACGACGTCACCGCCTCTGATCGTTGGTCCGGTCCCGATAGAGGCACTGGCCCAGCATGCCGGCGGCGCCCCAGGCCTGGTCGACGTAGGTCATGATGCCCACCGAGCGGGTTTCGGAGATCATCTCGCTCTGCGGGGTGTAGCGGATGTAGCCGCCGAAGGTGTGGGCCTTGTCGACAGTGGCGTGGAGCACGCGCTGGTTGGGCAGCACCAGGGTGTAGCCATACTTGTCGAAGCCGCCGCGAGCGGAGTTGTTGAAGTTGTCGAACTGGCTCTGCGGGGTGCGCGCCTGCGCCTGCTCGCCGGTGGCCACCTGGCGCACCGAGAGTCGTGAGCGCACGCCCTCGGTCCCGTAGATCGACATCGGCCGGCGGGTGCGGGCCGACGAGAGAAAGTTGCCGGCCATCGGGCCGCCCACTGGATCGTCTGGGCGCACCTTGCTGCCGCCGGAGATGCTGGCCTGCTTGCCCGGCGACGGGCGGCGGCTGGCGAGCAGTTCGGCGTCGGAGTGCGACCAGCCCATCATCCAGTCGCGGCCGTGGCGCAGGTTGGCGTCCACCGCGTCGCGGTACTGGTTCAGCTCCTGGCCGGCCGGCGTGAAGATGGTCGAGCACAGCTGGATCGCCCAGCGCCCGTCGTTGTTGGTGATCGCGTAGACGCCTTCGCAGGTCTCCAGCTTCTCGCCCCACGGGGCGTGGCGGGTGAAGGTGAGCGCGACGGCGACGTTGATCGGGTTGTAGGTGAGCAGCTCCAGGCCTGAGAGCATGTCGTAACTGCCCTTCATCACCGAGAGGCCGCCGTGGCCTTGCAGCGTCATCTGGCCGGTAAAGTCGAAGCAGCGCGGCGGCGTCTTCAGGAACTTGGTGGCGGTCTCGAACACCTCGGCGTTGACGCCTTCGTAGATCGCAAACGGGAAATGCAAGGTCTCGGCGAGGCCGGAGAGGTCGCGGCGGGCGAGCGCGGCGTAGAAGGCCATCGCCACCTGCATCGCAGTCGGCACCGAGGCTTCGAACGCCACCGGGAAGCGACCGTCCAGCATGCCGCCGTCGCGCCAGCCCTCGGGCGGCGCCGTCAAGGCGAGGTCGGTGTCGGTATCGGTGGTCATCGCGTTTCTCTCCTCCCGTTCCGTCGTCCGCCCCGCTTGACAGGGGCAGGCCTACTGGTCACCGCTGCCTAGAAAGACCAAGCGCAGGGACGACGCCATGAAAATCACGCAGGAACGCAACGAGGAAGGCGTCACGCGCACCTCGTTCGAAATCGAGGTGGCCGGCGAGACGGTGCCCGGGGTGGTCTGGGCGCCGGAAGGGGCCAAGGGACCGCGGCCGCTGGTGCTGATGGGCCACGGCGGCTCGCAGCACAAGAAGACCCCAGGCATCCGCGCCCGGGCCCAGTCCTATGCCCAGAAGCTGGGCTACGCGACCATGGCCATCGACGCGCCAGGGCACGGCGACCGCATCAGCCGCGAAGAAGCGGCGAGCCTGGCCCGCGATGTCGGCGCGCGGGTTCGCGGCGAAGTCACCGCGCCCTGGGATCCGGAGCGGATGAAGCAGATGGCGCAGCGCACCGGTCGCGCGATCCCCGAGTGGAACGCCGCGCTGGCCGCCGTGCAGGGCCTCGACTTCGTTGGCAAAGGCCAGCCGATGGGCTGGTGGGGCGTCTCGATGGGCACAGCGATCGGGGTGCCGTTCGTCGCTCAGTGCCCGCAGATCACCGCGGCGATCTTCGGCCTGGCGGGCCTGCGCCCAGGCCAATCCGACTTCGAGGCGGCGGCCAAGAAGATCACCGTCCCGGTTGAGTTCACCTTCCAGTGGGAAGACGCGGTGGCCGAGCGCGAGCACGGCATCGCGCTCTTCAACGCCTTCGGCTCGGCGGAGAAGACGATGCACATCAATCCGGGCGGCCACATGGGCATCCCCAACTTCGAGACCCCGAGCTGGGAGCGCTTCTTCGTCCGTCACCTTGGGACGGCCGGCCAGCCGGCGCGGCGCGAAGCGGCGGTGGCGGCGTAGCGAAAGAATCTTCACGCGCTTTGTCGATCTGGGCTTAGCTCGTCCGACTAGGGGCTGCGGCGGCGCTTCGCCGCGAGCACCGACGAGGGAGCGACCCCCATGCAATATCTGCTGTTGATCTATTCGGCCGAGAGCGACGACGCCAATCAGGACGGGGCCAAGATGATGGCCGACTACGGCGTCTTCACTCAGGGCATTGTCCAGAGCGGCAACTTCAAGTCGGCCGACCGGCTGCGGCCGGTCGCCGACGCCACCACGGTCCGCGTCCGCGACGGCAAGACTCTGACCACCGACGGTCCGTTCGCCGAGACCCGCGAGCAATTGGGCGGCTACTACCTCATCGAGGCCAAGAACCTGGACGAGGCCATCGGCATCGCCGCCAAGGTGCCGACCGCCAAGCACGGTAGCATCGAGGTCCGGCCGATCTTCGCGATGTAGCCGGACGCGGTGGCGGCGATGGACCTCGAGGACGTCTATCGCCGCCATGGCGCGGAGGCGCTGGCGACGCTGATCCGGCTCGTCGGCGACTTCGATCTCGCCGAGGAGGGGCTGCAGGAAGCCTTCGCCGCCGCCGCCATCGCCTGGAAGTCCGAGCCGCCCGCGAACCCCCGCGCCTGGCTGGTGACGGTGGGCCGCCGCCGCGCCCTCGACCAGCTGCGCCGCCGCATCGCCTTCCGCAACCGCCAGGACGTGCTCACCGCCGAAGCCGCGATCGATCGCCAGGCGGCGCCCGAAGAGGCCGACGAGGCGGTGGCCGCGTTTGGCGACGACGACCTCTTGCGGCTGATCTTCACCTGCTGCCACCCGGCGCTGAGCCTGGAGGCGCAGGTGGCGCTGACCCTGCGCACAGTCTGCCAGCTGCCCACAGACGCGGTCGCGCGGGCCTTCCTGGTCAGCGAAGAGACCATGGCGCAGCGGCTGGTGCGAGCGAAGGCCAAGATCCGCGCCGCCGGCATTCCCTACGAGACCCCGCCGCCGGAACGGCTGGCCGAGCGCATCGACGGCGTGCTGGCGGCGATCTACCTCGTCTACACCGAGGGCTACGCGGGCGACCCGGCCCGCAGTCTCGCCGCCGAAGCGATCGGGCTGGCGCGGCGGCTGGACGCGCTGTTGGCGGGGCGCGGCGCGATCCAGGGCCTGCTGGCGCTGCTGCTGCTCACCGAGGCGCGGCGGGCGGCCCGCTACGACGCCGGCGGAGACCTGGTGCTGCTGGAGGACCAGGACCGGGCGCGCTGGGACGCCGGCATGATCGCCGAGGGACTGGCGCTGGTGGCGCCGGCGCTGACCGCCGACACACCGCCGTCGCCCTACGCCGTCCAGGCCGCCATCGCTGCCCTGCACGACCAGGCCGCGGCGCCCGCCGACACCGACTGGCGCCAGATCGTCGGCCTCTATGCGGTGCTGATGCGGCTCGCCCCCTCGCCGGTGATCGAGCTCAACCACGCCGCGGCGCTGAGCTTTGTCGATGGACCGCAAGCGGCGCTGCTGCGCATCGAGGCGCTGGCGGCGCGCGGCCAGCTTGCCGGCTACGACGCCCTGCCCGCCGCGCGCGCCGACCTGCTGCGCCGCCTGGCACGCGCTGACGAGGCCCGCGCCGCGTATGCCGAGGCGCTGGCGCTGGCGCGGCACGAGCCGGAACGCCGCTTCTTCCGGCGCCGCCTGGCGGAATTGAGCTGAAGCTCGAAATATCGCCGCAATGTTGGCCGGTAGAGTGCGCACCGATGCGCCAGACGGATTCTGTCGCGCCCTTGCGTACAAGTCCCATTCACCACCGGAGAATTCCGTCTCAATGACTCTTTCGCGTCTCACCTTCGCCAGCCTGGCCCTGTCGCTCGTCGCCAGTGCGGCGGCTTTCGCTCAGCCCGCCGATGGCGGCTCCGATCCGCGCGCCGCCATGCGCGCCGCCTGCGCCGCCGACTTCGCCAAGCTGTGCCCCGACGCCAAGCCGGGCCCCGGCGGCGGCCTGCGCGAGTGCATCCAGTCCAACCAGGACAAGCTGTCCGACGGTTGCAAGGCCGCGATCATGTCGGCGCGTCAGGCCATGCAGGGCGGCGGCGGCGGCGCCAGCAACGCCACTCACTAAGCGCGAGCGCCTGGGGGCTTGCGCGGCGGCGCGCCGCAACGTCAAGCTGACGTCCATGCGCCGCCTCGCCGCCCTCGCCGTCGCCCTCGTTGTCGCCGCGCCAGCGTTCGCGGACACGCCGCCAGCGGGCGACGCGCCGGACGCCAGCGCGGCCGAGCCCGCCATGGGTCCGGACCAACCGGCCGCGCCGGCGCCGCCGGCTGACGCGACATCCACGACACCAGCCCCGCCGGCTGCTGGCGATACGTCGGCGCCCGCCACTGAACCGCCCAGCGACGGCGGCGCGCCGGCAGCGCAGCCGGCCCCTAGTCCGGCGCCGGCCCCGGTCGCCGCCGAAACCGCGGCGCCCGCCGCGCCTGCCAGCGACAGCGCACCGACCCAGCCCGCAGCTGTGCCAGCCGACGCTGGCGCCGCCCCCGCGAGCCCGGCGCCAGCCGACACCGGCGCGGCCAGCGCCGCGGCCAGCCCAGCCGCTGCGCCGACCGATGCGGCCGCGCCTCCGACGCCAGCGGCTGCGCCCGCCGACACCAGCGCCGCGCCGCCCGGCGCAGCGCCGGCTGCCCCCGCCGCGCCGCCGCAGCCGGAGGCGCCGCCGACGTGGCTGCAGGTGGCGACGTCGGACGACTACATCGCCAACTACCCGGACAAGGCCGCCCGGCTCGGCAAAGGCGGCGAGGCCGACCTGGAGTGCATCGTCGGCGACGACGGCTCGATGACCCAGTGCAAGGTTACCAAAGAAGCGCCCAAGGGCCTCGGCATCGCCGACGCGGCCATGACCATGTCCAAGCTGTTCAAGCTCAGCCCCACCACCGCCTCGGGGACCTCGGTCGTGGGCCGGCAAGTGGAGCTGCCGATCAAGTTCGTGCCGCCGAGCTAACCTGCTGCTCCTCCCCTGCCCGAAGAGGCGGGGGAGGTGGCGCGCGGCGCGAAGCGGCGCGTGACGGAGGGGGCGCTTGGCGAAGCTTGAGTTAGACGCCCCCTCCGTCAGCCCGCTGCGCGGTCTGCCACCTCCCCCGCCTCTTCGGGCGGGTGAGGAGACGCCTGCCTCACAGCCCCATCGCCGCCAGCGCCGCTGCGAAGCGGGTCTCCACGTCCGCGGGTGGGATGCGGATCAGCTCGAAGCCGAAGCGCTCGTAGGCGGCGACGTGGACGGCTTCGAAGGCCTGGGAGTCGGCGAGGGTGATGCGGCGGGCTTCGGTGGGGGTGATGAAGCCGAGCAGGTCGAGCAGCAGGACGCGGGGCTCGTAGACGCCCTCGGCGACGATCCGCTCGCATTCGGCGACCAGGCCCGGAGACGGGGCGCGGCCCATGAATTCGGCCAGCGCCCAGGTGCAGATGGGGGAGCGGTCGAAGATCACCACGTCATCGGGCCAATAGTCGGCGCGGATCTGGCGGGCGCGCTGCAGCGCCACGAGGTTGTCGATGGCGTCCGGGCCGTCCCAGTGCTGCTGGTGGCCCCGCGCCGTGGTGAGCGCGATGAGGTCGGTGGCGGCCTCCTCGACCACCGCGTAGCCGGCCGCTTCGAAGCGGCGCAGCAGCGCGGTTTTGCCCGCGCCCGGGGCCCCGGTCAGAATGAATCGTCGCATGGAAGCTTCAAGGCGGGACGCGGACGCGACGGCGCGCCCGGCCCAGCGGGTTCAAGGATTTCAGGGGATTGGCGCCCCCGCGAGCCCAGGCTCAGCGGGAGCTTCGCCATGCTGAAGCTGCGGGCCGGCCCCGTCAAGGCGCCCCCAAAAGGGTGGGGACAGGCGCGGGCCGGATAGGCGACCTGATAGGCGGGGACGGTGGCGCGCCGGGCGGTTTCGCCTGACGAAGGGGGACACGACGTGAGGAAGCTTCTGCTCGGCGCGCTGGCCGTTCTGATCCCGATGTCCGCGATGGCCGAGACGTACCAGGTGGGCGAGCACGTCACCTCGCAACGCGACGGCATCTCCGGCACCGTCATCGAGGTGGGCCAGCAGCTGGCCGATGGCGGCACCTTCATCAAGGTGCACCTCGACACCCTGTCGCCGGCCTTCCCCAATGTGGGCGTGTGGTGGGACACCGCGATGGTGCGGGCGACCGCCGACGGCGGCGGGCCCGCGCCGCCCAATGCGCCGCCGCAACCGCCGCAGGCCCCGCCGCAACAACCGGCGCAGCCGCCCAGGGCGCCGCCGCCTCAGCCGCCGCAGCAGCCCGCCAACACCCAGCTGCCCGCCGCGCCGAACCCCAACACCAACCAGGCCAGCGCGGCGCTCTGCCAGCAGCTGATCCGCGCCCGCTACGTCGCCCCAGGCACCGACTCCACGGTGACCGTCAACTTCCAGAGCTTCCAGATGGCGGGGGCCGCGCCCTCCACCTCGACCTACGCCGACTCCAACTGGATGCAGCCGCCCGGCGAGCAGGTGTCGGCTTCGAAGATCGAGACCCGTTACACGGTGCTGACCCACTACAACGATCCGCAGTCGGACGATCAGCTGCGCACCATCACCGCCACCTACGAGTGCTATCGGCACCCGACCGCCGGCTGGCTGGTGGAGCAGACCTACGAAGCGCCCGGCAGCGAGACCAGCCAGTACATCAAGAAGGGCTGAGGCCCGCCGGGCGGCGGCGCCTGGGCCGCCCGCCCGACTACGACGGAGGAGGGCCACATGGCCAAACTGCTCGGGATACTGATCCTGCTGGTGGGGGTGGGCCTGATGTGGCGCGCCTGGGCCTCGCAGAAACAGGCCAAGGCCGCGGCGGGCTGGCCGCGGGTGGCCGGGGTGGTCACCGCCAGCCGCGTCGACACCGACCGCAAGAGCGGCGGCAACGGCCAGAGCGAGATCCGCTACATGACCAACGTCAGCTACACCTACGACGTGGCCGGCGCGCAGCACATCGGCCGCCGCATCGCCTTCGCCGACCCGGGCTATGTGACCGAGAAAGCCGCCCAGGCAGTGCTGGCGCCGTATGGGGTGGGAGCGCCGGTGAGCGTGCTGGTCGATCCAGCCAATCCGGACAACGCGGTGCTCAGCGCCAAAAGCCGCGCCAACCTCTTCCTGCCGTGGCTGTTCATCGCCATCGGCGGCGTCATCGCCATGGTGATGCCGGCGTAGGGGCCCTTGGCCGGGCCGGCGCCGCGCCCGCCACCGAGGCGCGGAGGCGGCACGGAGGACACGGAGGCGCGCCAACCGCGCCACTCATCCCCTGGCGCGGCGCGGCCCTGTTGGCCGCGCGCCTCAGGCGACGTCTCCGCGCTCTCCGTGCCCCCTCCGCGCCTCAGTGTTCGTCGGCACGTGCGTCGAATTCACTTGACAAATCGAACAAAACATGAACATATGAGACGCCTCACCACAATCTAAGGCACTCTGAATGGTCGCTCACACCGACCGTCGCGGCAGATAGGAGCTCAGGGAGAAGAAGCTGTCGGCCTAACCGGACCGAAGGAGGCCATCAGAATTGCCGGAAGCAACCATGTGCGCTTTCCCGATGGGATCGACAGGGCGCTGCGCGTCCTCACAGAAGTCAAGAACGTGGAGTCACTTGATCTGACGCCCCAGCTTCGTGACTTTCTGCAATATTGCGAAGACAACGACTATCGCCTTGAGCTTTGGATCCGTCGCTCGACCAAATTGACGCCGCGGCTGAAGGCAGCGCTCGATGAGGCCGGTTTCGAGACGAAAGAAATCATAGGGTCTCACTGATGGCGAAGAAGCGCTCGGGATGGATCACGGCCGCAGAGTTCAACGAGTACATGCGGACCAACCCTGAGAGCCGCCGCCGCGTGGAAGAGCGGAAGGCGCGGCACGCGGCGGCGGTGGCGAAGCTGCAGGCCGAGATCGACCCGGAGCACACCGCCATCCGAAGGGACCTAGCGGCGGTTGGCTGGCCCGTGGAGTCGCTCTCAAATCTGGTGAACTCGAGCGCCTCCTACGGCCGGGCCATACCGGTGTTGGTCAAGTACCTAGGCATTCTGCGTCACCCAGTGATGCGTGACATGACCGCCCGCGCGCTCACCGTCGTGGAGGCGCGGGGCATCGCCGGCCAGCCCCTGCTGCGTGAACTCAGGCGAGAGACCGATCCCGAAGTTCGATGGGTGTTCGCGAATGCGCTGACCATCGCGGCCAACAAAGACGACGTCGACGAGATCACCGCCCTCGCGACCGACCCCGCCTTTGCCGACGTGCACGAGCGCTTGAACCAGGCGCTGAGGAATGTCCGGCGGGGAACGGCCCGGGCCGAGGGGTGATGCCTCGGTGCGCTTCAGCGGATCACGCGCAGGCCGCTCAGGCGGTTGAAGTCGCGGTCGTGGGTGACCAGGGCGGCGGCGTTGACGGCCAGGGCGCTGGCCGCCTGCACCGCGTCGGGTAGCTTCAGGCCGAGGGTGGCGCGGAGGCGGGCGGCGGTCTCGGCAATGTCCGCGTCCAGGGTCACGACCTGCCAGGCCTCGAGCACGGCGCGATAGCGGCGCGCGAGCGCTTCGTCGCCCGCCCGCAGCGGGCCCGTCAGCACCTCGGCGAAGGTGACGGTGGTGACGGCGAAGCGCACCTCACCAGCCGCGTGAGCCTCGAACACCGACTGGAACCTGGGCCCGAACGCGGGGTGCGCCTCCAGCTGGTAGACGATCGGCGCGGTGTCGATGAGCAGCAGCGCGCCGGGGGGCAGGCCGCCCAGGTCTAGCTCGGCCACTCGTCACGCAGCTTGCGAAGCGTGTCGGCGCTGTCCTCGCCCCAAAGGCCGCGCCCGGTTCCCGCCAGGGGCGTAAGCGGCGGCTGCCCGGCGCGTGCGCCCACCGCTGACAACGGCGCCACCACGGCCACCTCGCGCCCATGCCGGGTGATGATGGTGGCGCGGCCGCGCTCGGCGTCGTCGAGCAGGCTCGGCAACTGACTGCGCGCCGCCTCGGCGCCTTTGCGCGGGGTGTCGTCCATGGACCGACCGTACAGCACCGTACGGGCACGTCAAGCTGGCGACGCCGGGCAGAACCTTCAGGCAAGGCGTGGTGGCGGAGGTCTCTTTACCGCAGAGGGCGCAGAGAAGGCGCGGAGGACGCAGAGGAGGCGCGCCAACGGCGCGCAACAAGGCCAGTTCACAGCCACCGGGATTTGCTGCGCGCAAAGCGCGCCTCTGCGTCCTCCGCGCCTCCTCTGCGAACTCTGCGGTAAGAAGACCGTCCCGCCACAGCTCACGCCCGGGTCCGTCTCAGCCCGGGGGGCCGCGTTTGAGGTCGGCCTGGCTTGCCGCCCTGCCCCCGCAGCTTCACCATGCCCGCATGAAACCCCTGGTGATGGTGGGCGGCGGGACGGGATCGTTGCCGCGGATTGTGGCGGAAGCGGCGGCGGCGCTGGGGCGGCCGCTGGCGGGGTATCTCGACATCGGGGAGACGCCGCAGCCGCTGGCGGCCAGCGCCGGGGCGATTCCGCGGCTGGGGGACGTGAGCCGGCTGGACGACGCGGCCTTCGTCGCCGGGCACGACTTCGTGGTCTCGGCGGCGGGGCCGGAGCGGCGGCAGGTGTGCCTGGCGGTGCTGGCGGCGGGCGGGGCGCTGCCGCGGCTGGCACACCCGGCGGCGAGCATCTCGCCTTCCGCCTCCCTGGGCGTCGGCGTCATCGTCTCGGCCGGCGCCGTTGTGCAGCAGGACGCCCGCATCGGCCGCTTCACCGTGCTCAACACCGCCTGCAGCATCGACCACGACAACAACGTCGGCGAGAGCTGCTCCATCGCGCCGGGCGTCCACACCGCCGGCGGCGTCACCATCGGCGACAACTGCTTCATCGGCCTGGGCGCCCTGATCATCAACCGCCTGACCGTGGGCCGCGGCGCCACGGTCGGCGCCGGCGCGGTGGTGGTGCGCGACGTGCCGGAGGGGGCGACGGTGGTTGGGAACCCGGCAAGGGTGCTGGAGCGGTAGCTCCTGCCGGCCTCCGAGTCGCCTACTCGCCGCGCCTTTGCAACCGCACCCGGCGCTCCCGGAGCGCCGCCTCGATGCCCTCGCGCAACTGACGCCTCAGGTCTGGGGCCAAAGCGCCCAGCCGCCACCAAGCGCCGGCCGGCCGAGTTGCGCGACCGACATCCGGCCCAGGCCAACGGAACACGTTGAGTTCCCAGGGGATGATCCAGCTGGCGCGGTTCAGTCCAAGCGCGTCGGCGCTCAAGGAAATCGCGTCGGGACGCACCGGCGGCTGTGACGTGATCGGGGCGACCGTCACCAGCGGATTGGCGCCTTCGCCCACCGCAAGGACCACAACGCACGGACGCTCCTTGACCGGATCGTCACGGCCGCTGTCAGACTCGTGGGACCAGAGGAAGCCATAGGCCAGCACGTCGCCCGGCGCTGGCCGGCGGCTAGCCGATGATGGTGTCGCCATCGTCCGCGACAGTGTTCGGGTTCCACAGCTCGTCCAGGCCCGCCTCAAGCGTGGCGGCGAGGTCGTCGGGCAGGTCTTCGATGCGGTAGGCGCGCCGATCACGCGCCTTCAGCCGCTCGTACTCGTCGTAAGCCATCAACACATGGCGCGGTCGCCCCTTCGACGTGATCACCAGCGGATCGCGAAGCGCGCGGTCGGAGACCTCGCCCCAGTGGCGCTGGACTTCGTGAGCGGGGACGGAGGCGTCGGGTTTCGAGGGGCCGGACATGCGTCGAATATACGTCAGATACATCATTGACGAAAGTCAGGCCTCAGATCGGGGCCGCGGAGGGGAGAGCGAATGGCGCTACGCCATGCCGATCTCGGCAGCCCTAGCGACCCGCCCTGCCCTTCGCTCGTAGAGCTTCACGCTGCCCAGCAGGGCGTCCGCGTACATCACGAAATCCTCGTGCTGGCGCAGCAGCGGGGTCGCGCCGCAGCCGGGGACCAGGCACTCCGCCTTGCCTTTCGGGCAGGTGGCGAAGTGGCAGAGCCGGCCAAGATAGCGGTCCCCGCCGGCCGCGAAGAAGAAGATATCCAGCTCGTGGTGAGCGACGCCGACGCGGTCGCGCGCCAGCAGATCGTTCAGACCGTGGGCGCGAGCCCGGCCCATCTCGGCCAGGCGGTCGGCGCGGTCGAGCCACACCGCCAGGTCGACGTCCTTGCACTCGTGCAGCACCTCGATGCCGACCCGGCGATAGGGCTGGAAGCGTGGGACCTCGCGCCACAGCGGCCGCGACACCGAGCCGAAGAGGGCGATCGCCTGCACTTCCTCGAAGCCGGAGAGGGCGTCGGCCACGGCGTCGGCCGCCAGGCGGAAGTTGGCCTGGCGGCGCGACATCGACGCGTCCTCCGCCTCGATCTGCTTGCGCGTCGGCCGGCTGGGCATCGGGCTTACTCTGCCGCCGTCCGCACGCTCAGCTGGACATCCTCTGGGGCGTTGAGTGGGCGGTCTGCCATCGCCACAGCCTACGGGGCGCGCCGGAATGATCAACACTCACGAACCGCTCACCCCGGCGAAGGCCGGGGCCCAGGCAAGTCTCGTTGGACGGAGTGGGTTTGGGAGGCCCTTTTCAACACAAAGGCACGAAGACAGCGAAGGCGCGCTTGGCGCGCTGACAATCCCGAAGCCGCAGCGCCGGGGATTGGCCGGCGCGCCAGGGGCGCGCCCTTCGTGTCCTTCGCTGGCTTCGTGCCTTCGTGTCGAAATGGACCGTCGTCACGCCCCCCCTGCCCGCCGTCCCTGCCCAGGTCACCGTCTGGATGCAGCAGGGGATCGGTGCGTTTCGGGTCGCGTTCGCGCCCCTTTCCCAGGCTCTTGCCTGGGTCCCGACCTGCGTCGGGATGAGCGGGGTTACAGGGCGGTGCGCAGCCGATAGCGGCCGCGGCCCAGGAAGGTGAGCCAGCCTTGGTCGCGGAGGACTTGCAGCTGCTGGCGGATTTTGGGGCGGACGTTGTGGTTGCCGGGGTAGAGGGCTGAGAGGCGGGGCTCGAAGGCGTAGACGTCGTCCAGGGTGAAGGCGTCGCGGCCGAGCGCTTCGACGCAGCGCATCACCTCGATCAGCCAGCCGCGCACCGAGCCGCGGGTTTCGCGCAGGAACAGCGTGGCGCGCCATTGCTCCAGCACGGCGTCGCGCGGCAGCGCCTCGCCGCCCTTGACCACCCACACTTTGCCGCTCTCGGGCACGTCGCGCAGCACGATGTTGGAGCCGATCCAGCCCGCGCGCCGCGCCGTCGGCGCCAGCGGCGGCCGCTCCTGGACGATGCGTGGGGTGAAGAACTGCTTGGGCACGAAGAAGAAATCGGTCACCGCGAAGCGGGCGAGGTCGTAGCTCATCAAAGCCAGGTTGGGATTGGTGTCGGACTTCAGCCGCGCGATCTTCGCGCCGTAGGCGCCGTCCGCCACGCGCGGCCCCATCCGCCCCTTCTTGGACTTCAGCTCGAAGTCCTCGCGGCACGCCGCGCAATGAAAGTCGGCCACCGGCGAATTGTTGGGATAGGGCGCGATCCGCGCCGCCCCGCAGTTAGGGCAGAACAGATAGGCCGCGACCCAGCTCTCGGTGAAAATCCGCGCCCGCTGTGAGCCGCTGACGTAAGCCGCGCCGGGCTCTTCGAGGCCGAGAGAGAACGGCGCGTCGTCCTCGCTCATGCCGCGCTGGCGCTAGATGTAGTCGCCGGTCCGCGTGGCTTCGATCGGCGTTTGCTCGTCGTCGAGCGCGACGTAGTAGCGGGCATCGAACTCGAGCGTCTGGTCATGCACCCACTTGTAGTCGTCGTGCCTTTCACGCGCCAACGTAGCAGCTGCCTCGGCGCTCTCTGCGTCAACGTCTGCGACATAGTCGGCATAGGCATCGACGCGACAGAGGACGGAGAAGATCGGCATCTTTTGAGGCTCCTCCAAAGATTGCAGAGCGTCAAGCAACCGACCGGACCGAAATCGGTTGCGCAGTGCGATAGGAACAAATATAGAACATTCACAACATATGCGAGACAAATGCTTCCTACGCAACCAACCCTCTGCGAAGGTCGCGATGCCGACGCTCAGATTGCCGGCGAAAACCGTGAGACTTCGGAAGTGGCGACCTATCGGCGGCTGCGTGACCCTGTTCATGACCTGATTGAGTTTGAAGACACGGCATTCGGGCGTGCCGCCTGGAGCTTGATCGAGACGCCCGCCTTTCAGCGGCTTCGGCGTGTCAAGCAATTGGGGTTCTCAGACTTCGTCTACCCCGGAGCCACGCATTCGAGGTTCGCTCACTCTGTTGGCGTCTTTCACACGGCTCGGCGTCTCGGCCTTGTCCTGGAGCTAAAGAAAGCAGCTGAGTTCGAGCCAGAGCGCGCGGAGACCGCCTACTTTGCAGCCCTTCTTCACGACCTCGGACATGGGCCGTTCAGCCACGCATTCGAGGGCGCACTTGGCGAGATTGATCGGCACGAAAAATGGACCGAAGAGATCATCCGGTCTCAAGATGTTTCTGCGATTCTAGAGGGGTATCGCGCAGGACTTACCGAAGACGTCGCTCGCATATTCAAGAGTGAGACACTACCAGATATATACTCATCCATTGTCTCGTCGCAATTTGACGCCGATCGACTTGACTATATGCGACGCGACCGCCTTATGGCAGGGACAGAAGGCTCGAGAATCGACATCACGTGGTTACTCAGCAATCTTGAAGTCTGCACGCTCGAAGTGGGCGGTGATGATCCTAGTAGCTTCGCGAGCGTTGATACGTTCGTTCTCGGGCCCAAAGCTGGATGGACGGGTGAAGCTTACGTAGTCGGCTTATTCCACCTTTATCCGACAATATATCTGCACAAAGCTACTCGCGGAGCTGAGAAACTTTTCGGCCGAATGTTGCGTCGTGTACGGGATCTGGTCAAAGGGGGCACGCCGGAAGCGACCGGCCTGCCTAATAATCATCCCCTGATCGCCTACCTAAACGAGCGCACCCTCGGAACCTACCTGGGGCTCGACGACGCTACGATTTGGGGAGCGATTAGCCTGCTGGCACAAGCGGGCGACCCTTCCGTCAAGGAGGATGCTATTCGGCTAAGGGATCGCCGCCTGCTGAAGGCTATCGACGTGCGATTTGAGCTGTCCGATGGGAGGCTCTACCCTGGTGATGAAGTCGCTCAACGGCAACTAGCATTTCAGCGTTCGCTGTCCGATCGCATTAAGGCCGACCCGTCGCTAGTTAACCGAATCTTGATAGACCGATACGAGCGTGACCCATACAAGCGGAAAGGCTACGAAAGCCCGCGTGCGATCGAACGAATCCACGTACTCTCCAAAGGTCACCCGGTCGATTTGGCGACTATGTCGCCAGTTGTGGCAGCGTTGAAACCGCTTCAAATCTTCCGAGTTTACGTAGCGCCCGAAGATCACGGCGCGCGCGAGCTCGTAACTTCACTTGTTCAGGAGGCGTCAAAATGAAAATGCAGGGGGAGGCCGTCCACGAAATTGTTGCCCTTGCCGGCGGACGACTCATTGGCAAGACGCGCCTCCAGAAGGCCGGCTATCTACTTGAGCTCTCGGGATTGGGTTATGGTTTTGACTTCGCTTATCATCACTATGGGCCTTACAGTGAAGAACTAGCTTGGGCCGCCAAAGATGCCACAATTGATGGCTTGGTAGTCGAGAAGGAAGAGCCTGCCCGTTGGGGCGGTACGTATTCGGTCTTCCGGACCGACGCCGAAACACCAAGCGGCGATGTCGATAAGATGCGGGCAGACCTTTTGGCAAAGATTTCAAGAGCCAACGCTGTCGCCCTTGAGCTTGCGGCTACGGCTGCGCTTTTACATGAGGAAGGCGTAGCCGACTGGTGGGGCGAGACTGCGCGCCGCAAGCCCATGAAAGCGACACCGGAGTTGCTGTCGGAAGCCAAGCGTTTTTGGGGCGACTTGGTGAAACTACAGGTTCCGAGCAAGCTTCCAGACTTGGTGTCTTGAACCTATCAGCGGCTACCGCCGCCGCGCCCGCCCCGTCCGCTTGAACCTTTCCTCCCGCTCCGCCCGCGCTTCCGCCCGCACAGCCCGCGTCGCTCCCCGGTCCACCGCCTCGCCTTCCGGGGTGAAGACCTCGTTGGCGAATTCCAGGTCCAGCAGCTTCAGGCGCTTCACCTCGTCCCGCAGGCGCGCGGCCTCCTCGAACTCCAGGTTGGCGGCGGCGGTCTTCATGCGGCTTTCCAGGTCCTTCAGGGTCGCCTGGAAGTTGCTGCCGAGGAAGGGGCGGGCGCCCTCGCTGACGCCGGCGTCGACGGTGACGCGGTCGCCGCGTTCGTAGGGGCTGGCGAGGATGTCCTTGATGGAGGAGCGGATGCTCTCCGGGGTGATGCCGTTGGCGGCGTTGTAGGCTTCCTGCTTTTCGCGGCGGCGGGAGGTCTCGGCCATGGCGCGTTCCATGGAGCCGGTGATGCTGTCGGCGTAGAGAATGACACGGCCGTCGACGTTGCGGGCGGCGCGGCCGATGGTCTGGATCAGCGACGTCTCGGAGCGCAGGAAGCCCTCCTTGTCGGCGTCGAGGATGGCGACCAGGCCGCACTCGGGGATGTCCAGGCCCTCGCGCAGCAGGTTGATGCCCACCAGCACGTCGAAGGCGCCCAGGCGCAGGTCGCGGATGATCTCGATGCGCTCCAGGGTGTCGATGTCGGAGTGCATGTAGCGCACGCGCAGGCCCTGCTCGTGCATGTACTCGGTGAGGTCCTCGGCCATCTTCTTGGTGAGGACTGTGACCAGGGTGCGATAGCCGCGCAGGGCGAAGTCGCGGCACTCGGCGATGACGTCGTCGACCTGGCTGAAGCCGTTCCTGGAGACCGGGCGCACCTCCACCGGGGGGTCGATGAGGCCGGTGGGGCGGATGACCTGCTCGGTGAAGACGCCGCCGGCCTTCTCCAGCTCCCACTGGGCGGGGGTGGCGGAGACGAAGACGCTGTCCGGGCGCATCGCCTCCCACTCCTCGAACTTGAGCGGGCGGTTGTCGAGGCAGCTGGGCAGGCGGAAGCCGTATTCGGCCAGGGTGAACTTGCGGCGGTAGTCGCCGCGGTACATGGCGCCGATCTGCGGCACGGTCTGGTGGCTCTCGTCGACGAACAGCAAGCAGTTGTCGGGAATGTATTCGAAGAAGGTGGGCGGCGGCTCGCCGGGGCGGCGGCCGGTGAGGTAGCGGCTGTAGTTCTCGATGCCGGCGCAGGAGCCGGTGGCCTCGATCATCTCGATGTCGAAGGTGGTGCGCTGCTCCAGGCGCTGGGCTTCCAGCAGCTTGCCTTCCTTGACCAGCCAGTCGAGGCGCTCCTTCAGCTCCGCCTTGATGAAGTTGACCGCCTGGACGAGCGTCGGGCGCGGGGTGACGTAGTGGCTGTTGGCGTAGACGCGGATCTGGGTGAGGTCGGCGGTCTTCTTGCCGGTGAGCGGGTCGAACTCGGCGATGGCCTCGACCTCGTCGCCGAAGAGGGCGATGCGCCAGGCGCGGTCCTCGTAGTGGGCGGGGAAGATCTCGATGGTGTCGCCGCGGCGGCGGAAGGTGCCGCGGTCGAAGGCGTTGTCGTTGCGCTTGTATTGCTGGGCCACCAGGTCGGCCATCAGCTGCTTCTCGTTGACCTTGTCGCCCACTTTGAGGGTGAAGGTCATGGCCGAGTAGGTCTCGACCGAGCCGATGCCGTAGATGCAGGAGACGGAGGCCACGACGATGACGTCGTCGCGCTCCAGGATCGCGCGCGTCGCCGAGTGGCGCATGCGGTCGATCTGCTCGTTGATGGATGAGTCTTTCTCGATGTAGGTGTCGGTGCGGGGGACGTAGGCTTCGGGCTGGTAGTAGTCGTAGTAGGAGACGAAGTACTCGACGGCGTTGTCTGGGAAAAACGACTTGAACTCGGAGTAGAGCTGGGCGGCCAGGGTCTTGTTGTGGGCGAGGATCAGCGCTGGGCGCTGGGTTTCCTCGATGAGCCGGGCCATGGTGAAGGTCTTGCCGGAGCCGGTGACGCCCAGCAGAACCTGGTCGCGCTCGTGGTCCTTGAGGCCGGCGGCGAGCTCCTTGATGGCTTCTGGCTGGTCGCCAGCGGCGCTGTAGTCGCTGACCAGCTTGAACCGCTGCCCGCCTTCGCTTTTTTCGGGCCGGACAGGGCGGTGCGGCGTCCACAGCGCCGGCGCGGTGTCCATGACGAAGCGCGCGGAAGCGTCCGCGACGCCAGGGTTGGGTGGGGGCGGCATGGGGGGAAGGTAAGCTGTGCGGGGCTGGCGCGCCAGAGCGGCTGCTGACAGGAGCGTGGCAGGAACGCTTCCTAACCCCCGCTACCGCGTATCCCGGCGAAGGCTGCGGCGGGATGGGGGAAGTCAAAGAGGTGACACGAAGATCACGAAGCTAGCGAAGCACACGAAGGTCGCGCTTCGCGCGACAGCTAGTCTCTGGGGACCTTGGTGATTTGATGCGCGCGGAGCGCGCCTTTGTGAGCTTCGCTAGCTTCGTGATCTTCGTGTGACCACTTTCAGCCCGCCGACGCCGCAGTGGGCGGGAGGAACCCCTTACGGCAGCGGGGTGGCGCCGCTGGAGGGGGGGCCGGATTGGCCGCCGATGCTGCCGTTGCGGCTGCCGGCGGGGCCGCCGGGGCCGCCTTCGGGCCAGGCGGGCGCGGCCTGGTTCTGGTTGGGGCGGTCGTGGTCGGGGGATCGGATCGCCAGCGGGGCGTCGGCCGATTGCTGCGCGAACTGAACGTCGACGCGGATCAGGGCGCCGGAGACCGCTTCGCCATCGATGACGCCAGGCTTGGCGCGGTACTGGTCGGCGAGGTCGAGGGCGGCCTGGCCGAAGCCGTAGCCGGCGGGGCCCTCGGCATAGAGCTGGCAGCGCTCCAGCTGGCCCTCCAGGGTGACGCCACAATCGATCAGCGCTTCGCCCTCGATCTCCTGGTCGAAGGCGCGGGCGGGATAAGCGGCTTGGATCTGGCGGTCGCTGGGGCGGGTGATCACCAGCGGCGGGATGCGCAGGTGCGCTTCCTGGGTGACGTCCGGCGTGATGGCGGGCGGCTTCAGGGTGAAGGCGATGCTCAGCTGCGCCGTCTGCACCGCCTTGGGGTCGGAGATCTTGGGGTTGTCCGGCGACTGCGCGGCCATGTCGAGGGCGGCCTGGCCGAAGCCCTGGCCGGCGGGGTCCTCGGAGACCAGGCTGCAGGCGTCGAGGCGCAGGTGCTGGGTGCGGGTGCAGCTGATCACCGCCTTGCCCTCGACGCCGGCGGCGCGGGCCTTGGCGGGATAGTAGGCCAGCACCGGGTCTTCCGGCTTGGGCGGGGTGGGCAGAGCGGTCCCGCCGGGCTGGGCGGGCGAGGCCGTGGACGCGCCGGCCGCCCAAGGCGCCGGGTCGGCGAGCACAGGGGCGGCGGCGAGCGCCAGAACCAGGGCCAGGGGGATACGCATGACAGGGCCTCCGCGACGGGCCCGTTGTAGGGCGCGCGGGGCGGCTGGCAAGCCGGCGCGCCGCCGCGGCGGCGTCGAAGGCGGTCAGCCTCAACCCAGAATTCCTATCTTCCGCCCACTTCGCGTCGCGGGTAGGTAACGCAGCTGTATCGCAGCGGGCCGCTGAGGGACCCGGACCCGCGACAGAGGGGAAAGCCCAATGAATTCGAAGGTTTCATTCCGCGCCGCGGCGCTTGGCGGGCTCTGCGCCCTGGCGCTGGCGGCCACGGCGGGCGGCCAGGGCATGCCGCAGCCGGCGCACGACTACAAAGCCGCGCCGGCCGGCAAGTACGCGCTCGATCCGAAGCACACCGCTCTGGTGGTGCGCATTTCGCACGGCGGCTTCTCCTACTCGATCTTCCGCTTCAACGACGTGACCGGGGCGCTGACCTGGGATCCGGCCAATCCAGGCGCCGACAGCCTGACCGCCAGCGTCGATCCGAAGTCGATCATCACCGGCCCGGTGCCCGGCTTCTCCGACGAGCTCTCCGGCGAGCGCTTCCTCAACGCCGCCAAGTTCGCCACCGCCACCTTCACCTCGACCGCGTTCAAGCCCGACGGCCCGGCGCACGGCAAGGTAGAGGGCAGCCTGACCATCATGGGCGTGACCAAGCCGGCGGTGTTCGACGTCGACCTGGTGGGCGCCGGCAAGGGCTTCCGCGGGCCGGTGATCGGGGTGACGGCCAAGACGCAGCTTGACGCCAAGGACTTCGGCCTGCCGGCGTTCATGGGCGGCGCACCGATCGAGATCATCATCGACAGCGAGTTCGACGCGACAACCTGACGCACCCTGCGCGGCAACCTTGGCGCGATGCGTGACGGGCCTTTGAGCCGCTGCTAGCGTGATCGCAGAGCGCGCCAGCTCCTCCTCGCTGGCGTGATCGGGGGGATGAAATCGGTGCGAGTGGCGCCCATCGTCTTGGCGGCGATTGGCTGTGCGGTGGTGGCGGCCTGCGACAGCGGGCCGTCGATCCCCAGCACGGGCGGTGCGGCCGTGGGCGTCGAGGCCCTGCCCCATCCGAAGCCCGGCCTTTGGCAATGGACCTCGCACTGGGGCGGGCAGAAGCAGCTGTGCCTCTCTGGCCAGGTGCTGACGGCGCTGGCGGCGCGGCCGGGGTGTCCGGTGACACGGCAGGTGCGGCTGGCCGGCGGCGCGTTCGTGGTCGAGGCGCGCTGCCAGAGCGGCAGCCAGACGCGGACCACCGCGATGGTGCGCGGCGACTACGCCAGCGCCTTCGCCCTCGACACCGTCATCGACGGCGCCTCCGACCACGCCGACTACCGCTACCTGGGCCCCTGCGCGCCCGGGCAGAAGCCGGACGATCTGCCTTAATCCTCCCCCGCTCGCGGGGGAGGTGTCAGGACGCACAGCGGACTGACGGAGGGGGCAAGTCTGTGCCAAGCGTCGACGCCCCTCCACCACTTCGTCGTCCCCCCTCCCCCGCCTCTTCGGGCGGGTGAGGAGAACGGCGGCGCTACGCCGCTTCCTTCGCCATCGCCTCCACCGCGTTCCAGGTGGTGCGCTGGAAGCTGGGGCGGGCGTCGAGGCGGGCGAGCCAGGCGGGGATCGGGGTGCCGGCGATCAGGTCCAGGCCCTCGGGCGCGGCTTCGGCCAGGAACGCCATGTGCGCGCCGGCGTGAATGTCGGCCAGGCTGAAGGCGTCGCCAGCCATCCAGGGGCTGTGCTCGAGGAAGCCGGCCAAGACGCCGATGCAGTGGCGCGCCTTTGGCATCGCCTCGACGATCGCCGCCTCGTTCACCGGCATGCCGAGCCGAGGCGCGACCACGCGGTTGAACAGCACCGTCAGCGCAGAGCCCTGGGTAAAGAAGTACCAATCGATGATGCCCATCACCTGGTTCATCCGAGCGGCGGCCTTGGGGTCGGCGGGCGTGAGCGAGGGGCCGCGGCCGATGGCGTCGAAGTAGCGAAGGATGGCCTGGGTCTCGTAAAGGCCCCAGCCGTCGTGATCGATGGCGGGGATGCGAGCGAACGGCTGGCGCGCCAGGTAGGCCGCCTCGCGGTGCTGACCGGGGACGACCGGCGCCAGGCGCCAGTCGAGCTGCTTTTCGATGGCGGCGATCATGGCCGCGCGGCCGAACGGACTGCCGACGATGGCGTGGACGGTGATCATCAAGGTCTCTCCTAGGCTTGTCTGGCCGCGGCGGCGGCGAAGAGGTCGAGCAGAGCGCCCCAGCCGCCCTCGGAATCGAACCGGGCGCGGGCGCCTTGGCCGGCGGGACCCATGTTCTCCAGCAGGCGGTGTTCGAGCGTGACCAGGGTGGCCTCACCTTGCGGAGTGAAGGTGACCTCGACCTCGGTGGTGAGGTCGGGGCGGTAGGTCCAATCCGCGCCGATGCGCCAGGCCAGCAGCACGCGCGCCGGCGGCTCCCAGGCCAGCACGTCGCCCCAGGCGGCTTCCGTGCCATCCTGCAGCCGGCCGAACCAGCGGCCGCCGGCGTGGCCCTCCAGCACCGCCTCCTTGAGCGGTGAGGCGCCGATGGAGTGGCTGGCGGGCCACCACGTGCCAAAGCCGGCGGTGAAGACCCGGAAGGCGGTCGCTTGCGGGGCGGCGACGCGCACCTGCTTCTTAACCGGCGCGGGCTTGATGGCGAGGGTCATGGGGTCTCCTTCTCGGCGGCGTGGACACGTTCGGCTTCGGCCTGGAACGAGGCCAGCGCGGTTTCCCAGAACTGGTCGAGCCAAGCGCGCATGGGGCCCAGGCCGGCGGGATCGATGGCGTAGATACGGCGCGCGCCTTCGGCGCGCTCGCGGACCAGGCCGGCGTCCTTCAGCACCTTCAGGTGCTGCGAGACGGCCGGGCGGCTGACCGGCAGGCCGGTGGCGATCTGGCCGACCGCCAGCGGCCCCGCGCTCAGCCGCTCCAGCACCTGACGGCGGGTGGGATCGGCGACAGCGGCGAAGGCGGCATTCACGTAAGCCATGACTTACCGTAAGCGATGACTTACGGGATCGTCAAGGCCAATCTTCCGTCACCTCCGGGCGACAGACCCGGTGACCCGGGGACACCAACGCCTGCCGGTGGCCGTGCTCCGGCACGACCATGGCGCGAGGCGTGTTCATGGGTGGCCAACACTGACGGTCGGCCATGACGGATGGGGGGTGTGCGCTCTTGGCTCTTGGGGCCACTAAGCCGCGTGGCTGGCCGGGGCTTTGGGGCGTGGGGTGCTGCTGACGAAAGCCAGGCTCTCTTCGAAGTCGGAGAAGATGTCGACCAGTTCGACGCCGCTCATCACCGGCAGTTTGCCCTGCGGGAAGCGGTAGTTCCAGAAGCTGACCACGTGGCTGACTGCGCCCAGCCGCTCGCCCAGCTCACAGAACATCGCCGGGGCGCTCAGCAGGAACTCGCGGAACGCGGTCGGCTTGCCGTCGATCAGGCTGGCGAAGGCGCTGTCGTAAAAACGCAGCGTTTTGCGCGCCGCGGTGGTGGCGCCTTCGATGGAATCGCGCAGCGACTCCCGGGCCTTGCCCAGATAGGCGACCGTTTCGGAGTCCATCGAGCCGCGCGGCCGCGCCTTCATGAGCTCTTCGGTGACGCGGGTTACGCTGGGCATCAGCTCGGCCAGCATCCACTTGTAGTAGAGAAAGCCTTTCCAGCAGAAGACGCCCTCCTGGTAGTCGCGACGCTCCAGCTTCAGCGTCAGGCGCAGCGGCTCGGTGTCGGCGTCGACGGTGGAGGAGAGTATCTTCTCCACCAGGCGTGAGGTCTGGCGCTGGTCGCTGCTGCTCTGCGGCGCGTTGCCCTTGAAACACAGGTCGATCAGCTTCTGGATCTCGTGCTCGACGAACCGGCGCATGCGGGTCATGTCGGCTTCGGATATGTCGAAATAGCACCGCGCCGGCGAGCGTCCGTGACGCTTCAGCTGTTCGCGCAGCAAGAACGGATCCAGCGAGGGCAGCTTGTCGATGATGCGGAGGAGTTCGCGGTCGGCGGCGTCGGCCATCCAGGTATCGCCGAACACCGTCTCCATGATCATGTCGTAGTTGATCTGGTCGACGAACACCGAGCGGCCGCCCAGTTTCAGGTCCTGGCCATCGATCGGCACGATGACCTTGGTGGCGGTGGCGCGGCCGTCGAAGAACAGGTCACGCTCGTGACGGCGCAGGCGATGCTTGATGATCAGCGCCTTGTTGAGCGTCGGGTTCTTGAAGAACGGGTCCTGCGCGTAGGCGGGATCGCCGCGGCGGCGGCGGAAAACGCGCAGCAGATTGAGCACCCGCGCCGTCGAGGCGCTGTCCTCCAGATGCGCAAGGTTGCGAACCGCGCGATCGTTCAAAGTCTCACCCAGTCAATCGGCGCGGCCCGTGTCAAAACCGGCCGAACCTTCCCCTGCGAGACGCTAGCGAGAGACGCTTATCGAGAGCTTAATATGTCGGCTGCCCGACCACCGAAATCGAGGATAAATTGACACACCCCCTGCAACTATTTGACAGGGTGGCGGGCCAACCATGCCGCTGCGTAACTGCACAGGGGCACAATGTCCGCGCCCTCGACCTTCGCCTGGGCTGCCAGCGCTTCCATGAAGCGCCCGGCGGCGCCGGTTCCGCGCAGCGGCACGGGGGCCTCGACGTGGTCGATGATCAGCCGCGGGCCCTGGCGGCGGTAGTCGGCGAACACGGTCATGCCCTGCTCGACCATCTCGAAGCGGCTCTCGGCGCGGTTGTCGACAAGCTCGGCCATGGCGGGCGCCTCTCTCTCGCGCCGCCAGCGGAAGGCGGCTATCCTCACAGACATAGAGGTTCGAGGACCCCGCCGCCATGCGCGCACCTGTCCGCTTCGCGGTCCTGACGCTGCTCAGCGTGCTGGCCGCGTGCCAGAAGCCGGCGCCTGCGGCCAGCGGCGGCGTCGCCATACCAGGGGCCGGCGGCGTGCAACGGCCAGCGGGCCTTTGGGTGGAGCGGGTGTCCGACAGCCACGGCGTCACCGTCACCCGCTATTGCCTGGACGCCGGCGCTGACAGCCGCCTCTCCTATCTGGGCCGCCAGCTCAACGGCCGCTGCGCCAAGCACGACATGGCCCAGGCCGCCGACGGGTCCTGGCATTTCTCCACCGCCTGCGACATGGGCGCCTGGGGCAAGGTCTCGACCGAAGGCGTGATCCGCGGCGACTTCACCAGCCACTACACGGTCGATGCGCAGAGCCAGACGGTCGGCGCGAAAGCGGCGGACATCGACGGTCCGCGCCGCATTCGCGCCGACCTGCGCCGGGTCGGGGATTGCCCCAGCGGCATGAAGCCGGGCGACGTCGCCCTGCCCGGCGGCGGCGAGGCTACGGTTGACCAGTTCTCGGCCCCGGCCTAACCGGGCCGGCATTGAAATTTTCGCGCAAAAAACTGACGCCAAAGCTATTTCAGGAGGAATTTGAATGCGCCAAGCCTTGCTCGTCAGCCTAGCGGCCATCTCGGTCGCCGCATGCGGCCAACTGCCCTTCGGCGGCGTGCACGCCCCGCCGCGCAAGCCTGGCCTCTGGCAACAGTCGGTGGTCTTCGACGGCCGTCCGGCGATCGTCACCAAGATCTGTTACGACGCGGCGACGGACCGGCGCATGCCGGTGTTCGGCCGCCGGCAACGGCCGGGCGGCGGCGGTGGTGGTGGCGGCGGCTTCGCGCCCACCTGCTCGAAGAACAGCGAGAGCCAGCAGAACGGCCAGTACGTTGCTGACCGCGACTGCACCCTGCCCAACGGCATGACCATCGCCAGCCACACTGTGGTGACCGGCGACTTCCAGACCAGCTACGCCGTCACCACCGACACCACGGTCTCTGGCTCGCCGGATCCGGTGCGCAACGGCAAGCACAGTCAGGTGATGACGGCGAGCTTCCAGGGCGCGTGCCCGGACTCGATCCAGCCCGGCCAGGTGCAACTGCCCAACGGCGACGTGGTCGACCTGGCGCAGCTGCGCGCCAGCGCCGCGGGCGGCTTCGGCGGCTTTGGCGGCGGTCGCCCGGGCGGCGGCGCCAGCAACGCGGCCAGCAACAGCGCGCCGCCGCCGGCGGCCCCCGCGAACGGCGCCAGCCAATAGGGCTGGCGATCTACGCCTGGCGGGCGTTGACCGGGATCTTCCCAGCCAGCTCCCGCGGGATACAGACGAAATTGATGTCGTCGGGGTGCGCGGCGTAGCCCCAGGCTTCGATGCGGGCCTTGAGCGCGACGGCGTCGACGTGGCTGTGCTCGATGTAGATCAGCGGCCGGGTGCGCTGGATGGTCTCGGCGGCGCCGTCCAGCACCCGCATCTCCATGCCCTCGACGTCGATCTTAATCAGCGCCACGTCTTGGAAGCCCAGGCCATCCAGACGGCGGATGGGCACGCTGTCCCAACCGGGGCGCGGCGGCGGGGCGGCGGCGAAGCTGACCGCGCCGAAGTTCTGCGGCGCCGTGTAGTCGATCCCTGGCAGTGCGATGTCGCCGTCGCGCTCGCCCAGCGCGATATTGTGGCATCGCACGTTGACCCGCCCGTTCAGGGCCACGCTGCCGGCCAACATGTGGAAGATCGCACGCTGTGGCTCGAAGGCGTGGACCTGCCGACCCGGGCCGATGACGGCGGCCAGCGCCAGCGTGTGGGTGCCGACATTGGCGCCGACATCCAAGACGACGCCCTGCCCGCCCCAGAGCGCCACGCAGTGCGCCAGCAGCTCGATCTCGCGGTGGTCGTGAGCGCGACCGCTGCGGACGAGATTGGCGACACGGTGGTTGTCGTGGCGATTGACGATCATCCGGCCGTAGGCGGTCTCCAGCACGATGGCGATTGGGGGATCGTCGGGCACGGCTTGTCCTGGCGCTGAGCAAGGCCACGACTGTGGCCGTGCGGGTCGGCGCCCGCAACCGGTGAGAACTTGCTGTCGCCGGGCCGATCGAAATACCGTCAAGCCGTGGATCGCTTCGCTTTCTTCTACCAGCTTTGGCCAGACCCGCCGGTCTTCGTCATCGCTTCCGGCCTTACGATCGAGCATGGCGTGGCGCTGGCGCTGGCGCATGCCGGCGGTCGTGAAAGCCACGTGCTGGTGCGTCCCAGCTGGGCCATGGCCGCCCACGCCCATCAGGTGGTGACCGCGGACCAATGGCTGAAGACCAATCAACCGCACCTGCGGCTGACGGCGATGGCGCCCAGCGGCGAGGAGGCGCTGGCGTGGGAGGCGTTGGGCGTGAATGCGCTACACGCCCACAACCTGGCCTTCATCGACGAGGCGATCTTCCGGCCCGATCCCGACGCACCGAAGCTGTACGGCGCCGTGCACACAGCGCAGACCGCCGCGTTCAAGCGCCACGAACTGGCGCTGGGCGTGCCCGACATCGCCCTGATCACCTACGTGGGTGAGGACGGCGCGGAGTCCGTCGCGTCGCTGCGGGCGCGCTATCGCAGCCTGGCGTTCGTCAATGAAGGCATGGGCCTGACGCCCTGGCAGGTGCGCGACGTGCTGGTGCGCGCCCATTGTGGCTTGGTGCTCTCGGCCGAAGAAGGCCCGAACAACGCCACCATGGAGTACTTCCTCTGCGGGATCCCGTTGGTGTCGACGTCATCCATCGGCGGCCGCGACGCCATGTACGAGCCCGGCCATGTCGCGCTTGTTCCGCCAGCGGCGGCGGCGGTCGAGGCCGCGGTGGCGTCCTTTGTTGCTCGCGCGCCGGATCCGGGGGCGATCCGCGCCGCGGCGCTGGCCAAGACGCGGGCCCATCGCGAGCGCATGATCGCATGGCTGTCGGCGATCGCAGGGCGCGACCTCTTCAGCCTCGCGGACAGCGACCTCTGGCTGCCGCAGTTCTGCGACAAGATGCGGGAATTCTGGGTGCTGCGTCCGCAGGGCGACGGGCAGGCGATCGCCCACTGCCTCTCGCGCCCCGACCGGCCGCGCGCCGCCGCGAGCGCCTAGCTGCGCTTGGCCCCAGGGGCGCGGGCCCACGTGGCCGGGGCCTTTGGACTGTCGCGGTTGACGGCTAAGTCGTAGCGCAGGACGGTGCGCCACTGCAGGCCGAACGACTCGCTGTGCCGGATCGAAAGCTCGAGGTGGGTCGGCGGCATGCCGGTGGAGAACCCCTGCCTGATGCTGGCGTAGAGGCGCCGGCGCTCTTTTTCATCGAGGCGCATCTCGAGCTTGGCCAGGTCGCGCTTCGCGGCGCGATAGAGTTCATTGATCGCACCGTTGAGGTAGCGCTCCTGCACCACGTGATACTGGATACGCATCTCGTCGGAATGGGGCAGCGGCGTCGCCAGCGCCCCGTCGTAGCTGCGATGCTCAAGGCCGGCGTCCAGCAGCCGGTCGGTCAGCTCGGCGTCCTCGCCACCCCAGCCTTCGAACACCTCGTCGTAGCGACCGACATCCTCGAACGCCTGTCGTTGCATGAAGACCGTGCCCCACAGGTCGTCGAGCAAGGGTTCGGCCATGAAGAACGCGCCAGGGGCGAGCCGCTCGAAGGTCCGCTCGAGGAAGTCCGGCGCGACCAGGGTGTCGGCGTCCATGAAGAAGAGCCAGGGCGCATCGGTGGCCGCCGCGCCGAGGTTGCGCCCGACCGCGAGATTGAACGGCAGGTCGGCCGGCGTCCGGACCAGTTTGACAGCCGGAAACGCCGCCGCGACCCAATCGCCCGTGCCCTGCGGGCAGCCGTAATCGACCACGGCGATGTCGTGAAAGGGCTGCGTGGCCAATCGTGGCAGCGTCTGCTGCAGGTGCGCCAGGCGGCCCTTGCAGACGATGACGGCGCTGACCTGATCGCTCATGCGGCTTCTGTGACGCCGGGCGGCGGCCAGGGCAAGCCGGGCTAAACCCGCTCCACCGCCATTGCCACCGCTTCGCCCCCGCCGATGCAGAGCGAGGCGAGGCCGCGCGTCTCGCCTCGGGCCTCCAGCGCCGCCAGCAGCGTCGCCAGGATGCGGGCGCCCGACGCGCCGATAGGGTGGCCGAGCGCGCAGGCGCCGCCGTTGACGTTGACCTTCAGGTGGTCGAGGCCGAGCTCGCGCATGGCGATCATCGCCACCACCGCGAAGGCTTCGTTGACCTCGAAGAGGTCGACGTCGGCGACGCTCCAGCCGGCGCGGGCCAGCGCCTTCTGCATGGCCGGGCCCGGCGCGGTGGTAAAGCGGGCCGGCGCGTGGGCGTGAGCGCCGTGTCCGGCGATGCGCGCCACCGGGTTCAAGCCCAGCTTCTCGGCGGTCGAGGCGCGCATCAGCACCAGCGCGGCGGCGCCATCGGAGATCGACGAGGCGTTGGCGGCGGTGATGGCGCCATCCTTGGCGAAGGCGGGGCGCAAGGTCGGGATCTTGGCGGGATCGGCCTTGAGCGGCTGCTCGTCCTCGGCGACGCTCACCGTTCCGGCGCGGCCGGCGATGTCCACCGCGACGATCTCGCGGCGAAAGGCGCCGGTCTCGGTGGCGCGGCGGGCGCGGGCCAGACTCTCGATGGCGTAGGCGTCCATCTCGGCGCGGCCGATCTGGTAGGCGGCGGCGGTTTCCTCGGCGAAAGCGCCCATGAGCTTGCCGCTATCGTAGGCGTCTTCGAGCCCGTCGAGGTACATGGAGTCCATCACCCGGTCGTGGCCGATGCGGGCGCCGCCGCGGTGCTTGGCCAGCAGGTAGGGCGCATTGCTCATGCTTTCCATGCCGCCGGCCACCACCACGTCCGCCGAGCCGGCCGCCAGCAGGTCGTGAGCCAGGATCGCCGCCTGCAGGCCCGAGCCGCACATCTTGTTGATCGTGGTGGCTTCCACCGATTGCGGCAGGCCCGCCTTCAGCGCCGCTTGCCGCGCCGGGGCCTGGCCGAGACCCGCGGGCAGCACGCAGCCCATCAGGATCTGCTCGACGCTCTCCGGCGCGACGCCCGCGCGCTCGACCGCCGCCTTCACCGCGGCCGCGCCAAGCTCGGTGGCCGACGCCCCCGCCAGCGTGCCCTGGAAGCCGCCCATCGGGGTGCGGGCGTAGTCGACAATGACGATCGGATCGGCGGCCATGACGGGGTCCCTCGGGGGCTTGAGACCCGCGATGTGCGACCTGCCCGCCCACCGCGCAAGTCCGCTCACGTCAATGCGTCTGCAAACGCAACGCTTGCCTGCGGACTAGAGCATCAGCCGAGGATCTCGCCGATGGCACGTCGTAGAGCTTCCTGATCGCCAGCTTCCAGGAGGCCGAGCGGGCGAACCACGAGGGTCTGTTCAAGCGTGGCGATCACCGGCTTCACGGCGGATGGCTTGAGCAAACCGGCGGCTTGCCAACTCGCAAGCCAGGCCTCGCCCAACGCGACAAGGGGTCGGAGCTGGCTGGTAATCGCCATCACCACAATATCGGGGCGTTCAACAGCGTAGGCGCGGCTCGAAACCACGACGGCGGGACGCCGCTTGGAAGCTGTCTGGTCAGTGAACGGGAACGGAACGAGCCGACCCGCCCGAATTCAAAGCTCATCGTAGACGTCGTCTTCGGGATTGTCCCAGACGGCTGCGAACGCCGGCGCGCTGGTAGCCGCGCCGGCGCGGAACAAGGCCCGCTCCTGATCCCGCGAACGAAGGAAATCCACGAAATCCTCAACCTCCGCGATCCGCTCGACCGGCATCGCGTTCAGCTTTTCGATCAGCGTCTGGTGAGCGGGCATCGGCTTTCGATCCTCGGAGCGTGGGCGGAATGTTAGTGCATCGATGCCGGCGGCGCCATGTCAGCGCACTGAGACGCCGCGCGGCAATGCGTCTGCAAACGCAACGCTTGCCTTGGCTGACATTTCCTCCCAACGTCGCCGCATGGGACGCACGGCGGACTACTCGAAAGAGTCCTGCGCGGTCGCCGCCGCGATCTCGGTGATCGGCGACCCCTGGACCATGCTCATCCTGCGCGACGCCTTCCTGGGCGTGCGTCGCTTCGACGAGTGGCAGGCGCGGCTGGGCGTCGCCCGCAATGTGCTGGCGGCGCGGCTGAAGAGCCTGGTGGACCACGGCGTGCTGGAGACCCGACTCTACAGCGAGCATCCGCCGCGCAAGGACTATGTGCTCACCGCCAAAGGGCGCGACCTGCGGCCGGTGCTTCAGGTGCTGAAGGAATGGGGCGACCGCCACGTCTACGGCGCCGCCAATCGGCCGCTGGCGACGATGCACAGCTGCGGGGCGGAATTTCACCCGAGAGTGGTCTGCGCCGCTTGCGGCGAGGTTCCGCACGGCCGCGAGCTGACCATGCAGCGGCGCTCGAACCTCACGGTGGCCGACGCGCTGGCGCTGCCGCCGGATTGAGCGGGCTGGCGACCGGTTTCGCCGCATTCTCGCCTTACAGGTTTGGCGTGCATTAACGATTGGCGCCTAGCTTTGGCGGATGGCCCCCGCCGCCGCTCGCGCCCCCAGTGAACGCCGCGCCACCGCGCGCATTCCCACCTCGTTGCGTGGGAAGGCCTTCCCTGGCGCCGTCGACTGCGTGATCGCCGACTTCAGCAAACTGGGCGCCCGCCTGCGCTTCGACGCCAAGCCGCCAGAGGGCCAGAGCCTGATCGTGGTGGTCTGGTCGAGCGGCCAGGCGTTCGACGCCGATGTGCGCTGGCGCGCCGGCGACGAGGTTGGCGTGCGTTTCTCAGGCAGCCGCGACCTGCGCCGCCCCGCGCCGCCGCATCTGGAAGAGGCGCAGGCGCTGTGGACCAAGCGCCGCCGCAAGCTGCCGCGCCGGGTGCTGGCCGCCAATCCGGCCATCGTGCGCACCGAGCGCCCGCCGCCGCCGCGAATGCGGCTGGTGCCGCCAGACTAAGACCTCAGACGGCGGCCCAATGCTCGGCGACCCAGGGCGCCGGCCGCCAGGTCTTGAACACCCCGGACCGCCCCTCGATCGCCTCGTGCGGCTTGGGGTCGCCGTGGAACACCACCACGCGCGCCGTCTCAGGCAGCTTTGGCGTCGCCCAGGCGCGCATCGGCCACAGCGGCAGGCAGCCGACACGGTAGCTCTGACACCAGTCAGCCGGCCACCAGGCGAGCGCGCCCTTCAGCTGCATGTAGCGGGTGAGAAACTCCTGCTCGTTGCGGTGCTCGCGCACGAAGCTGTCCGCGCCGGCGCAGAAGTCGGCGAACAGGGTCGGATGGTCGGCCGGGCGGAAGCGGAACACCGAGGAGTTCCCGATCACGCTAGCCGGATGGTACCAGTCGCGGATCATTGGAAAGGCCCCCGCATGTTCGAACAGCGGATCGAGCGGACCGGTGATCACCACGTCGAGGTCGAGGAACAGCACCGTTTCGGTCATCAGCTCGGCGACTTCGGGCGAGAACGCGCCAAGCTTGTTCCAACCGCGCTCCTTGGGCTGATTCAGCGCCGGTAGCGCCGGCAACGGACCGATCCCGACCTCCGGGCGAACGCCGCGCGCGTCGTCGGTCAGGCACAGCATGTGGAACGGCCGGCGCAGGTGCCGCGCGACCATGGCGTAGAGCCGGTTGACGTAGTCCGCCCCGTACTTGCCGCCCCATTTCATGCAAAGCACGGTTACGGGATTGAGACTGTGAACTGACGTGGCGGGCACTCGCAAACTACGGGGATCGCGACCAGTTGGGCGCGACATGGCGCAAAGGCGCTCATGCAGGGCTTGTTGCAACCGCTAGTACGTCGAAATTGCGGCAATCCGACGCAGTCGTGGCGAAGTCGCCACAGCGCCGATCACGCCGCCACCGAGGCGGCGATGAAGCCGCCGCCCAGCACGCGGCTGGGCGTCGCCGGATCGTAGAGGACGCAGGCCTGGCCGGGCGCGACGCCTTCTTCTGGCGCGGCGAAGATCACGCCCGGCGCGCCATCGATGTCGGCGAGCCGGCCGGCGGTGGGTTCGCGCGTGGAACGGACACGCGCCAGCACCGCCGCGCCGGCGGCCGCGGCGGCGGCGAGCGCACCGGCGCCCAGCCAGTTGGTCTCCTTGAGGGTCAGGCCGCGGGCCAGCAGCGCTTCACGCGGGCCCACCACCACCTCGCGGCGCGACGCGTCGATGCGGACGACGAACAGCGGCTCGCCGACGGCGACGTTGAGACCCCGCCGTTGGCCGACGGTGTAGCGCGTCACCCCTTCGTGACGGCCGAGCACGCGGCCGTCGAGATGCACGATGTCGCCGGGGAGGGCGCCTTGCGGACGCAGGCGATCCACCACCGTGGTGTAGCGACCTTGCGGCACGAAGCAGATGTCCTGGCTGTCGGGCTTGTCGGCGACGGCGAGACCGAGCTCAGCGGCGATGCGGCGCACGACGGGCTTCTCCAGGCCGCCCAGCGGGAAGCGCAGGAAGTCCAGCTGCTCGCGCGTCGTGGCGAAGAGAAAGTAGCTCTGGTCGCGGGCGGGATCGACGGCGCGGTGCAGCTCGGGCCCCACGGCGCCGGCCATGCGCCGCACGTAGTGACCGGTGGCCAGCGCGTCGGCGCCCAGGTCGCGCGCGACCTCGGCCAGGTCGCGGAACTTGACCGTCTGATTGCAGCGGATGCACGGCACCGGCGTCTCGCCGCGCAGGTAGGCGTCGGCGAAGTCCTCCATGACCGCGTCGCGGAAACGGCTCTCGTAGTCGAGCACGTAGTGCGGCATGCCGATGGCCTCGGCCGCGGCGCGGGCGTCGTGGATGTCCTGGCCGGCGCAGCAGGCGCCTTTGCGCTGCACCGCCGCGCCGTGGTCGTAGAGCTGGAGGGTGACGCCGACGGCGTCGTAGCCGGCGCGTTTCAGCAGGGCCGCGGTGACGGTGGAGTCGACGCCGCCCGACATGGCGGCGAGCACGCGGGCGCCAGGCGCCAGGCCCACGGCCGCGCGCACCGCCTCGACGGAGTCGTCCAGAGTGTCCGCCAGCGCGTCCATCGCCGGCGATGTAACGCCGCCGGACGGGTTTTGCGAGACTAGCCGGTGCTCGAAACTGGAAGCAGGTTGAGCAGCGACGACGCGTTCAGCGCCTGGAACACCTGGCCGGCGGCCTGGATCGCCAGCTGAGCCTGCTGCAGGTTGGACGACGCCTTGGCGAGGTCCGCGCCGGTGTCGGTGTTGAGCAGGCCCTGCAGCATGGTCTGGCGCGAGGTCAGGTCGCCCTGGGCGTTGGTCACTTCGCTCTGCATCAGCCCGTTCTGACCGACCACGTTGTTGAGGTTGGTTTGCACCGTGCCGAGGTTCTGGATGGTCGAGGTGAGGAACTGCGACTGGGCCGTGGTCAGGGTGCCGCTGAACGCGCCATTGGTGTCGACGTAGGTCTGGATCGACTGCAGCGCCTGAAACAGCGGCGTGCCCACCGCGTCCGCCAGAAAGCCGGTGTTGAGCGAGGTGTTCTGGTCGATCTGGCTGGCGGTCTGGCGCTGGTCGTTGTGAAAAAGGCTGGACAGCGAGGGCGCGGTGGTGAGGTCGGTGAGGTTGGTGGCCGACACCGCCGCGGTGTTCACCTGGCCGCCAGAGAACAGGTATTCGCCGTTGTAGGTGGTGTTCAGCCCTTCGATGGCGGTCTCGAAGGCGTTCTGCAGCGACGACATCAGCGTGTCGCCGTTGCTGGTCGCCAGCGCATTGGTGATGGCGGAGATGGCGGAGCCGGCAGCGCCGGACACCTCGTTCAGCGCCGAATCCTGCGTCGACAGCTTGGCCGAGACGGTCTGGCTGTTGTTCAGGTAGCCGGTCACCTGGCTGGTGGTGGCCTGCAGCGCTGTGATGGTTTCGGACTCGGCGCCGTAGCCCTGAAGATCGTCGGCCTTCTCCGTGGACGCCAGCTGGTTGCCAGCGCTGGTCTGCGCCAGTTCGGCCGCCATCAGGTTGTTGAGGACGTTGGAGTAGGCGGTGTTGGTGGCGATGCGATCCATTACTGAACCATCTGCAGAAGGGTGTTGAGCATCGACTGGCTCGCCTGGATGAGGCGCGCCGAGGCGTTGTAGGCCTGCTGGTAAGTGGTCATGTTGACCAGCTCCTCGTCGAGGTTGACCCCCTCGACCGACTGCAGACGGGTGTTGGCTTCGGTCTGCACGGCCTGCGCGGCGGAACTTGCGGACGTGGCCGCCGCCGCCTGCTGACCCAGCGAGCCGCCAAGGTTGGCGGCGTATTGCAGCACCGTGGTCGACTGCGCCGGCAGGCTGCCGGCCGCGGCGAAGCTGGTGGCGGCGCTGGCGGCTTGCGACAGCGCTGTCGCGCCCGAACCGTCCCCGATGGCCAGCACTGGCGCGTTGTTGGCGGCCGCGCTGAGGTCGAGCTGCGCCAGCGCCATGTTCATCGGGTTGGCGGCGATGTCGGAGCGGATCTGGAACGCGGTCGCCACCTGCGCCTGCGTCGACGCGCCGATACCGAACAACTGCGTCATCGACGGCCCGCCGGTGCCGCGCTGGGTGGTGTCGGCGGTGACTGCGATCGACGCGCCGCCCGGCGTGTTGGGCGTGAAGCTGAGCGCGCCGGCGCTGTTGAGATTGAACTGGCCGTACTGCCCCACCCCGCCGATAGGCGCATTGAGCGCGTCCAGCAGGTCCTGCATCGTGCCGGCGGGCGGCACGGTGACGGTGACGGTGTTCTGCGGCGTGCCGCTGGCGTCGGCGATCTGGAAAGTGATCTGCCCGCCGGGTGTGAAGCCGTTGTCGTCCGTGGCGGTGAGGCCGGTGTTGAAATTGGTGATCTGGTTGGAGGTGATCAGGTCGTTGAGGCCGAAGAACTGACTGAAACCCTGGCCGCCGTCGCGCGATGGTGTGGTCGGGTCGTCCTGAATGGCGACGCCTGTGCCGGACGCGGTGGCGCTGAGGCTGAGCTGGCCGTTGCTGAAGCTGGCGGTGGCTTGACCGCCCAGCGCGGTGTTCAGGTCCGTGAGGAAGCTGGAGGCCGAGAACGGCGTCGCCGGGTTGCCGTTGACGCTCATGGTGTCGGCGCCGAAGTCGATGGAGACCTGCTGCAGCAGGTTGCCGCCGGAATCGACCACGGCGACGTTGGTCACGCCAGAGAAGTCGCCGATGGCCGTGGTCAGGTCGAGACCGGTGTTGCGACCGGTCAGGGTCTGCGGCGGCGGCACGGCGCTGTTGGCGTTGTGGGCCGCGTTGATGGCGGTGACCGAGCCCTGCACATAGGACGCCAGCTGGGCCTGGATGCCCGGGATCTGGCTGTTGCGCAGCGACAGCAGGCCCTGCAGCTCGCCATTGCCCACCGCCAGTGTGCTCGACTGTGGATCGGCCGGCTGGACCACCGTAACCCCGCTGAAGCCGCTGACCGACGGGGTGTAGGTGAGCGTCGCCGAGCCGCCCGGCCCGGCCAGCAGCTGGCCGACGGACGAGCGCACCACCACCGAGCCGTTCGGCTGGGTGGAAACGTTGACCTGCATCAGAGACGACAGCTGGCTGATCAGCTGGCCCTGGCTGTCCTGGGAGGCGGACGCGTCCGTACCCTGCGCCACGGCGCTGGTGATGCTCGTGTTGAGCGTGGCGATCTGCGACAGCAGCTGATTGATCTGGCCGACGTCGCTGCCGATCTGGGTGTCGGCCTGAGTGTTGAGACCGGCGAGGCTGCCCGCCACGGTCTGCGTGGTGTCGAGGAAGCTGGTCAGGTCGTCGATGACCTGGCTGCGCGGCAGGCTGGAGGCCGGGTCGTTGGCGGCCGCCGCGAAGTCGCTGAACACCGTCGACAGCTGGTTGAGGTAGCTGCTGGTCTGGGTGGGGTCGCCGAACGCCGACTGCGCCTGGCCGAGCAGGTTGGAGATGATGCTGGCCGAGCCCGCCGACGACGAGGCGCTGAGACTCGCCTGCTCGAGGAAATGGTTGGTGATGCGCTGGACGTCGATGACGGTGACGCCCGAGCCGATGCCGCCAGCAACCAGCGGCGCCTGCTGCACGACTTCGCGCGCATAGCCCGGCGTGTTCACATTGGTGATGTTGTTGGAGACGGTGGTGAGACCCGTCTGGGCAGTCTGCAGGCCGGAAAGGGCCGCCGCCATCACGCTGTTGATGGCCATGGTCTAGCTCTGCCCGGCAAGCCACGCCGGGTGTGCGGGCAAGAACTGCCGCCCCCGCGTCGCATTCGCGCGTCGTGGAATGTATAAGCCGTTGTAATCCATAGGCTTCGTCTTTAGCGCCTCTCGTGTGGCCAGCGATGGAGCGCAAGACCGGCGCCAAGCCTGGACCCGGTTCGTTGCTACCCGGCGGACCCGGCGGACCTTGCCTATCGGCCCCCGGCAAAATCCGCCGCATGCAGATGGGACCGCATCGGCCCCGTTCTTGAAAAGGTGTGTTGTTTCATGGAGTTGGCAGCGCGTTCACCATGTGGCGCAGGGGTTGCTTGAAGGGGCCGAATGCTTTGGCGCAGCACGCGCCGCTTTCCCCACAACTCACGCTTCAGGGCGCCATGCTGGCTGCAACAGCCTTGCTCACGTCGACGATTCCTTCCGCGCTTGGCGGCGATGGCGCCGCTGCGCCCGCGGCTGGGCCGGACGGGACCGTGGACGCGTTCAGCGCCGCTCTGGCTGCGCTGATGGCGGTGGTGGGCGCACCGGCGGCGGCCGTGGCGACGCCGGACACCTCAGCGGAGAGCGGCGTGGCGCCAACAGGCACAGCTGCAAGCGCCGCCAGCGGCTTCGCGCCCACGCCGGCCATCGTCAGCGCCGACAGCGCCCAGACCCTCGCCGCCCAATCTCTCGCCACCTCAGCGCTCGTCGCCGACCCGGCGAGGTCAGGCGCCGCACAAGCCACACCGGCGAGCGCATCAGCCACGCCCGCCGAGGCGCCAGCGCCAGACCCGAACGACAGCGCCGCGCTCAATGCGCTCCTGGCGACGCTGGGCCCGCCGACGCCAGGTCCCGCACCCGCCATCGGTCCGGCGCCCACCACAAATTCAGCCCCTCCGACCCCCGCGACGTCGCCGGCGACCGCATCTGCGACGATCCCCGCCCCTGCGACGCCGCCGGCGGCCGCGTCCGCGGCGACCCCAGCCCCCGCAACGCCGTCCGCGCCGGCAGTCCAGGCGCTCACATTCGCCACCGCGAGCGTCCCGGCCGCGCGGCTCACGGCGACGCCCGCGCCGGACGCTCAGCCGGCGCCGGCGCCAGCCGCGCTGTCGGCGCCCGCGACCACCGGGGCCGCGGCGGCGCCGACAGCCAGCGCACCAGCAACGCCCGCTCAAGCCGCCACGCCGACGCTCGTCATCCCGCCCGCCGCGCCGTCGGCGCCCGCGACCGCTCAAGCCGCGGCGCCGCCGACAGCCGGCGCGCCAGCACCGCCCGCTCAAACCGCCACACTGACGCTCATCATTCCGCCCGCCGCGCCGTCGGCGCTGTCCGCGAGCGGCACGGCGACCGTGCAGGCCCCCGCCGCAGGCTCGGCCTCTGTCGCTGTCGCCGCCGCGACCCCCGCCAGCGCGGCGGTCGGCACATCGGCCATCACGATTCAGACCCTATCGCCCGAAGCGTCGGCGCCATCGCCCTCCGAACCGACCCCGGCCGCACCATCTGCCGCCGCCACGGTCGCGCTCGATCCGCGCATGGCCCGCTTCACCGCGCGCGTGGCGACGACAGCCTCAAGCAACAGCGCTTCGGCTGCTTCCACGGCGCCCGCCGATGCCTCCACGAACGAGGCGGCCGCGACCGATCCGTCGTCGGCGGCGCCTGCGCCAGCGTCCGATCAGGCCGCGGGCACGGCGAGCGCCACGGTCTCGACCCTTGCAGCGCCTGCGCCCGCCACGGCCGGGACGAGCATCGTCACTCTGAACGCCACGCCAGCGCCGCAGTCGGCGGCGCCCACCACCCCCGCCGCCGCGCCAACGTCGAGCAAAACCACGTCCCGGAGTCTCGGCCCCGCCGCGGCGAGCGACAGCGCCAAGTCGTCCAGGACCGCGCAATCGACGCCGGACCCGATGGCGGCGCCTGTGACCGCCGGCAAAGCGACCGCCTCGGCCGACGCGGCCGTCGCCGTCGCCGCGCCGCATGCCGGGCACAGCCAGGATGATAGCGCGGCGAACCAACCGGCCGCCGCCCAAACCGCCGACAATGGCGCTGGCGCCGCGCAAGCTGTCGCGGCCAGCGCCGCGCCCACGGCCAGCGCCGCCGCGGCGACAGCACCGCCGCTGCCGGCCGCCCACGGGGCGCAGATCACTGCTCAGATCGCCGCGCAGGTGGTAGCCAAGGCGGGCGCGACGCGCACCAGCTTCGACTTCGCCCTGGAGCCGCAAGGCCTCGGCCGCGTCGACGTCAGCCTGAAGATCGATCAGACCGGCCAGCTCTCGGCGGTGCTGTCGTTCGACAATCCGGGCGCGGCGGCCGAGGCCAAGGCCCGCGCCCCCGAGCTGCAGCAGGCGTTGCAGCAGGCCGGCGTCAACGTGGCGCAGGACGGGCTCTCGTTCACATCCGGCGGCGGCCAGGGCGCCGGCGCCGGATGGCAGGGCCCGCAGGCCTCGTACAGCCAGGCCGCGGCCGCAAATACCCCCGACGTCGCCGCTGACGCCACCGCGATCACCGCTTCCGCCGCCAGCGCCGGCGGCGTCGACATCACCATCTGAAAGGAGCGACCATGACCAACACCGCTGTCGCACCGACCTCCACGACCACGCCGACGACGCAGACGAGTTCCCCTTCGTCCAACCAGCTCAGCGTCAACAACGGCCTGGCCTCGCTCGCGGGCAACTTCCAGAGCTTCCTGACGCTGCTGACCACGCAGCTGCAGAACCAGGACCCGCTCAACCCGACCGACACCAACCAGTTCACCCAGCAGATCACCTCGATGACCGGGGTGGAGCAGCAGTTGCTGTCCAATCAGCTGCTGCAACAACTGGTCAGTTCGCAGAGCGGCGTCGCCGGCGGCGCCAACCTGATGGGCGACACCGTCAGCGCCAACGAGATCAGCGGCAACACCTCGACGCCGATCAACGGCGTCATCACCGCCATCGGCCAGGACTCAAGCGGCGCCACCGTCGTCACCATCAACGGCAAGCAGGTGCCCGAAAGCGCCATCACCTCCATCACCGCCAGCCCGGACAGCTCTCTCGCGTCCGCGCTGAGCGGCCTCTAGCCCCATTCAGTTCAGCAGAAGGACCAGGCCATGAGCCTCAACAGCGCAATGCAAGCCGGCGTCTCCGGCCTCGTCGCCAACTCGGCGGCGCTTTCGACCATCTCCAACAACATCGCCAACGTGAACACCACGGGGTACAAGCAGAGCGAGACCGACTTCCAAAGCCTGGTCACCTCCACGACCGGCGCCAGCGCCGACAACGCCGGCGGCGTCTTCGCCAGCAACCGCCAGCTGGTGGGCCAGCAAGGCCAGCTGATCCAGACCAGCTCGCCGCTCGATCTCGCCATCTCTGGCCAGGGCTTCTTCGTCACCTCGTCCAACGCCGCCGCGCTGTCGTCGACCAACCCGACCCTGTTCACCCGCGCCGGCTCGTTCCAGACCAACGACCAGGGCTTCCTGGTCAACGCCGCCGGCCTGACGCTGCAAGGCTGGCCCGCGGACGCCAACGGCAACATCACTACCAACCCCTCGAACCTGCAGAGCCTGGCGCCGATCAACGTCAGCCAGGTGGGCGGCGCGGTCGAGCCGACGACCACGGTCGGCATCAACGCCAATCTCGACGCCAGCCAGGCGATTTCGGCGGCGTCCAATGCCGCGGGCCAGAATCCACCGGCGGCCGGCGCTTACGACCCGGCGGCCAACAGCATGGCCATGTACCAGACCGACCCGACCACCGGCGTGAAGCCCGACTTCTCGATCCCGGTGCCGGTCTCCGACAGCCAGGGCGGCCAGCACACGCTGCAGCTCGACCTGCTGAAAAGCTCCACGCCCAACCAGTGGTACGCCGAACTGGTGGCGGTGCCTGCCTCCGACGTGACCGATGGCGCGAACCTCTCCGACGGCCAGATCGCCACCGGCATCATCGCCTTCACCCCCACGGGCCAAATGGACCCGACCAACACCACGCTGTTCAACGCGACGTCGCCGACGATCGCCATCGGCGCTTCCAACGCCGGCGCACCAGGCGCTGGCCAGGTGAACTGGGGCACGCAGTTGGGGGTCGCGGCGCAGAACATCACCTTCAACCTGCAGGGCGGCTCCGGCTCGACCGGCGGCCTGACCCAGCTGAACAGCGACAGCGCCACGCAGTCGATCACCACCAACGGCACCGCGTTCGGCAACCTGACCAACGTGCAGATCGACTCCAGCGGCATCGTCACCGGGGTGTTCTCCAACGGTGTGACGCAAACGCTGGCGCAGGTCGCCATCGCCACCTTCTCGAACCCGGACGGCCTGACGCCGGTGAACGGGGATGCGTTCCAGGTCTCGCAAAGCAGCGGCAACTTCACGCTGGAGCAGCCGGGCCAGGGCGGCGCCGGGTCGATCGACCCTTCGACGCTGGAAAGTTCGACTGTGGACCTCTCAAGTCAGCTCACCGATCTGATCACCAGTCAGAGCGCGTACTCGGCTTCGTCCAAGATCATCACGACCGCCAACCAGATGATGCAGGACCTTCTGAACATCATTCAGTAAAGCTCGTGATTCAAGACCAGTTAACGAAGGTGTACAAATCACTTCTGCATCTAGGGATGCGAGGCCGCGCAATGGTTGCAGTGCCATTAACCCTTGCGATTAAGCCGACGTTATTTCCCGCGCTCTATGGTCCGTCGCCTACGGTGATGGTGAGAAGGGCGTAAAGCCATGTTGCAACAGCAGCGCACGAACAGCCGGGGTGAGAAGTACGTGATCGGTCCGACCGGCGCGCCGTTGACGCTTGCCGATCTGCCGCCCCCCAACACCATGCGCTGGGTGATCCGGCGCAAGGCGGAAGTGGTGGCGGCGGTGCGCGGCGGCCTGCTTTCCCTGGATGAAGCCTGTGAGCGTTATTCGCTGACCAACGAGGAATTCCTCGCCTGGCAGCAGTCGATCGATCGGCACGGGATGGCCGGCCTGCGGACCACCCGCCTGCAGCAGTATCGCTAAATCCCTCCCCCAAGGAATTGGCGACACTCGCGGCCGCGCCCTCCCCCATAGGGCGCGGCCGCTTCGTATTCTGCCCTCGGATCAGACTCGTCGGGGCGACTGCTCGCGGCGCTGAGCAGATCCCGGCCCTCCGCTACGCTCCGGCGGGCACTGACCAATAGTTGAAAAATCAGACCTATCCCGGCCACGCACGTTCGATCAGGGCTCGCACCGCCGCTTCGCTCTCGTCGCTGATCGGGTAGTCGACGCCCAGCGTGGCGCAGGCAGCCTTGCCGTGAGCCACCAGGGCGTCACCGATGCGTAGGTGGACGGGCTTCAGCGCGACCTGGTCGCGGGCGATCAGCGCCGCCAGCGCATCGGTGGTGAGCGCGTCGAGTTCGGCGCGTTCGGCTTCGGTGAGGAGCGGCGCCAAAGCGTTGGGGTTGCGGTAGAAGTTGGAAGGGTCGTGGCTGACCGCCATCAGCTGGGCGACCTGGGCGTTGATCAGGTCGAGCTCGACGGTCGCCAGCCGCGACCATTGCCCCCGGCCGAGCAGGCGCAGCGGCCAGCTGGCGCCCTGGCGGGTCATGCGGATGATGGTGAGGATCGAGCGGGCGACCTGAGCCGTCGGCGCCGACCAGCCAAGATTTAGCCGCGCCACCAGCCCGGTCTTGTCGACCAAAGCCTTGGCGGCGGGCCGGGCCAGCGCCGGCGCTTGCGAGGCCGCCTCAAAGAAGAGATCAAGCCGGGCGCCGCCGTCCATCAGCGCGTGCACCGCCTTCAGTCCTGGCGTGGTGGCGTCGGACCAGGCGAGCGACGGACCGAGGCGCTGGAGCAGCCCGGCGCGATTTGCCCAGGCCGCCTCGAAGTGCGAATCGGAGAACGCCAGGTAGGCGTCGATGTCGGACCAGGGATCGGCCCCACCAGTCGCCAGGCTGCCCTGCAGCCACAGCGCCTCGACCGACGGCTCGTTTTCCGCAAACCCTTGAAGCGTCGAAAGAACCGCCTCCCGGGCGGCCTCGAAACCGGCTTCCGCCTGCGACATTCCGTTCACACCTTCACCACACTCTTAAACGACCCGTTTACCTTGCACTGGGTAAATCTTGCCCAGCGACGGGCGCCTAGAAGGCCGAGCACGCGAGGTTTGGGGCAGGACCAGGGCGCCGCAGGGTGAACGGATTCTTCTTGGCAATGCAGCGCTTCGGCGTCGGCCGCTTGGCCGTGCTGCTGGGCGTCGGCGGCGGCGCGGCGGCGCTGATCATCACCATCGCGATGAATCTGGCCACGCCCCCGATGAGCCTGCTCTACGCCAACCTCGACCTGCGCGAAGCCGGTTCGATCACCCAGTCGCTCGACCAGAGCGGCATCAAGTACGAGGTGAAGGGCGACGGTTCGACCATCATGGTGGCGCGCGACAAGGTGGCCACCGCCCGCTTGATGCTCGCCGAGAAGGGCCTGCCGACCGCCGACAGCGTCGGATACGAGATCTTCGACACCCAGAACGCGCTGGGCCAGACCGACTTCGTCCAGCAGCTCAACATGAAGCGCGCCACCGAAGGCGAGCTGGCGCGCACCATCCGCTCGTGGGACGGCATCACCTTCGCCCGCGTCCACCTGGTTTTGCCAGAGCGGCAACTGTTCCAGGACAACACCGACCAGGCTTCCGCCGCGGTGACCATCGGCGAGGGCTCGCGGGTGCCGTCGCAGGACGTGGTGCGGGCGGTGCAGACGCTAGTTGCCGGCGCTGTGCCCAACCTGAAGCCGGACAAGGTCGGCGTGATCGACCAGCACGGCAAGACGCTGTCGGCCGACAGCGACGACGACGGGGCCAAAGCCGCCGACGAACAGCGCAGCGCCATCGAGGACCAGATTCGCGAGCGGGTTAAGAGCCTGGTCGAGGGCGTGGTCGGCGCGGGCAAGGCCCGCGTCGAAGTCAGCGCCGATGTCGACATGAGCCAGGTCAACACCACCGAGCAGAAGTACGACCCCGACGGCCAGGTGGTGCGCTCGTCGCAGACCACGCAGAACTCGTCCAAGGAGAACGACGCCGGCGGCGGCGCGGGCGCCACGGCGGCGACGGCCTCCAGCAACATTCCCGGCGGCACTCAGACCACCTCGAACGGCTCGTCGACCGGCACGCAGAGCGACGGCGCCGAGACCACCACCAACTACGAGATATCGCAGACCACGACGCAGACCCAGCAATCAGCCGGCGCCATCAAGCGCCTGTCGGTGGCGGTGGCCGTCGACGGTGTCACCGGTCCGCCCGACAAGAGTGGCAAGGCCGGCCCCTGGTCGGCGCGCTCGCCCGAGGAAATGCAGCACCTGAACGACCTGGTGAAGGCGGCGATCGGCTTCTCGTCCGACCGCGGCGACCAGGTGCAGGTGGTCAACGTTCACTTCCCTTCCGATGACGACGTCGAGGGCGTCACCGCCACCAACCCGATGATGGGCTTCGACAAGAACGACATCATGCGCGTGGTGGAGCTGGCGATCCTGGGGATCGTTGGGATCATGATCCTCCTCTTCGTGCTGCGCCCAATGGTGCGGGCCGCGGCGCAAGGCGCCGGCGCGGCCGGCGTGGCGCTGATCCCGATGATGGGCGGCGGGGGTGGCGGCCAGCAGGTGCGGATGGTCGCGGCTGACGGCGGCGGGCAGATCGCCTACGAAGGCGGCTCGCCGCAGCCGCTGGCCCTGCCCGGCCCCGACATCGACCAGAAGATCGACATCGCCCGCATCGAGGGCCAGGTGAAGGCCTCGTCGGTGAAGCGCGTGTCCGAGTTCGTCGACAAGCATCCGGAGGAATCGGTCTCGATCCTGCGCAGCTGGCTGCATGAATCCGCATGACCCTGCTTCCGCCTACGCCGAGGCTTCGGCGGACAAGTCGCCGCAAGGACTTGTCCTACGTAGCTCCGAAAGGAGCGAAGTAGGATGAGCCTGGCTCCGCGCTCCGGAAAGAAAGCGATCAGCGACGCCTCGCGGCTGAGCGGCCCCGAGAAGGCGGCGGTGGTGCTGCTGTCGCTCGGCGAGGAGCATGGCACCATCTGGAGCTCGCTCGACGAGGAAGAGATCAAGGAAGTCTCGCAGGCCATGGCGGGCCTGGGCACGGTCTCGTCCTCCGTGGTGGAGGAGCTGCTGGTGGAGTTCGTCGCCGGCATGTCCGGCGCCGGCGCGATCATGGGTTCGTTCGAGCAGACCCAGAAGCTGCTGGCCGCGTTCATGCCGGGCGAGAAGGTCGACACCCTGATGGAGGAGATCCGCGGGCCCGCGGGTCGGACCATGTGGGACAAGCTCGGCAACGTGAACGAGGCCGTGCTCGCCAACTACCTGAAGAACGAATACCCGCAGACCGTCGCGGTGATCCTCTCGAAGATCAAATCCGAGCATGCCGCGCGGGTGCTGGGCGCTCTGCCGGAAGACTTCGCCCTCGAGTGCGTGATGCGCATGCTGCGCATGGAGCCGGTGCAGCGCGAGATCCTCGACAAGATCGAGCAGACGCTGCGCACTGAGTTCATGTCCAACCTGGCGCGCACTTCCAAGCGCGACGCCCACGAGATGATGGCGGAGATCTTCAACAGCTTCGACCGCCAGACCGAGAGCCGCTTCATCGCCGCGCTGGAAGAGCGCAACCGTGAGAGCGCCGAGCGCATCCGGGCGCTGATGTTCGTGTTCGAAGACCTCTCCAAGCTCGACCCAGGCGGCGTGCAGACGCTGCTGCGGGCGGTGGAGAAGGACCAGCTGGGGCTGGCGCTGAAGGGCGCCTCGGACGCGCTGCGCGAAATGTTCTTCTCCAACATGTCGGAGCGCGCCGCCAAGATCATGCGCGAGGACATGGAGAGCATGGGCCCGGTGCGTTTGCGCGACGTCGACGCGGCGCAGATGGCGATGGTGCAGGTCGCCAAGGACCTCGCCGCCAAGGGCGAGATCATGCTGGCGGGCGCCGGCGGCGACGACGAGCTGATCTACTGATGAGCGACCTGGCCCAATCCCCGCGCAAGTTCAACTTCGACGTCGAGTTCGAGGGCGGCCGCTCCGGCGCCAGCGGCAGCGCGTATCGGCGCTCGCACAGCGCCGAGGACGTCGAGCGGCTGGTGGCGCAGGCCCGCGCCGAGGGCGAGGCCGCCGCGATGGCGCGCATCGAGGCGCAGACCGCTCAGGCGCTCAGCAACATGGCCGAGACCGCCAAGGCCGCCCTGCCGACCCTGGCGCAAGCCGCGCACCTGCATCGCGAAAGCGCCGCCGAACTGGCGCTGGCCTGCGCCCGGCAGATCGCCGACGCGGCCTGTGAGCGCTTCCCCGAGGCGCCGCTGCAGGCAGCCCTTGCGGCGCTGGCCCGCGAGATCGAGGCGACGCCCAAGCTGCTGTTCCGCTGCAATCCGGCGCTGGAGGCGCAGCTGACCGCGGCGCTGGCGCAGACCGCCGAGGCGATCGGCTACGCCGGCCAGATCGTCGCCCGCCCCGACCCGCTGATCCCCAGAGCCGGCTTCATCCTCGATTGGGGCGACGGCTCGGCCGCGTTCGATCCGGACGGGGCGGCCGCCCGCGTCGCCGAGGCGCTGAAGAGCGCGCTGGCCGCCGAGGGCCTGCACGCCGAAGCCCTGGCGCTCAACCCTTCCACGGAGGCCTGACATGGCTGACGAGACCCTGAAACTCGACGAGTTCGACGCCAACGCCATCGTCGCCGCGCCAATGTCCGAGGGCGAAGAGAAGACCGCCACCGACCTGGCGCCGGTGTTCGACGTGCCGGTCAACATCTCGGCCGTGCTGGGCCGCGCGCACCTGTCGGTCGCGCAGCTGCTGCAGCTCAGCCAGGGCAGCGTGCTGGAGCTCGACCGCAAGGTCGGCGAGGCCATCGATATCTACGTGAACAACCGCCTGGTCGCGCGGGGAGAGGTGGTCATCGTCGAAGACCGCCTGGGCGTGACCATGACGGAAATCATCAAGGACGGGGACTCCGCGGCGTAAGCCTGCGCGGAGCTGAGTAAGGGAGAACGGGCATGCGGTTGCTGGTCGTCGGACGTCTGAGCGGACAACTCGCCAGCGCGGTGAAGCTGGCGATGTCGGCGGGCGCCAAGGTAGCGCACGTGGAAACCTGCGAGGCGGCGACCTATGCGCTGCGCGCTGGGCAAGGCGCCGACCTGATGATGGTCGACTACGACCTCGATATCGCGGCGCTGATCGCGGCCAACGACGCCGAGCGCATCTTCGTGCCGGTGGTGGCATGTGGCGTCGGGGCAGACCCGCAGCGCGCCGCTGACGCCATCCGCGCCGGCGCCAAGGAATTCATCCCGCTGCCGCCGGACGCCGAGCTGATCGCCGCCGTGCTGGCCGCGGTCAGCGACGACGAGCGGCCGATGATCGCCCGCGACCCGGCCATGCAGACCGTGATCGCGCTGGCCGACCAGGTGGCGCCGTCGGAAGCCTCGATCCTGATCACCGGCGAGAGCGGCGTCGGCAAGGAGGTGATGGCTCATCACCTGCACGCCAAGTCGCGCCGCTCGCAGCGCCCGTTCGTCTCCGTCAACTGCGCCGCCATCCCGGAAAACCTGCTGGAGAGCGAACTCTTCGGCCACGAGAAGGGCGCTTTCACCGGCGCGGTGGCGCGGCGCATCGGCAAGTTCGAGGAAGCCAGCGGCGGCACCCTGCTGCTGGACGAAATCTCCGAGATGGACGGCCGGTTGCAGGCCAAGCTGCTGCGCGCCCTGCAGGAGCGCGAGATCGACCGGGTCGGCGGCGGCAAGCCGGTGAAGGTCGACATCCGCGTCATCGCCACCTCCAACCGCGACCTCGGCCAGGCGGTGCGCGACAACCTCTTCCGCGAGGACCTGCTCTACCGGCTCAACGTCGTGAACCTGAAGCTGCCGCCGCTGCGTGAGCGGCCGGGCGACATCGTGGCGCTCGCCGAGCACTTCTCGAAGAAGTACGCAGCCGCCAACGGCATCGCCGAGCGGCCGATCTCCGCCGAGGCGCGCCGCCGGCTGGTCGCCCACCGCTGGCCCGGCAACGTGCGCGAGCTGGAGAACGCCATGCACCGCGCGGTGCTGCTGGCGAGCGGACCGGAGGTCGAGGAGTACGCGATCCGCCTGCCGGACGGCGCGCCGATGCCTACGCCGGGGGCCGAGACGGCGCGCGCGGCTTCCGTCGCCGCCGAGGCCGCCAGCCGCGCCTTCGTCGGCCAGACCGTGGCCGCCGTCGAGCAGCAGCTGATCATCGACACGCTCGGCCACTGCCTCGGCAACCGCACCCATGCCGCCAACATCCTCGGCATCTCGATCCGGACGCTGAGGAACAAGCTGAACGAATACACCGCCGCCGGCGTCTCGGTGCCGCCGCCGCAACAGGGCGCGGCCGCCAGCGCCGCTTAAGAGCCCATGATCGCGCCTTCCACCCGTCGCGGCCTGATCGCCGGCGCCGCCGCCAGCCTCTGCGCGGGGCCGGCGCTGGCCGCCGACGAGCTCGCCGCCATCGAGGCGCGGGTCGGCGGACGGCTGGGCGTCTTTGCCCTGGACGTGCGCAACGGGGCGAAGCTCGCGCATCGCGCCGACGAGCGCTTCCCGATGTGCAGCACCTTCAAGGCGATGGCGGTGTCCGCCGCGCTCGCCAATGTCGACTCCGGCGACGAGCGGCTCGACCGCTTCGTGCGCTACGGCGAGGCGGATTTGCTCGCCAACGCGCCGATCACCCGCCTCCACGTCAAGAAAGGCGGCATGGCGTTCGGCGACCTCTGCGCCGCGGCGATCACCGTCAGCGACAACAGCGCCGCCAACCTCATCCTGGCCTCGATCGGCGGCCCGGCCGGCTGGACCCGCTTCGTGCGCCGCATCGGCGACAAGACGAGCCGCCTCGACCGCACCGAGCTGTCGCTCAACACCGCCATCCCGGGCGATCCGCGCGACACCACGACGCCCGCCGCCATGGCCGCCGACCTGCGCGCCGTGCTGCTGGGCGGCATGCTGGTCCCGATCACCTCGAACCTGCTGAAGACCTGGATGCTGGCCTGCCAGACCGGGCTCACCCGCCTGCGCGCCGGCCTGCCGAAGGACTGGGCGGTCGCCGACAAGACCGGCACCGGCGAGCACGGGACCGCCAACGACATCGCCGTCGTCTGGACCCCGCAGGGTCCGATCGCGATCGCCTGCTACCTGACGCAGACCGACGGTGCGAAGCCGGAGGCGCGCGACGCGGCCATCGCCGACGTCGGCCGCCTGGTCGCCGCGACCTTCAGGCCCGGATCGCATCGTGGCTGATCTGTCGCTGCCATCGGCGCTCGGCCGGCCGCCGAACGCCCGCGAGGTCTGGGGCTGGGTGGCCAGAGGCGAAGTGGCGCTCGCCATCGGCATCGTCGGGATCATCGTCCTCCTGATCCTGCCGATCCCGGCCTTCATGCTGGACATGCTGCTGGCGATCTCGATCACCAGCGCGGTCCTCATCCTGATGACCTCGCTGCTGATCAAGAAGCCGCTCGAGTTCACCGCCTTCCCGACCGTCCTCTTGATGGCGACGCTATTCCGCCTCGGGCTGAACATCGCCTCCACCCGCCTCATCCTCGGCCACGGCCACGAGGGGA